>NZ_JBWWVS010000002.1:0-765793 GCF_056675615.1 Xanthomonas sp. NCPPB 2864
CTTTCTTAAGCACCCGCCCCCCACCGCTATCTACACCCCCATAAACCATCCTACCCCACGCTCTTCCGATCTGCGTGCCTGCGCGCGACGGGGCGTTACCGATAAAGCCTCGTCGCGCGCAGGCACGCTCCTACCGGTTGGCCGACAGCGGACCGGCGTGTTCGCCAGCACAAATCCCCGCTCACACTCCCAACGACTGCCCACCATCCATCAGCACCCACCCGTCGTCGCGAGGGCGTTGCAGAGGGAGAAACGGCTTGTCTGCTCTTCGTAGGAGCGTGCCTGCGCGCGACGAGGCGTTACCGATAAAGCTTCGTCGCGCGCAGGCACGCTCCTACAGGTTCGCGTGCAGCCGATTGCCGTCTTCGTAAGCATAAATACCGTGCGCACTCCCAACTACTGTCCATCATCCAGCAGCACCCGCCCGTCTTCGCGAGGGCGTTACGGATAGAGGAACGGGTGCCCGCTGTTCGTAGGGTGCCTGCGCGCGACGGGGCGTTACCAGTAAAGCTTCGTCGCGCGCAGGCACGCTCCTACGGGTTCGCGTGCAGCCGATAGCCATCTCCGCCAGCATAAAATACCGCTCACCCCCCAAGAACTACCCGCCCTCCATCAGCACCCGCCCGTCGTCGCGAGGGTGTCGCAGATGGAGGAACTGCTTGTCTGCTGTTCGTAGGAGCATGCCTGCGCGCGAAGGGGCGTTACCGATAAAGCTTCATCGCGCGCAGGCACGCTCCTACAGAGTCACGCGCGGCGGATCGGCATCTTCGCCAGCACAAACCCCGCTCACACCCCCAACGACTGCCCGCCATCCACCGCCAGCACTTGTCCGGTGATCCAGCGTGCTTGCGGTGATGCGAGAAACAACGCCGCATCGGCGATGTGCTGCACTTGACCGAATCCCCCGAACGGGATGCTGTCGCGGATGCGGGCATACAGCTCCGGTTCTTGATCGCGGCGGCGGGCCCATAGCCCGTCGGGAAACTCGATAGAGCCCGGTGCGATCGCGTTGACGCGGATGCGCTCGCGGGCGAGTTCGGCGGCCAGCGTGGTGGTGTAGTAATTGAGCGCCGCCTTGGCGGTGGAATAGGCGATCGCACGTGGTGTGGGGCGTTGCGCATTGATCGAGCTGATATTGAGGATCACTGCCGCATCGCTGTTGCGCAGGTGCGGCAGCGCGGCGCGATTGCAGCGCACTGCGGCCATCAGATCCACGTCCAGGCCGGCTTGCCAGCTCGCATCGTCGTTGCCGTGTCCATAGCCGGAGGCGTTGTTGATCACCACATCCAGCCCATCCAGCGCCTGTGCTGCGGCCTGCACATAGGCCTCGATTTGCGCAGCATCCGACAGGTCGCAGGCGAAGGTGTGTACCGGGGCTCCATGAGGCGCCAACGCGTGGGCGGCCTGTGCCAGGCCATCGGCATTGCGTGCGCACAGCGAGACCTGCGCGCCGTTGCGCACGAACGCTTCGGCAATCGCCAGGCCGATGCCACGGCTGCCGCCTGCGATCAGCACGCGTTGATTGCGCGGCGAGATTTGCGTGGGTGCTGCGGAAATGGACATGGCGGACACTCGATCGGAAACCGACATTATCGAGCAGCCCGGTCATGACGCGGTGCTCGGTACCGTTACAGTGTTGAACGCAGCATCGCAATGTCTGCTGTCCATTCCACTACTTCCACCGCTTCTGCCAACGACGCGCCGGCCACCGCGTAGCGGGGCTTGCGATCTACTGCGCTCATCCCCAGGCGCGCGGCGGTGCTCGGAATTGCCATGTGCCACTCCTACACTCAGGTTTTGAGCGAGCCGTCCACATACCCCGAGCGATTGCTCGCTACGTGTTGTCAGCCACCCTAAATCGCGGTGCGCAGCGCTGCGCTGCGCGCCAGGTTGGGGGCCATGCACCGGCATCTGGCTGTGGCCGCGTGCGCTGTCATCTTTGTGCAATGCCGTGTGCACGCAGCTTGCAACGCAAGCCTCATCACCAAGCATGATCAGCTCATGCGTTTTCGGTTGCTCGCCGCTAACCATTTGTTTACACGTTTGCGCCGCGCTGCGGGCACAACGTGCGGGTCATTCAGTGGGAGTTGCACATGGAAACCCATATCACCGTCATCGGTGCCGGCTTCTGCGGCACCGCGCTGGTCCGTGCGCTGGCGCAGACGGCCGATGCGCAGGTGCGTATCACCCTGGTCGGCGTGACCGAGACCTTCGGCAGCGGCATCGCCTATGGTGCCGCCCGGCCGGAGCACCTGCTCAACGTGCGTGCCAAGGACCTGGGGATCGATGCGCAGGCGCCAGGCGCCTTCGCCGATACCCTGCATCTGGGCGACAGCGGGCGACTGGAATTCCTGCCGCGCCTTGCCTATGGCGATTATCTGCGCAGCGAGCTGGATACCGCGGTCAGTGGCGCGCAGGCGTCGATCGTGCGGCTGTCGCAGGAAGCGGTGGCGGTGGAGCGTGCGCGCAAGGGCTTTCGCGTGTTCCTGGCCAATGGCGATGCCTTCCACAGCGATCGGGTGGTGCTGGCGGTGGGCGCACTGCAGCCGCAGGCGTTGGCCGGGATCGGCCCGCGCCTGAGCGTGCATCCGCGCTATATCGGCTGGCCGTGGCAGGGCGATGCCTTGGCGCGCTTGTCGCCGGACGACGACGTGCTGATCGTCGGCACCGGGCTGACCATGGTGGATGTGGCATTGACCCTGCACACGCGCGGGCATCGTGGCCGCCTGCTGGCGATCTCGCGACGCGGCCTTGCGCCGCAGGCGCATCTGCGCCAGCCGGGTGCGGCGCTGGAATTGCCGCCGCATCTGCAGCGCGCACTCAAGGATGCCGACCTGCGTGGCCTGCTGCGCGGTGTGCGTCAGCTCAGTGCGGTGGTCGACGACTGGCGACGCGTGGTGGATGCCTTGCGCCCGCATCTGCAACCGCTGTGGCAGCGGCTGGAGTTGCCGCAGCGTGCGCGTTTCCTGCGCCATCTGCGCCCGTATTGGGAGGTGGCGCGGCACCGCGTTGCGCCGGGCGCAGCGGAACAGCTGGCGCAATTGCAGCAATCGGGGCAACTGCAGATCGTCGCAGCGCGCCTGCTGCGCGCGCGTTGGGTGCCCGATGGCGTGGAAGCGGTGATTCGCCCGCGTGGATCGGCCGACGCGCAGACCGATCATTACGATGCGGTGATCCGCGCCACAGGGTTGGACACCGATATCGACCGCACCAGCGACCCGCTGATCGCCGGCATGCGCGAGGCTGGGCTGTTGCGTGCCGATCCGCTGGGCCTGGGCGTGGACACCGATGCGCAACTGCGCGTGCGCGATGGTGCCGGACAGATCGTGCCGGGGCTGTATTGCGTGGGCCCGCTGTTGCGCGGACGCTATTGGGAAATCACCGCCGTGCCGGAGTTGCGTGTGGCCACACGTGCCCTGGCAGACCGTCTGTTGCTGGGCGCGATGCCGGCGTTACAGCCGGAGCCGGAACAGGTGCGGCGCGAGGTCAATGCGCGCTTGTAGCTGGGTGGATTTGCATTGCAGCTTTTTGATGGTTGTATGAAGTTGAAGCTGTGACGAGTGCGAGTTTGGGCCTTCTCTTATCGAGAGAGTGCCTCATCACCCTGCATCTTGAACCCTTCTCCCATCGGGAGAAGGTGGCGCGCCAGCGCCGGATGAGGGTAGGTGTGCAACCCCGTGGTGTTGGGTGATGCCTCTTTGAAAAAGTTGCTTCCGGTCGACGCGTGCCGATTGCAGCATTCTTTTTGTGCGTGCATCAGATGCTGCGTAATGCCCGTCTGTCGTCTGCCGTCTGCCGACATTCCTTCGGCTTTTTTTCTGGCGATAGAAGCGCCCGATCACGCAACAAGCAGCCTCTGCGCGCGCAAGCATAGCCCGCACGGCGCAATCTCGCGCGGACATCGCCAAACAGCGCAATCATGCCGCGTGATGCGTAGCGCAGTGCGCCGCTGCAGACAGGACTGGGTCATGTTGACGGCCCTGGGCTGATTACAGTCCAGGTCGCTTCCTTTCCCCATCCTGGAGTTCGCCATGCCCCGTCTTGCTCCCGCTGCCCTGCTCGCCACGCTGTGCGCCTGCGCGCTGCCCGCCTGGGCCAGTGAATCGCTCAATACCCGTGCGGAAGTGCTCGCAGCCCTGGAATCCGGTTACGACGTCAGCCTGACCACCGATCTTGGCCGCTGCACACCCGAAGAAGGCACGCCGGTCACGCAGACCCGTGGCGGCCGCCATATCGATGCGTACCGCATCACCGAGGACGGCACGGCCGCGTTCTCCGGTTCGCACTTCACCGTGGCCAACGACGGCAAGCCGATCCAGCAGTTCATGCGCTACCAGCTGCGCCCGGATGGCAGCGTGCGTTTCACCACCTACATGTACGACCTGCCGGGTCTGCAGCAACGCGGGCCGGTGCTGGCGTATCAATGCACGATCAATCAAGGCATCCGCTTCCACGCCGATTGACCACATGACGACTGCGCGGGCTGCAGCAGCCATCGCGTGCACGGCGACGCGCAGTCGTTATCCGCACCCGGGTCGCGGTGAGGACAGCGAGTTTTCTTCCGCCAAGGACGCAGGGCCCGCTTGGCGCACAGACGACGCCCACCGATATGAGGCAAGCGCCGCAGTTTGCGGTTGCCCGGTAGCGACCTTGTCCGTGCTTGCGTCAGCGCGGTGACGACTGCTGCAGCGCAACTGCGTCGGCGGTGCTGGATTGCCAGCCGCCACCCAGCGCCCTGAAGGTGGCCACCGCACTGCGCGCGGCATCCGTTCGCGCCTGCACCTGCGCATCGGACGCGCGCAGCAACTGCTCGTCGGCATTCAACACCTCGATCAGGCTGACCACGCCCTTTTCGTAGGCCAGCGCCGACGCGGTGCGCGCCTTGCCCAGTGCGTCCACGCCTTGCGCGAGCACGCTGGCTTGTTGTTCGCGTTTGACCAGTGCGGTGAATGCATTTTCGACGTCCTCGGTGGCGCGCAGGACCGCCAGGCGATACGCCGCCAGCTGCTCGGCTTCCTGGCCCTTGGCCTGGGCGATCTGCGCATTGATGCGGCCGAAGTCGAACAGCCGCCAGCGCAGGCCCAGCACGCCGGCGGACTGGCTGGCATCGCCGGTGAACAGGTTGGCGCCGGAGATCGCGGTGGCGCTGCCGAGCAGTCCACTGAGCGAGAATTTGGGGTAGTACTCGGCCATCGCCACGCCGATGCGCGCGTTCGACGCGGCCAGCCTGCGCTCGGCCGCGATCAGATCGGGGCGGCGCCGCAGCAGGTCGCCGGGCGTGCCCGTCTCGGCGATCCGCGGCGCAAGCGGAATCGGTTTGGTGGCGGCCAGTTCCGCGCGGTGCGTGCCAGGCGGCACACCCAGCATCACGTCCAGGGCGTTCATCGCCGCGACCAGGCCGCTTTCGATGCCGGGCACCGAGGCCTGCGCCTGTGCCAGCGCGCCTTGCGCCTGGTGCAGTTGCAACTCCGGCGCGAGCCCCTTGCCATGCAACAGCGTCACCATCGACAGCAGGCCCTGCTGGGTGGCGACCTGGCGCTGCGCCACCTCCAGCCGTGCCTGCAGGCCGCGGATGCTGATGTAGATATCGGCGGTCTGCGCGGCCACCGCCAGGCGGGTGGCGGCGGCGCCGGCTTCGCTGGCCTGGTAGTCGGCCAGTGCGGCCTGGCGCCCGCGACGCAGGCCGCCGAACAGATCCAGCTCCCAGCTCGCGCCCAGGTTGGCTTCGTAGGTGCTGGCGTAGCGGTCGAAGTTGGGCGTGCTGTTGAGCACCTGGCCGAGCGGCGTTTCCAGCGACTGGTAGGCGCGGGTCGCGTTGCCGCTGATGTTGCCTGAAGGCAGCAGCGCGGCAGTGGCGGCGGTCAGACCGGCGCGGGCCTGGGTGACGCGCGCGGTGGCCTGGGCCAGGTCCAGGTTCTGCGCCAGCGCCTGGGTGACGTAGCGGCTCAGGTCCGCGTCGTCGAAGCCGGTCCACCAGGTCGAAAGCTCGGCCGGTCGCGCTGCCGGGCGCACTTCGACCGCCGCCTGGCCCGCGTAACGGTCTGGCAGGGGCGCTGCGGGGCGGGTATAGGTCGGACCGACTGCGCAGCCCGTGGCAAGGCTGGCAACGACAAGCACGGCAACAGAACGGAACGGAGGCATGGCAGACCGGGCGGGCAGGGATGAGGTGTGACTATAATACGAAATGGTCACTTTTGTATGTGGGGCGCCGGGGCGCTAAGCTGGCGGCATGAGCAAGACATCCAGCTATCCGGTTTCGGGCCGCGGCCCGGCCGACCATGACGTGCGCGATCAGATCGTGATTGCGGCCACCGAGCATTTCAGCCGCTACGGCTACGAGAAGACCGCGGTTTCGGACCTGGCCAAGGCGATCGGGTTCTCCAAGGCCTATATCTACAAGTTCTTCGAATCCAAGCAGGCCATCGGCGAGATGATCTGCAGCAACTGCCTGCGCGAAATCGAGACCGAGGTGCGTGCCGCGGTCGACGAGGCGGAGCAGCCGCCGGAAAAATTACGCAGGCTTTTCAAGGTGATGATCGAGGCGAGCCTCCGGCTGTTCTTCCAGGATCGCAAGCTGTACGAGATCGCCACCTCGGCGGCCACCGAGCGCTGGCAATCGGTCCGCGCCTATGAAGTGCGCATCCAGACGCTGCTGCAGGATGTGCTGCAGCAAGGCCGGCAAAGTGGCGATTTCGAGCGCAAGACGCCACTGGACGAGGCCACGCAGGCGATTTACATGGTGCTGCGCCCTTACATGAACCCGCTGCTGCTGCAGCACAGCCTGGAGCAGGCCGACGAGGTGCCGGTGCTGTTGTCGAGCCTGGTGTTGCGCAGCCTATCGCCTTAAATCGTTTGTGACTATTGACTGATTTAGTCACAAGTCTCAGGATGCGAGCCTTCATCAGCTCTCTCCTGGATCTGCCATGCTTCGGCGCCTCGTTACCTCTGCCGCTTTCTGTGTGCTGCCGCTGGCATTGATCGCCTGCGGCAAGGCGCCCTCCTCCGATCCGCGCACCGCGGCTCCGCTGGTGCGGGTGGCCATCGTCGAAGACGCCGGTGCAGCGGCGCGCAGCTTCTCCGGCACGGTCGCGGCCCGGGTGCAGAGCGACCTGGGGTTCCGGGTCGCCGGTAAGGTGCAGGAGCGTCTGGTCGATGCCGGCCAGCGCGTGAAACGTGGCCAGCCGCTGCTGCGGATCGACCCGGTCGACCTCAAACTCGCCGCACGGGCGCAGCAGGACGCGGTGGCGGCCGCGCAGGCGCGCGCCCAGCAGGCAGGTGAGGATGAAGCGCGCTACCGCGATCTGCGCGGCACCGGCGCCATTTCCGCTTCGGCCTACGACCAGATCAAGGCCGCCGCCGACGCCGCCAGGGCGCAGCTGAGCGCCGCCCAGGCGCAGGCCGAAGTGGCCCGCAACGCCAACCGCTACACCGACCTGCTGGCCGACGCCGATGGCGTGGTGATGGAGACGCTGGTCGAACCGGGCCAGGTCGTCGCGGCCGGGCAGCCGGTGGTGCGGCTGGCGCATGCCGGCCGCCGCGAGGCGGTGATCCAGTTGCCGGAAACCTTGCGCCCGCAGGTCGGCTCGGTAGCGCAGGCCACCTTGTTCGGCAATGCCGCTGTCACCGTGCCGGCGACCTTGCGCCAGCTGTCCGAAAGCGCCGACCGGCTGACCCGCACCTTCGAGGCACGTTACGTGCTCGATGGCGCACTGGGCGATGCGCCGCTGGGCACCACCGTCAGCCTGCGCATCGCCGATGGCACGGCCGCCGGCCCGCAGGCCGGGCTGCAGGTGCCGCTGGCCGCGTTGTTCGATGCCGGCAAGGGGCCGGGCGTGTGGGTGATTGCCGGCAATCCGGCCAAGGTGCGCTGGCGGCCGGTGACGGTGCTGGGTTTGGACGACGACCATGCCACGGTTGCCGGCAAGCTGGCGCGCGGTGAGCGCATCGTGGCACTGGGTGCGCACCTGTTGCGCGACGGCGAGCAGGTGCGGGTGGTCAACACGATTGCGCCTGCCGCCGGCGCCACGACCGGCGCCAAAGCCGCAGCCGCGGCAGGAGCGCAGCCGTGAGCGAAGGTGGATTCAATCTTTCCGCGCTGGCGGTGCGCGAGCGCTCGATCACGCTGTTTCTGATCGTCCTGATTTCGCTGGCCGGCCTGGTCGCCTTCCTCAAGCTTGGCCGTGCCGAAGACCCGGCCTTCACCGTCAAGGTCATGACCATCGTGACCGCCTGGCCGGGCGCCACGCCGCAGGAAATGCAGGACCAGGTCGCCGAGAAACTCGAAAAGCGCCTGCAGGAACTGCGCTGGTACGACCGCAGCGAAACCTATACGCGTCCCGGCCTTGCGTTCACGACCTTGACCTTGCTGGACAGCACACCACCCAGCCAGGTGCAGGAGCAGTTCTATCAGGCGCGCAAGAAGGTGGGCGACGAAGTCGGCAACCTGCCGGCCGGTGTGATCGGGCCGATGGTCAACGACGAATATGCCGACGTCACCTTTGCGCTGTTCGCGCTCAAGGCCAAGGGCGAGCCGCAACGTTTGCTTGCGCGCGATGCGGAAAGCCTGCGCCAGCGCCTGTTGCACGTGCCGGGTGTCAAGAAGGTCAACATCATCGGCGAACAGCCCGAGCGCATCTTTGTCGAGTTCTCGCACGAGCGCCTGGCCACGCTGGGCGTCGGTCCGCAGGAGGTGTTTGCGGCGCTCAATGCGCAGAACGCCTTGAATGCGGCAGGTTCGGTGGAGACGCGCGGGCCGCAGGTGTTCATTCGCCTGGACGGTGCGCTCGACAGCCTGCAGAAGATCCGCGACACCCCGCTGGTGGTGCAGGGCCGCACCCTGAAACTGTCGGATATCGCCACGGTCAAACGCGGCTACGAAGATCCGTCCACCTTCATGATCCGCAGTGGCGGCGAGCCGGCGTTGCTGCTGGGCATCATCATGCGCGATGGCTGGAACGGGCTGGATCTGGGCAAGTCGCTGGACAGCGAAGTGGGCGCAATCAATGCCGAGCTGCCGCTGGGCATGACCCTGAGCAAGGTCACCGACCAGGCGGTCAACATCGACGCGTCGGTGGGCGAGTTCATGACCAAGTTCTTCGTCGCGCTGCTGGTGGTGATGCTGGTGTGCTTCGTCAGCATGGGCTGGCGCGTGGGTATCGTGGTGGCGGCCGCGGTGCCGCTGACGCTGGCGGCGGTGTTCGTGGTGATGCTGGCCACCGGCAAGAACTTCGACCGCATCACGCTGGGGTCGTTGATCCTGGCGCTGGGATTGCTGGTGGACGACGCCATCATCGCGATCGAGATGATGGTGGTGAAGATGGAGGAAGGCTACAGCCGCGTCGCCGCATCGGCCTATGCGTGGAGCCATACCGCCGCGCCGATGCTGTCCGGCACGCTGGTGACCGCGGTCGGCTTCATGCCTAACGGCTTTGCCGCCTCCACTGCCGGCGAATACACCAGCAACATGTTCTGGATCGTGGGGATTGCGCTGATCGTCTCGTGGGTGGTGGCGGTGGTGTTTACGCCCTACCTGGGCGTCAAGATGCTGCCGGATCTGAAGAAGATCGAAGGCGGCCACGCCGCGATGTACGACACGCCGCGCTACAACCGCTTCCGCAATGCGCTGGCACGCGTCATCGCGCGCAAGTGGTTGGTGGCCGGCTCGGTGGTGGGCCTGTTCGTGCTTGCGATCCTGGGCATGGGCATCGTCAAGAAGCAGTTCTTCCCGATCTCCGATCGCCCTGAAGTGCTGGTCGAAGTGCAACTGCCGTACGGCAGCTCGATCACCCAGACCAGCGCGGCCACGGCCAAGCTGGAAGCCTGGCTGGCCAAACAGGACGAAGCGAAGATTGTCACCGCGTACATCGGCCAGGGCGCGCCGCGCTTCTTCCTGGCGATGGGCCCGGAGTTGCCGGATCCGTCGTTCGCCAAGATCGTGGTGCGCACCGACAACCAGCACGAGCGCGACGCATTGAAGCTGCGCATGCGCAAGGCGGTTGCCGAAGGCCTGGCATCCGAAGCGCGCGTACGCGTGACCCAACTTACCTTCGGCCCGTACTCGCAGTTCCCGGTGGCCTACCGGGTCAGCGGGGCGGACCCGCAGGTGGTGCGTGGCATCGCCGCGCAGGTCAGGCAGGTGATGCAGGACAGCCCGATGCTGCGCACCGTCAACACCGACTGGGGCACGCGCACGCCCACGTTGCATTTCACCCTGGACCAGGACCGCCTGCAGGCGGTGGGGCTGACCTCGACCGCGGTGGCGCAGCAACTGCAGTTCCTGCTCAGCGGCGTGCCGGTCACGCTGGTGCGCGAGGATATCCGCAGCGTGCAGGTGATGGCGCGTTCGGCTGGCGATACGCGCTTCGATCCGGCACGCATCGCCGACTTCACCCTGGCTGGTGCCAACGGCCAGCGCGTGCCGCTGTCGCAGGTGGGCAAGGTGGATGTGCGGATGGAAGAGCCGATCATGCGCCGCCGTGATCGGGTGCCGACGATCACCGTGGGCGGCGATGTCGACGACCAACTGCAGCCGCCGGATGTCTCGGCGGCGATCACCAGGCAGCTGCAGCCGATCATCGACACATTGCCCAGCGGTTACCAGATCAAGGAGGCCGGTTCGATTGAGGAATCCGGCAAGGCAACCACCGCGATGCTGCCGCTGTTCCCGATCATGCTGGCGGCCACCTTGCTGATCATCATCCTGCAGGTGCGTTCGATCTCGGCGATGGTGATGGTGTTTCTGACCAGCCCGCTCGGCCTGATCGGCGTGGTGCCGACCCTGATCCTGTTCCAGCAACCGTTCGGCATCAATGCGCTGGTTGGCCTGATCGCGTTGTCGGGCATTTTGATGCGCAACACGCTGATCCTGATCGGGCAGATCCATCACAACGAGGCCGAAGGGCTGGACCCGTTCCATGCGCTGGTGGAAGCCACCGTGCAGCGTGCGCGGCCGGTGATCCTGACCGCGCTGGCGGCGATCCTGGCGTTCATCCCGCTCACGCATTCGGTGTTCTGGGGCACGCTGGCCTATACGCTGATCGGCGGCACCCTGGCCGGCACGATCCTGACGCTGGTGTTCCTGCCGGCGATGTATTCGATCTGGTTCAAGATCCGGCCCGATTCCGGTAGCACCCGGGCAGCGACGCAGCACGCCTGATGCCGCTCGGCCGTGGCGGCCAAGCCGCCATTATCGAAGGCGGCGGCGCGCGGTCGTTCACCCGCGTGGGCCGCGGCCGCGGCCTGCGAGGAACCGGTAGCCGGCCGGCAGGCCGGCGTGCGGGAACCGTGGCGCCGCGCAGGGCACAGACGACAGTGCGTCTTTGCCTTGCGGTTTGCCTGGTGAGGCGGAGACTCAGACCTGGTCGGTCGGAAGCACGAAGACTTCGGCGATGTTGACGTTGGACGGTGCCTGCGCCGCGAACAGGATGGTGTCGGCACTATCCATCGGGTCCAGCATGCGAACCGTGCCGGCATAACCGGGCATCATGGCCTGATATTCCGCGCCGGTGGTCTGTGCCGGAAGCTCGGTTGCGACGATGCCCGGTTGAATGCTGGTGACGCGGATGTTGTGCTTCTTGCCGACTTCCATCCGCAGGCCTTCGGTGAACGCGGTCACTGCAAACTTGCTTGCCGAGGACACCGCAAATCCCTGGCCAAACACCTTGCGCCCGGCGATCGAGGAAGTATTGAAGACGTGGCCGGACTGTTGCTTGATCATCTGCGGCAGCACCGCTGCGGCCACGTTGGGCACGCCTTTCACATCGACATCGTCAGCCAGGTGGCAGGCCGAGGTGTGCGACACGCCATCGTCGTGCATGAGGCGGCGGCGGCCTGCCCGCCTGTGCCAGCCTGCATCGACGGGCCGCCGGTCGCGCCGTAGCGGCGGCGTGTATCCATGCTGGCGCAGGGCGCGCGTGGCCTTCTCCACGCCGAGGCAGGCAAACGCTTGCGCCCATGCCGCCGGCCACCGAATCCCCGGCCATTCACCCAGAACGGCCGTGTGGCCTCACAATAGGCGGCCAGCTCCCAACCGATGTCGCCATGCGCAAGACCTACCAGCTCAACCTCGAAGGCAAGAACCGCGATCGTCTGCTGGAATCCAGCAAGCACGATATCCGCAAGTACATCCGCCGCGAGCGTCGCAAGGACTTGCCGGAAGGAGCGGATTATTGGGACTTCGACATGCGCTTCGGGGTGGACGAGGCCAGTGCTGCGCCGCTGCCGCCGGCCGAGCTGATCCGCTCGATCAATGCGCTCACCAGCGAAGGTGGCGAGCAGTTCTTCGTGGAAATCCTGCGCAAGCCCGGCAAGCGGACTCCGCGTGCCGATGGCGACAGCGCCGCGGGCGGCGAACTGGATTTCGAGCAGGACTGAGTCTTCGCGTGGCGTCCGCCTCGGCGTGACGCCAGCGCGTCAGGTGTCGCCCACCGCCTTCAGTCGGGCTTGCCTGCCTGCGTCGCCGCCGCGGCGCGTTGCTTGTCCTTCTTGCTCGGCCGCCTGCCCTTGATGCCGCCGTTGTCGTCCGCAGCGCGCGTGCCGGTCTTCGGCATCTGTGTTGCAGGCACCGCGGTCGCCGGACTCGGCTCGAACCCGGCGACCATGCTGGTCGGTACGCGCAGGCCCTGGCGTTTTTCGATCAAACGCCATTGCGGCTGACTCTCTGCCGTGACGAAGCTGATCGCAAGGCCGCTGGCGCCGGCGCGTGCGGTGCGGCCGATGCGGTGGGTGTAATCCACCGTCGAGCGCGGCAGGTCGTAATTGATCACGGCCGGCAGCGCATCGATATCGATACCGCGTCCGGCCAGGTCGGTGGCCACCAGCACCTGCAGCTCGCGCTGTTTGAAGGCGTGCAACGTACGCTCGCGGCGACCCTGGCTCAGTTCGCCGTGCAGCGGCTGCGCACTGATGCCGGTCTTGCCGAGTTTTTCGGCGACTTTTTCGGCGGTATGCCGGCTGGCGACGAACACCAGCACATGCGACCAACCATGCTCCTGCAGCAGGTGGCGCAGCAGTTGCGTGCGCTGGCAGGCATCGACGGCGATCGCGCGTTGTTCGATCGCAGGCGCAGCCTCCGGGGTGGCGGCAACGGTGATGCGTAGCGGGTCGCGCAGGCGACGCTTGGCCAGCGAGGCGATGCCGGGCGGAAACGTGGCCGAAAACAGCACGCTCTGGCGCTGCGCCGGCAGCAAGGCCAGGATGCGATCGAGCTCGGCACCGAAGCCCAGCTCGAGCAGACGGTCGGCTTCATCCAGCACGAGTGTGGCGACCTCGCTCAGGCGCAGTGCGTTGTGGTCGACCAGATCCAGCAGCCGTCCGGGCGTGGCGACCACGATATCGGCACCCCCGCGCAGGGCGAGCAGCTGCGGATTGATCGAACTGCCGCCGGTAGCCGCCACGATCTTGAGCCGCCGCGGCAGATGCGCGGCCAGTTGGCGCAAGGTGTCTTCGACCTGCGCAGCGAGTTCGCGCGTGGGCACCAGCACCAGTGCCCCGAGCACGCGCGGCGCGGTGTCGGGCGCCAGGCAACGTTGCTGCAGCAGCGGCAGCGCATAGGCCAGCGTCTTGCCCGAGCCGGTCTGCGCCATCGCGATCAGGTCGCGCCCCTGCAGCATCGGCACAATGGCCTGCTGCTGGATCGGCGTAGGGGTGTGGTGACCGGCGCGAGTCAGCGCAGTGTCGAAGAATGGCTGCAGCTGTGGCGACAGCGAGAGATGGGCAAATGACATGGGCCGATTATCCAGGCATTTGCGTTGCAATGGTCGGTGGGACGTCATGCGGGGTTGCCGCTGGGCAATGCATCGATGGACGGGCAGAACGCTGCAACCAGAGCGCAGCGCCGCCGCGCGACAGCGCATCTCGCCATATCGTCCAAGTCCATCGTGGCACAACGCATACCGCAACCAAGACTTCGACCCATGGATTCTTAGGGGCGATCAGATGCTTAAGTCAAAGCCTGGTGCATCGAGTGCGCGGTGCCCTCACCGCTTGCGGGACACGCCGTGAATCCGTCCGTGGAGGCTCCTCGGCGGCATCCATGCCGCCGAGGGTCCCGCAACCGGCGAGGGCACCACACCAGAAAGTTACTAGGTTGCTTCAATGAAAGCCTGCTTGTTGCTCGGCTCGTCTTGGGCAACCGATTGGCCTTGCTAGAGAAACAACCTACCTCATGCGCTGCTTGTACCGCGCACACCGACCATTTCGACTGGTCCTTGCCCGCCCACCGTCGCGGAACCTCACGCGACATGGATGCCGCGTAAGAGCCTACAAGGATGTACTTGCGGCGTGTCCTGCGATGGTGGGCGGGCAAGGGCCCCGCAGCCAAACCTGGCATTGGCAACTGATCGGATGCGCAGTAATCCACACGCCGCATCATGCCCTGCTTGCAACCATGCACACCGACTCTCTCGACTGGTCCTTGCCCGCTCACCGTCGCGGGAACTTACGCGGCATGGATGCCGCGTAAGAGCCTACACGGACGTACTTGCGGCGTGTCCCGCGATGGTGGGCGGGCAAGGGCCCTGCAGCCAGGCCGCAGGTCAGCCGCTCTACGAGTGATCTATCCGCAATGTTCAAGCCGGCAAGACACGGAATCCGGGGCAATAAAGGCTCCACCGCGGCCTCCATGCCGCCAGGGATTCCGCGAACGGCGAGTTCATCGCAACCGTGGGTCCGGTCGCGTGTGGACGGATGCGACAAGGCGCGCCGCGCCCAACGAGCGGTGGGCGCGGCCGTTCTGCTATCCGTGCGTCAGTTGGCCAGCGCCAGATCGTCCAGCAGTGCGCGCAGGAAACGCGCGGCTTCGCCGCCGGTGGCGGCGCGGTGGTCGAAGGTCAGCGACAGCGGCATCACCTTGTGGGTTTCCACCCCGCCCATCACCGGAGTGAGCTGGTAGCGTGCGCGGCCGGCGGCGACGATGGCCACGCATGGCGGCACCACCACCGGGGTGGCGTAGCGGCCGGCGAACATGCCGAAGTTGGACAGCGAGATGGTGTAGCCACTGAGCTCGGAGGCGGCGATGCTGCGGTTTTCCACCTGCTGGCGCAGCCGGTTGACGCCCTCGCGAATGCCGTGCGCGTCGAGCATGTCGGCATTGCGCAATGCGGGCACGAACAGGCCTTCTTCGGTATCCACTGCAATGCCGATATCCACCTGCGTGTGCAGGGTGCGGCTGAGTGCCTCGCCGTCGAACCAGGCATTGAGCGCTGGAACCGCTTGGCACGCCCGCACGATGCCGCGTACCAGCCGCACGGTGACATCGTTGCCGGGCTGCCAGGCGTGGATGTCGGCATCGTCGTTGAGCGTGGTCGGCACCACCTTGCTGTGCGCATCGGCCATCACGCGCGCCATGTTGCGGCGCACGCCCTTGAGCTGTTCCGGCTGGCCTTTGGCGACCACGCCGGGCGACTGGGTACGCATCGGTTTGCCGCTGGCAGACAGCGCTGCACGTGGTTGTGCGTTGCCGGCTGCGCTGGTTGCCGAGTGCGTGCCGGCGGCGGCGTGCGGCGCGGCTGCTGGCGCGTTGCTGCCGTTGCTCGGCGTGACCGAGGCACTCGCGCGCGCTGCAGACAGCGGCGCGCTGCCGGCCGCGGCGGCCTGCTTCACATCGGCCATCGTCACCGTGCCATCGGGGCCGCTCGCACGGATCTGCGCTAGGTCCACGCGCAGCTTGCGCGCCAGCGCGCGCACGGCCGGCATTGCGCGCACGCCGCCCACGGCGATTGCCTGTTCGCTCTGCACCGCGTTGGAGCTCTGCATCGCACCGACCACGGTACCGGCGTCGTCACGCTCGCTCCCGCCACTGGAATCGGCGTCGGCAATCTCGCCGCCGTTGTCGGAGGCGACCACGCGCGCGGTCGGGCCGGCCGCGCTGTCGCCGGTGCTGGGCGTGTGCGTGGGTGCGGGGCCATGCGAGTGCCCGGTGTCCTGACCATCGGCGCGCTGCGGCTGCGAGGCGTCCAGCGCGAACTGCGCCAGCATCGCACCGGTGACGATAATGTCGCCGGCGGCACCGGCGAGCTTGGTCACGGTGCCGGAAAACGGCGAGGGCACCTCGACCACCGCCTTGGCGGTCTCCATCGAGACCAGCGGATCGTCCAGGCGGACGCTGTCGCCCTCCTTGACGAACCATTCGACGATGGTGGCGTCGGGCAGGCCTTCGCCCAGGTCGGGCAGGTGGAAATTCTTGGCTTCGCTCATGGCAGGTTCTCTTGCGCCGCAGGCAGCGGCGGCGTGGTGTCGTCGAGGAGTTCGAGGTCGGCGGCCGGCAGCCAGCCCTGCATGCCATCGGCACGCTCGGACCACCACCAACCACCATGTTCGTAATGCAGCAGCACGTCCTCGCCCTGGTGGGCATCGAGTTCGCGTGCGTCGTAGTCGCGCAGGGCTTCGGCCTGGCCGTCGCCCAGCGGGCGCAGCCAGGCCACCGGGGCCCAGCCGGCATGGCCGTCGCCGGTGTTGACCCAGGCGAAGGCCGGCCATTCCTCATCGCGCACGCCGATGGTCACCTGCTGGCCAGCACGGAAGCGGATCGGGTTGGCGTACGCGGCGCGGTAATCGCAGAGCAGACGGGCGCGCATGTCAGCCGGCGGCCACCGCGCGACGGGCAGCGGTGACGATGCGCTCCACGCTCGGCAGGTACTTCATTTCCAGCCGGAACAGCGGGATATGCGTGTCGTAGCCGGTGACGCGTTCGACCGGTGCGAGCAGGTCGTACATCGATTTTTCCGCCAGCTGTGCGGCGATCTCCGCACCGAAGCCGGCGGTGCGCGGGGCTTCCTGCACGATCACGCAGCGGCCGGTCTTGGCTACCGATTCGGCAATGGTGTCGAAGTCCAGCGGGCGCAGCGTGGCCACGTCGATGACCTCGGCGCTGATGCCTTCGCCGGCGAGCTTGTCGGCCGCTTCCAGCGCTTCCTTGACCTGCGCACCCCAGGTGACCAGGGTGACGTCGGTGCCGTCGCGCAGCACGAAGCACACGTCCAGCGGCAGCGCCTCTCCATCGTTGGCGACCACTTCCTTGTACTGGCGGTAGATGCGCTTGGGCTCCATGTAGATCACCGGATCCGGGTCGCGGATCGCGGCCAGCAACAGGCCATAGGCGCGCTGCGGCGAGGATGGCAACACCACACGCAGGCCGGGCACGTTGGTGAAGATGGCCTCGTTGGCTTCGCTGTGATGTTCCGGCGCGCGGATGCCGCCGCCCCACGGCACGCGCAGCACCATCGGGCAATGCAGGCGGCCGCGGGTGCGGTTGCGCAGGCGTGCGGCGTGGCAGATCAGGTGATCGACCATGGGGTACACGAAGCCGTCGAATTGCGCTTCGGCCACCGGCTTCATGCCCTGCGCGGCCAAGCCGACGCTCAGGCCGGCGATGGTGGTTTCATCCAGCGGCGTGTCCAGCACCCGCTCGCTGCCGAAGCGCTGCTGCAGGCCGGCGGTGGCGCGGAACACGCCGCCGTTGACGCCGACATCCTCGCCCAGCACCAGCACCGCGGGGTCGTGTTCCAGCTCCCAGGCCAGCGCCTGGGTGATGGCTTCGATCAGGGTAATGGGCGAACTCATGGCGATCTCTCCGCGCGTGGCTGCGGCGTTGTAAGGGGCACTGGCCTGCTGCTGTGTCGCAGCCAGGTGTGACTGGTTGAGCTCATCCATGGCGGGCCTCCTGCGCCATCACCTCGGCGCGCTGGGCCAGCAACTCGGCCGGCGGGTCGCCATAGAGGTAATCGAACATCGCTTCGACCGGCTGTACCGGCGTGTTGAGGTAGGCGTTGACCTCTTCGTCCACGCGCGCGCCGCATTCGGCCTTCCAGGCGGTTTCCTGCGCCTCGTCCCACAGGCCCTGCGCGGTGAGATAACGGCGCAGCCGCAGCAGCGGCTCGCGCGCCCAGCCCTGCTTGACCTCTTCTTCGCCGCGGTAGCGCCGCGCATCGTCGGCGGTGGTGTGATCGGACAGGCGGTAGGTCAGGAATTCGATCACCGTGCCGCCGTCGCCGGCCAGTGCACGCGCACGCGCCTGGCGCATCGCCTCGAGCACCGCGATCAGGTCGTTGCCGTCCACCTGCAGGCAATGCAGGCCGCCGGCCAGGCCCTTCTGCGCCAGCGTCTGCGCGCCGGTCTGCGCCGAGCGCGGCACCGAGATCGCCCAGCCGTTGTTGATCACGCACAGGATCAGCGGCAGCTTGTAGGCACCGGCCGAATTGAGCGCGGCGTAGAAGTCGGTCTTGGAGCTGCCGCCATCGCCGCAGCAGGCCACAGCGACCTGCGGCTTGCCCTGCAGCTTGAACGACAGCGCCGAACCGGCCGCGTGCAGGCACTGGGTGGAGATCGGCACGCAGATCGGGAAGTCGATCGCCGCATCGGCATCGCGCGGATAGTCGCTGCCGCGTTCGTCGCCGCCCCAGTACAGCAGCACGTCGCGCGGGCGCACGCCGCGTTCGAACATGGTGCCGTACTCGCGATAGCTGGGCGCGAACACATCGCCGCTGCGCATCGATGCGCCGATGCCCACATGGGTGGCTTCGTGGCCGAGGCAGGCCGCATAGGTGCCCAACTTGCCGGTGCGCTGCAGCGCGACCGACTTGCTGTCGAAGGTGCGCACGAACAGCATGCGCTTGAACAGCGCGATCAACTGTTGCGGGTTGGCGGCGTCGGCCGGCAGGTCGTCGCGGACGATCTGGCCGTCCGCATCCATGTATTGCAGGTATTCGATCTCGAACTGCGCGGCTACGCTCATTGCGGCGACACCTTCACCAAGAAGTTTCAAATGATATGAGTTGCGATGTTAAGGACCACGCAGCAAAAAGCTGTCCTGCACCGCAGCACACAATGATGCTGGCTTGCACAAAAAAAAGGGCGCGGACCAGGCCGCGCCCTTTGTCGCAGTACAGAACTGCGACGTGTTGCACTGCAATCAGCGGCGGCTGGCGCCTCCACCGATCGGGGTGACGATCAGCGCCGTGTTGTCGGCCGGGTTGGCATCGGGCGAGGTCGAGCTGGCGCTGGCCTGCACCCGCACCGCGCGTTCGGCCGGGATCGGCTTCGCCGCGACGGTGAGCTGGAACACGGCCTGCGCGCCCGGCTGCACTGCGGCGGCGGTGCTGCAGACAAACACTGCGTTGCGCAACGACTGCAGTTGCTTGGCACAACGCCAGCCGCTGGGCGGCACCAGCAGCGACAAGGCCGACACCGTGTTGCCTTCGATCCGCACGCTGGCACCGGTGGCCGCTGCGTTGCCGCGGTTGTCCAGCAACACCCGGTAGGTGGCGTTGAAGGCGGTGGTGGGCAGCGTGGCGGGGCCTTCCAGGCGCACTGCCAGATCGCTGCGCAGCACTGGCTGCACGCTGACTGCGGCGGTGTCGGTGTTGTTGTCCGGCTGCGGGTCGGGCGTTTGCGAGGCGACCGAAGCGGCCAGGGTCAGCGTGCGCCCTGCCAGTTCCGCGCCAGCGTCGACCTGCACGGCAAAGCGCTGTGCGTTACCGGATGCCAGCGAGGCGATGGTGCAGGTGACCACCGTCTGGGTCGCGGTTTCCGGCGCTTGGCAACTCCAGCCCGGTGCCGCGGTGACCCGCGGGCTGACCGCGGCATCGAAGGCCAGTGCCACCGCGGCAAACGCCGCGCTGTCGGGCCCGCGGTTCTCCACCTCCACACTGAAGTCGATGCGCTCGCCTTCGGTGACCTGTGCGCGTGCCGCAGTGACCATCGCCCCCAGGTCGGCACGCAACGCGGGCGCCATGCGCAGCAGCACCACGGTGGGGTCGTGGTCGGACAGGCGCGTGGGCGTATTGGCATCGTTGCGCGCGGTGCCGGGGAAGTCGGCATTGATGCGTGCGTGGCCCACCGACAGCGAGGCGATGCCCGGTGCGCGCATCAGCGCCTCGTTGGCCAGGATGTGATCCAGCGACTGCACGTTGCCGTCGAAGGCGTACGAGTAGCTCTGGTCGGGCGTGTTGAACCAGGTCAGATCGGTGTAGTCCGGGTTGACCAGGTCCGCGCCATCGCCGCTCACCACGGTCTGCGCATCCGGTGCCGGCCTGCCGGTGACGGTGCCCATCGCATCCACATAGCCGTCGTTGAACTCGAAGGCGTTGAAGTCGCCCATCACCAGCACCTGCTCGGCCGGGTCGAGCTGCTGGCGCGTCTGCAGCAGGCGCGCCAGGTACTCGGCCTGGGCCTGGCGTTTGGCGCGGATGCGGGTGCCTGCGGCATCGTCGGTCTCGGCGCCGTTGAGCGAGCGTTGATGCACCACGATGGCGGTCAGCGGCAGCACGCGGCCATCGGCCTGATGCACTCTGGCGGTAAGCACCAGCGGCGGGCGATCGTTGAGCAGGCTCACGCCACCGCCCGGTTCGGTCCAGGTGGTGGTCTTGCCTTCCTGGGCGATGGACACCACTTCCACGCGCGGCATGCCGGCCGACACCGTACCGGTCTTGACCAGGAAACCGACGTCGATGCCGCCGACGTCATTGCCTTCCTGCAGGTAGGCCACGTACTGCGGGTTGGGCTGGCCGGAGGCGATGGCATCGGCGTTGATGCGCGCAGCCAGGGTCTGCAGCACGCTGATGTTTTCCACCTCCACCGTGCCCAGGATGTCGGGCGTGTGCAGGTAGTTGCGGATCGCCAGCGAGGCCTTGTTGAGGCGGGCCTGGAACGCGGCCGGAGTGAGCACCGGCTCGCCGATCGCCGGGTCGTTCTGGTCGTCGAAGAAGCGCTCCATGTTGTAGGTCGCCACGGCCACGTCGTCGGCCTGCGGTACCGGTGCCGGGCGCGGTTGGTCGGCACCGTTGCAGTTCACCTGCGGGGTGCGTTCCGGATACAGCGTGTAGCGGCGGAAGCTGTAATCCAGCGGGCCGGTGACATCCAGCACGACGCAGCCGGAGGCCAGATCCAGCCGTTCGGCGCCCACGCCGGCACTGCCGACGGCGATCACTTCCGGGTTGGTGTTCCAGCGCGGCACGCCGGCAGGCGAGCCAGCCGGCAGCGGGTCGGGCAACTGCACGCCGGGCTCGCGAAAGGCGCGCGGCAGGCCGGTGACCACCGCATGGAACACGCCATTGCTGGTGGCGCTGGCGTTGGTCTCGTTGACGCTGCCGCCGGTGGGGGCATTGACGGTGAGGCTGGCGGCGGTGACACGCATGCCTTCCAGCGCTTCGAGCTGATCAAAGGCGCCGTTCGGGTTGGGGAAGTTCGCGCTCAACGCCACCGGCATCGGCAACGGGTTGCCGGTGGAATCCAGCAGCACGGTCAGGCTGCCGCCGATCTCGGTCAGCGGCGGCTGGGTCGGGTCGGCGGTGGGCACGTACTCGAGCACCGTGCCCTGCACGCGCACCCGGTTGCCGATGGCAGCGGCATCCGGCGGTGCGCTGCCGGTGTAGACGTAGACGCCTTCGGAGGTGGCCGGATCGCCATCGGTTTCGGCATCCGGTGCCTGCAGGAAGAAGCCGGCGCTGCGACGGGCAGTGACGATGCCCGAGGTGGCGACCACCTGGCCTTCCAGCGGCGAGCGTGCGCCCTTGCCCTGGATGGCGTGGATCGGCAGCAGGCTGAAGTCGTCGTTGAGGATGGTGCCGGTGGCGCTCAGCGTGGCCGGCAACGCGCCGGTGAGGCCGCTGATCTGCAGCGCGAAGGTCTCGTCGGGTTCGGGCGTGGTGTCGCCCAGCACCTCCACGGTGATGCTGGCGCTACGCTCGCCGGCGGCGATGCGGACGCTGGAGGCGGGCAGGGCGACATAGTCGCTGCCGGCCGTGGCCGTGCCATCGGCGGTGGCGGCGGTGAAGCTCACCCCGCCTGCGCCGGCCGGCTGGCTCAGGCTCAGCGTGAACACGAAACTGCGGCTGCCGCTGTTGCCTTCGGCCTGGCTGACGTCGGCCAGCGTGGCGATCGGCTGGCCGCCGCCGCTGCACAGCCGTGCGGGGCTGGCGGCGTTGCGCGGCGCCGGCGCGCCGGTGGCGAAATCGGCCGCGTTGTTGTCGGTGTCGGTGCAACCATCGCCGCCGCGCAGCACTGCCAGCGTATTGCTGGGCGCCGGCGTGGGCGCATTGCCTTCGGCGCAGCTGGCGGTGCTGCCATAGCCGACCAGGTCGGCATTGCCGGTGGGGCAGGCGCCGCTCAACGCGGAGGCGCTGTTGCTCAGCGCCACCTTGCCGGCGCCGCCGCCCATCGCGATGGTGCCGGTGGCGTCGGGCGTGGGCAGCGCGACGCTGCCGCCGCTGCCATCGGCCTGCTTGACCAGGTAATAGCCGCCGGCCGGAACGCTGCCTGCCAACGGCGTGACCTGCCAGCTGCTGCCGGCAGCCGAGGCGTATTGCACCGACCAGCCGTCCAGGCTGACCGTGGTGCTGCCGATGTTGTGCAGCTCGACGAAGTCGCTGCGGAAGGTGGCACCGCTGTTGCCGCCACCGCCGTAGACCTGGCTGATGACGACCTGGGCATTGGCGTGGCCGGCAACCGCCAGCGCACAGAGAAGTAAGGCTGCACGACGCTGCAACACATGCATGAGATGAGAGTCCCCTGATCCATGAGACGTGAAGCGCTCCCCTGGTCCGGCCACGTCCCTGGCCGGCAGCGCCGTTCGATTCTGCATGAATTTGCAGACCTTGGTTGACGATACGGTGACACCGGCGCAGCGGCTGCGCGCGCGCGCAGCCGCTGCAGCATTTTTCAAGTGTGAAGTACCGGTCGCGTACGTCACGACATCGTCAGGCTGCCAAGCAGGCAGGCCACCCAGGCAAACCGGACGCTGCCGCGACATACATCAAGGCCGCGCGCTGCAACTCCTGCCTCCCGATTCCCGAATCCCGAATCCCGATTCCTCTAATCCCCAATCCCCGCCACTGAGCTACCCTGACCGGCCCGATCCACCTGCACCGCCATGCCCGTCGACAAGAATCTGCGTGACCTGGAACCCGGCATCCACACCGATCTGGAGGGGCGGCTGACCTACGGCGGCTATCTGCGGCTGGACCAGTTGCTGTCGGCGCAGCAGCCCCTGTCCGAACCGGCGCACCACGACGAGATGCTGTTCATCATCCAGCACCAGACCTCCGAGCTGTGGCTGAAACTGCTGGCGCACGAGCTGCGCGCGGCGATGGTGCACCTGCAGAACGACCAGGTCTGGCAGTGCCGCAAGGTGCTGGCGCGCAGCAAGCAGGTGCTGCGCCAGCTCACCGAACAGTGGTCGGTGCTGGAGACGCTGACGCCGAGCGAGTACATGGGATTCCGCGACGTGCTGGGCCCCTCGTCCGGCTTCCAGTCGCTGCAATACCGCTATATCGAGTTCCTGCTCGGCAACAAGAACCCGCAGATGCTGCAGGTGTTCGCGTACGACCCGCAGGGGCAGGCGCGGCTGCGCGAGGTGCTGGAAGCGCCCAGCCTGTACGAGGAGTTCCTGCGCTACCTGGCGCGCTTCGGCCATGCGATTCCGCCGCAATACCAGGCCCGCGACTGGACCTGCGCGCATGTGGCCGACGACAGCCTGCGCCCGGTGTTCGAGCGCATCTACGAAAACACCGACCGCTACTGGCGCGAGTACTCGCTGTGCGAGGACCTGGTCGATGTGGAAACCCAGTTCCAGCTCTGGCGCTTCCGCCATATGCGCACGGTGATGCGGGTGATCGGCTTCAAGCGCGGCACCGGCGGGTCCAGCGGCGTGGGCTTTCTGCAGCAGGCGCTGGCGCTGACGTTCTTCCCGGAGCTGTTCGACGTGCGCACCTCGGTGGGCGTGGAAGGTCGTGAGCCGGCGGGTGGTGGCCGCGGTGAGCCTGAAAAGGGCTGAGCGGGTCGCTACGGGCGTCATCCCCGCAGAGTGGCCGCCATCAGGCCGGCGAGTCCTGCGAATTTGACGCGTACATGACGTCTAAGTGATCCTCGCGCGTCTCCCGGGGTACGCTCCGGGCACCCAGCCATTACTGAATACGCAAGGGACATTCCATGAGCGTTGACGCTACCGCGCCGACTTCCGCCGCCACCCCGCCGCCGCCGGCACCACCCGAGTTCCCCACGCTGCTCGGTCATCCCCGGCCGCTGTGGATGCTGTTCATGACCGAATTCTGGGAACGCTTCGCGTTCTATGGCATTCGTTGGGCGCTGGTGCTGTACATCGTGGCGCAGTTCTTCAACGGCGATGCCACCGGCCAGGCGCCGGCCGGACGCACCTATGGCGCCTATCTGGCGCTGGTGTATGCGGCAGCGATCTTCGGCGGCTACGTGGCCGACCGCGTGCTCGGCTACCAACGCTCGATCCTGGTCGGTGCGGCCGTCATGGCCACCGGCCTGTTCCTGATCGCCATTCCCGACCACACCATGTTCGAGATCGGCCTGGCCACCGTGGTGGTGGGCAACGGTCTGTTCAAACCGAACATCTCCACCATGGTCGGCAAGCTGTACTCGGTGGCCGATCCGCGCCGCGACAGCGGCTTCACCATCTTCTACATGGGCATCAACCTCGGCGCGATGATCTCGCCGGTGCTGACCCAGCTGCTGGCCGAAAAGGTGTTCGGCACCGACGCCATGCCGTCCTACAAGATGGTGTTCATGGCCTCCGGCGTGGGCATGCTGATCAGCCTGGTGTGGTTCTGGATCGGCCGCGCGCAGCTCAAGGGCATCGGTGCACCGGCGCCGAACGCGCAGGGCATCGGCCGCGTGCTGATGGTGCTGGTCGGCTGCGTGCTGGCCATCCCGGTGGTGTACTTCCTGCTCGCCGTCGGTGCGGACGTGCTGCAGATCGTGCTGACCGTGTTGTTCGTCGGCCTGTCGGTGATGCTGCTGGTCGAAGGCATCCGCGAAGGCAAGGTGCAGCGCGACAAGGTGATCGCAATGCTGATCATCTTCGCCTTCAACGTGCTGTTCTGGATGTTCTTCGAACAGGCCGGCAGCTCGTTCACCTTCCTGGCCGACAACATCGTCGACCGCGGTTTCGGCGACTGGACCTTCCCGACCGCCTGGTTCCAGTCGGTGAACTCGATTGCCATCATCACGCTGGCGCCGGTCATCGCCTGGATCTGGGTCAAGGCCGGCCGCTTCAACCCATCGATTCCGCGCAAGTTCGGCTTGGGCCTGCTGTTCAACGGCCTGGCGTTCCTGCTGCTGATGTTTGCACTGTCGAGCCTGGTCAACGATGCTGGCAAGGTGCCGTTCTGGACCTTGTTCATGGTGTACGTGATCCAGTCGGTGGGCGAGCTGTGCCTGTCGCCGATCGGCCTGTCGATGGTGACCAAGCTGGCGCCAGTGCGCCTGGTCGGTTTCGGAATGGGCGGCTGGTTCCTGTCCACCGGCATCGGCAACAACCTGTCGGGCATTTTTGCCGGGCATGTCAGCGGAAGCGAAGGGATGAGCGTGTCTTCGGCCCTGAGCGGGTATACCTTCGGATTTTGGGCGCTCTTGGGCGCTGGCGCGGTGTTGTTCCTGATCGCGCCGTTGATCAACAAACTGATGCATGGTGTGAAGTGAGGAGAACAGCGATGCCGATCAAACCCACTGTCTGTGGCCTGCTGCTGGCAGGTCTGTTGAGCGCCTGCGGGCAGCCCACCGAGCAACAGGAGGCGCCACGGCCGCTGGATACCTCGATGCAGAAGCCGCCCAGCGCCGATCCCAGCCAGCCGGTGTCCTCGGGCAATACGCCCACCGCGGCGGACATCGCCGCGGCGGCGGCACTCAATGCGCAGTACGACCCTTCGCGCGATCCGGCCGCCGATCTGGAGACCGCCAAGGTCGAGGCCAAGCGCGGCGGCAAGCGCATTGTGCTCAATGTCGGCAATGCGGCCTGCGAGCCGTGCAAGGCGCTGGACGAACTGATGGGCGGCGATGCGGAGCTGCGCAGCTTCCGCGACGCGCACTTCGTGGTGGTCAAGGTCAATCGCGATGCGGCCAACGAGAATGCCGCGTTCCTGTCGCAGTTCGCCCAGCTCAACGACTATCCATCGCTGCTGGTGCTGGACAACGACGGCAAGCTGCTGACCACCCAGACCGGCCCGGACCTGCGCAAGGGCGAGCGTTTCGACCGCCGGAAGCTGTTCGACTTCCTCAAGCAGTGGGCGCCGCCGCAGGCCTGATCCGTCGTTGCCGTGGCATGCAAAAACCCCCGCACTGCGGGGGTTTTTTATCAGTCCTTGCCGGCCATGCGCGGCAGCCCGTCCTTGGCCAGCCGGTCGATCAGCTTTTCCAGGACCTGCTGCTCCTCGGCACTGAACACCGACATCAGCCGCTGTTCCATCTCGTTGACCAGCGGGGCGACGGTCTCGTAGACCTGGCGGCCGGCCGGCGACAGTGCCAGCATCGAGCGGCGGCGGTCGTCGCCATGGGTTTCGCGGCGGATGAAGCCGCGCTCCAGCAGGCGCGCCACGGCGCGGCTGACTGCAACTTTATCCATCGCGGTGCGGTCGGAGACCTCGCTGGCCGAGGAACCCGGATACAGCGCCAGGATGGTGATCACCCGCCACTCGGGGATCGCCATGCCGTAACGATCGCCGTAGACCTTGGCGATGTTGCTGCTGATGCGGTTGGACAGCACGCTCAGGCGATACGGCAGGAACTGCTCGAGGTTGAGCAGCACAGGATGTGGCGGCGGGGTGGGGGCGTCGAGATCGCTCATGTTGCGCTGTGTCTTGATTTTGGTTTCATTTGCAACTACAAACCTTGGGTGGCCTGCGCATTCTCGCGGGTCTTCTGCCACCCCGCATAGCCCTGCGGACGGCCTAGCGTGGAGAAACGACGATGAGCGCACAACCGAGCAGTACCGCAACCCGCCCGAACCTGGGCATGCAGGTCACCACCTTCGACAATCCGATGGGGATCGACGGGTTCGAATTCGTCGAATTCGCCGCGCCGGCCGACCAGGCGGCGCAGCTGCACGACTATTTCCGCAAGATGGGCTTCAGCGCGGTGCTGCGCCACCGCAGCCGTGCCATTACCGTCTATCGCCAGGGCGGGGTCAACTTCCTGCTCAACGAAGAGCCCGATTCGTTTGCCGCCGATTTTGCCGCCGCGCACGGCCCGAGCGCCTGCGGCTTTGCGATCCGCTTCCGCACCCCGGCCGAGACGGTGCTGCAGACCGTGCTGGGCAACGGCGGCGAAGCGGTGCAGGACAAGGCCGACACCCGCGCCGTGCCGGCCCCGGTGGTCAAGGGCATCGGCGACTGCATGCTGTATCTGGTCGACCGCTACGGCGATGCGGGCAGCATCTACGACGCCGACTACGAGCCGATCGAAGGCGCCGACCAGCACCCGGCCGGCTTCGGGCTGACCTTCATCGACCACCTGACCCACAACCTGTACTTCGGCAACATGCAGCGTTGGTCGGACTATTACGAGCGCCTGTTCAACTTCCGCGAGATCCGCTACTTCGACATCAAGGGCGCCAAGACCGGCCTGGTGTCCAAGGCGATGACCGCACCGGACGGCATCGTGCGCATTCCGCTCAACGAGTCCTCCGACCCCAAGAGCCAGATCAACGAGTATCTGGACGCCTACCACGGCGAAGGCATCCAGCACATCGCCTGCTTCACCGACGACATCTACAGCTCGGTGGAAAAGATGCGCGAGGCCGGTGTGACATTCCTGGATACGCCGGACACCTATTTCGATGTGGTGGACCTGCGCATCCCCGACCACGGCGAGGATGTCGAACGCCTGCGCCGCAACAAGATCCTGATCGATGCCGACGTGGACACCAAGCAGCGCAAGCTGCTGCAGATCTTCACCCAGAACTGCATCGGCCCGATCTTCTTCGAGATCATCCAGCGCAAGGGCAACGAGGGCTTCGGCGAAGGCAATTTCCAGGCGCTGTTCGAGAGCATCGAGCGCGACCAGATGAAGCGTGGGGTGCTTTGACGGCGGGGATTGGGGATTCGCTGTTCGGGATTCGGGATTTGTGGTTGGTGCGGTTAACTGGGTCGGTGCGGGTTTGAGTGGTGCAAAGTGTTGCGATGTCCAGCCTGGCTGCCCGTCACGTCGGATGTAGTTCCGGTACAGATCCAACGAAGCGGGCGGCAAGTGGTCGCAATCAAGCGCGCTCAGGCAAGGTATTTTGCCGACGACACAAAGCAACGAAGACGCACGTCGTTAAAGCCCCCTCTCCCCGCGAGGAGAGGGGGCTTAATCCGCCAGGCTTAGCTCTTCTACGGTAGGAAAGCGGCCTGATTCAATTCAATCCCAACCTTCTGCATCCGGGAAGGGAGGGCCAAGATCCGGATGCATGCCATGCATAACAACCAGCACTACATGACCGGTTTCGGCAACGCGTTTGCGACCGAGGCGGTGGCCGGTACCTTGCCGGTGGGGCAGAACTCGCCGCAGCGTGTGGCGCACGGGTTGTATGCCGAACAGTTGTCCGGCACCGCGTTCACCGCGCCACGTAGCGAGAACCGGCGCAGCTGGCTGTACCGCATCCGCCCGGCGGCCGTGCATGGCAGCTTCTCCCTGGTCGAACAGTCGCAGCTCCACAACGATTTCGGGCGCGGCCCGGTGCCGCCGGATCAACTGCGCTGGAGCCCATTGCCGCTGCCGTCCACGCCAACCGATTTCGTCGACGGTCTCTACACCATGGCCGGCAACGGCGGGCCGGAGGCGATGTCGGGTGTCGCCGTGCATCTGTATGCGGCGAACGCATCGATGCACGATCGCTTCTTCTACGATGCCGATGGCGAGCTGTTGCTGGTGCCGCAACTGGGCCGCCTGCGCATCCATAGCGAGCTCGGTGTGCTGGAGCTGGAGCCGCAGCAGATCGGGGTGATACCGCGCGGTGTGCGTTTCCGCGTCGAGCTGCCCGATGGCGAGGCGCGCGGCTATGTCTGCGAAAACTTCGGCGCATTGCTGCGGCTGCCCGACCTGGGGCCGATCGGCTCCAACGGGCTGGCCAATGCGCGCGACTTCGAAACGCCGCATGCGGCCTACGAACAGCGCGAAGGTGCGTTTGAGCTGGTGGCCAAATTCCAGGGCCATCTATGGCGTGCGGACATCGGCCACTCGCCGCTGGACGTGGTGGCCTGGCATGGCAACTACGCGCCGTATCGCTACGATCTGCGCCGCTTCAACACCATCGGCTCGATCAGCTTCGATCATCCGGATCCGAGCATCTTCACCGTGCTGACCTCGCCCAGCGACACGCATGGCACGGCGAACATGGATTTTGCGATCTTCCCGCCGCGCTGGTTGGTGGCGCAGCACACCTTCCGCCCGCCGTGGTTCCATCGCAACGTGGCCAGCGAGTTCATGGGGCTGGTGCACGGGGTCTACGACGCCAAGGCCGACGGCTTCGCGCCGGGTGGTGCCTCGCTGCACAACTGCATGAGCGGGCATGGCCCGGATGCGGCGACCTTCGACAAGGCCTCGCATGCGGACCTGACGCGCCCGGATGTGATCGCCGACACCATGGCCTTTATGTTCGAAACGCGTGCGGTGCTGCGCCCCACCCAGCAGGCCTTGCAGGCCGCGCACCGGCAGGGCGACTATCAGCAGTGCTGGTCCGGATTGCGCGCGGCGTTTCAGGCGCCCGGCTCAGAGGATGCGCAGTAACTCAGGCAGTTGGGCGAATGTGCTGATCAGGCGCTACGGCAGTCAGAGGTCGCAGGTGCCGGATCGAGGGTTCCGGTTGTCCGCTCAAGCCGCCTGCAGCGCATCCGGCAACAGCTCGCCAATCCGGGCACGTACGCGCTCGGCATAGCTTGCCGAGGTGATCTGCGGCAAGGCGCGTAGCGCGTCGGCAATGGCAGCGCCGATGGCGTCTTCGGCGCGCGCGGCCTGCAGTTGCCGATGCAGCGCGGCGGCCACCGGGTCGCGTTGCAGTTGCAGGATGTCGAGCAGGTACAGCCGCGCGTTGGTGGCCGCGCGACGGCGCTGGCGCTGCAGGTCTTCTTCGCTCGGTGGTGCAGCTGGCGGCGTCACGTGGGTACCTGGCACGCCTGCCGGCGAGGAATCAGACGCCTGGGCAGTGCGTGTCGCACTCCCTGCCTGCGTGCCGAACTCCAGATAGCCCATCGCGCAGAGCGCATGCACCAGCGCGGCGCCGTCGCCGCCCAGCAGCACGGCGAGCGTTGCCAGATCGCGCTGGCCGTCGGCCAGGATCAGCGCGCGTCGCTGCAGCAAGGTGAGTGGACTGCGGTGCGATTGCAGCGCGGTAAGGGCGAGCTCGGTCTTGCGAGGGGTCATGGCGGCGGTCCTGCGAGGCACCCAGCTTGCCCGCCGCCAATGAAGCGCCGATGACATCGGCACGAGGCAACGCCAGCGCGTTCTGCACATCGTCGCGATGTGGGCTGTGTACGCTGTAGCGGACCCGTAAGGAATGCATGCATGACCACCAGATTGCTCGGTTTGATGGGCGCATTGCTGTTGCTGACCGGCTGCAACCGTGCCGAGGACGCCACCACGGCCGCGCCCGACGCGGCACCCGCGCCGGTGGCAGCCGCCAACGACCAGCCAGCCGGGGAGGTTCCGCCGGCCACTGCGCCGGCCGGCACGTTTCCGCCGCAACTGCGCCAGCAGCCGGCTGCGCTCGCGCGCCTGGATGGGTACGGCGATCTGCGCCTGGGCATGGATGCAGCGCAGGCGCGCGCTGCCTGGGGCGGCGACCTGCGCGGCGAACCGGCGACAGACGGCGGCTGCTATCTGCTACGGCCGCAGTGGGCCGAGGATGCACGCCGCTTCGGTTTCATGTTCGAAGGCGATCGCCTTGTGCGTTATCAGACCAACGAACCCAAGGAGCTCGCCCCGGGCGGCGGCAAGGTCGGCATGACGCTGGCGCAGCTGCGCGCGCTGTATCCGGCAGGTCTGACCGAACAGCCGCACAAATACGTCCCCGGCGCGTTCACCCTGCGCATGGCCGATGCGGCCACCCGGTCCGCATTGGTGTTCGAGACCGATGCCGACGGCAAGGTCAGCAGCTGGCGGGTCGGGCAGCCGCCGCAAGTGGATTATGTGGAAGGCTGCGGCTGATCCGTCACGGCCGCCGCTGCGCCGCATCGGCGGCGCAAGCGGCTTCCGGCAGCGCAGCGTGCGCGCGCATAGTCGATTGGTAGCATGCGCGTAGAACAACGTGTCGAGACCATCCGGGCAGGGATCTCGAAGCAGCTGCGCAGCTCAGCGCGGATCCTTGTCCGGCTCGGCGTGCTGTTTGGCGGTTTCCGCGTTTTCGCCCACATCGCCTTGCGTCTGCGGTGTGGGCAGGCCTTCCTTCTTCATCTCGCCATGGTTGGGTACTTCCGGGCGGTTTTCCATCATCAGCGACAGCGCGGCCTTGGCCATCAGATGGGCGCTGATCGGTGCGGTGATGAACAGGAACACGGTGATCAGCAACTCGCGCGGTTGCGGGTCCACACCCAGGAACAGGTGATAGCCGACCGATGCCAGCAGCACGCAGCCCACCCCCAGGGTGCTGGCCTTGGTCGGCGCATGCAGGCGCTTGAAAAAATCCGACAGCTTCACCAGGCCGAGCGCGCCGATCAGGATGAAGAAGGTGCCGACCAGCAACAGCGCGCTGAGCAGATATTCGGTCAGCGCAATCATTCGACGATGTCCCGACGCAACACGAACTTGCTCAGCACCACGGTGCTGCCGAAGCCCAGCATCGCGATCACCAGCGCGGCCTCGAAGTAGATCGGCGAGTCCAGGTACATGCCCAGCAGCATCAGCTCGGCGATGGCGGTGATGGACAGGGTGTCCAGCGCCAGGATGCGATCGGGCACGCTCGGGCCGCGCAGCAGGCGCCACAGCGCCATCAGCATGGCCAGGCCTACCGTGTGCATGCAGATGACGATGGTCGATTCGATGAACATGTGGCCGGTCATGGAAAGATCTCCATCAGGGGCTTCTCGTAGCGGGTCTTGATCTCGGCGATCAAGGCGTCCGGGTCGTCCAGGTGCAGCACGTGCACCAGCAGATACTTGCGGTCGTCCGAGAGCGCCGCCGACACTGTGCCGGGAGTGAGCGTGATCATGCTGGTCAGCGCGGCGATGCCGTGGATGTTGGCGATATCCAGCGGCACCCAGATGAAACCGGGGTGGATGCGCGACTCCGGGCCGAGCACCTGGCCGGCCACCTTGATGTTGGAGCGCACGATGTCGCCGGCGGCCACCAGCAACATGCGCGGCACCGAACGCAGCGAACCGATGCGGGCGAACTCGCGGTCCAGGCGCGCCGCAAAGATCGGCACCACCCAGCCCAGCAACAAGCCCAGCACCCATTGCTGCGGCCCGAAGCTGTCGCTGAGCAACAGCCAGAAAATGAAGACCGTCACGCTCAGCGACGGCGAGGGCAGCAGCCGGCTGCGCAGCGGCAGGCGCGTGCTCATGGCTGCCTCCGCTGCGGCGTGGTGGCGCGGACCTGCTCGACGTAGGCGCCGGGATCGCGCAACTGCACGCCGGCCGCGTCGGTGTAGCGCATCAACGGGCCGGCACCTGCCGTCATCGCCACCAGCCCGCTCAGCAATAGCAGCGTGGCGGCGGTTTCCACCGGGCGCATGCGTGCACGCCGTTGCGGCTGCAGCTCGGGAACGTCCTGCACCGCTTCGGGCACGCGCCAGAACAGGCGCACGCCGGCACGCGTCAGGCCGATCACCACCAGCAGGCTGCTGCCCAGGATGGCGAACCACACTGGCCCGACCAGGCCTTCGGGCACGTGCTGCAGCAACGCGGCCTTGGCCAGGAAGCCGGACAACGGCGGCAGCCCGGCGACCGCGACCGCGGCGACCATGAACATCGCGCCGGGGATCCCGCGCCGCGGCAGTGGCGCGACCACTTCCTTGCGGTCGCTGGCGCTGCCGCGGCGACGCCGGATCAGGTCCGACACCATGAACAACGCCGCAGCCACGAAGCTGCTATGCGGCAGGTAGTACAGGCCCGCACCCAACGCGCCGGCATCGTCCAGCGAGAAGGCGATGAACAACGTCGCCGCCGAGAACACCACCAGATACGACACCATCACCCGCAGCCGCGATGCGGCCATCACCCCGAACGCGGCCATCAGCAGCGTGGCGATGCCCAGCCACAGCAATGCGTGGCGGCCGAAGCCCTGCAGCGCGCCGGCACCGGCGCCGAACCACAGCGCCGACACCCGCAGCGTCGCGTACAGCCCGACCTTGGTCATGATGGCAAACAACGCCGCCACCGCCGCCGGCGCGCGCGAATAGGTCTCCGGCAACCACAGGTACAGCGGCAGCAACGCGGCCTTGCTGCAGAACACCAGCAGCAACAGGCCCAGGCTGGCCTTGGCCAGCGGCAGGTCCTGCGCCGGCAACGCGGCGATGCGTTGCGACAGCTCGGCCATGTTCAAGGTGCCGAACACGCCGAACAGCAGGCCCAGCGCGATCAGGAACAGGGTCGACGCGCACACGTTGAACACCACGTAATGCAGGCCCACACGCATCTGCAGCCCGCGCCCGCCGCTGAGCAGCAGGCCGTAGGAGGCGATCAGCATCACTTCGAAGAACACGAACAGGTTGAAGATGTCGCCGGTCAGGAACGCGCCGTTCAAGCCCATCAACTGGAACTGGAACAGTGCATGGAAATGTGGCGCGCGCCGGTCCCAGCCGGCGCAGGCATGCAGCAGGCAGGCCGCGCCCAGGATCAGGGTGGTCAACAGCATCCACGCCGACAGGCGGTCGCCCATCAGCACGATGCCGATGCGCGCCGGCCAGTCGCCGAGCAGGTACACCAGCACCTGGCCTTCGGCGGCGCGCGCGAACAAGGCGATGACCGCTGCGGCCAGCAAGGCCATGCTCGCCCATGCCACCGTGCGCTGCACGCGCGGCCCATAGCGTCGGTGTTCGACGAACAGCGACGCCGACGCGCCCAGCATCGGGATCAGGATCGGCAGGATCAGCAGATGGTTCATCGCCGGGCCTCGCGCGTGTCCACGCCGGTGGTGGCGTCTTCATGCGCATCCACATGATCGCTGCCGTTGTCGCTGCGGCTGCGGATCGCCAGCACCAGGCTCACCGCGGTCATCGCGAAGGCGATCACGATCGCGGTCAGCACCAGCGCCTGCGGCAACGGGTCGGTGTAGTGCATCAGGTCGGCGGGCACGCCCTCGCGCAGCACCGGCGCCTGGCCGCTGCGCAGCCGCCCACCGGCGAAGATCAGCAGGTTGGTCGCGTACGACAGGAAGGTCATCCCCAGGATCACGTCGAAGCTGCGTGCGCGCAGCAACAGGTAGATCGCCAATGCGGTGAGGACGCCAATCGCGCTTGCCACTGCCAGTTCCATCAATGCTGCTCCGCGGTGCGTGTCGAACGTTGGGTGGGGTCGATCTCGCCGCGCTGCGAGCTGCGCGTGCGCGAGGGTTTGATCGTGCCCATCATCGACAGCATCAACATCGCCGCACCGAACACCACCAGATACACGCCGACATCGAAGCCCAGCGCGCTGGCCAGTTCCAGATCGCCCAGCAGCGGCAACGGAATCTCCAGATGCCCGCTGCTCAGGAACGGCATGCCGAACACCAGCGCACCGGCACCGCTGACCAGCGCGCACAGCAGGCCGATGCCGATCAGGCGGATGTAGTCGAAGCCGAAGCGCGATTCCACCGACGCGGCACCCTGGATCACGTACTGCATCAGCAACGGCACCGCCAGCACCAGCCCGGCGATGAAGCCGCCACCGGGCGCGTTATGGCCGCGCAGGAACAGGAACAAGGACACCGTCAGCGTCAGCGGGAACATGATCTGCGCCAGATCGGCCGGCACCGGCAACTTGATCGGCGGCCCGGGCATGCTGCGCTCCGGCGCCATCCGCGAGCGCCGCAGCAGCGCGTGCACCACCAGCCCGGCGATCGCGAACACGGTGATCTCGCCGAAGGTATCGAAGCCGCGGAAATCCACCAGGATCACGTTGACCACGTTGCGCCCGTAGGCTTCCGGCAGCGCACGCTGCAGCAGCTCGCCGGCAACCGTGTGGCTGGGCTGGGTCATCAAGGTATAGGCCAATGCGGCAAGCCCGGCACCACCGACGACGGCGATGCCGGCATCGCGGAGCTTGCGCAGGCGCGCGGGCTCGGGCAGCGAGCGCTCGGGCAGGTAATTCATCGCCAGCAGCATCAGCACCAGCGTGACCATCTCCACCAGCAACTGGGTCAACGCAAGATCCGGTGCCGACAGGAACACGAAGGTCATGCTGACCGCCAGGCCGGTGCCACCCAGCACCAGCACTGCGAGCAGGCGCTGCTTGTACAGGAACAGGCTGCCCAGGGCGCAGGCGATCATCAGCAGCCAGATCGTCCAGCCCAGCAGCGGCAGCGGGGTGGGCGCGGGCCAAGCCGGCAATGCGCCGCCCTGCAGGAACGGCACCAGCGCCACCACGACAGCGCTCAGCACCAGCAGCATCAGCATGCGTTGCAGGTTGCCGTTGGTGACCGCATCGGTCATGCGCACGGTACCGGCAAACAGCGCGCGCAGGTTCCAGTTGAACAGCGCCTTGCCGGGCGAGCGGTTCTGGATCGCGTACATGTCCAGCGTGCGGCGCAGCGCCATGTACAACAGGGTGCCGCCCACCATGCCGGCGATGCTCATCGCCAGCGGCCAGTTCCAGCCATGCCACAGCGCCAGGCTGTAGTCGGGCAGGCGCTCGCCCAGGATGGCGCTGGCACCGGCGCGCAGCACCGGCGCGATGGTCCAGGCCGGCACGATGCCCACGGCCACGCAGATCAGCACCAGCACATCCACCGGAATCCGCATCCAGCGCGGCGGCTCGTGCGGAGTGGTGTCCAGATCGCGTGGGCCCTGGCCGAAGAAGGTGTCGTGCACGAAGCGCAGGCTGTAGGCCACGCCGAGCAGGCCGGCCAGCAGTGCGGCGATGCTGGCCAATACCCGCATCGTCTGCGGCGCATCGGTTTCCAGCGCCACGGCAAAGAACATTTCCTTGGACAAAAAGCCGTTGAGCAGCGGAACGCCGGCCATCGCCAGCGAGGCGGTGATCGCCAGCACGCTGGTGACCGGCATCAGGCGGCGCAGGTTGCCCAGCTTGCGCATGTCGCGCGTGCCGGTCTCGTGGTCGATGATGCCGGCGGCCATGAACAACGAGGCCTTGAACACCGCATGGTTGAGGATGTGGAACACGCCGGCGACCACCGCCATCGGCGTGGACAGGCCGAACAGCATGGTGATCAGGCCCAGATGCGAGATGGTCGAGTACGCCAGCACGCCCTTGAGATCGTGCTGGAAGATCGCGTGCCATGCGCCGAGCAACAGCGTGATCGCACCGATGCTGGTGACCGTGTAGAAGAACAGGTCGGTGCCGGCCAGGGCAGGATGCAGGCGCGCCAGCAGGAACACGCCGGCCTTCACCATCGTGGCCGAATGCAGGTACGCCGACACCGGCGTCGGCGCCGCCATCGCGTGCGGCAACCAGAAGTGGAACGGGAACTGCGCGCTCTTGGTGAAGATGCCCAGCAGCACCAACCCCAGTGCATACGGATACAACGGACTGGCGCGAATCAGATCGCCGGCCGCCAGCACCGCATCCAGCTGGAAACTGCCGACGATGCGGCCGATCATCAGGATGCCGCCGAGCAGGGCCAGGCCGCCACCGGCCGTCAGCACGAAGGCCATGCGCGCGCCTTCGCGCGCATCCTTGCGGTGCGACCAGAAGCCGATCAACAGGAACGAGCTGATGCTGGTGAGTTCCCAGAACACCATCAGCAACAGCAGATTGCCCGACAGCACCATGCCGAGCATCGCGCCCATGAACAGCATGAGATAGGCGAAGAAACGCGATGCGCTGTCGCGTGCACTCAGGTAGTAATGCGCATACATCACCACCAGCGCACCGATGCCCAGCACCAGTAACGCGAACATCCACGCCAGGCCATCGAGCCGCAACGAGAACATCAGGCCGATCTGCGGCAACCATGCGTACTGGCTGCCGATCACCTCACCGCGCAATACGGCCGGTGTGAGCGTCGCCAGGATGACCAGCCCGCCCAACGGCGCGGCCGCAGCCAACCACGCAGTGATCGAACGGGAGGTGCGCCAGAGCAGCGCAGTGGCGGCCGCCATCACAAATGGCAGCGCAAGCAGGATTTCCAGCGAGAAAGGCATGCAGGGAACACAAGATTCGCGAGCAGGCCAGAGAGCTTAACAAATCGTTGACTGACGCCAGCGTCAACGCCGTGGCTGCGCGCCTGCGCAAATCGCGGCCGGATCGGCGTCGCGCCGCTGCCTGTCACTCGCTATGCTGGGATCACCCAGACTGCATCCGAGCCCTGTGACCGCTGCCGATCCCGCTCCGTCCACTGCCGTTTCTGCGCCGCGCGCCCTGGTGTTCGGCGGCAGCGGTCAGATCGGCGAACGCCTGCTGACGCGGCTGCTCGGCCGCGGTTGGCAGGTGACGGCCTGGTCGCGCCAGCCACGTGCCGCGCGCGCCGGGCTGATCTGGCGGCAGGGCGATCTGGCCATGCCGGCTGCCGCGGGCGAGGCATTCGAGGTGATCTTCAGCTGCGGTCCGCTGGACCATTTCGCGCGTTGGTATGTCGAAAATCCGGTGCGTGCTCCGCGCATCGTGGCGTTCGGTTCCACCAGCCTGGAGGTCAAGGAACACTCGATCGACGCGGCCGAGCGCGATGTCGCACAGCGCCTGGCAAATGCCGAACAGGCGCTGTTTTCCGCAGCCCAGGCGCGTGGCGCTGCGGCGACGGTACTGCGCCCGACCCTGGTCTACGGTGCCGGGCGCGACCGCACGCTCACCCAGATCGCCGGGCTGGCGCAGCGCACCGGCGCCTTCGTGCTGCCGGCCAACGCGACAGGGCTGCGCCAGCCGGTGCATGTGGACGATCTGGCCAGCGCCGCGCTGGCGGTGGTCACCCAGCCGGCGACGCAGCAGCGCAGTTATGCCGTCGGCGGCGGCGAAGTGCTGGCCTACACGCAGATGGTGGAGCGCGTGCTGGCGGCGCTGCCGCGACCGGCGCGGCTGTATCAGGTGCCGCCCGGCCTGTTCGGCCTTGCCCTGACCGCTGCACAGCGGCTGGGGCGCCTGCGTGGCATCAATGCGGCCGCATTGCAGCGCATGCGCGATGACCTGGTGTTCGACCTGGAACCGGCGCGTCGCGACTTCGGTTATGCGCCGCGCGCCTTTCGTCCCCTGCCCGAAGAACTCGGCATCGGCGAGTGAGGCTCGTCTGGGCGTATGTGCTTCGAAGACCTGCATGGCGCGCGGTCCGCTAGCTCTGCTGTGCAGGGCGATGCAGTATGACCGTTAGCCGCCGCAGCGCTCAGGCGTAATCCGCTGCTTTCAGGTCATGACCCCGCCGGCGACCGGCTATGTTCTGGCTGTCACTCGCGCTCAGTACCGCCAACCCAATTGACGATAGAGCTTGGCCAACACCCAGATCGGCCCGATCAGCAGATAGGTCAGGTCGGTCAGGAAGCTCGGCTTGCGGCCTTCGATCCGGTGGCCGACGAATTGCGCGACCCAGGCCAGCACGAACACCGTCAGCGCCGTGGCGAACAGCCCGGTGAGCCCGAGTCTGCCTTCGAGCAACCGGCACAGGCAGCCGAAGAAAAAGAAGATCCCCAGCATGCCCAGCCCGAGCGGACGCGATAGGCGGTTGTAGTACGACCAAGCCGCGAACATCGACAACGCCGCCCACACGCCGCTGCTGAACCAGGTGCCGCCAACCGGGATGCACCACAGCAGGGCCACCACGGACCACAGGATCGCCGGCACCGCCAGCACGTGGATCTGCTGATTGGTGGTGTTGCGGTGATCGTCGGCGTAGCTGGCGAAATAGCGGTCGATCGGTCGCGCGGTCTTGGTGCGTTCGGTCATGTTCCCTCCCAGGAATGACCCAAGCATACGCGCGCGGATGGCGCTGTGGCAGCCGTACTCCCTGCCACGCATAGTGCGCGTGGCAGGGGCCGGTGTGCATCAGTTGACCGACACGGCGCTCCACGCTGCGGCAACCGCGCGGTACTGCGTGGAGCTGCTGCCATACAGATCGGTGGCCGCGCTCAACGTGGCCCTGCGTGCGGCCGCGTAGTTGGTCGAGGAGGTCATGTAGACCGTCAACGCGCGGTACCAGATGCGGCTGGCCGCCGCCCGGCCGATCGCCGTCAATGCCGTATTGCCGTTGCAGACCAGCCCGGCCGGCGTCACGTTCCAGCTGGTGCCCGACCCGAAGCCGCTCGGCACTACCGCGCCTTCGGCCAGCAGATAGTAGAAATGGTTGGCCACGCCCGAGCTGTAATGCACGTTGAGCGAGCCCAGGCTGCTGCTGTAGCAATCGGGCGAATCGCCATCCAGGCTGGGCTTGAACATGTAGCGCAGGGCCAGCGTCCCGCTGCTGTTGCCCGGGATGATCTTCTCGCCGATCAGGTAGTTGCCCGGCTGCGCGCTGTTGTTGGCGGAGTACTCCACCATCGCGCCCATGATGTCGGACGTGGCTTCGTTCAGGCCGCCCGACTCGCCCGAATACACCAGGCGCGCGGTACGGCTGGTCACGCCATGGGTCATCTCGTGGCCGGCCACATCCACCGACACCAGCGGCGTGAACGTGCTGCCGTCGCCATCGCCGAAGGTCATGCAGAAGCAGCTGTCCTGCCAGAACGCGTTGTTGTAGCGGCTACCGTAATGCACGCGGCTGCGCGCACCGATACCATCGTTGGCGATGCCGCTGCGCGCATGGGTGGTGCGGAAATAGTCCCAGGTCAACGCCACGCCGTAATGCGCATCCACTGCCGCGGTCACCGTATCGCTGTTGGCGCCGCTGCCCCAGGCGTTGTCGGCATCGGTGACCAGCGTGCCGTTGCCAGAGGTGCTGTTGCGCATGTTGTAGGTGGCGCCGCTGCCGCGGCTCAGATCGGTCAACTCGTAACCGCTGCTGCAACGCGTCGTTGCCAACGCCACGCTGCCTGCATACAGCGAACGCCCGGTGCCGGCCGCACTGGTGCCACCCGCGCAGGCGGTGTGCACAGTGTCCCAGGATTCGAGAATGCGTTGATTGATTGCGTCGACGATGTAATGCATTTCGGTCGGCGTCTGATCGGGCTTAATGCCGCTGTAGATCACTTCATAGACCAGCCGCGGTGCGCCCTGACGCGCATACAAGGCCAGGCTTGCGCGCGGCGCGGCATCGGGTGCCAGATCGAACTGCGCACCGGCCGCGCGCACTGCCGTGTCGGCATCGATGCCGGGCACGATGCTCGGGCGCACGCTGGTGTCCATGCTCTGGCTCAACTGACGCATCACTCCGCGCCGCGAATGCACCACCACATCGCCGCCGATCACCGGCAGGCCCTGATACGTACGATCAAAGCGCACATGCTCGCTGCCGTCGGCATCGACAATGCTGTCGCGCGCGACAAACGCATCGGCCGTTGCACGATTGGCCAGCGCCGCAGCGTGATTGCCCAACAAGGATTGCGCGCGCGACACCGCGGCATCTGCAGAAAGATCCGCAGCAGTGGCGACAGCAGACAACGATAGCGCGCAGCAGATCGCCGCGCCCAGGACATGAACTTGCATGACGACTCTCTCCCCGAAAACGTGCAATGCAAAGATCGGCGGCGATACGCATCACGGCCGATCGCGACTGGCAACAGGTGCCGGCAGATAAACTTGCACAGTCCATGACAGCACAGTAGTAAAAGTTACAGCTGTGTTGCGTTCTGTGCGCCGCGCCACTTTGCGGTGTGGAGGGCATCGCAGAGCAGCAGGAGTGTCACTGCGTGTGCGACATCGCCAGCGCGGCAGGCATGCCGTCTTGTCGCAATCTGGAGGGTGCACCAAACTCCAGCGACGCTCGATCCGCTGGCAACGACAGGCAATCCGCGCGGCGTGTGCAGTCAGGCGCGGCCGCAGCGCCGCTCTCGGGGCTACTGTCGAAAGCAGACAGACACAAAAAAACCGGCCAGACATCTGGCCGGTTTTTCGTGCTGCGGCGTTGAACCGTCAGCGGCCGCCGATCGCAACCCGCTGCTGCTCATCCTGCGCACGCTGCTGCGAAGCCTGGCCAGCCAGCAATTGCGCACTGGTCTGCTCCAGCGGGGGAGCTGGCTGGTTCAGATCCACCGCCGCACGGAAGCCCGGCGTGGTGCCCATGACAAATGCCTTGCCATCCTGCACGGTGACGTTCTGCAGTTTGTCTGCCGAATCGATACCGTTCTGCTTGGCCTGCAGGGTGACGTGGGCCGCGGTCTCGTTGGAGATCATGCTGGGCAGCTTGCTGCGTATTGCGTTGTGCAAGGCATGGTCCGGATGCGAGGCATCGTCGAGCGACGGCCCCTTGGGTGCAGCAACCGGCGTCTGCGCTGCCTGTGCCTGGGTCGGTTGTGCGGACAACGCGGCCTGCGTGTTGCGCCCCACCACGCCATCGGGCTGCAGCCCGTGCTGCTTCTGGAACGCAATCACCGCCTCACGCGTGTTGTCGCCAAAGCGGCCATCCTCGGTGAGCCGGTTGCCCTGCGCATCGCGCACGCCGAGACGGTTGAGGTCCTGCTGCAGCTTGCCGACATCACTGCCTTGCTCGCCATGCCGCAGCGTGCCATTGCCAGGCGCTGCCGCCGGCTGGGAGTGGCGCGCGCCGGACTCCTGCTGATGGCCCTGATTCCAGAATGTCTCCGGACTGGTCAGCTTGCCGTTGGCATCGCGCAGTTGGTAATGCACATGCTGCGCGTACTGGCTGTTACCGTTCGGGCCGCGTCCACCCATCGTGCCGATGGCATCGCCGGCGGACAGCGTCTGACCTTCCTTCACCTTGAGCGCGTCAAGGTGCAGGATCTCGTGCGAGTTGCCCTGTGCATCGCGAATCTTGACGGTGCCGTAGTTGCCGCCCGCGAAGGTGACGGTTCCGGCGACCGGCGAATGCACCGTCGGGTGCTGCATGTTGCGGCCTGTCTGGCCACCCTGGTAGTTGAAGTCGGTACCGCCGTGATCACGGGCACTGCGATGCTCGCCGTAATGGCCGGTGATGTGCGGTGCCGTCCCGTTCTGCGGTGGGAGCATGCGTTCCATCGTCTGCTGAAACGAGCTGGATCCACCTTGCTGTGGCTGCACAGGTGCTGGTGCAGTGTGCTGCACCGGCTGTCCGAGCTGGCCATGGGCCAGGTTGTTCATCAGCTCTGGAGTGATATCGCGCTGCCAGCGGGCAAACCGGTTCTCGCGGTCGGCCAATCCATTTGGCGGATCGCCGCCGTTGATCGCAACACCTGCCGCATGCGCGTCCTGCCTAGCGGCCTGCGGCACGTTGTTCTGCCAGTACCAAGTGGCGATGCGGGACGCGTTTTCAGGTTGTGCCGCCAGATCGGGGTGTGCCACCAGATCCAGGTTCAACGCTTCGCCGGCCGCACGATATTGGTCCTTGCCGGTGAGCTGCATATAACCGCGGCCACGGTATAGGTAGCCGTCGCCGGGCTCGTTATTGCCCATGCGTCCGCCATACATCAATTCGGCCAGTTTTTCCGGTTGCCCGCGCAGGGCATCCAGACGTGCCTGCTCAAGGGCTTCGGGGCCCTCACGCAGTGCGGAGCGCACCTTCGAACTCACCTGTGAGGATCCATGCGTATAGCGGAACCCTTCTTCCAGGCGGTTGAGGCCCATCGATTCATGACCCACCTGGGCCATGAAGTTTGCCAGCTCCTTCGGCTGGGTAATGCCTGCAGCATAGGCTGACTGGAGCAGCCCTGTCTCACGATCGGTTGCCATGGTGTAACTCCTCATTTCTTAGCAACATGAAATAACGGACTCCTTCCTTGTCCGTGCAAACCATTACGTCCCTTTAATTCGCCTTCTCGGCTGCGGCGTCGTCCAATGCCGCAGCTTTCTTCAATGTGGATGGATCAAACTCCTGAAACGCCACCGTGCCGAAGTCTTTGGCGGTCAATTCCAGGGTGTTGTGCTGCTCGGTCTCGGTATCGGACAGGTCACGCACTACTTTGTCCAGCAACCAGGTCTGCTTGTCTGCCGAATATTTGAACGTGAAGTCGTCTGCCCAGCGCTCGCGCGATCCGCCGGAAATGGAAATGGTGAATTGCCCGGTCTGGATGCGCGAAAACGCGTAGGGGTCGCCTGCCAGACCGCCGCAACGGGCGCATGGCACGATCTTGCTGTTTTCTGAGGCCTTCTGCAGCGCACCGTCTGCGGTCTGCGTCAGCAACACCACCGTACGCGGTTGTCCCTCGCCAAGTTTTTCGGCGCCGCTGGAGGGTGGGGAAATCACCACCAACGCATCGGAGCGGCCCGCGCCAGTCAGATCGCCACGGATGGTCTCCAGAGCCTTCGATCCCGCCGGAATGAAGGAGTCTATCGTGCCCATAGGTACAGTCCCTTGTGTCGGTGTTGCGGGGGTTGGTGCGGCAGGTGCGGACGGCTGCGTCGCCGCGGTACCTGCGGCGGCGGTCGACTGCCCGGTCGCACCGCCAGCTTGAGGTCCGTTACAGGCCGCGAGTGCAATTGCCAATGCAGGGCCGATCAGTCGGAAAGGACGCAAGGTTATCTCCTGAAACGTTGGCGGATATGCCATTACCAGTGTCGCCACTAGCGCGCTGATTAAAGGGACTGGTCGTCCACCTTGACCAGCATCCAGCAAGGACGCTGGGCGAAGTGGTAGACCTGCTGATCGCCGGTGTCCGGCGTGCGGACCAGTACCTGGCGGCCATCGGCCTCTTCGGAAATCGTGACCTCGCGGCCGCCGTTGCGGGCTGCCTCCAGGTTGGGAATGACAGGCCATTCGACCTTGGCCAGCGGAACCGTGCGGGTGACCGGGGTGGGCTCGGGCTGCGCGTCCGGGTCGAGTTGGATCATCGTCAGCGGATCGGCGGTGGCCTTTTCCTGTACCGCAATGTCTGCACTGAAGCTTTTCAGAAATGCAGAGAAGTCGGCGCTGGGGCAGGTTGTCGCCTGCGCAGGCGTTGCCGGATCGGTGGCAGGCGCCGAGGCTGCGGGTGCTGCATTCGCGGCAGGCGTCGCAGCGCCGGCGGGCTCAGCTTGCGGCTTGCAGGCGACCAGCGCCAGGCTCAGTGCGAGAGCGTGCAGAGACGTTCGGAAACGGGCCAAGGGATCCTCCTGATCATAGCGGGGCAACTGGAACGCGGGCGGGATGTTATACGCGCGCTGCTTGCCAATGTGTGAAGGCTGGCGGAGTCGTGGCTCGCGCAAACTGGCCGGCATGCGGAAGGCCAATACCCTTGCAGAACAAGCAGCCCGACGGTGGCCCGGTGCTCGGGTGAGTCCACGGCCATTGATTGCGGTCAGCAAAGCCGGGCTATCTCGATCGATCCTGCGCAAAAGTCATGATGATTTGATCATGGTTTGGCCGGGGATTTATCCGGTATGGTGCGGCTGACTATATCCCGTTTGAAAATACATCGAGTGCATCCGCACCCACCCATCCCTGCGCGCAGTCGCCGACATACTGGCCTGGTGCGGCGGCATGACAGCTTTCGCCAATGGTGGTCTTCGGGCGTTGGATCGGCCTGTCGCCATATGTTCCGCATGCCGGGTTGTTCTTGCATCCGGCGACGCTGTCTGCAGGAATCGCAATGACGTAGTAATACAGCGGATTCTGTCCGGCGCGGCTGCGGAATGAAAAGTATGGGAGCGCCATTGCGACTTTTCTTGGCAACAGACTGCGTCAGGTGCATCTTTCAGCGCTCAATAAAGAGCGCTGCCCGCCATTGTTGCTTTACTACAGCCTCAAAGCCCCGGGAGCGGGGCCTTGGAGATCAATCGACCGAAATACCCGCCAACCGCTGCAATGCCTCGGCATATTTTGCGCGCGTGCGTTCGATCACTTCTGCCGGCAGGCTGGGGCCGGGTGCGGTCTTGCCCCAGTCCAGGGTTTCCAGATAATCGCGCACGAACTGCTTGTCGTAGCTGGGCGGGCTGGTGCCGAGTTCGTACTGGTCGGCCGGCCAGTAACGCGACGAGTCCGGGGTCAGCATCTCGTCCATGATGTACAGGCGGCCATCGGCATCGGTGCCGAATTCGAACTTGGTGTCGGCCAGCAGAATGCCGCGCTCGGCGGCAAAATCGGCGGCGAAACGGTAGATGCGCAAGGTGGCATCGCGGACGCGTTCGGCAAGCTCGGCGCCGACGGTCATGACCATCGCATCGAAGTCGATGTTTTCGTCATGGTCGCCGACTGCGGCCTTGGTCGACGGGGTAAAGATCGGCTCGGGCAGTTTCTCGGCCTGGCGCAGGCCGTCGGGGAGTTCGATGCCGCTGATCTTGCCGGTACGCTGGTAATCCTTCCAGCCGCTGCCGATCAGGTAGCCGCGTGCGATCGCTTCCACCGGCACCGGCTTGAGCTTGCGCGTGACCACGGCGCGCTTGGCATACAGCGCCGGGTCCACGCCCTCGGGCAAGACCTGCTCCACGGTGATGTCGACCAGATGGTTGGGCATCAGGTGTTCGGTCTTGTGGAACCAGAAGTTGGAGACCTGGCACAGCATCTCGCCCTTGCCGGGGATCGGGTCGGGCAGCACCACGTCGAACGCGGACAGGCGGTCGGTCGCCACCATCAACAGATAATCGCCCGGGGGCGCGTCGGCGGGCAGGCGCTCGCGGGGAATGTCGAAGACATCGCGGACCTTGCCACGGTGACGCAACGGCAGGCCGGGCAGATCGGATTGCAACAGCGTGGTCGACACAGGCACTCCTAAGGACGTCGCAATGACGCTGTCCCCGGGACCCGGCGGGCCCGCGGGTGGGCAGCGGGCCGCGTAGTGTACGGCGCTTCGGCGCGCGCCGCTGGATTTATTGGAGCCGCCCCGGTGGGCGGCGTGCATGCCGCGTCAGCCAGGCCGGGCGGGCGTTCGGGTAAGATCGCCAGCCCGCCATCCCGCCCCCCGATCGCCCATGTCCTGGTACGGAAAACTGCTCGGCGCACTGGCCGGCGCCCTGCTGTTCCGCGGCGCGCCGGTACTCGGGCTGATGATCGGCCTGGCGATCGGGCATGCGGTGGACGCCGGCTGGTTCAAGCGCCGCGCCGACAACCCGTACGAAGCGCTGGGACTGGAGCCGGACGCCACCACCGCCGAGATCGACCTGGCCTACCGTCGGCTGATGTCGCGCTACCACCCCGACAAGGTGGCCAACGCCGAGCCGGAAGCACGCCGCCAGGCGGAGAAGAAGGCCAGCCAGATCAATGCGGCCTACGATCGGATCCAGCGCCTGCGCAAACGCTGATCCAGCCTACGCTGCAATATCGCTGCCAGGCACCCACACAGGGTCGGCATGGGCGCCAAAAATGAAAACGCCCGACCCATGACAGGTCAGGCGCGGTCACTCAGGCGCCGAACACTCAGAAGCGATAGGTCGCCGTCAGGCGCACCGCATTCGACGAAAAGTCGGTATCGCTGCGGCGCAGGTCGGTGCCGGCCGGATTGACGCGCAGGAACGGGTTGGTCGCCGGCGCAGTGCCCGGCCCGACCCGCACGCGGGTGTCTTCGTCCTGCAGGCGGGTGAACAGGTATTCCACACCGACCGAGACGTTGTCGCTCAGGCGGCGCTGCAGGCCCAGGCCGGCCTGGTAGCCGTCGGCGCTGTCGCCGCCGCTGCTGGTGAAGCTGTTGGCGGTGTTGCTGCTGGAGAAGCTGTGATCGAACTCGCCGCGTGCCACGCCAGCGGTGAAATAGGCCAGAAAGTCGCCCTGCGCGCCAAAGGCATAACCGATACGGCCGCGCAGTGCGGCGGTGCGGTTGAGCTGGCGGGTGAAGGTGTAGAACGCCGGGGTGGTGCTGAAGGCGCTGACGCTGTCGCGCAGGTCGTTGCGGGTGTACTCGGCAACGACGCCGTAGACCCAGTTGCCGGCCTGCCAGTCGTAACCCAGCCGCGCACCGTATTCGGCGCCGCCCTTGTCCTTGCTGCAGCCGCTGGCCGGGGTGCGCCCGGCCGCCGCGCCGCCGCAGAACCCGGGCGAGAAGGCATCGGCGCCGGTCGGGGTGCTGACCTGGTCGCCGTCGCGGCCGTCCAGGTTGGTGTCGAAGCCGAAGCGGCCGCCGGAAACGCCACTGACGTCGGCGCCGCCGACATTGGCGCCGATCGAGAAACCTGACCAGTCGGCCGGGCCGGTCTGGGCCCAGGCGGACGGGGCGAGGGCCATCAAAAAAACAAGCGCAGCGGAGGCGAGCGGGGTGGTCTTCATGCGGTGTCCTTGGCGAAAGGGCGCGGTGCGCCGGTTCAGCTGCATACGCAGGCTGGATGGACCGCTGCGGATGCACTGGCTTTGCGCGCCTGCGACAATGTGTTTTCCGTTCCTTGACGAGCTGCCCATGCAACCGACGGCGATTGCCCCGTCCATCCTGTCCGCCGATTTCGCCCGTCTGGGCGAGGAAGTGAACAACGTCCTGAAGGCCGGCGCCGACTGGGTGCACTTCGACGTGATGGACAACCATTACGTGCCCAACCTCACCATCGGCCCGATGGTGTGCCAGGCGCTGCGCAAGCACGGCATCACCGCGCCGATCGACGTGCACCTGATGGTCGAGCCGGTGGACCGCATCGTGCCGGACTTCGCCGAGGCCGGCGCCACCACCATCAGCTTCCATCCCGAAGCCAGCCGCCATGTGCATCGCACGATCCAGCTGATCAAGTCGCACGGCTGCCAGGCCGGCCTGGTGCTCAACCCGGCCACCCCGGTGGACATTCTGGACTGGGTGCTGCCCGAGCTGGATCTGGTGCTGGTGATGTCGGTCAATCCCGGCTTTGGCGGGCAGGCCTTCATTCCCTCGGCGCTGGACAAGCTGCGCGCCATCCGCAACAAGATCGACGCGCTGGGCAAGCCGATCCGGCTGGAGATCGATGGCGGGGTCAAGGCCGACAACATCGGCGCGATCGCTGCCGCCGGTGCCGACACCTTCGTCGCCGGCTCGGCGATCTTCAACGCGCCCGACTATGCGCAGGTGATCGCGCAGATGCGCGCGGCGGTGGATGCGGTGCGATGAGCGCGCCTGCGCTGCAGATCCGCGCCGCCACGCCCGACGATGTGGCGCTGCTGCATGAGCTGATCACTGCATTGGCGGTGTACGAACGCGAGCCCGATGCGGTCAAGGCCAGCCCGCAGGACCTGCGCGCCAGCCTGTTCGGCGAGGGCGCCACCGCGCATGCGCTGATCTGCGAGCAGGACGGCCAGGCGCTGGGATTTGCGGTGTATTTCTTCAATTACTCGACCTGGCTCGGCCGCAACGGCCTGTATCTGGAAGACCTGTTCGTGCGCCCGCAGGCGCGCGGGCAGGGTGCCGGTCTGGCCTTGCTGCGGCACCTGGCCCGGTTGGCCGTGCAGCGTGGCTGCGGGCGTTTCGAATGGTCGGTGCTGGACTGGAACCAACCGGCCATCGACTTCTATCAGGTGGCCGGTGCGCGCCCGATGGACGGCTGGACCGTCTACCGGCTCGACGGCGAGCGCCTGGTCGCGTTCGCCGCCGGCGCCTGAGCGCGCCCTGCGCGCCGCCGCGGCACGCAAAGAGAAGGCCGCTCCCCTTGGAGCGGCCTTCGAGAAAATTGGAGGCTGATCCTGCCTCCGCCCGTCGTCCCTGCTATGGCCTTCCACTCTCCGGGTTCTCGGTGACATGCCGATGACAGCCCGGCGACATTGCGTATTCACGATGCGCGCAGCGGGCCGCTGCTAGCCTGCGTCCACCACCCCCACAGCATTGGCAGCGTGCATGGCCGCGTCCCACTGGCGTCTGATCCTCAACGGCAAGTCCACCGACAATCTGGACCTGCGTGAGGCGGTGGGAGCGCTGCGCAAGCGTGGCATCCAGCTTGAGGTGCGGGTCACCTGGGAAGACGGCGATGCCGAGCGCTATGTCGGCGAAGCGGTTGCCGACGGCGCCCACACCGTGATCGCGGCCGGCGGTGACGGCACCTTGAGCGAAGTGGCCGCGGCGCTGGCGCATCACACCGCCGATGCCGCCACGCTGCCATCGCTGGGCCTGGTGCCGCTGGGCACCGCCAACGACTTCGCCACCGCCGCCAACCTGCCGATCGAACCGCTCGCTGCGTTGACGCTGATTGCCGAGCGCCCTGCCGAGCCGATCGACCTGCTGCGCATCGACGCCGAGCACGGCCCGCACTGGTGCGCCAACGTCGCCAGTGGCGGGTTCGGCACCCAGGTCACCGTCGAAACCGACGAAGGCCTGAAGAAGATGCTCGGTGGCCTGGCGTATCTGATCACCGGCATGTCGCGGCTGGGCCGCATCGACCCGATCAGCGCCCGCTTCAGCGGCCCGGATTTCAGCTGGGAAGGCGAGTTCATCGCGCTTGGCCTGGGCAACGGGCGCCAGGCCGGCGGCGGCCAGGCGCTGTGCCCGGAGGCCCTGATCGACGATGGCCTGCTCGACGTCACCATCGTGCCCGCGCTCAACGGCGAAGTGGCCGCCACCCTCGGCACCCTGGTCACCGGCGGCAAACAGGCCGCGCTGGAACGTGTGGCCGTGCGCGCGCGGCTGCCGTGGCTGGAGATCGTCGCCCATCAGCCGCTGACCTTGAACCTGGATGGCGAGCCGGAGACCTCGCTGCATTTCCGCATCGAATGCGTGCCGGCGCGGTTGCGGATGCATTTGCCGGTGGAGTGCCCGTTGCGGAGCGCTTGAGGGTGGGGAGTCGGGAATCGGGATTGGGGAATCGGTAGAGCGTGGGCTGGCTGTTCTGCGCCAGGCTGGCCCGCCCGGCTTCGCAATTTGCTTGGCTTTCGCCTCGGGCCTGCTGCCCTGGCGCGGCAGTTGCGCTACAGTAGGGACGTGTCCCGCTTGACGACTCCACGCTCCTTCTCTTCCGCTCGCCGCTGGTGGCGATGGTGGCCCGTTGCCGTCGTCCGCCCCGCCACAGAGTCCCGGAAGGAAAGTCGTCTTGATCACTGCAGAGCAGTTCCAGCGCCAGGCCGCTGAAGGTCACACCCGTATTCCCGTCGTCCGCGAAGTGCTGTCCGACCTGGACACGCCGCTGTCGGTCTATCTGAAGCTCGCCGACGGCCCCTACACCTATCTGTTCGAATCGGTCGAAGGTGGCGAACGCTTCGGGCGCTATTCCATCATCGGCCTGCCGGCGCGGCGCGTGTACAGCTTCCGCGGGCATACGCTGGAAATCAGCGAGCACGGCGAAGTGCTGGAAACCCGCGAGGTCGCCGACCCGCTGGCCGAAGTGGACGCCTTGCGCGCCGAGCATTCGGTGCCGCAGCTCGACGGCCTGCCCGGCTTCACTGGCGGCCTGGTCGGCTGGTTCGGCTTCGAGTGCATCCAGTACATCGAACCGCGCCTGGGCAGCGGCGACAAACCCGATGAGCTGGGCACGCCGGACATCTTGCTGATGCTGTCCGAAGAGCTGGCGGTGTTCGACAACCTCAAGGATCGGCTGTACCTGATCGTGCACGCCGACCCGCGCCAGCCGCAGGCCTATGTGCGCGCCAACCGGCGCCTGGACGAACTGGCGCACCGGCTGCGTCAGGGCGGTGCCGGGTATCCGCAGGCGCAGGTTTCCGATGCGATCGACGAGTCGGACTTCCACTCCTCGTTTACCCGCGAGGAATATCACGCGGTGGTGCGCAAGGCGCAGGAATACGTGCGCGCCGGCGACATCTTCCAGGTGGTGCCGTCGCAGCGCTTGCGCGTGCCGTTCCGTGCGCGTCCGGTGGATGTGTATCGCGCGCTGCGCGCGCTCAATCCCTCGCCGTACATGTATTTTCTCGATGTGGGCGGCACGCAGGTGGTGGGCTCCTCGCCGGAAATCCTGGCGCGCCTGCGCGATGGGGTGGTCACCGTGCGGCCGATCGCCGGCACCCGCCCGCGTGGTGCCACGCCCGAGCAGGACAAGGCGCTGGAAGTCGAATTGCTGGCCGACCCGAAAGAGCGCGCCGAGCACGTGATGCTGATCGATCTCGGTCGTAACGATGTCGGCCGCGTGGCCGAACCGGGCACGGTCAAGGTGGGCGAGCAGTTCGTGATCGAACGCTATAGCCACGTCATGCACATCGTCAGCGAGGTCACCGGCACGCTCAAGGCCGGCCTGAATTACAGCGACGTGCTGCGTGCGACCTTCCCGGCCGGCACCGTCAGCGGCGCGCCGAAGATCCGCGCGCTGGAGATCATCCGCGAACTGGAGCCGGTCAAGCGCAACGTCTATTCCGGCGCGGTCGGTTACATCGGCTGGCACGGCGATGCCGACACCGCCATCGCGATCCGCACGGCGGTGATCCAGGATGGGTATCTGTACGTGCAGGCCGGCGGCGGCGTGGTCTACGACTCCGACCCGGATCTGGAATGGCAGGAGACCATGAACAAGGGTCGCGCGCTGTTCCGTGCGGTCGCGCAGGCGGCCAAGGGGCTGTGATGGACGGGCAGGGCAACGCTGCGCGCATCAGCTTCCGCAACGATTACAGCGAGGGCGCGCACCCGCGCCTGCTGCAGGCCTTGGCGCAGGCCAGCGCCGAGCAGAACGCCGGCTACGGCACCGATCGGCATACCGCGCGTGCGGTTGCGTTGATCCGCAGCGCAGTCGCGCAGGCGCAGGCCGAGGTGCATTTGCTGGTCGGCGGTACCCAGACCAACCTGACCGCGATCGCGGCGTTCCTGCGCCCGCATCAGGCGGTGATCGCGGTGGAAGCGGGGCACATCGCCACGCACGAAACCGGCGCCATCGAAGCGACCGGCCACAAGGTGCTGACCGTACCCGCATTGCACGACAAGCTGACCCCGGCGCTGATCCAGCCATTGCTGGATGTGCACGGCAACGAGCACATGGTGCAACCGCGCCTGGTCTACATCTCCAACAGCACCGAGAGTGGCACCATCTACAGCCGTGCCGAGCTCGAGGCGCTGTCGCGTTTCTGTCGCGCGCACGATCTGCTGCTGTATCTGGATGGCGCACGCCTGGGCGCCGCGCTGACCGCCGAGGGCAACGATCTGGATCTGCCCACGATCGCCGCGCTGACCGATGCGTTCTACATCGGCGGCACCAAGAACGGCGCATTGCTCGGCGAAGCGCTGGTCATCGTCACTCCTGCCTTGCAGGCCGACTTCCGCTACCTGATCAAGCAACGCGGCGCGCTGCTGGCCAAGGGCATGCTGCTGGGATCGCAGTTTGCCACTCTGTTCGAAGATGGCCTGTTCTTCGAGCTGGCCGCACACGCCAATGCGATGGCCCAGCGCCTGCGCGCGGGATTGCTGGCCGCTGGCGCGCAGTTCACCAGCGATTCGCCGACCAACCAGCAGTTCATCGCCGTCAGCGCGCAGCAGGCCGCGCAGCTGGCGCAAGGCTACGACTTCGAGCGCTGGGAAGTGCGCGCCGATGGCAGTCAGATGATCCGCTTCGTGACCTCGTGGGCGACCACGGCCGCGTCGGTCGACCGGCTCTGCGCGGACTTCGCAGCGCTCAGTCATTCGGCCATGCATCCATAACCATCTATCTCATCAAGGAAGACCCCGATGAAGCGAGTTGCCCTCTGGATTTTCGCAAGCCTGTTGATGCTGCCGCTCGCGGCGACAGCGCAGGTCAACAGCCTGCCGTCACAGCCGCATTTGCTGGTGAAGGGCCAAGCCTCGCGGACGGTTGATCCGGACCGTTTCATCCTAGATCTCAAGGTCAGCAACACCGATCTGCAGCCTGACCTGGCGCGCAAATTTGTCGAGGAACGCGCCCGATCGGTATTGGACGGCCTGCGACGCAACCACGTGCTGATGGATTCGCTCTATGCCTCGTCGCTGTCGATCTCCCCGCAGTCGCGCTACGAAAATGGCAAGTCGGTGTTCCAGGGGACCCGCGTGGAGCGCAAGATCCGCGGCACCTTCTCGTCCCTGAAGGACGTGCGCGCCTTTCTGGGTGGCCTGGAGGCCAACGAGAATGTCCAGGTGTTGTCGATGCAGAGTGCATACGCCGATGCGGCCAAGCTGCGCGCCGAACTCAAACGCGAAGCCGCAACGCAATCGCGGGAATCCGCCCAAGGGCTGGCCAGCGCCTACGGCGTGCGGCTGACCGGGATCTACAGCATCTCCGATGTGGCGCCCAGTTTTGCCTACGGCGTCGAAGCCGGCACCTGGTCTGCGCCTGCAGCGCCAACGCCCAGCTCCGTGGTTTCGCCGCCCTCGCCACCGGCACCCCCACCGCCGCCGCCGCCGCCACCTGGTGCAGATGGCAAGGTGCAAGGCCTCGGCGAAAGCCTGCTGACCGGCACGATCACCTACACCGAGAACATCTATGCGGTCTTCCTGATCGCGCAATGAGTCGCTGCCGTGCGGGTCGTCTGCGCGCAGGGCGTCCATGACATGGGGAGCGCCTGCCCACCGGGGTGCGCGAACCGTAGTATGTGCGCGACCGCAGCGCCAGCGTGAACCGGCCGGTGCGGGAACTGAAGGATTTCCGCAAGCTCGCGGTACCAGCAGGCGGTAGCGCGCCGGTGGAGTTCGTGTTGCGGCGTGCGGACCTGTTGTTCATCGGTCAGGCATTGGAACCGATCGTGGAGCCGGATGTATTCGCTGTGTGGGTGGCGCCATCGGCTGAAGCTGCAGGACTGACGGCGAGCTTCGAGTTGATGGAGTAAGGTGACGTGCGGTGACGTTGGTCGATGTTCATGACCTCGAGCACCGTTTGCGTCTGAAGTCCGATGATGACCTTTGCCCGGGCGGTCGGTACGACCGCCCACGCGGATCACGTGCTGCGCAATGATGCGTAAGAGCAGAACGCGGGTGGGCCCGGAAATCCGGGCCCACCGCGGCTTGGTCAGAATTCCTGCCAGCCTGCGCCGTCTGTTGCGCCGGTGACTGACTCGAGTTTGCGTGGTGCCCGGTGCGGAACAACCTTTGCAGGTGTCTTCAGGGGCGCTGCCGTTTTCCTGCTGCCGGAGTTCGCAATGGCTGATGTGGCAGCAGCTGCGCCGACCGGAACAGCTTTCTGTCCGTCGATCTTGAAGACCGCCACCGCCTCGGTCAGCTGCGTCGCTTGCTCTTCCATCGCACGTGCTGCAGCCGTCGCTTCCTCGACCAGGGCTGCGTTCTGCTGCGTCGTTTCGTCCATCTGCGTGACCGTGATGTTGACCTGCTCGATACCGGCCGACTGCTCCTGCGACGCCGCGGAAATCTCGCCCATGATGTCGGTCACGCGCTGCACGCTGGCTACGATCTCGGCCATCGTGGCGCCTGCGGTATGCACCAAGGTCGAGCCTTCGGCGACCCGCTCGACCGAATCGTCGATCAGGCTCTTGATCTCCTTCGCCGCAGCGGTGGAGCGTTGGGCCAGCGTGCGCACTTCCGAGGCAACCACGGCAAATCCGCGCCCCTGTTCGCCGGCACGTGCCGCTTCCACGGCGGCATTCAAGGCCAGGATATTGGTCTGGAACGAGATTCCGTCGATGACGCTGATGATGTCGGCAATCTTCTTGGACGAGGCCTCGATACCGGCCATGGTGCCCACCACCTTGCTCACGATCTCGCCGCCCTGGGACGCCACGCCTGCCGCGCCGATCGCCAGTTGGTTGGCTTGACGTGCGTGCTCGGCGTTCTGGCGCACGGTGGAGGTGAGTTCTTCCATCGAGGCAGCGGTTTCCTCCAGGTTGGCCGCCTGTTGTTCGGTGCGCTGCGACAGGTCCTGGTTGCCGGCGGCAATCTCGCTGGCCGCCGAATTGATCGACACGGCCGACTGCTGGATGCGGCCAACGATTTCGGCAAGCTGCGCGGCGGTGGTGTTGGCGTCATCGCGCATCTGCGCGAACACACCCCTGAACTCGCCGGTCATGCGTGCGGTCAGGTCGCCTGCGGCGATGGACTGCAGCAGCGAAGACAGCGATTGCAGGTTGCTGTCCGCGGTGGCCATGAGCAGGTTCAAGCTCTCCACCATGATGCGGAAATCGTACTGGAAACGCTCGGCATCGCCGCGCGCGGTGAAGTCACCGTCCGCGGCAGCCTGCGCCAGCTGCTTGATCTCGATGTTCATTGCGGACAGGTTGGCCTTGACCTCGTCCATGGTCTGCGTCAGCACGGCCTTCTCACCGGGCAGGCGCTCCATGCTCTCGCTCAGGTCGCCGATGGCATAGCGGCCCATGATCCGTGCAAGGTTGGACTGCACGGCCAGGTGGGAGGCCACAAGCGCATTGGTGTCCTCGGCCATGCGGCCGTAGTCGCCCGGGAAGGCCTGGGCATCCATGCGGAAGCTGGTCTGGCCTTCGTCGTGGCGCTTGGCCATGTCGCCCTGTGCAGTCAAAAGGGCCTGCAGCTGTGTCTGCATGCCCTGCATGGCGCGCAGCAAGCGGCCGGTCTCGTCCTTGGCCTATGTCTGCACGTTGTTGCCGAGCTGACCATTGGCGATCGCCTCGGCTGCGTTGGTGGCGCGTGCCAGCGGCTGGGTCAGGCTGCGGGTGATGAGCCAGGCTAGCAGGCTGCTGACCAGCACGACCGCGGCACCGCCGAGGATGAGCAGGAGCTTGCCGCGATCCATCGACCGGACTGCTTCTGCGTAGGCCTGTCTGCTCTGTCCTTCCTGCCGGGTGACGAGCTCGCGGATCTTGTCCTGCCAGGCGAGCGTGGCAGGCCGCGCCTGTTCGCTGAGGATGTCCTGGGCCTGCGCGTTCTCGTTCTTGGCGGCCAGTGCCATGACTTCGTCGTTGAACTTCACGGAAGTCGCCCGACGCTCGTCCATCTCGTTACGGATCTTCCGCCCTTCCTCCGAGCTGGACAGCGTATCCAGCCTGGTGCGCAGCTCCTGGTAGCGCTGGCGCTGGGCGTTGATGGTGTTGAGCGCTTCGGTGTTGAGCTCCTCGCTTGTCGCCATGGCATACGTGCCCAGTGCGATCAGCAGCGAGGAGTTGGCATCCAGCATGCCGTTGCCGATCTGGATCTTGGCGGTGCGGTCGAGAACGATGAAGTCCAGCTGCGCGCGTGCGTTCGCCATCGTGCTCAGGCCGGTGGCCACCAGCAGGCCTGAGAGAAGAATCAGGATTCCGAATGCAACGGCCAGGCGGTGGCCGACGTTGAAGCGTTGAAGAAAGGCGATCATGGACGTCCCAGAAGAGATCAGTGGAGGCATCGATTTCCACGCTGTTAGCGAGCCTGGCACCGGTTCCCCAATAACGGCGTCCTTGTCCAAAACTGGAATGTCTGTCACTAAATTATCATCGCACCCTTCAGAAAACGCCCGAGCTGTCGGGGTGCTCCTGACGCAAGTCAGGACGGGCGGCTGCACGCCTGGCACAAACCGCTGTTCGCCGTGCCGCCGTCTTGCCATCCTCAGGCTCGGCAACACCTGCCTGCGTTTTAAAACGCGCTGACTACATGGCGATGTTGCCGACCTGCCTGGCTACATGTAGATGGCTCTACTGATCCGGGCGCCGAAGCCTGCATCGGGATTGGTTGCGGAGTCGCCCAGCCTTTCCTGCATGACCGCCACGGCAAGGTCGCGACGTTTCGCCAGTCGGCTGCGGTCGGCGCTGGCAAGTGCATCGCCCATCTCGCTCCTGGTCAGATCGGTGCAATACGCAGGCGCTCCTGGCTGCTGGCGCCAGGAATCAGCCAGCTGGCCCGAATAAAACGCGTCGAAGCCGGTGTCATTCACCAATGCCATCGCGACCTCGCGATCGTTGTCGCGATCAGCCGCCACGGGGATGGCGATACGGCCGGGCGCAGTGGCCGGCTGGCCTTTCTCGGCAAGCGAACCAGACCCGATCGCATTCCATGCCTTGGCGATCGGGCGACCCAATTGCTCAGCCACCCACAGGCTCTCGACCTGGCCCGCTTCAATCGCGTCAATCTTGCTATCACGCGCGGGGTAGTAGTTGGACGTATCGATCAGTACGACATCACTTGAAACCTGCGCCAGCAGCGGCTTGAACTCCGGAATCCTGTTCAACGGGATCGAAAGGATGATGGCATCGACATCGACCACACACTCTTGCGCAGTCACCGCGCGAGCGCCCGAGGACAGCAGTTGCAGGTCAATCGTCTCTGGCCCACGCGAGTTGGCAACCTTGACCTCATGGCCGAGCGAACTCAACTTTTTCACCAACGTCTTGCCGATATGGCCGGTGCCGATAATGCCTAGCTTCATGATGCGTTCTTCTGTGTAGAGAGCGGGATGGTTTGCGGGGCGAGGGAAGTGCCTTTCACGCAGGAAGCGCCCAGCCCGAGCGCAGCACGTCCTGCAGCGCCTGCCGCGCGTCGCTGTCCGCGTCACCGCTGGCAGCTCCTGCCCAGGCGATCGCAAGCGCGGCAAGAAAGATGTCGCGGCCAGTCAACGATGCCCTCGCCTGACCAGAGCGTTGTGCAGCCTGCAGAAACACGCCTGAGGCCTCGACCACGGATTGGCAGGTCGGCATCAACACCGAACTTGGCTGGGACCATGCGGCCCGTAGCGGCTCCGGAAGACCTTCGTAGGCATTCATCCAGTTTCCCAACGCCTCGATCCATCGTTGCAGCGCACGCCCCGGGTCGTGCTCTTCTGCCCTGATGGCCATGCGTGCTTGCTCGAGGTTGGCGTAATGCGTTTCCAGTAGCGCTGCCAGCAGGGCGTCGCGGCTGGGGAAGTGCCGGTACAAGGTCCCCGGGCCAACGCCTGCGCGCTTGGCAATGCTGTCCATCGACACGTCGATGCCTTCCTCGGCAAAGGCGTTGCCGGCGACCTCGAGAATATGGGTCCTGTTGCGTTGGGCATCGGCGCGGGGAGGGCGTGGCTGAACGTCGGAGGACATGGGTCGGTTAGTCTGGCTCTTGATATCCGGAGTGTATCTCCATATATTTCCCGACACAAACGGAGCGTGTCTCCTTTTTGCTGGGCACTCTGAACCGGGAGGTTTCGAGACTGCGGGCGGCGATCGGCCGTCGCCGTCTCCGCCGGTTGCCACCGCCGGACGCACGCACCACCACTGCAGATCGAGGAACGCATGAGCCACTCCAAGACGATGATCATTGGCCTGCACCTGGGCAATGGCTACGGGTCTCAGCCGGGAGCCTGGCGCATGCCGTGGGTGGATCCGACCAACTACACCAGCTTCGATGCCCGCGTGCGTCAGGCGCAGGCCGCCGAGCGTGGGAAATTCCAGTTCATCTTCCTGCCTGACGGTCCGAGCGCGGTGGCCGATATCGACAACGAAGCGCCTCACTTCAACCTGGACGTGATGATGACCCTGGCTGCCGTTGCGCGCGGCACCGAGCGTATCGGTCTGGTGGCCACCGGCTCCACGACGTTCAACGAGCCGTTCAATCTTGCGCGGCAATTCAAGGCGCTGGACATCATGAGCCACGGGCGTGCCGGCTGGAATGCGGTGACCTCCAGTGGCGAGGATGTCGCCGCGGACTACGGGCGAAAAATTCCGCCCAGCGCGGATCGTTACGCACGTGCGCACGAGTTCGTGCAACTGGTGCAGGCGTTGTGGGGCAGTTGGGGGAAGGATGCCTGGCTGCACGACCAGGCCTCTGGCCGGTTTGCCGACGCCAGGCAAATTGCGCCGATCAACCTGCAAGGCAAGTTCGTCGGCTCCCGCGGACCGCTGTACATACCACCCTCCGAGCAGGGCCAGCCGGTGATCTTCCATGCCGGCGGCAGTCCCAATGCGTTGGAGCTGGCCGGACGTTATGCCAGTGCTGTGATCGGTGCGTGTTTCAGCATTGAAGATGCCCGCGCGCAACGCACCGCCTTCCGCAACGCCGCCAAGCAGGCCGGCCGCGACCCGAACGAGATCAAGTTCATTCCAGGGCTGATGACGACAATCGCGCAGGATCGCCGTGCGGCACTGGATCGCCGGATTGCACTGACCGCGCAGACGTTTCCTCAGCGGCTGGGTTACCTGCAACAGATGCTCGGGCTACGTCTGGATCCTGCTGCACTCGAGCGGCCTCTGTCACCCGCGCAACTGGCTGCGGCACGCCCGTCGCCGCATGATCCTCGCTCGACAAAGGCGCTGCAGATCGCGCGGGAGGGCTGGAGCCTGCGCGACATCCTGGCCCATGGCGTCATCGACTATCACCCGGTGATTGTGGGCCCGGCGGTCGAGGCGGCCGACCACATGCAGGCCTGGTTCGAGGCAGGTGCGGCCGATGGTTTCTGGATCTCACCGGATATCAATGACGACGGCATCGATGCCTTTGTCGATGGAGTCGTGCCGATCCTGCAGCAACGCGGTCTGTTCCATCGCGATTACCGGGGCACCACGCTGCGCGACCACCTGGGCGCACCTGCCCAATACGGGCGCGATCCACGCATCACTGCGTGAGCCGCAGCACGTCACACACATCGGAAGGAGCACACATGAACATCGGCATCATTGGCGCAGGCAATATCGGTGGCACCCTGGCACGCAAATTCGTCGCGGCCGGGCATGTCGTCAAACTGGCTGGTTCAAAAGGCCCCGACAGCATTCGCGAATTGGCAGAAACGATCGGCGCCGAGCCTGTCGCCGCTGAAGAGGCGGTCAAGGACGTCGAGGTGATCGTGCTGTCCATCCCGTTCGCCCGGATCCCCGAGGTTGCCGGCCTGTTCTCCACGGTACCCGCAGAGGTGGTGGTGATCGATACCTCGAACTACTACCCGCAGCTCGGCACCAGTATCCCGGAAGTCGACGGCGGCAAGCTGGAAAGTGTCTGGTCCAGCGAGCAGCTTGGTCGGCCCATCATCAAGGCATTCAACGCCGTGCTCGCCAGGACACTGGCTGAGCGCGGCAAGCCCGCAAGCACGCAGAACCGGATCGCCATCCCGGTGGCAGGCGACAGTCCGGCCGGCAAGGCGATCGCGCAGCAACTGCTCGACGCTGCCGGGTTCGACTCGGTCGACGCGGGAAATCTTGCAGATTCATGGCGGCAGCAGCCAGGCACGCCTGCGTATTGCACCGAGCTTCCGACCGCTGAGCTGGCGTCAGCGCTCAAGGCCGCAGTGAAGGGTGATGCACCGGGTCATCGCGATGCACTGATGGCCGAGTTCTTTGGCGCCGACGCACCGCCAAGTCACGAGACGATCGTTGCGCGCAATCGGGCAGTGACCGCGCCGCGCTGAGATCCGTTTCCAGGGGATCGGAAGAACCCTCGCGAGGAGCGGGTGCCAACCCGAATGGATCCAGCCGGTTGCACATCGCACCGGTATGGTCCGCGCGCTGCAAAGGTCTCAAAGGCGCTCACCTGGAAGCACTGGATGCGCGCGGCGAACATGCCTGCGCATCTCGCGGTAGCAGCCTTGCAGCCATTCATGCGCCACGGGTGAATGACCGGCGTCAGCACGGCGGTGGCGCCGTGCTGACGAGTTGGATGTTCTGCGCCAGCCCTAGAACTTGACGGTAGAAAGCATTCCCAGCATCTCGTCGTAGCTGCCATTGGCCGCCGCATCGCGAAGAAACCTGGCGCGTTCCACGACAATCTCCTTTGGCGTGTTTTCTGCATGCAGCAGCGCCAGTGCTTCGTCGAGGAATTCGTCCAGGGGCATGGCATGTTCGTCGTTGCCCTGGCCGTACAGTTTGGTGCGAACGCCCGGAGGCACCAGCTCCACGACTTGCACGGTGCTGTCGGCCAGCTGCACACGCAAGGCTTCGGTGAACGAGTGCACCGCGGCCTTGCTGGCGCTGTAGGTCATTGCAGCCGGGAACGGCACAAAGCCCAGCGCGGAACTGACGTTGATGATGACGCTGTCGTTGTTGCCGGCAAGTTGCGGCAAGAATGCATAGGTCATGCGGATGGTGCCGAGCAGGTTGATGGCAATCGCCTCTTCGGCAGCCTGCAAGGACTCTGGCTTGAAGACGTTCTCGCTCGGCATGATGCCGGCATTGTTGATCACCACATTCAAGGCGGGGTAGCGCTCGGCCGCCACGCGGCTGGCCTGGACGATGGAGTCCGCGTCCGCAACGTCGATTTCGATTGCCTCGATGCCTGGATGCTCGGCAGTGATCTGATCCAGCAGCGCTTTCTTTCGCCCTGACACGATGACCATGTTGCCAGCCTGCTGGAGCCGCAGCGCCAGTCCGAGGCCGATGCCAGAGGTCGAGCCGGTAATGAGGATGGTGTTGCCGCTGTTCTTCATGGATGTTTCCTGGGTACGGAAGGGGTAGAATCCAAACGGACAACAGTCCGCTTGCCCTGAAACGTTGGCGGACAACTGTCCGTTTGTCAATAATTTCAGTGAGGAGCAGGGTGTGGAAAAGCCAACGCGGTCCGATGCACTGCAAAACCGCGAGCGCATCCTGTCCGTGGCGCTTGCGGAGCTGGTGCGCTCGGCCGATGTGCCACTGAGCGCAATCGCCAAGAAGGCGGGCGTCGGGCAAGGGACCTTCTACCGCCACTTCCCGACGCGGGAGGCCTTGGTGGTAGAGGTCTATCGCCATGAAATGCTGCAGGTCACCGGGTTCGCCGAGCAATTGCTGAAGACGCGTCCGCCGGAGCAGGCGCTACGCGAGTGGATGAACCGTCTGGCCGAATACGCCATTACCAAGGCGGGCCTGGCGGATGCGCTTCGGGTTGTCGCCAACGCGAAGGAGTGCGCAGGCAACGCAGGCTATGCCCCCGTGATCGCTGCCGCCCAATTGCTGCTGGATGCCAACGAGAAGGCCGGAACGATTCGTCCAGGGATCACCACGGACAAGTTTTTCCTGGCGATCGCAGGGATCTGGCAGATCGACGCCACCGAGAACTGGCAGCCACGCCTGGCCTGGCTCATGGAGACGGTGATGGAAGGATTGTGCGCGGGAGCGCCAGGACGGCCCGCAGGCGGATAGTGGCGGCAAGCGCTGGATTCGAAGCGCGCAGCAGCGCGCATGCCGCACCCGCTAGGTCTCCAGCTTGCCTTGCTTGAGCTTTTCCCACATGTCTTCGGCTTGCCGGGGTAAGCCGCCGGTGTGACGTATCAGGCAGATCTCCATGCCGATATCCCAGTGCGTGTCGCCGGGCGCTGCATGGACCAGCAGCCCTTTGGCGAGGTCCTCTTCCACCAGTGTGCGCGGCAGCCACGCGATCCCGGCACCAGAGCGGCACATGGCCAGCAAGGTCGCTGCAAGATCGGAAGTGAGCGCAGGTGTCAGGCGCGGCTCCACATCCTTGAACGCTGGATGCCCGGCGATGATGCGGCCCAGGCCGGAATCTGCACTGTAGGACAGCAAGGGCATTGCATCGGTTGAGGCAAGCGACCAACGCGGACTGCCGTCGCCGTTTTCCTTCGCTGCACTGAAGGGCTGGAGCACATCGTTGCCGACCACAACCCGCTCGAACTGTTCCGTGTCCAGCCCAAGACGCATCCGCGGATGATGGTGGCAGAGCAGGAATTGCGCTGCCCCTTGCAGCATCAATTTTTCGCACGCCCTGAGCGTGTCGGAGACCAGCTGAAACGCACCGATACCGGTGTTTGATTCGATGCGCCTGACAAATGCCGGAAAGAACGTGAAAGAAAGAACATGGGTGGCGAGGAACGCTAACGCAGGCCGGTGTCGCCCGGCCACTTCCAGTGTTTCCTGCCGCGCAGCGTAAATACCCGAGACCAACCCGGATGCTTTGCGAACGAACGCTTCGCCGGCCGGCGTCATCAGCACTTCCTTGCGCGAGCGCGTGAACAGCGGCGTGCCCAACCATTCTTCGAGGGCATGAATGCGCCGACTGAAGGCCGGCTGGGTGACAAAGCGACGTTGTGCGGCGCGCGAGAAATTCAGGGTCTCAGCCAACGCCAAGCAGTCTTCGAGCCATGTCAGTTCCATGATGCCGATTGTGCATCAAGCGCATAAAAAAGGCATTGGCAGCGTTTGGGCGCTGGCACTTACGCTCCGACTCGAGCTTGCAACGCCTCCACAGGCAGGTTGTCCAGCAAGCGGCAATTCCGGTGGGTTCGCATGTCGACGGGAGCGGGCGATCATGCAGAAACAAAGTGGCATAAGACAGGTGCTTGGCCAACTCTACGTGCAGGTCCTGATCGCCATCGTCATTGGCGGTCTGGTGGGCTACGTGTGGCCGCATCTGGGTGTGGTCTTGCAGCCTGTTGCGGAGGGTTTCATCAAGCTCATCAAGATGCTTCTGGCACCGATCATCTTTGGAACGGTCGTGGTCGGGATCGCCAAGATGGGAAGCGTCAGAGAGGTCGGAAAAACCGGCATCAAGGCGCTGATTTATTTCGAGGTCGTGTCGACACTCGCGCTGGCGATTGGTCTTGTCGTGGTGAACATCATCCGCCCCGGCGAGGGCATGAACATCGATGCCGGTTCGATCGACAGTAGTGCGATCGGACAGTATGTCGATCGCGCAAAAGACGATGCTGGCATGATCGATTTTGTGCTGAACATCATTCCCACCACGCTGGTGGACGCCTTCGCCAAAGGCAGCATGCTGCAAGTCATCCTGGTATCGGTGTTGTTTGCAGTGGGGCTATTGCAGCTGGGCGAGCGTGGAAAGCCCCTGGTCGATCTCATCGATAACGGGCTGCAGGCACTGTTCAAGATGATCAACATGGTGATGCGACTCGCGCCACTGGGCGCCGGTGCGGGCATCGCTTTCACGATCGGCAAGTATGGCCTCGCCACCCTGTGGTCGCTGGGGCATTTGATGCTGGCCGTCTACGTGACGTCGGCACTGTTCGTGTTTGTGGTGCTGGGAGCGATCGCACGGTGGACGGGCTTTCCACTTTTGCACCTTCTCCGGTTCATCAAGGACGAAATACTTGTCACGTTCGGAACCTGTTCCACCGAAGCCGTGCTGCCGCGCATGATGATGAAGCTCGAACTGGCCGGCGTGCGCAAATCGACGGTTGGCCTGGTTCTGCCCACCGGATACACCTTCAATGCGGACGGCACCTGTATCTACCTGACCATGGCAGCCATCTTTGTAGCGCAAGCGACCAATACGCCGCTGCCGGTCTACCAACAGATTGCCTTGCTTGGGGTGTTGTTGCTGACCTCGAAAGGATCGGCCGGTGTCGCTGGCGCGGGTTTCGTTGCGTTGGCCGCCACGCTTTCCACCATCGACACGGTGCCTGTTGCGGGGCTGGTGCTTCTGCTGGGCGTCGATCGCTTCATGAACGAGGCCAGGGCGGTGGTCAACCTGATCGGCAACAGTGTCGCCACGCTCGCCATTGCCAAGTGGGATGGCGCGCTGGATCTGTCCAAGACCCGGGAAATCATGCGTCGTCAACAAGCGGGCGAGCCCATGCCTGTCGCAGCCTCTTCAACCGATCCATAACTCACACCAACCTGCGGGAGACCACCCAATGCGTATCATCGATGTCGTTGAAATCACCAAGCCGATCTCCTCGCCGATCCGTAACGCCTACATCGATTTTTCGAAGATGACCGCCAGTCTGGTGGCGGTGGTCACCGATCAGATGCGCGACGGCCGTCGGGTCGTCGGCTACGGATTCAACTCCAATGGGCGCTATGGACAGGGCGGGCTGATACGCGAGCGCTTTCGCGATCGCATCCTGGAGGCAGACAGTGCATCGCTGTGCAACGACGCCGGCGACAATCTGGATCCGTCCAGGATCTGGAAGGCGATGATGTCCAACGAAAAGCCGGGTGGTCACGGCGAGCGCTCCGTCGCAGTGGGCACGCTGGATATGGCGATCTGGGATGCGACCGCCAAGATCGCCGGCATGCCGCTGTTCCGCTATCTGGCGCAGATGAAAGGCCGGCAAGCCAATCCGCGCGTCTTCGTCTATGCAGCCGGTGGCTACTATTACCCGGGCAAGGACAACAGTGCCTTGCGCAAGGAGATGCGCGGCTATCTGGACCGTGGTTACAACGTGGTCAAGATGAAGATCGGTGGCGCGTCCATTGACGAAGACCGCGGCCGGATCGAGTCGGTGCTTGAGGAAATCGGCAGCCAGGCCCGCTTGGCGGTGGATGCAAATGGGCGCTTCGACCTGGAGACTGGCATCGCCTACGCCAAGATGCTGCGCGACTATCCGCTGTTCTGGTACGAGGAAGTCGGTGATCCGCTCGACTACGCGCTGCAAGCCGCCCTGAGCGAATTCTATCCGGGGCCGATGGCAACCGGCGAAAACCTGTTCTCGCACCAGGATGCACGCAACCTGCTGCGCTACGGCGGCATGCGCCCGGACCGCGATTACCTGCAGTTCGATTGCGCGCTGTCGTACGGCCTGGTCGAGTATCTGCGCACGCTGGAGGTGCTGGAGCAGTTCGGCTGGTCGCCCGCACGTTGCATCCCGCACGGTGGTCATCAGATGTCGCTCAACATCGCCGCAGGCCTGGGTCTGGGCGGCAATGAGAGTTACCCGGACCTGTTCCAGCCATATGGCGGGTTTCCGGATGGCGTCAAGGTCCAGGATGGACACATCGTGATGCCGGAATTGCCGGGTATCGGCTTCGAGGGCAAGTCCGACCTGATCAAGGTCATGCGTGAGCTGGCCGAATAGGACGGGATGGCATTGGCTGCGTTTCTGATGGGCGAACCACCTGCGCGGGGCGTGCCTGTGCCGACCTTCGCAGGCGCATCAGGACTATGCCCCGCCTCACCCCAGCCAGTCGGCGCAGGCGGCTGGCTTGTTCCCGTCGGCGCAACGTGTCTGCGCCTTCTGGCGCAGGCGGGTCAGGACTGCGCTGCCTGTCGGGCTCTGCTTGCTCCAGGTCTTCAGTGATGCGCCGACTTCCTCGAAGTGCTGGCGATTGTCTTTGAGATAGCCATCGGATTGCCGCGCCAGATCGCCGATCACTCGGCTTGCAAGCGTCTCGATACCTGTACCGTCCTCCGGGCTGAGCCGGACCAGCGCATCCAGATAGGTCATGCCCCGCTCAACCACGGTCCCCTGGCTACCATTCGAATCGTAGGCCTGCTTGAACCATGACAGCGCAGCCTTGGTGTCACCGCGCTGTTCGGCCAGGATACCCAGGTAGGGCATGTAGTAGGACGGTGTCTTGCTACGCGTCAACTCGGCCTGCATCAATTGCGCAGATCCCTTGTTATCGCCCACCAGCGCCAACAAGCCGGCAGCACTTGTAATCGTGGACTGACGCTCTTCATCGGTCTTGGCTTCCGTCACCGCCCACTGCACGCGCTGGTGCACGGTCGTGACCACGTCTGCAGGCAGCGGAGGTTGCGGCTTATTCATTTCCGCTCTGGTCGGCTGTCCCTGTGCCAGGCGAGCAAGGTCGATCTCGGCATACCCGGTCCGCAAACGATCAACGATGGGCAAGGTGGGATCGGCATAGGCCTGCGCCAACGCCTGATTGAACTCCCTGGACAATGCGGCACGTTTGCCCGGATCGTCGGTCGCAGAAGCAACCAGCGTGGCAGCACCACGCACCAGCACATCAAGATTGTTGCGCACCTCTGACGGGTTGGAAAACACGGTTTGCAGCAACGTGTACGTCGCCGGGCTTACGACGGGCTTCTGCCTGGTGACAGCTACTGCCAGCAGCTGGAAGCGACGCTGCAAGGCCGGCTGTGGTGCCGCCTTCGCCAGTGCAGCCAGGGTGGCGGGCGCAGCCTTTGCATCGACCAGTTGGTCGTCCTGCAACCAGCTGTAATTGCCGAGAAGAGTCCACTCGTCCGGCTTTAGCGTTTGTGGAGCGTTGAGCGCCCGCTCCAGGATCTGCTTTGTACTCGCGGTGGATTGAGCTGCAACGCGCAGGCTATCGACAAGCTGGGCGGTACTGCTGTCGCCCACCAGCCGGGTGATTTCGCTGCGATCCGGGCGTAGCAGGATGACCGTGGGATACCCCCTGACGCCGAAGCGTTCGGCCCAGGTCTGGGCTTCTTGCAGGTCTGCGTCCAGATGCACTGCCACGAATTGCCGCGTCTGCGCGATGAACCCCGGGTCCTTGAACGTGGTGGCCTTGAGCCGGTTGCACGGTGGGCACCAGATGGCGCCCCAGTACAACAGGAGTGGTTTGCCGGTGTTCCTGGCCTCCTCCAGGGCTTTTTCTACATTCCCCTCATGCCAGTTTATCGCGGGCGCCGCTGCAGGCCGCGTTGCTGCCGCGGGCGGCGCCGATACCGCCGACGGCGTTGATCTGTCGCAGGCCGTCAGCGCTGCCAGCAACGCGGAAAGAGCGATGAGCGTGGGGGACGGCGAACGAAACGACAGAGCCATGGGAAGCCTTTGCGTGATGGAGGTCAGCTGAGCGCGGTTGTCTGGAAACACCTCCACGCATGCCAATTTCTCGAAGCATCACGTCTTTCAAGTTTGCCCGGAGCGGAGGATGCGAACTGCCGTCACGCCGAACGCATCGTTAGGGACGCATGGCGGCGAGCATTGGATCCAGGCTGGAGACAGCCGGCGTTCCGCGCGTGAGGTGCAAGTTGTCTAGCTGGTCCGGACCTGTCGGAGCACTGTGGTCCGGGGAGGGACAGCGTGGATGACGCGTCTGCATGGCTGATCGCGTTGATCGCACACAGGAGCGCTGAGCGAGCCCGTGCGAAGATATGCTTCGGTGTTGCTCGCTCCCCGGCCGCTTGGGTATCCAGGCGGGTTGAAAGGGATCAGGGCGGGTATCGGCGGGTTGTTTCGGGCTGTTGCCCTTTAAAAACAAAGAGATAGGCCTGAAATGTTACTGATGCTCGACAACTACGACAGCTTTACCTACAACCTCGTGCAGTACCTGCAGGCGCTGGGTGCCGAGGTCACGGTGGTGCGCAACGACGCGATGAGCGTGGATCAGATCGCCGCGCTCAGGCCCGAGCGCATCGTGATCTCGCCCGGCCCGTGCACCCCGAACGAGGCCGGTATCTCGCTGCAGCTGATCGAGCAGCTGGGCCAGACCACGCCGATCCTGGGTGTGTGCCTGGGGCATCAAAGCATCGGGCAGGTCTATGGCGGCGATGTGATCCGCGCCGACAACATCATGCATGGCAAGACCTCGCCGATCCGCCACCAGGGCAAGGGCGTGTTCGCCGGCCTGCCGGACAGCTACGAAGCCACCCGCTACCACTCGCTGGTGGTGGACAAGACCACCTTGCCCGACGCGCTGGAAGTCACCGCCTGGACCGAGAATCCGGATGGCTCGATCGAAGAGATCATGGGCCTGCGTCATCGCCAGTTTCCGGTCGAAGGCGTGCAGTTCCATCCCGAGTCGATCCTGACCCAGCACGGTCAGGCCTTGCTGAAAAACTTCCTGCAGCGTTGATCGAAATGCGCAGCGCGCACGTCGCAAGGGCCGCCGTAACCTTCGTCAGTCTCGATGCAGTCTTCGGCGCCATCGATGCACCAGCGACCCATGCGCGCAATGCCTGCAATGACCTACGCGATAGCATGCGGCGGGTTTCCCGCCTCGCTTCGTTCACACCTGCATCCGGATCACGATGAGCACCGCCAGCGACAGCTTCCACTTCTACGAACCAGGCCAGGGCCACGGGCTGCCGCACGATCCGTTCAACGCCATCGTCGGTCCGCGGCCGATCGGCTGGATCGGCTCGCGCAGCGCCGAGGGCATCGCCAATCTGGCGCCTTACAGCTTCTTCAATGCGTTCAACTACGTGCCGCCGATCGTCGGTTTCGCTAGCATCGGCCGCAAGGACAGCCTGCGCAATATCGAAGCCACCGGCGAGTTCAGCTGGAACCTGGCCACGCGCCCACTGGCCGAGGCAATGAACGCCAGTGCTGCGATGGTGCCGGCGGAGGTCGACGAGTTCGTGCTGGCCGAGTTGCAGATGGCGCCATCGCGGCTGATCGGTGCCCCGCGCGTGGCAGCCAGTCCGGTCAGTTTCGAATGCCGGCTCAGCCAGCTATTGCCGCTGCAGAGCGCAGCCGGGCAGGCCATCGAAACCTGGCTGGTCCTGGGCGAAGTGGTCGGCGTGCATCTGGCGCACGCGGCGTTGCAGGACGGCATCTACGATCCCGCAGCCGTGCAGACGATTCTGCGCGCCGGCGGCGCCGCCGACTATTTCGAAGTGCAGGCGCAGGCACGCTTCCGCATGCGGCGCCCGGGCCAGTGAGCGCTGCGCGCCGCGTCGCTGCATGGCATTGCCGCCATGCGCGACTGCAGCGCCAGCATTGATCGACCAAGCTCGCTGCCGCCTATCTTTCCCACGTTTTGCCACGGTCCTCGTCCATGCCCATCACCCCGCAAGAAGCCCTGCAACGCACCATCGAACACCGCGAAATCTTCCACGACGAAATGGTCGAGCTGATGCGCCAGATCATGCGTGGCGAGGTCTCGGACATGATGGTCGCGGCCATCCTCACCGGGTTGCGGGTCAAGAAGGAAACCATCGGCGAGATCGCCGGCGCAGCCACGGTGATGCGCGAGTTCTCGCGTCGCGTGGAAGTGGATGATCGCCGGCATATGGTCGACATCGTCGGCACCGGCGGCGATGGCTCGCATACCTTCAACATCTCCACCTGCGCGATGTTCGTGGCCGCCGCCGGCGGTGCCAAGGTCGCCAAGCACGGCAATCGCAGCGTCTCGTCCAAGTCCGGCAGTGCCGACGCGCTGGAGGCGCTGGGCGCGGCGATCGAGCTGCAGCCCGAGCAGGTCGCCGCCTCGCTGGCGCAGACCGGTATCGGCTTCATGTATGCACCGGTGCATCATCCGGCCATGAAGGTGGTGGCGCCGGTGCGCCGCGAAATGGGCGTGCGCACCATCTTCAACATCCTCGGCCCGCTGACCAACCCGGCCGGCTCGCCGAACATCCTGATGGGCGTGTTCCATCCGGACCTGGTCGGCATCCAGGCGCGCGTGCTGCAGGAACTCGGTGCCGAGCGTGCGCTGGTGGTGTGGGGCCGCGATGGCATGGACGAGCTTTCGCTGGGGGCCGGCACCCTGGTCGGCGAGCTGCGCGATGGCCAGGTGCGCGAATACGAAGTGCATCCGGAGGATTTCGGCATTGCGATGTCGGCCAGCCGCAACCTCAAGGTGGCCGATGCCGCGCAGTCGCGCACGATGCTGCTGCAGGTGCTGGACAATGTGCCCGGCCCGGCGCTGGACATCGTCGCGCTCAACGCCGGTGCGGCGCTGTACGTGGCAGGCGTGTCCGACAGCATCGCCGAGGGCGTCGTGCGTGCGCGTGCGGTCCTGGCCGATGGCTCGGCGCGTGCAAGACTGGACGCCTATGTCGCCTTCACCCGGCAGATTGCCTCACAGGCCTGACCCCTCCCACTGCACCGGCAGGCATGCGGCGGCATCTTGATCATGACCGCTGGCATGCTGGGGGCTGGCGCGTGGCGGCCGGTTGCGGCCGTCTTGACCGATAATGCCCGACCGCCAGGACCCGATACGATGAGCGATATCCTCAACACCATCCTTGCCCGCAAGGCCGAAGAAATCGCCGAGCGCAGTGCGCGCGTGCCGCTGGCCGAGCTGATCGCGCGCAGCGCCGACCTGCCGCTCACGCGCGGGTTTGCCGCCGCCATGCAGGCCAGCATCGCCGCCGGCGAGCCGGCGGTGATCGCCGAGGTGAAGAAGGCCAGCCCGTCCAAGGGCGTGATCCGGCCCGACTTCCACCCGGCCGACATTGCGGTCAGCTATGAATTCGGCGGCGCCAGCTGCCTGTCGGTGTTGACCGATGTGGACTTCTTCCAGGGCGCCGATGCCTATCTGCGCCAGGCGCGCGAGGCCTGCACGCTGCCGGTGCTGCGCAAGGACTTCACCGTCGACCCCTACCAGGTCTACGAGGCGCGCGTGCTCGGCGCCGATTGCATCCTGCTGATCGTCTCGGCACTGGACGATGGGCAACTGGCCGAGCTCTCCGGCCTGGCCATGCAGCTGGGCCTGGACGTGCTGGTGGAAGTGCACGACATCGACGAGCTCGAGCGCGCGGTGCAGGTGCCGGTACCGCTGGTGGGCATCAACAACCGCAATCTGCGCACCTTCGAAGTGACGCTGCAGACCACGCTGGACATGCGTGCCGCCGTGCCGCGCGACCGCATCCTGGTCACCGAAAGCGGCATCGTCACTCCGGCCGATGTGCAGTTGATGCGCAGCCACGGCGTGAACGCGTTTCTGGTCGGCGAGACCTTCATGCGCGCGCCCGAACCCGGCGAGTCGCTGCGTCAGCTATTCTTTGCGCATGACTGAGGCGTATCCCGTACCGCGCGACGACGCACCGCTGGTGGTCTTCGATTTCGACCACACGCTGTATGACGGCGACTCCGGCAGCCATCTGTTCGCCTGGCTGATCAAGCGCAACCCCTTGCGTTTGCTGGTGGCGCTGTTGGCCTCGCCGATCCTCGGCCCGATGGTGGCGATGCTGCCGACCCGCCGCCGCGGCGTGTCCGGGTATGTGTGGATCGCCACCTTCGGCCTGCACCGCACGCGCGAGTTCAACCGCTTCATCGATGCGTACGTGCTCAAGCATGAAGCGCAGATCCGGCAGCGCCTGTTGCCGCACGCCTTGAAGGTGTTCACCGACCACCGCGCTGCCGGCGACCGCGTGGTGGTGGCCACCGGCGCGCCGCCGGAACTGGCGCGCGCCATTCTCGGCTTTGTCGCCCATCAGGACGTGCCGGTGATCGGCAGCCTGGTCGGTCCGCGTCTGGGCGCGGTCACCGCGCGACGTCACTGCCACAACGAAGAGAAGATGCGCATGCTGCGCGAGCGCGGCTACGCCGACATCGCCATTGCCTATTCGGACAGCACCGCGGATCTGCCGCTGTTGAAGGCCGCGCGCGCGCCGGTGGTGGTCAATCCGAAGGCCAATCGCGAAGCGCTGTTCCGGCAGGTGCTGCCGGCCGGCACGCCGATCCTCAACTGGGGATGTCGCGATCGCGGTGGCAAGGCGCTGTAGCGCCTGGCGCCGGTAGCGGCGCGCAGCCTGGCGGGCACGGCAGGTATTCGAACTTGGCAGCTACCGCACAGAGGCACGGATTGATTCGCGCGCATCCAGTGGCTGTTCACCAAGATTTATTGGTCACGCCAAGCCGGCCGGAGCAGCAGGGAAGGGTAAGCAACTAGTAATGCATGGCACGCGGCGGCGCCGCGCGCCGACTGCATCAGTCCGCATGCCGTGCGGCATACGGTTCAAGTTGCGGCCGGTGCAGTGCTGCACCAGCCGCGACCACAACCGATCAGCGGGTGCCGTAGAGCACGACGGTCTTGCCGCGTGCATGCAGCAGGCCGTCGGCCTGCAGCTTCTTGAGTACGCGCCCGGCCATCTCGCGCGAACAACCCACCAGACGTGCCAGTTCCTGCCGCGATACGCGCAGCTGGGTGCCCTGCGGGTGACTCATCGCTTCCGGCTCCTTGGACAGGTCGTGCAGGGTGCGCACGATGCGGTCGGTCACGTCCAGGAACGCCAGGCGGCTGGCTTTCCTTGTGGTGTCGAGCAACCGCTTGGACAGCTGAACGCCAATCGCGTACAGGATGCGGGGCGCATCCGGCGACAGACTGGTCTGGAACAGCTGCTGCAGCCGCTCGTAGCTGATCTCGGCCAGCTCGCACTGGGTGCGGGTGCGCAAGATCACCTCGCGGGTATCGGATTCGATGAACAACCCCATCTCGCCGACGAACTCGCCGCTACCGAAGTAGCCCAGCACCAACTCACGATCGTCATCTTCCTCGGCAATGATGCTCACCGAGCCACTGATCACGTAATAGAGGGTGCCAGCCGGGTCTCCCGGCCGGAACACATCGGTCCGGGTCGGATAGCGCCTGCGATGGCTGTGCGCCAGGAAACGCTCGATCGTGCCCGCGTCCAGCGCCAGAGAAGGGGTAGCGTTACGTACCGTCGTAGTCACAACCGTCGTGTTTCCTGGGCTCATGGTAGTTCCGCGTGTAATTCCTGAAGCTTAACGGCATGAGTCATGCAAGGTAAACCATTCTTAACGTCGGCATTTCGTTGCTGGGATCTTTGGCTCATAATTGTTTCCTTTCCCGCCTTCCATAAGGACAGACCGACGTGGTCAAGCCGTTGCCTCGCCTGAGGCTACAGGGGTTCAACAACCTCACCAAGGCGTTGAGCTTCAACATCTACGACGTCTGTTACGCGCGTACCGAAGAGGAGCGTCAGCGCTACATCGAATACATCGATGAGCAGTACGACGCCGATCGTCTGACGCAGATCCTGACCGATGTTGCCGAGATCATTGGCGCCAACATCCTCAATATCGCACGACAGGACTACGATCCGCAGGGCGCATCGGTCACGATCCTGATCTCGGAAGAGCCCGTCATCGACAAGAAGCAGGCCGGCAAGGAGTTGATCTCCGATGCCGTGGTCGCTCATATGGACAAAAGTCATATCACTGTCCATACATACCCCGAGACGCATCCGCAGGAAGGTATCGCCACGTTCCGCGCCGATATCGACGTCGCCACCTGCGGCGTGATCTCGCCGTTGAAGGCGCTGAACTACCTGATCGAGAGTCTGGAGTCGGACATCGTGATCATGGATTACCGCGTCCGTGGCTTCACCCGCGACGTGAAGGGCAAGAAGCACTACATCGATCACAAGATCAACTCGATCCAGCACTTCCTCGCCAAGAACGTGAAGTCGCGCTACGAGATGTTCGATGTCAACGTCTATCAGGAAAACATCTTCCATACCAAGATGCACCTGAAGGACTTCGACCTGGACCAGTACCTGTTCGAGGAGCGCGCCAAGAACCTCTCGTTCAAGGAGCGCATGAAGATCGAAACGCTGCTCAAGCGCGAGATCGAAGAACTGTTCCACGGGCGCAACCTGAGCGAGTAAGCGCAGCGAGCGAGCTGTTGCGCGACCTGCCTGCAGGCGCGCGAAAGAACCAAGGCGGGACGGCCCGCCACGCGATGACCTCGCGTTCCACAGCCGACGGCGGCCCAGTGTGCAAACACTGGGCCGCTTTTTTTTTGTGCGTTTTTCAAGTGAGGAGTAATGCGATGCCCTGGATCTATCTGCTGCTGGCCGGCCTGTTCGAAATCGGTTTTGCCATGGGCCTGAAGTACAGCGACGGCTTCACCCGCCTGTGGCCGACCGTGCTGACGATCGGTCTGGCGGGCATCAGCCTGTGGTTCCTGACCCAGGCACTGAAGACCATCCCGGTCGGCACCGGTTACGCGATCTGGACCGGGATCGGCGCGCTGGGCGTGACCATCGCCGGCATCGCGCTGTTCGGCGACAGCGCGTCGTGGTCGCGTCTGGCCTGCATCGGCCTGATCGTGGCCGGGGTGATCGGGCTGAAGCTGGTGGGCTAGTCGTGGTCAGTCCTGCTTCGCAGGCCTGCCCCCCAAGGTTTGCTGCGCAAACCTTGGGCCCCACTTCGTAGCAGCCTATCCCCCCGCCTTCGGCGCGCCCCCTTAACAGAAGGGGGCTCTGCTCCAACGGGGTGTTGCGAGGTGTGGGGCACGGTTTGCTGGGCGTCGCCAGCCGCCAATCCCCAATCCCCAATCCCCCCGGCTACAGCCGGTACGCCACCGCTTTCATCAGCTTGGAGGCCAGGGCCATGGCGCTGGGGATCGGGGGTGGGAGAGTGCGCGCGCCGGCCTGTTCGGCCTGGTCGGCGTGGCGGGCTTCGTCGATCTTCATCACGCGCAGGATCGCGCGGCTGCGCTGGTCGCCCTCGGGGAGGGTTTCCAGGTGTTCATCCAGATGGGCCTCGACCTGGCGCTCGGTTTCGACCACGAAGCCCAGGCTCCAGTCGTCGCCGCGCAATCCGGCCAGGGCGCCGAGCGCGTAGCTGCCGGCGTACCAGAGCGGGTTGAACAGGCTGGGGCGGCTGTCCAGCTCGTGCAGGCGGTCGGCGCACCAGGCCAGATGGTCGGTTTCTTCCTGCGCCGCCTCGAGCAGATGGTGCTGGGTTTGGGCATCGCGGGCGACCGCGGCCTGTCCGAAATACAGGCCTTGCGCGCAGACTTCGCCGACGTGGTTGATCCGCATCAAGCCGGCGGCGTGGCGACGCTGGTCCGGTTCCAGTGCGACGTCGGGCGTGTCGGCGGCCGGGTTGGGCCGCTCGGCGGGCGGATTGCCGAATACCGTGTCCAGCGCGCGCTGGGCTTCGACCAGCAGCCGGTCGAGCGGGCCATGCAGTCGGAAAGAGGAGATCTGGGTCATGCGCCGATTCTGGCCCCGGACCGAGCCGCTGCCAACCGCCAGCGCTCCAGCCAGCAGGCGACTTGCGTGGCCTTGTATCGTCCCGTACAATCCCGCCTCTTCTGTTTCGCCTTCACAACGCGTGGCAAAGTTCCAGCGGTCATTGCCGCTGCAATCCGCCCGACCACTCAAGAGTTTTCTCATGACTACGTTCACCGCCAAGTCCGAGACCGTCCAGCGCGACTGGTATCTCGTTGACGCCGCCGGCAAGACGCTCGGCCGTCTGTCCACCGAACTGGCCCGCCGCCTGCGCGGCAAGCACAAGCCGGTTTATACCCCGCACGTCGATACCGGCGATTACCTCGTGGTGATCAATGCCGAAAAGATCGTGGTCACGGGCAACAAGCTGAAAGACAAGAAGTATCACCGCTTCACCGGCTACATCGGTAACCTCAAGACCGAGAGCCTGGAGCAGGCGCTGCAGCGCCACCCGGAGCGCGTGATCGAAATCGCCGTCAAGGGCATGCTGCCGAAGGGCCCCCTGGGCCGCACCATGTACCGCAAGCTCAAGGTCTATTCGGGTGCCGAGCATCCGCACGCCGCCCAGCAGCCGCAAGTTCTGGATATCTAATCATGGCTATCACGCAAAACTACGGCACTGGCCGCCGCAAGTCCTCCACCGCTCGCGTGTTCCTGCGCAAGGGTACCGGCAACATCACCGTCAACGACCGTCCGCTGGACGAGTTCTTTGGCCGTGAGACTGCACGCATGATCGTGCGTCAGCCGCTGGAACTCACCAAGAACACCGAAAGCTTCGACATCCTGGTCACCGCCTCCGGCGGCGGCACCACCGGCCAGGCCGGTGCGATCCGTCTGGGCATCGCCCGTGCGCTGGTCGAGTACGACGAAACCCTGAAGTCCGAGCTGCGCAAGGCCGGCTTCATGACCCGTGACGCCCGCGAAGTCGAGCGTAAGAAGGTCGGTCTGCACAAGGCCCGTCGCGCGACCCAGTTCTCCAAGCGCTGATCCATTGCGTTTGTTGCGTCCCGGTTCGCCGGGGCGCCTGCTTCAAAAGCCCGGCCATGCCGGGCTTTTGTCGTTTTGGGGCCTGCGCAGTGGGTGCCTGCAGTCGGTGGCCTGCTATGTCGAGGCAGATTTTTCCTTGCCCAGGTCTGGTGACTTTCGCAAACGCTGGCTGGTCATCTCGTGTGTACCGGCCGCTGCGCCTACGCACGGCGGCATGGGGTGATGCCGCGGTGGCCGGGCTCTGTGCCTGACTATTGGTGCCTGTCTGACCCGGGATCCATTTTCGACCAGGGTGGGTGTCGCCTTCGGTGATCGCTGTTCGGCCTTGGGGCGGGAATGCTTGCTGCACGAATGCCGGCAAGCAGTAATCGGGCAACAAAAAAGGCCCGATCGTCAGATCGGACCTTTCGTGTTTGGCTGCCCCGGATGGATTCGAACCACCGAATGCCTGAGTCAGAGTCAGGTGCCTTACCGCTTGGCGACGGGGCAATAAAACGTGTTGAACCAAGAGTATTGCATGCCCAGGTGGGCCTGAAAACCTTGGTGGCTATGGGTGGACTCGAACCACCGACCCCAGCATTATGAGTGCTGTGCTCTAACCGGCTGAGCTACATAGCCTAGGGAGCCGGTAATTCTTACCAAGCGCCCGCGTGTTGTCAAGCATTTCGTTTTCAGCTTGTGAGCCGGCCGTCGCCGTGGCAGAGTCGGTGACAGTAGATTTTCAGGAGTCCGCATCGTGATCGATCCGGACGGTTTCCGGCCAAACGTCGGCATCGTGCTGATGCGAGAGGATGGTCAGGTGTTCTGGGCACGACGTGTGCGCAGGGACGGCTGGCAGTTCCCGCAAGGTGGCATGAATACCGATGAGACACCCGTAGAAGCCATGTACCGCGAGTTGCGCGAAGAAACCGGGTTGTTGCCCGAGCATGTCGAATTGCTCGGTGCCACCCCCGGATGGCTGCGCTATCGCCTGCCGAGCCGGGCAGTGCGGCGCAATGAGCGTCAGGTCTGCATCGGCCAGAAGCAGGTCTGGTTCCTGCTGCAGTTCACCGGCCACGAATCCCATCTCAAGCTCGACCACACCGACACGCCGGAGTTCGACCACTGGCGCTGGGTGGATTTCTGGTATCCGGTCGAGCATGTGGTGATGTTCAAGCGTGGGGTCTATGCGCGCGCGCTGCGTCATCTGGCTCCGCTGGCGCAGACCATCGCGGGCTCTGCGGCGGTCGGGGTGATGCCCGAGCGCGCGCTGGAGGCCTGGTTGCCGGGCAGCAGCGCGGCCGGGCACGACAGTCCGCGCAAGCGTCCACGCAAGCGGGGCGGGCCTCGTGCGGTACGGATTAATAATGATTAACGTTTGGAATTGACACCTATTCTCGTTTGCGGTGCAATCAGCGCCGGTCCTCTCCGGATCGCCAGCACCCGACCGATACCGTGTACGTCTGCATCTGTAATGGGGTCACCGACCACCAGATCCGCGAAGCGGCCGAGAATGGCTGCGCCAGCCTAGCCGAGCTGACCATGCGCACCGGCTGTGGTTCGAACTGTGGGTCGTGCCTGGAAATGGCGGGCGACGTGCTGAGCCAGGCCCATGCGAGCCGTGCGCTGCCGTTGCCCATGCTGGGGCTTGCCAGCGCTGCCTGAGCGCCTTCCGCTGTGCTCGCGCACTGTCGGTAACGGACTGCCGCGAGCAGGTTGCCGGTCTGGCTCGCTCTACAGTCGTTCTGTCGCGCCGCCAAGGCGCGATCGATAGGTCGCCTTCCTGGCTGACCATCATGCGGTCAGGTCGTAACCCTGCGGTTGCCGTTCGATCGACAGCGCGCGATCGTTCGGCGAATGATCGATGCGCACGTTACGTGCAACAGGCCATCTGCCGGCCACCTGCGGGCGGGCAGGCGTCGCGCAACTGATCACGATTCGCGTTCCTTCATGCGCCGCGGCAACGCGCTACAGTGCGGCCGGCTCACTGTCTCGGAGACATCGCATGAAGGGCGATACCAAGGTCATCGAGTACCTCAACAAGGTGCTCTACAACGAACTCACTGCGATCAACCAGTACTTTCTGCACGCCAAGATGCTGAAGAACTGGGGCCTGAAAGAACTGGCCGAGCATGAGTACAAGGAATCCATCGACGAGATGAAGCATGCGGACAAGCTGTCCGACCGCATCCTGTTCCTCGAAGGACTTCCGAATTTCCAGGCGCTGGGCAAGCTTCGCATCGGCGAGAACCCCACCGAGATGTTCCGCTGCGATCTGGCGCTTGAGCGCGAGGCAGTTGCCGTGCTGCGCGAGGCCGTGGCCTATGCGGAGACCGTCAACGACTACGTCAGCCGCCAGCTGCTGGTGGACATCCTGGAATCGGAAGAAGAGCACATCGACTGGCTGGAAACGCAGCTGGATCTGGTGGCGCGCATCGGCGAGCCGAATTACCTGCTGACCAAGCTGGACGACTGAGGGCGCTCAGCGCGGTGCTGGTCGGCGTTGTGTCGGGATCAGCGCAATAGGGTGAGTCAGTAGGCGCTTGTACTGCTGGGGAGCATGCAGGCGCTGCGGGCGCTGCATGGGTGTCGTGCTGTCGCTGTGGCTGGCCGCATTTGGCTGCGCGCACCTCACCCCCACCTCTCTCCGCGCTCCCGGGCCCGCGTCTGCGACGCGGGCGCTCCAGGGCACGCACGCCAGTGGCGCGCAAGCCCTGCCTTTTCGCCGCGGCGGAGCAGGGCGGAATTTTTCTTCGCGGGATGTCTTCGACTGTGTTGCCTGGCGGTTGTTGTCGTCGGCTGCAGGCTTGCGCGGTTCAGCCGGCTGTGCGGGCCTTGGCCTGGAGGCGGGCGACCTGGCCGAGCAGCGCCAGACGGGCGCGTGCGTATTCGGCAATGACCAGCGCCACCATCACCGAGGGGCGTTCGATGGTGCCGGTGCGCGCGGCCAGTTCGATCCGGCGCGCGGCATTGGCCAGCGCCTGGGCGCCGACATTGGCGCTGGAGGATTTGAGCGTATGCGCCAGATCGCGCAGCTGCATGCTGTCGCGGTTGGTGGCTGCGGTTTCCAGGCGCTCGATGATGCCGGGTGCGTCTTCCAGGAACAGCTGCAGGATGGTGATGGTGTCCGCGCCCGCCACCTCGTACAGCTCATCGATCACGCTGTTGTCCAGGATTGGCAGGGCGCGCGCCTGCGCGGCGCTGACGCTTTCGGGATCGCCTGCTGCCTGGCTGCCGATGGCCGGGCCAGGCAGCAGCGGTTGGCGCGGCAGCCAGCGCTGCAGGCAGGCGTCGAGCTGCTCGCGGGCGACCGGTTTGGACAGATAGTCGTCCATGCCGGCGGCCAGGCAGCGTTCGCGATCGCCGGCCATGGCGTTGGCGGTCATCGCCACGATCGGGATCGGGCGGCCGCCGCTCTCGGTTTCCATCGCGCGCCAGCGGCGGGTGGCGGCATAGCCGTCCAGCACCGGCATCTGGCAATCCATGAAGACCATGTCGTAGCGGGTGGACTCCATGCTGCTCAGCGCGGCTTCGCCATCGGTGGCGGTATCGGCGTCGAAGCCGAGCACGGCCAGCAGTTTCTGCGCGACCAGCAGGTTCACCGGGTTGTCTTCCACCAGCAGGATGCGTACATCGCGCGCGTTGGCCAGCGCCGGCGCCATCGGCTCGGGAATCATCGCCGCGGCCAGCGTGGCCGCGTGGGCCGGCCTCGGCTCGGGCGGCAGCACCAGCGAGCGCAGGGTCTCGTCCGGGCTCTGGCGCGGCACCAGGGTGGCATTGTCCTGCAGCTCGGACGGCACCGGCTCGTCGCCGTACAGCCAGATCAGGCGTGCGCCGCTGAGGTCGTCCGGGCGCGCGAGTGCGCGATGCACGGCGCGTGCGCTGTAGCGCAGCGTGTCGTGGTCGGCGATGACGCAGCGGAAGCCTTCGCTGTCGCTGTGGCGACGCACCCGCTCCAGCGCTTCCTGGGTGGTTTCCATCAGCACGTGCGATACGCCCCAGCTGTCCAGCAGGCGCTTGAGGCGCTGCAACAGGCGGGTGTCGGAGCTGATCACCATCACTCGCGCGGCATCGGCGCCGGCGTTCTGCTGCAGGTCGCCGATGACCTTGAGCAGCGGGATTTCGAACCAGAACGTGGCGCCGCGCCCGGGCTCGGACTCCACGCCGATGCGGCCGCCCATCAGGTCGATGATGCGCTTGCAGATCGCCAGCCCCAGGCCGGTGCCGCCGTACAGGCGCGTGGTGGAGGCGTCGGCCTGGGCGAATGAGCGGAACAGGCGTGCCTGCTGATCCGGGGCGATGCCGATGCCGGTGTCGCGCACCTGGAAGCGCAGCAGATGCTGGGCGCGGGTCTCGCCCAGGCGACGCAGCTGGATGTCGACGCTGCCGCGCTCGGTGAACTTGATCGCATTGCCGATCAGGTTGCCCAGCACCTGGCGCAGGCGGATCGGGTCGCCGCGCACCAGCAGGCGCACCGACGGTTCGATATCCAGCCCCACGCGCAGCTGCTTGCCTTCAGCGGTGCGCTGCAGCAGCTGCACGACGCCGTCGAGCAGCTCGCGCAGGTTGAAGGTGGTGATCTCCAGTTCGAGCTTGTTGGCTTCGAGTTTGGAGTAGTCGAGGATGTCGTCGACGATGCGCAGCAGCTGCAGCGAGCTGCCGGTGGCGGTCTGCAGCATGTCGCGCTGGTCCAGGCTGAGCTGGCCGCTGGAGATCAGTTCCAGCATCGGAATGATGCCGTTGAGCGGGGTGCGGATCTCGTGGCTCATGGTGGCCAGGAATTCGCCCTTGGCCAGCGTGGCGGCCTCGGCGGCCTGCTTGGCGCGCAACAGTTCCTGTTCGAGCGCGCCGTGACGCTGCAGTTCCTGCTGCAGGCGCTCACGCGCGAGGTCGGCTTCTTCCAGGCGTTGCAACAGGGCGTACTGCGCGCGCGCGCTGCGGTAGCCGGCAACGGCAGCGCCCAGACCGAATACCACTGCCAGTGCTGCAGAGAGTGCCGTCACTGCGCGCCACGGCCCGTCGATGGCCGACCACTGCAGGCCGGCACCCAGCGCAGCGACCAGCGCGGTCAGCGTGGCCAGGCTGCTCCAGGCGCGAAGGCCTCCTGCCCGCGCTGTCACTCAGAGCACCGCGTTCGTGAAGTCGAAGTCCAGTTCCTTGCCGACCGTCTGCACCAGGTTGCCCTGGATGAAGTCCACGCCGCTCATCCACATCGCCGCAGCCGCCTGCGGATCTTCGATGCGTTGGCCGATGATCAGCAGGCCGCGCTGATGGGCGATATTGATCACGCTGCGCAGTTCGTCGCGGACTGCCGCGTTGCCGTGGGCATCGGCGAAGCGGTTGGCCATGCGCACGAAGCTCAGCGGCAACTGGCCCAGCAGCGCGTTGGCCTCGTCGCCGGGCTCGAACTGGCTCAGGCAGAACTGCACGCCGGCCGGCATCAATTTGGCGCAGAACTGCTGCACGGTGACCGCGTGGATCAGGGCATCGTCCAGGCGCAGGTCGACGATCAACGATCGCCCGGCCACGCCGCGCTCGACCAGCGCCTTGAGCAGCCAGTCGGCAAAGGCATCGCGTGCCAGCGTGCGCGGCGACTGCGACACGAACAGCCGCAGCGGCGGGTGGGCGTGCTGGTATAGATGCAGCAGGCCGAGCGCGTGATCCATGACCTGCTGGTCGAGATCGGCGATGCGTCCGGCCGCTTCGGCGGCGGGAATCACCTGGCCGGCCGACAGCAGCGTGCCGTCGGCCTGGCGCAGCCGCAGCAGCACCTGGTATTGCGCGGTGTCGCCGCCGGCCACCGCCACGATCGGTTGATAGGCCAGTTCGAGCTGGCCTTCCACCAGGCGCAGTTGCTCCTGCTGTTCGGCCTGGCTGGGGGCCAGATAGGCCTGCACGCCGTCGCTGCGCAGGCGTGCCTGCAGCGCGGTGCGCTCGACCGCTTCCAGCGCGCTGCCGGTGTCGTCGAAGCCCAGGCCCAGCGGTGCCACGCCGATGGCACAGCGCACGTGCACCGACTCCTCCTCGCGCACCGGGAAGGCATGCGCCGACAGCCGCTGGCGGATCTCCAGCGCATGCTGCTCCAGGCTGGATTCGGGCATGTCCACGCCCAGCAGCAGGAAGCTGTTGTCGTTCAAGCGCGCCAGTGGATACGGGTGCGCGGCGCTGGCCAGGCGATGCCCGGCCTGGGTCATCAGGCGCTCGTAGGCGGCATAGCCGTAGCGCTCACGCAGGCCGAGCGCGCTGGCGATTTCGATGAAGAACAGCCCGCCGGCCTGCTTGCGCGCCAGCGCATCGGCCAGCAGTTCCATCACATGGCCGCGCGTCGGCAGGCCGGTTTCCGGATTGCTGCGCACGCTGACCGGTTCGCCGGCCTGCTGCAGCGCCTGTTGGCGGGCGCGGCGGATGCGGTTGGACACCGCGGCGATCAGGTGGCGTGGGCGGATCGGCTTGGTCAGAAAATCGTCGGCGCCGCTGTCGAGCACTTCGAACTGACGCTCCGGATCCGGGTCGCCGGTCAAGAACACGATCGGCAGCAACTGCTGGCCGGGCTGCTGGCGGATCAGGGTGGTCAGGCGGATGCCGTCCAGCTCGGGCATGTGCAGGTCCATCAGGATCAGATCCGGGTGGTAGTCCTGGATCGCCTGCGGCACGCTGGCGGCGGTCATTTCCACCTGTGCATGCATGCCGGCGCCGTGCAGCACGCTCTGCGCAAACAGCGCCTGCGAGCGGTCGTCCTCGACGATCAGCACGCGGTACGGCGCGTCGGCGGCGGCGTTGTCATCGCCCTCGCGCGGGGTTGAGGCGGTCGTTGGCGTCGGCGCTGCGGCCGTCGCGTGCGCGCTGCTGCCTTGTGCAGCGGACTGCGCTGGGGCCATCGGCAGGATCATTGCGGGTGCGGCAGCGAGCGCCGGCGCCGGAATGATGGCCGCGCTCACCGGCTCGGCAACGGTGGACGCCGCCGCGGTCTCGTCGGCCCAGCGGCGCCAATAGTCGGCCGGCGGCGTTTCTGCGCGCAATGGACGATTGCGCGTGGCGGTGTCGTCACGGGTGAAAGGAACCGGATCTCGGGCGGCCATCGATACTCCCTGCAGTCGCGATGATTATGCGATGAACTTCACGATAGCGGGGAGCGACGTGCAGCCGGCGTGGTGGTGGAACGCATCGGCGCGACCAGCCGGCGCATGCCCCGCCACAGCAGGCGCCACACCCACCACACCACCAGCGTGGCCAGCACGCTGGAGCCCACCGCAACACTGAGTGCCAGCCACGGGTGCGCCAGTGCCAGCGCCAGCGCGGTGGTGGTGATGGTGTCTTCGGCCAGCGAGGCGACCCAGTTGCTGGCCGGTTCCGGCGAGGTGTTGAGCAGGGCGCGGGTGCCGGCCTTGAGGGTATGGCTGGTCAGCGCCACGCCGGCGCCGGCGGCCAGCACGCCGGTGCTCAGGTCACCGTCCGGCGACAGCGTAGCCGCGGCCAGGAAGGCGCCGGCCGGCACGCGTGCCAGCGTCTGCAGCAGATCCCAGCCCGAATCCACGCCGGGAATCTTGTCGGCGAAGAATTCGGCCACCGCCAGTGCACCGGAGGTGCCCAGCACCCACCACGACTGTGCCGGGTGCAGGGCGGGCGGCAGCTCGATCCAGCCGAGCAGGCCGGCCAGGCCGACACCGAACACGGTGAGATAGACACGGATGCCGGCCAGCCAGGCCAGCAGGATGCCGATCACGAACAGATGGGCTTCGCTCATGGCGTCGTCGATCCCTGCAAACAATTGCAGAACTATCGCAGAACTTTGGGATAACCGCCGGTCCAGCGCCAGCACGACGGTCAGTGTCGCTCTGGCACACTACGCCGCCCATGACTGCGCCGGCCCGTCCGGACCCGATGCCCATGCGACCAGCCGCACGCGTTCAGATCGTCCAACGTGACTCCGGCGGTGGCCGTTCCCGCGGCCGCTGGTTATGGCTGGTGATTGCGCTGGTATGGCTGGCGTCGCTGGGCGGGGCGTGGTGGATGGCCAGCCGCACTGCCGCGCCGCGTCTGGTCCAGGCCGAGGCGGCGCTGCAGCAGGCGCAGCGCAACCAGGCCCAGCAGCGTCGGCAGATCGCGCAGCTGCAGCAGCGTCAGGTCAACCTGGCGATGTCCGACAAGATCAGCCGCGCCGCCAATACCGAGGTGCAGGCCTCGCTGGCCGAGCGCGACGAGCAGATCGCCGCACTGCGCGCGGATGTGGCGTTCTACGAGCGCCTGGTGGGCTCCACCGCGCAGCGCAAGGGGCTGAACGCGCACTCGGTGCAATTCACCGCCGAGGCCGGCGGCACCTGGAACTACAGCGTGGTGCTGACCCAGAACCTCAACCGCGGCGCGATCAGCCAGGGCCAGCTGCGCTTTGCGGTGGAAGGCGTGCGTGCCGGCAAGCTGGTCACGGTGAGCTGGAACGAGCTGCACCAGAAGCCGGATGCGGCCGGGCAGCCGTACTCGTTCCGCTATTTCCAGCAATTGGACGGCAGCGTGATCCTGCCGAAGGATTTCACTCCGCAACGTGTCAAAATCTCCCTGAGCGGCGATGGGGCGCCGGTCAATCAGACATTCGACTGGAAAGTCGCCGGGAATGGCGCGGGGGAGTAGCTGATGTTCGGAAACAAATCCAACCGTGGTGCGCAGACCGTGGTCGACACCTTGATCGGGCCGCAGGTGGTCATCCGCGGCGACCTGATGTTCAGCGGCGGGCTGTATGTGGAAGGCCGCATTCTGGGCAAGGTGATTGCCGAAGACGGCGCCAGCGCCACCTTGACGGTGGCCGAGCAGGGCAGCATCGAGGGCGAGGTGCGCGCGCCGGTGGTGATCATCAATGGCCAGCTGACTGGCGACGTGCATGCCGCCGAGCGGGTCGAACTGGCCGCCAACGCGCGGGTGCAGGGCAATGTGCATTACCAGGTGGTGGAGATGAGCGCCGGCGCGCAGCTCACCGGCCGCCTGATCCATGCCGCCACCGCTGGCGCGACCGCCGCGTTGCCGGCGCCGGATGCCGGCCGCGCCGAACCGGTCAAGGCCTTGCAGGCCGAGACTGCCGACGCCTGAGGGTGTGGCCTGCAGCTGAAGTGGGCGCCGGATTTGGCAAGCAGCGCTTGAAGTGGGGCCGCCTGGCCCCCATGCTGACGCCATGAGCACGCTCGTTTCGCTTCCCACCGCCGCCCCGGCCCCGGACTATCAGTCCATCGACCGGCCGCTGAACTTTTCCGTGGCTGCCGCCAGCAAGGTGCGTGAGCTGATCCAGGAAGAAGGCAACGCCGAGCTGGCGTTGCGTGTCTACATCCAGGGTGGCGGCTGTTCCGGCTTCCAGTACGGCTTCGAGTTCGACGAGAACCGCGCCGAGGACGACCTGGCCGTGGCCACCGACGGGGTGACGCTGCTAGTGGACCCGCTGAGTCTGCAGTATCTGATGGGCGCCGAAGTGGACTACACCGAAAGCCTGACCGGGGCGCAGTTCGTGATCCGCAATCCGAACGCCAAGACCACCTGTGGGTGCGGTAGCAGCTTCAGCGTCTGAATCGACGCGGTTGCTGGTGCCTGGTTGTTCGTGTGTGATGTTGCGGTCGAGTCGCGGGCAACCTGCTGCCTGCGACGTTTTCAGGTCTGACATGGTGCAGTGATAGCGGTAGTCGCGTGAGTGTGTCGATACGGCCTCGCGCTGTGCGTCGCTTGCGCGCGCTGTATGACTCTTGGTGCGACGCGTGTTGCGGGTCAACGACACCGCATCCGGGCGGATTTTCAAACGCCGGTCTATGTGATCCATGCACTGCGCAGATGCTCGCCGATGCACTGGCGAAGCGCCCCGCGCTATCGATGTACATGTCCAACGCGCTGTGAACATTCGCCTGCTGCGGGGTTCGCCATGCGCGCGCAAGCTTCGTGCGCGCGAGCTGGGCCGCGTGCGGCGATGGCGATACTGCACGCATGCCCAGCGCAGGTGCCAGCACATGCCGATTTTGATTCATGCATCGCGTCTTGCCTTGCGTGACGCGCGCTGGCGGTCGCCACTGCGCTGACCGAGCGTACCGCGCACCGCGCCGATCCCACCCCATGGCGCAGTCACCGCGCCGCCCAGCCCGCGGACGTTGATCGCGCAACGGATCTCGATCCTTCGACACGCCAGTCCCCTGCCCATTGCAGTCATCCACGAGAGAAGCCTCACCATGTTGCAGATCAGATCCCGTTCGACGCTGGGCCTGCTGGCCATGCTTGGTATCGCCAGCGCAGTGCTTGCACCCAGCGCGCAGGCATCGCCCGCACGCGGCAGCTTGCTCAGCAGCAACTTCCTGACCAGCTACACCCGGGATGCGATTGCCGCGTTGCTCACCTCCGAGCCGCAGGCCGAACAGCCCAGATGCAACGTGCGCGTGGCCGAGTTCACCTATGCCACCGTCGGTGTCGATGGCGAGCCGGCCACTGCGTCGGGCGTGGTGCTGATTCCAGGCGGCGAGCGTTGCAGCGGGCCGTATCCGTTGCTGGGCTGGGGGCGGTCGACAGCGACGATCCGCAACGAGGAACAGGCCAAGGACATCCGTGACGCCAAGGGCGACGACCCGCTGGTCACACGTCTGGCCAGTCAGGGCTATGTGGTGGTCAGCAGCGATTATCTGGGGCTCGGTCAATCCAGCTATGGCTTCCATCCCTACCTGCATAGCGCGACCGAGGCCAGTGCGACGATCGATGCCCTGCGCGCGGCACGCAGCGTGTTGCAGCGCTTGAAGACGCCGTTGTCCGGCAAGGTCATGCTGTCGGGGTATTCGCAAGGCGGCCATGCCGCACTGGCAACCCAGCGGGAAATCGAAGCGCATCTGTCCAGCGAGTTTCATCTGGTTGCCAGCGCGCCGATCTCCGGGCCCTACGCGCTGGAGCAGACCTTCGTGGACAGCTGGAGCGGGAGCAACGCGGTTGGCGAAAGCAGCTTCGGCATCATCCTGGGCAGCTACGCGATCGTCGCGATGCAGCACACGTATCGCAATATCTATCTGGCGGCCGGGCAGGTGTTTCAGGATCCGTGGGCGGCCCGGGTCGAGGCGCTGTTCCCCGGCAAGCTGGGCCTGACCGATCTGGTCCTGGGCGATACGCTGCCCGGGATCGACCAGCTCAAGGCGTACTTCCAGCCCGGGTTCTATCGCGATTTTGCCAATAATCCCGCCAATCCGTTCCGCAAGGATCTGGCACGCAACGACCTGCTGGACTGGGCGCCGCAGACGCCGACGCTGCTATGCGGTTCGTCCAACGACGCCACCATTCCGCTGAAGAATGCGGTGACCGCGATTGCCGCTTTCAAGCGTCGCGGCAGCACCCAGGCAGCATTGGTCGATATCGGCAGTGGCGACCCCAACGACAACTCGGCGTTCGTGCATCTGACCACCAACGAACCGTGCATCGTCGCCGTGCGGCATCAGCTGCTGGACAAGCAGCGCTGAGGCCGGGATGGGGTGTCGCTGACAGCGCTGGATGATCAGCGCGTCCAGGATCGGCGCTGGACGCCTCGCCCTGCGATGGAGCCTTGTCGCTGTCACCGGCGACAAGGCTGAAGATGCCAGGATTCGGACCTGGATGGCTGCGACACCATGTCGATCGCACGTGGCCTGCTCTGCGATGTGGCGCGCAATGTGACGCGCTCATGACCGCCCGGCGGGCGCCAGGTGGTGTCGACGTCTGAACGCGCGCCGCCGGCCGGGCCTGCATCGATGGTGCGCTGCTTGCGGGCGATGCCGATTATCGGCAGGCTTGCGCCGATGTCAGAGTCTTCTTTTTCAACCTCCGGTTTTGCCTTCACCCATGCGCCGCTGGATCGTGGCGATCTGTTGCGTGACGATCCCGCTGCGCTGGCGCGCCTGTGGCCGCAAGGCCGCGTGCTGCTGCTCGATGCCAAGGGCACTGCGCTGGCCGATGCGGATGGCCAGCCGCTGCTGATGGACGGTGCCGCGCTTGGCGACGGGCCGGACGGGGCGATCTTTCTTGGGCTGCGCGATGACGTCGGTTGGTTCTGCCTGCCATCCGATGTGCTCGGTGTGGAAGCGCCGCAGCGCATCGACCTGCGCCAGGCCGCCGCCGACTGGCCGGCAGACATTTCTACCGCGTTCGCTTACGCGCGCGTGATGCTGCACTGGCAGTCGCGCACGCGCTTCTGCGGCGTCTGCGGCGGGGCGATCGCGTTCCGCCGTGCCGGCTTCATCGCCCATTGCACGCAATGTCAGACCGAGCATTACCCACGCGTGGACCCGGCGATCATCGTGGCGGTCAGCGATGGCGCGCGCTTGCTGCTGGGGCGGCAGGCAAGCTGGGCGCCGGGGCGTTATTCGGTGATTGCCGGCTTTGTCGAACCCGGCGAGTCACTGGAGCAGACCGTGGCGCGCGAGGTGTTCGAGGAAACCCGCGTGCAGGTGCAGGACTGCCGCTACCTGGGCGCGCAACCGTGGCCGTTCCCGGGTGCGTTGATGCTGGGCTTCACCGCACGCGCTGCGGCAAGCGAGGTGCCACAGGTCACCGGTGAGCTGGAAGACGCGCGCTGGGTCAGCCATGCCGAGGTCACCGCGGCATTGGCCGGCGAAGGCCAGATCGGGCTGCCGCCGCGCATTTCCATCGCGCGGGCGCTGATCGAGCATTGGCATCGCGCGCATGGCTGAGCCGGGGCGGGCGCTGCAGCGCAGGCGGATCGGGTGCGCCTGCATCGGCTCGGCTAGACTCGGCTGAGGAGGCCCACCCATGTTCACCACCCTGGTTGCTGTCGTCGTCGCACTTGCGCTGGGCCACCTGGCGCCTGCCCAGGTGGCGCGGCTGCGGCGTTTCGAATGGTTCGGCCAGTGGCTGCGCCGGCTGGACAGCCATGCCGCCGGGCGCGGTGCGTGGCAGGGGCGCTATGGCGTGGTGCTGGCGCTGTTGCCGGCCTTGCTGGTGGTGGTGCTGCTGCAATGGCTGCTGGACGATGTCTGGCGCGGCTTCTGGGCCTTGCTGTTCGGCGTGGCGGTGCTGGCCTGGACTTGGGGGCCGCGCGATCTGGACCGCGATGTGGAAGCGGTGATCGATGCCGACGAACCGGGCGCGCGCCGCGATTCGATCGCGCAGCTGCAGGCCGCCGGCGGCAGCGTGCACGAGGATGCGCCGTCGCTGGTGGAAGCGGTGGTGGTCAATGGATTGCGGCGCTGGTTTGCGGTGCTGTGGTGGTTTTTGCTGCTGGGGCCGTTCGGTGCAGTGCTGTATCGGCTGACGGCGCTGGCGGTGGAAAGCCCGCTCTCGGTGCTGCTGCCGCCGCGCAACCTGGCCGGCGCGCGCTGGCTGCTGGCCGCGCTGGAATGGCCGGTGGCGCAGTTGATCACCGTGTCGATGGCGCTGGTGGGCAATTTCGACACGGTGTTCCGTGCCTGGCGGCAGGCGAATGGCAACCGCTGGTCGCTGGAGCCGCATTTTCTCGGTGCGGTGGCGCGTGCCAGCGTCAGCGCCGAGCTGCGCGAGGAAGCCCACGACTACACCGATTCGGGCCTGGTGCCGGTCTGGCGCCGGCTGCCGGAGGTGCGCGATGCGATGAGCCTGGTCTGGCGCGTGCTGCTGCTGTGGATGGTGGTGCTGGCGTTGCTGGTGATTGCCGGCTGGGTGCGGTAGGCGCGCAGCCTGATTTCGATCGCGCGGCTGTTCGCGACCTGCTAACCCGGTGCCAGCAAGGTAAACGGGTACCAAGGCAAATTCCTGGCAACCCAATACGTCGGCAACGCCCATAACCAAAACTTCGGCTCGGACATGACGGCCACCACCGGTGCAAACCAGCGCGCGCGCCAGCCCGCTTTCCAGGCGATCAGGCCGGGCAGGGTGAACAGGCCGAGCACGGCGGCCGGGTTCATGGCGAAGGCGCCGGGGAGATCGAAGTGCACCAGCGCATACAGCGCGCGGGTCATGCCGCAACCGGGGCAGTAGCAGCCGGTCACGGCACGGAACACGCAGGGCGGGAACGGGCTGTTGCCCGCGTTCGGATCGAAGCGATACAACAAGCTCACGCCGAAGGCGGCCACGCTGGTGGCCGCCCCGAGTCCAAGCCAGTGGCGTGGACGCAGTTCCATTACTGCATGTGCTGCAACTGCTGCATGTAGTCCATGTAGCCCTGCATGCCGCCGGTGGCGACCATGCCGATGTTGATCAGCAGGCCGATGACGGCCAGCACGCTGGTCACGATGCACCAGGTCTTGGCGGTGTTGGAGGCGCGACGTGCGCCGTCGATGTCGCCCTGGTTGAGCAGGCCGTTGACCTTGCTGGAGAACACGATCGCCACGATGCCGGTGATCAGGGCCGGGCAGCACAGGCAGAAGCCGAGTACGGTGGAGACGATCGCCCAGATCAGGTGATTGGGAATCGGGCCCGGTGCGGCGCTGGGCGAGGGATGGATCGGCGGTGGGATGGCACTCATGGTGAAGCTCCTTGGGTGGTAAACAACAGCGAGATGTTGCAGCGCGTGGGGAAGGCAGCGATGGGCCGCGCAGGCAGCGTCCACCGATCACGGCGAACGCGTCTGACACGGTGATGTGGCGTACGACGACTTCCCCCGGTCCTTCTTGTCGCGCCCGCTAGGCGAGCGCGGCGGCAATGCGTGCAATGGCGCACAGGCTACTCGCGGCACGCGGCGGACGCAAAGCCCGCGCTGGCCGCAGTCACGGTTGATCCTGGCGCAGTGCACGGACCTGCTGTTCGAGCAGCGCGGCGGTCGCCGCGTCGCCGGGAACCGCTGGGCCGGCGGCCACTTCGATATGCGCGCGGATCCGGCGCGGCACGCGCATGCGGCCCAGGCGGGTGTCGCGGCGGCTCCACATGCTCGACCACATGCCACGCAGTGCCATCGGAATCACCGGCACCTGGCGGCGTTGCAGGATCTTCTCCACGCCCGACTTGAACGGTGCAATCTCGCCATCCCTGGTCAATGCGCCTTCGGGGAAGATGCACACCAGCTCGCCGTCGGCCAGCGCCGCATCGATACGGTCGAAAGCCTGCTGCATCAGCGCGGGGTCTTCGCGTGCGCCGGCGATCGGGATCGCCTTGGCGGTGCGGAAGATCCAGCGCATCACCGGGATGCGGAAGATCTTGTAGTACATGACAAAGCGCACCGGGCGCGGAATCACCGCCGACAGGATCAGCGCGTCCATGTAGCTGACGTGGTTGCAGACCAGCAACGCGGCGCCTTCGTCGGGCACGTGGCGGTCGATGTCGCGCGTGCGCAGCCGGTACAGCACGCTCACCAGCACCCAGCTGAGAAAGCGCATCAGGAACTCGGGCACCAGGGTGAAGATCCACAGCGCCACCAGCGTATTGGCCAGCGCCAGGGCCAGGAACACCTGCGGAATGCTCAGGCCCGGCAGCGGAATGCGCACGCCGAACAGCACCAGCTGCGGCAGCTGCAGCGCGATGCCGATGATGGCGGCGGTGACGATGAACAACGAATTCTGGATATTGAGCCCGGCGATCACGCGCGAGAGTTCGGCCTTGGGCGTGCGGCTCTGGATCAGCGCAAACAAGGGCACCACGAACAAGCCGGTGAACAGGCCGATGCCGACCAGGTCCACGATCAGGCGCACGCTGCCGGCCTGCTGCACGAACTGGCCGATCGACAGATCGGTGGCCGGTGCAACACCGGGACGCGCGAAGTACAGGTCCAGCAGAAATGCGCTGATGCCGAACGCGCCCAGCGGCACCAGGCCGATTTCCACGGTGCGTCCGGACAGCCGCTCGCACAGCAGCGAGCCGACACCGGTGCCGATCGAAAACAGCGCCAGCGCGAACACGTACAGATCCTGCTGCCCGCCAAGATTGACCTGCGCGTAGGTGGGCAACTGCGCGGTCAGCACGGTGCCGACGAACCAGAACCACGACACCCCGAGCACGGCGTTGCGCACCGCCGGCGTGCGCCGGGTCAGGCGCATGATGGCGCGCGATTCGGGGATGGGGTTCCAGTTGATCTTCAGCTCGGGCGCGCCGGCATCGACCTTGGGCACCAGCCGCGCGACCAGGTTGCCGGTGACGGCAATCGCGATCACCGCGGTGGCCGCGGCGACCGGCCCGTGGCTGCCGGCGATCTGGAAGATCAGCCCGCCGAAGATCATGCCGCACAGGATCGAGATCGAGGTGCCCATCTCGACCAGGCCGTTGCCGCCGGTGAGTTCCTCCGGTTTCAGCACCGAGGGCAGGATCGAATATTTCACCGGCCCGAACAGCGTGGACTGCAGTCCGGTGCAGAACAGCGCAACCAGCAGGATCACCATGTTCTCGGTAACAAACCCCACCGCTGCCAGCGACATGATCGCAATCTCCATCGTGGTGGTGATCACGATGAGTTTCTGCTTTTCCAGCTTTTCGGCGATCTGCCCGGCCAGCGCGGAGAACAGGAAGTACGGCAGGATGAACAGTGCCGGCGCCAGATTGGTGTAGAGCGTGCGCTGCGCCGCATCGATGCCCAGGTAGAACAACAGGCCGATGATGGCCTGCCGATAGACGTTGTCGTTGAACGCGCCCAACGCCTGCACGGCGAAGAACGGCAAGAAGCGGCGCTGCCTGAGCAGGGCGAACTGACTGTGACCGGACATGCAGTTTCCTTTGCGAACGCGCGCAGCCTAGCAGGCTTCCACGGCGCGCTGGTGCATGCAGACGCGCTCAGCGCGGCGCGCGTGCCGATGACGCACGTCGCGCGGCCTGGGCGCGCAGCAGCGCCATGAAGGCCCGTGCGGCCGGGGTGGGATCGGGCCGCCACACCGCATAGGTCAGAAAGCCGAAGCGCTCCTTCAGCGCAACCGTCACCACCCCGCGCATGGCCGTGGCCATGGTCTGCGGCACGATGCCCACGCCCAGGTCGGCGGCGACCAGTTCGCGCATCAGATCGGCATGGGTGACCTCGTATTGCTGGCGCTGCCGCAAGCCGGCCTGCGCGAAGGCCGCATCGACGATGCCGCGCACGCCGGCGCCGGCGATCAGCCCGGCCATCGGTTCGTCGTCCAGCTCGGCCAGCGCCACCCGCTTGCGCGTGGCGAAGCGATGGGTGGGCGCCACGATCAAGGCCAGGGCTTCCTCGTGCAGCAGCAGCCGCTGTTCCGGCACCGCGACCTGCGGGCCGACGCCGACCAGGGCCACATCCAGCCGGCCTTCGCCCAGGTCGTGCAGCAGGGCCTCGCTCATGGCGGTGCGCAGGTGCACGTCCACCCGCGCATGCGCGCTGCGAAAGGCGCGCAGCAGCGTCGGCAGCTGCACGGTGGTGAGCGAGGAGATCTGCCCCAGCGTGAGCCGGCCGCGCACCGTGCCCAGGGCCTGGGCCATTTCCTCGTGCAGGCGTTCGGCCGCGCGCAAGGTGGCGCGGGCGTTGTGCAGAAACACCTCGCCGGCTGCGGTGGGCCGCACCTGGCGGGTGCCGCGCTCGAACAGGCGCGCACCGAGGGATTCCTCGATCTTGGCGACCTGGTGGCTGAGCGCCGATTGCACGGTGTTGCACCGGCGTGCGGCGGCGGTGAAGCCGCCTTCCTCGGCCACGGCCACGGCGAACTCCAGTTGGCGCAGGGTCAGCATGCGATCTCAAAACGCGATGGACACGGTGAAAACAATACATTGGAAAGATGCCGCGTCGCTGCCCACACTGCGCCCATTCCTACAGCAGGCACCTGCCATGACCGTCGAACCGATTGCCCACCCGCCATTGCCGCGCCGACTGGTGCTGCTGATGGCCGCCGCCACCGGGCTGGCGGTGGCAAGCAACTACTACGCCCAGCCCTTGCTGGAGACGCTGGCGCAGGCGTTCGGGATCCAGGTGCGCAGTGCCGGGGCGGTGGTGACCGCTGCGCAGCTGGCCTACGCGGCGGGGCTGCTGTTGCTGGTGCCGCTGGGCGACCGGCTGGAGCGGCGCGGGCTGATCGTCGGCCTGTTCGTGCTCAGTGCGCTGGGCCTGCTGGTGAGCGCCGCCTCGCATAGTTTCGGCATGTTGCTGGCCGGCACGATCGTCACCGGTGCCAGCTCGGTGGCGGCGCAGATCCTGGTGCCGTTTGCCGCGACCCTGGCCGCCCCGCACGAGCGCGGGCGGGTGATCGGCACGGTGATGAGCGGCCTGTTGCTGGGCATCCTGCTGGCGCGCACCGCGGCCGGGGTGCTGGCCGGCGTTGGCGGCTGGCATACGGTGTACTGGATCGCCTCCGGCCTGTTGCTGGTCACCGCCTGGCTGCTGTGGCGCGGGCTGCCGCGGCACCCGGGCAATGCGCAGCTGTCGTATCCGCAGCTGGTGGGTTCGGTGCTGACGCTGCTGCGCGACGATGCGGTGTTGCGCTCGCGTGCGGTGCTGGGCGGGCTGATCTTTGCCGGCTTCAGCATGTTCTGGACCACGCTGGCGTTCCTGTTGTCCGGGCCTGCGTATGGCTATGGCACGGCGGTGATCGGGCTGTTCGGCCTGATCGGTGCGGCCGGCGCGCTGGCGGCCAACCGTTCCGGTCACTGGTCCGATCACGGCCATGGCGACCGCGTCAGCTGGGGCGGGCTGGTGATGCTGCTGCTGTCGTGGGGATTGCTGGCGTTTGCGCCGCAGTCAATCGCGCTGCTGATCGTCGGCGTGCTGCTGCTGGATATCGCGGTGCAAGGGGTGCACATCGCCAACCAGAGCGTGATCTACCAGCGCAATCCGAACGCGCGCAATCGCATCACCTCGGCCTACATCACCTGCTACTTCATCGGCGGTGCGGTGGGATCCACGCTGGGCACGGCGGCATATGCGCAGGCCGGCTGGAACGGTGTGGTGATCGGTGGGGCGGTGCTGGCGGTGGCGGCATTGGGCTGGGTGGGACTGAGCGTGGCGCGCAAGCACTGGAAGTAGGTGCATTGCCGGAACGGCGCCGCGGCCATCGGATCAAGTGGCCTGCGCGCGCACCGCGGTACGTCGGCGTCGCCGCCCACATCGATGCGGCAGTGGCTGCGCGGCGTGCATGCGCCCCACTGACGACGCGCTAGGCCTTGCTGCTCGCCAGACGCGGTGCGCCCTCTGCCGGCGCGGTGGTGACCGCCAGGGCAGCGGCGCGCAGTTTGGGCAGCAGTCGCAGGGTCAGTGCCAGCTGGTCGCGCACCAGGCGCTGCTTGGGCGGCAGTTGCACGGCATGCTGCTCCAGCGCTTCGGCAGTGGCGATTTCCTGGCTTTCGTCGTGCGCCGGCAGCGGCTGGCGTTCGCGCAAGGCGGTGGCGATTTCGCTCAGCGCGCGCTGCAGGTAGTCGCCGGCCTGCGCGATGGCGGGATCGTGTTCGCCATCGAGTGCGGCGCGATGCGCGCCGAGCGCAGACAGATAGCCGAGCAAGGTGTTGGACAGCGCCAGGAAGCGGAAACCGGCATCCAGGTTGCGCCGATAGCGGCCCGGTTCGCGCAGCATGTTGGACAAGGCCACCGACAACGCGGCATCGGCGTTGTGCATGTCGCGGCGCGCGATGCGGTAGGGCAGGTCGTCGCGCATGCCGCTGGCGTATTGCTCCAGCACCTGGGCCAGATAGCGCGCGCAGCTGGCCAGCACCGTGGCCATCACCTGGTTGAGGCGGCGGCCCTGCCAGTCCGGCAGGATCAGGAACGAGGCGGCCGCGGCGATTGCGCAACCGATCAGCGTGTCGATCAGGCGTGGCCAGATCAGCACGAAACCATCGCCAAGTAGGTTGAAGCAGAACAGCGCCATCACGGTGATGCCGGCGGTGGCCAGCATGTAGCGATCGGTGCGGGTGATGAAGAAGATCAGCGCGGCGGCCAGCGCCAGCAGCAGCTGCACTTCGGTGCCGGGGAACAGCTGCATCAGTGCCCAGGTGGCGACCAGTCCGATCAGGGTGCCGGCGATGCGCTGCACCAGCCGCAGGCGGGTGGCGCCGTAATTGGGCCGGCACACGAAGGCGGTGGTGAGCAGGATCCAGTAGCCGTTGTCGGCATGGATGGACTGCATGATGGCGTAGCCGACCACCAGCGCGATGGCCATGCGCAGGCCGTGGCGGAACAGCACCGAGCCGGGCGTGAGTTGCTGCATCAGACGCGCGGCCATTTCGCGCAGGGTGTGCGGCGAGGAGTCGCGCAGGCGGGTGTCGAGGTTGTCGCTGGTGGAATCGGATTGCGCCGCTTCCGACAGCTTGCGCTCGATGCTCTGCAGGTTGGTCACCAGCAATTCCAGCGCGCCGAGCAGACGCGCCAGTGCGGGGTCGGCACGCGCGTGCAGGTAGTCCAGCGATTGCCGCAGGTCTTCGGTGGCCAGGCGGCTGTTGTCGCCGTAATCGAACGGATGGCGCAGGCGGATCGCCTCGCCCAAGGCGGCGCAGGCCTTGCCCTGCAGCGCGAGCAGGCGCTGGCAGCGGTACAGCACGTCGCTGTGGAAGAACGCGTCGGTCAGCGCTTCGTAGGGATAGTGCGAGGAACTGGCGCGCTCATGGAATTCCTGCGCCATGTAGTACAGGCGGAAATACAGGCCCGATTGCACGCCCGGCCGCCCCGAGCGGCCGAAGCGGCTCATGATCGCGGTCTTGGCGGCGTTGAGCGCGCCGACCACCTTGGCGTTCTGCTCGGCCAGCGCCAGCCGGCGTGCGTGCAGGTCGCTCTGCCGCACCGGTTCGAACAGGTCGGCCTTGAGCTTGAGATAACGGCCCAGCTCGAAGAACAGCCGCGACAGCCGCTCGCGTACCGGGCGATTGGCGAACAGCAGGGTCCACAGGATCGACAGCACGCCGTACCAGGTGGCGCCGATCAGCAGCAGCATCGCGCCATGCCAGGCGATCGACGGATCGTGGCTGCCGTGCTGGTCCATGCCGATCATGGCGTAGATCGACAAGGCCACGGTGGCCTGCGCGATCGAGGCGTAGCGCTCGCCCAGCGCGCCGAGCAGGGTCAACGAGAAGGTCGCCACCGCCATGCCGGTCACGAACGCCAGCGGATACGGAAACAGCAGTACCACCGCCGCGGCGGCGGCGGCGAAACACAGCAGCGACAGCAGCACCGACTTGATGCGGCCCAGCCAGTTGTCGTCGGTCTCGGCGATGGCGCTGGCGATCGCGCCCAGGAACAGCGCCGGCACCGCGGTGAGCTGCTGCCAGTGCCAGCACACGCCCATTGCCACCGCCAGTGCGATGAACACACGCAGGCCATAGCTGGCCTTTTCATGGGCCCACAGGCGGCTCAGGCGGGTTTCGAAGGAAGAAGTGGCCACAGTCTCTGCAAGGCAAGGTGCCCGGGCATTATTGCCGCAGGCACGCGCCATCGGGGTGGAGGGCGGCTAGTTCTTTGTCAGTAGCCGCGTTGTCGCAAGTGCCTTAGGCAGGCCGCTCAGGCCTGTGCGCCCTGCTCGCGGGCGATCGCACGCCAGCCGATGTCGCTGCGCTGGAAGGCGCTGGCCCAGTGGATCGGCTGCAGACCTGCATAGGCATTGCGCTGCGCTTCCAGCACGCTATCGCCCAGCGCGGCCACGCACAGCACGCGGCCACCGGCACTGACCACCTCACCGTTTGCATTCAATGCGGTGCCGGCATGGAAGACCTTGGCGGTGGCCGGCACCGCGTCCAGGCCGCTGATGACCTCGCCGGTGATCGGGGCTTCGGGATACGGCCTGGCGGCGATGACCACGCCCAGCGATGGGCGCGGGTCCCACTGCGCCTGCGCGGTGTCGAGCTTGCCGTCGATGGCGGCGTCCAGCAGATCCACCAGGTCCGACTGCAGGCGCAGCATCACCGGCTGGGTTTCCGGGTCGCCGAAGCGCACGTTGAACTCGATCACCTTGGGCGCGCCATGCGCATCGATCATCAGCCCGGCGTACAGGAAGCCGGTGAACGGCACGCCGTCGGCGATCATGCCTTGCACGGTCGGCTCGACCACCTCGCGCATGACGCGTGCATGCACCTCGGGCGTGACCACCGGGGCCGGCGAGTACGCGCCCATGCCGCCGGTATTGGGGCCGATGTCGCCATCGCCGACACGCTTGTGGTCCTGGCTGGTGGCCATCGGCAAGGCGTGGGTGCCGTCGACCATCGAGATGAAGCTGGCTTCTTCGCCATCGAGGAATTCCTCGATCACCACGCGCGCGCCGGCATCGCCGAACGCGTTGCCCGAGAGCATGTCGCGGACCGCGTCTTCGGCCTCGCTCAGCGTCATCGCCACGATCACGCCCTTGCCGGCGGCCAGGCCGTCGGCCTTGACCACGATCGGCGCGCCTTTCTCACGCACGTAGGCCAGCGCTGCGTCCACCTCGGTGTGCACCGCGTAATACGCGGTGGGAATGCCATGGCGTGCCAGAAAATCCTTGGCGAAGGCCTTGCTGCCTTCCAGCTGCGCGGCCTTGGCGGTGGGCCCGAAGATGCGCAGGCCCAGCGCGTGGAAACGGTCGACCACGCCCAGCACCAGCGGCACTTCCGGGCCGACCACCGTGAGCGCCACGGCTTCGCGCTGCGCCAGCGCCAGCAGGCCATCCAGATCATCGACCTTGATGGCGACATTGCGGCACTTGGCTTCGGTCGCAGTGCCGGCATTGCCGGGTGCCACCAGCACTTCGCTCACCTGCGCGGACTGCGCGATCTTCCAGGCCAGGGCGTGTTCACGGCCGCCGGAGCCGATGACGAGGATTTTCATGTAGGTGCCGAGATTGGGGAGTCGTGATTGGGGATTGGTTGAAGCAAGGCAGAGACCGGAAACAGGAGAGACCAGAGCGACGTTGCCACTCCCGAATCCCCACTCCCGAATCCCGGCACGTCAGTGCCTGAAATGCCGCACGCCAGTGAACACCATCGCGATGCCGTGTTCGTCGGCGGCGGCGATCACTTCGCCATCGCGCATCGAGCCGCCGGGCTGGATCACCGCCTGGATGCCGGCCGCAGCGGCGGCATCGATGCCGTCGCGGAACGGGAAGAACGCATCCGACGCCATCACCGAGCCGGCCACCGTGAGCTTGGCTTCTTCGGCCTTGAGCGCGGCGATCTTGGCGCTGACCACGCGGCTCATCTGCCCGGCGCCCACACCGATGGTGCGGTGGTCCTTGGCGTAGACAATCGCGTTGGATTTGACGTACTTGGCCACGCGCCAGGCGAACAGCAGATCGCCCAGTTCGGCCTCGCTGGGCGCGCGCTGGGTGACCACGCTCAGTTCGCCCAGCGACATGCCGCGGTTGTCGGACGACTGCATCAGCAGGCCCGAGCCGATCCGCTTGGTGTCGTAGTTGTTGAGGCCGTTGCCGTGCGGGATCTTGAGCACGCGCACGTTGGCTTTCTTGGTCGCATAGTCGAGCGCGCCCGGCTCGTAGTCCGGCGCGATCAGCACCTCGACGAACTGGCGATCCAGAATCGCTTTCGCAGTCGCTGCATCCAGGGTCTTGTTGAAGGCCAGGATGCCGCCGAAGGCGCTGGTCGGGTCGGTCGCATAGGCCAGCTCGTAGGCATCGCCGCAGCCTGCGCCCACCGCCACACCGCAGGGGTTGGCGTGCTTGACGATCACGCAGGCCGGTGCATCGAACTGGCGCACGCATTCCCACGCCGCGTCAGCATCGGCCAGGTTGTTGTAGCTCAGTTCCTTGCCCTGCAACTGCTGGAAGGTGGCCAGCGTGCCCGGCACCGGGTACAGGTCGCGGTAGAACGCGCCGGCCTGATGCGGGTTCTCGCCGTAGCGCAGGTCCATCACCTTGACGAAGTTGGAATTGATCTGCGCCGGGAACGGGCTGCGCGTGGGCACGTTTTCGGTGCTGTCGGCCACCGCCGACAGGTAGTTGCTGATCGCCGCGTCGTACTGCGCCACGCGGTTGAACGCGGCCACCGACAGCGCAAAGCGCCTGGCCGCCGACAGCTGGCCGTCGTTGGCGTCGAGTTCGGCCAGCAGCTCGGCGTACTGCGCCGGGTCGGTGGCCACCGCCACGCGGGCGAAGTTCTTCGCCGCGCTGCGCAGCATCGCCGGGCCGCCGATATCGATGTTTTCCACCGCATCGGCCAGCGTGCAGTCGGCCTTGGCGGTCACCGATTCGAACGGATACAGGTTCAGCACCAGCAGGTCGATCGGCACGATGCCGTGTTCGGCCATCACCGCTTCGTCGATGCCGGCGCGGCCGAGCAGGCCGCCGTGCACCAGCGGGTGCAGGGTCTTGACGCGGCCGTCCATCATCTCCGGGAAACCGGTCAGCTCGGCGACGTCGGTGACCGGCAGGCCCGCCTCGCGGATCGCCTTGGCGGTGCCGCCGGTGGACAGCAGCGCGACATTGCGCGCTGCCAGCGCGCGGGCCAGATCGATCAGGCCGGTCTTGTCGGAAACGGAGAGCAGGGCCCGGCGCACGGGCAGGAGATCAGAGGCCATCGGTGGGGGATATCAAAGCGGAGCAGCCCATATTGTAGGCCGCGCCGGCGCTTGAATGGACCCGAGCGCCCGCAATGGCGTCGATCCATGCGCTGAAAAGGCGCTGCCAGGCGCTGCTGCGGCCGATGGCGGGCGCGCTGTCGCGCGGCGGCATCAACGCCGACCGGGCGTTCGCGGCAGCGGTGGCGTTGCTGGTGGCCGCCGCGGCATGCGCTGTGGCGGGGCATGAACGTGTGCCACCGCGACGGGATTCGATGATTGCGCAAAACTCTTTTTGGTTCCGGTCGTGCACTGACGAACACAATCCGGAGCCGGTCGCAGATTGATCAAAAAGACCTGTCTTCGGGCGTGGAATGCATGCCTGTTCTTCGGTCATGCGCACCTGTCTTCTGCTACGGCGACAGTTGCCAGCGCCGGGCTGACCGACGATCTGTGCTCGCTGATCGATTCACTCAACCGGTTCACCAGCAACGACGCTTTCGGCGAGGCGTCCCGTCGCTACTTGCTGCAACGGCTGTCGCGCAGGAGCCAGCCTTGCCATCACTCCCCGCTGCGTCTTGCCGTCACGGCCGTCCATGACCCTGCGATTCAAGCAAGACACCGCAGCGCGCGTGCGCCTTGTGGCGTTCGTCGATGACCAACCGTCGCAGTGCCGGTACTGCCCTTGCCAATGGGCCGATCCGTCTCGCCCTCACGGCGGGACGCTCCGCACCCGTTCGTCGGCCAGGGCATGCATGCCGGTTTGCGCAGCTGCTCGGAACATTCCTATGAGATCACCCTTATGAATCGCGAAAAAGTCTTGGCATTACGCACCTGCACCAACAACATGTCCGATCACTGCGGGCTGATCTGGCCGCAGTCGGGCAGTGTCGAATGCCGGCATTGGCAACCCAGCATCAAGCAGGAAAACGGCCTGACCGGCCTGTTGTGGGGACAGGGAACCAATGCGCATCTGAACATGCATGCCGATGCGCACTGGGTGGTCTGCATGGTCGATACCGCCGACATCATCTGGCTGGGCGAGGAGGGGATGATCAAGTTTCCCCGGGCCGAGGTGGTCTACGCCGGCAGCCGTGCCGGTGCCATGCAGTGCATTGCCGCGGGCATTGCGCAGCACGCGCCGCCCCAGCCGGAGCCGCCGGTAACGCCGGTCATTGCCGCGGATTTCATTCCCAAGGCAGCGCAGGCGCAATTCACCGCACCGCTCGTCGAAAGCGCTGCACATTCCACCGCGCCAATGCCGGTTGCGACCCACGGCATCGATCCACAAACCGCACAAGCTACAGCTGCGATCCTGCGCACACGCGAAATCGCCACCTACGGCAGCACGCTCACCGGCGCCGATCAGAGCCAGCTGATCGCAGGCTATGGAAGTACCGAAACCGCGGGTAACGGCAGCGAGTTGATCGCCGGCTATGGCAGCACCGGCGTGGCCGGATCCGACAGCACCATCGTCGCCGGCTACGGTAGTTCCCAGACCGCAGGCGGCGGCAGCACACTGACGGCCGGCTATGGCAGCACCCAGACCGCGCGCCATGGCAGCGATCTGACTGCAGGCTACGGCAGCACGGAAACCGCGGGTGCAGACAGCTCGTTGATCGCCGGCTATGGCAGCACGCAAACTTCCGGCGGCGACAGCTCGTTGACTGCCGGTTACGGCAGCACCCAGACCGCGCAGAACGGCAGCGACCTCACCGCAGGCTACGGCAGCACCAGCACCGCGGGCACCGACAGCTCGTTGATTGCCGGCTATGGCAGCACCCAGACTTCGGGCGGAGAAAGCTCGCTGACCGCCGGCTATGGCAGCACGCAGACCGCGCAGGACGGCAGTGACCTCACTGCCGGCTACGGCAGCACCGGCACCGCAGGTGCCGACAGCTCCCTGATTGCCGGTTATGGCAGCACGCAGACCTCGGGCAACGACAGCTCGCTGACGGCGGGCTACGGCAGCACGCAAACCGCCCGCACCGGCAGCGACCTCACCGCGGGTTACGGCAGTACCTCCACCGCCGGTGCGGACAGCACGCTGATCGCCGGTTATGGCAGTACCCAGACCTCCGGCGGCGACAGCTCGCTCACTGCCGGTTACGGCAGCACGCAGACCGCGCGCAAAGGCAGTGATCTGACCGCCGGCTATGGCAGCACCTCGACGGCCGGTGGCGACAGCACCTTGATTGCAGGGTACGGCAGCACCCAAACCTCTGGCGGTGACAGCTCACTCACCGCCGGCTACGGCAGTACGCAGACCGCGCGCAGCGGCAGCGACCTGACCACCGGTTACGGCAGTACCTCCACCGCCGGCGCCGACAGCACGCTGGTCGCCGGCTATGGCAGCACGCAGACGTCTGGTGGTGATAGCTCGCTCACCGCCGGTTACGGCAGCACGCAAACGGCGCGCAGCGGCAGCGACCTGACCACCGGCTATGGCAGCACCTCCACCGCCGGCGCCGACAGCACGCTGATCGCCGGCTATGGCAGTACGCAGACCTCGGGCGGTGACAGTTCGCTCACTGCGGGCTACGGCAGCACGCAAACGGCGCGCAAGGGCAGCGACCTGACCACCGGCTACGGCAGTACGTCCACGGCCGGTGCCGACAGCACCTTGATTGCCGGTTACGGCAGCACCCAGACCTCGGGCGGGGAAAGCTCGCTCACCGCCGGCTATGGCAGCACGCAGACCGCGCGCAAGGGCAGCGACCTCACCACCGGCTATGGAAGTACCTCGACGGCTGGTGCCGACAGCACGCTGATTGCCGGTTATGGCAGTACGCAAACCTCGGGCGGCGACAGTTCCCTGACGGCGGGATATGGCAGCACGCAGACTGCCCGGAAAGGTAGTGACCTCACTGCCGGCTATGGCAGCACCTCCACCGCCGGTTCGGACAGTTCATTGATCGCCGGCTACGGCAGCACGCAGACGGCCGGCTTCAAGAGCATCCTGACCACCGGCTATGGCAGCACCCAGACCGCGCAAGAGGGCAGCATGCTCACTGCCGGCTATGGCAGTTCTTCCACCGCAGGCGCGGACAGCTCGTTGATCGCCGGCTACGGCAGCACCCAGACGGCCGGCTTCAAGAGCATCCTCACCGCCGGCTACGGCAGCACGCAGACCGCGCAGGAGCGCAGCACGCTCACCACCGGTTACGGCAGCACCTCGACGGCAGGGCATGACAGTACGCTGATTGCCGGCTACGGCAGTACGCAGACCGCCGGTTACAAGAGCATTCTCACCACCGGCTATGGCAGTACCCAGACCGCGCAGGAAAGCAGTTCGCTGATCGCCGGCTACGGCAGTTCCTCCATGGCCGGCCCGGACAGCTCGCTGATCGCAGGATATGGCAGTACCCAGACCGCCGGTTACGACAGCACCCTGACTGCCGGTTACGGCAGCACCCAGACCGCGCAGAGCAGCAGCTGGTTGATCACCGGTTACGGCAGTACCTCCACTGCCAGCTTCCAGAGCTCGTTGATTGCCGGCTATGGCAGCACGCAGACGGCCGGTTACGAAAGCACGCTGACCGCCGGCTACGGCAGCACCCAGACGGCGCAGGAAATCAGCTGGCTCACCACCGGTTACGGCAGTACGCAAACCGCCGGCCATGGCAGCATCCTGACTGCCGGTTACGGCAGCAATTCCACCGCCGGCTACGAAAGTACCCTGATTTCCGGCTATGGCAGCACGCAGACCGCCGGTTACGAAAGCACCCTGACCGCCGGTTACGGCAGCACGCTGACCGCGCTGGAAAACAGCTCGCTCACCGCCGGCTACGGCAGTACCGAAATCGCCGGGTTTTCCAGCACCCTGATCGCCGGTTACGGCAGCAGCCAGACCGCCGGTGGCGACAGCACGCTGACTGCCGGCTATGGCAGCACCCTGACCGCGCAGGACAACAGCTCCCTGACAGCAGGCTACGGCAGCACCGAAATCGCCGGGCAGGACAGCTCGCTGATTGCCGGCTATGGCAGCAGCTTGACCAGTGGCGTGCGCAGCTATCTGACCGCCGGCTACGGCAGCAACCAGATCGCCAGCTATGGCAGCTCGCTGATCGCAGGACACGAAAGTACCCAGATTGCCGGTCACCGCAGCATGCTGATTGCCGGCAAGCTGAGTTCGCAGACGGCCGGCTCGCGCAGCACGTTGATCGCCGGCATGGGCAGCGTGCAGACCGCGGGTGACCGCAGCAAATTGATCGCTGGCGCCGACAGCACCCAGATCGCTGGCGATCGCAGCAAGTTGCTGGCCGGCAGCAACAGCTTCCTCACCGCCGGGGACCGCAGCAGGCTCACCGCCGGCGATGACTGCACGCTGATGGCGGGCGACCGCAGCAAGTTGACCGCTGGCAAGAACAGCATCCTGACGGCGGGCGCCAACAGCAGATTGATCGGCAGCCTGGGCTCCACCCTGACCGGTGGCGAGGACTCGGTGCTGATCTTCCGCTGCTGGGATGGCAAGCGCTACACCAACATCATCGCCAAGACCGGGGAAGAGGGTGTCGAGGCCGACACCGCCTATCAGATCGATGACGACAAGAACGTGGTGGAGAAGTTCGACGATCCGTTCGACACGCTCGCCACCATCGTGCCGGACCATGGCAGCGGCCCGGCCCCGGCAGCGGATCAAGCAGCGGTGACGCAATTGCCGAGCTAAGCAGGCAACTCGCCCAGGCGATCGGCATCGCCGATCCAGCACTGCAGCCAACCGCCGGATCCCCGGCGGTTGGCCCGATCAGATGAAGAGCGCGCGCGAGACAGGGCACGCTGGGCGCGACGGAAGTCCTACGCCGAGGCGTGGGATCAAGAGCGAATACTTTGGGCAGCCCGCCCCGACATCAACATGCTGCGCATTCCACAACACGCAACGAGATCGTCCATCGGCCGCGTCATCACCAAGCGTGCCAGCGCAGCGCACTGCCAGCCCGCAGCACACCCCAACGCTCTAACGATTCCCCAATCCCGATTCCCGATTCCCGGCTTACGTCAGCCCGTACTCTTTCAGCTTCTTGCGCAGCGTGGCGCGGTGAATGCCCAGCATCGCCGCCGCGCGGCTCTGGTTGCCTTCGCAGTGGTTGAGCACTTCCACGAACAACGGGATCTCCATCTCGCGCAGCACGATTTCGTACACGTCGTCGGCGTCGCTGCCGTCCAGGTCGCGCAGGTAACGGCGGACGGACTGGGCCACGTGTTCGCGCAGCGGCGACTTCGGGGCGCCACGACTGGTGTCAGGACGAGAGGGGGCTGCGTTCAAAGGAGGTTTCCCAGTGTCACGAAGCCGGGACGCGTGGCCGGCGAGGGGGAGTGAGTCTAGCGCGTGACCTCCCCGCTCGCCACGCCCGTGTGGCGGTGGGCGCAGGTCGGGTCCGCTCAGCGGAAGTCGAAACTGAAGGCCGCCGTGCTCGCGGCCGGTTCGCGCACGCGAAACGCCACCTGCACCGCCTGGCCCGGCGCGAGCGTGTCCTGCGCGGCCGGCGGCTGGCCCAGATACTCCTGCGGCGCCAGCACGCGCGTGCCGATCACCCGCCCGTCGGCGTCGGACAGCGACAGCTGCAGCCACGGCCAGGCCTGCGCCCAGCGCGCCTCGTTGCGGAAGCTGGCCTGGATCTGCAGCACGCCCGGCACCCCGGGCAGCGGGCGCACCTCGCGATTGAGCAAGGTCAGCGCGCCCGGCTCGCGCCAGGCCGGCAGGGTGCAGCGCGCCACTGCACAGGCGGCGCTGACCAGCGGGCGCCAGCGCGCATCGGCGGCCAGCTGCGCACGGTCGGCGATGACGATCTGCAAGGCCAGCAGGCCGACCAGCCCGACCAGCAACGCCCATTGGCGGCCGCTGGCGCGCAGCCGTGGCCGGCTCAGCCCGCGGCGTGCGAATGCAGGCGCGGCCTGGGCTGGCAGTGGCTGGAACTGGGCGGGCGCCGCCGCGTCGGCAGCGTCCGCGTCGTTGTCGCTGGGCTCGGCGTCCGTGTCCGGAGCGGTGCCGGGTGCCGGCGGGGCGGCCAGGTCGGAGGCGGGAGCAGACGCGTTGCCGTGCTCACGCTGCCGGTCTGTGCCTGCCACGCCGCCTATCGCCACGCCGCGCGGATGCGCGGTGGCCGGCTGTGCAGGGGCAGTGCCGGCGAGCGCGTTGAGGGTGTCGCCGGGACCGGCCGCTGTGTCTTCGGCAGGATCGCCGGGCAGCTGACGCGTGGTCGCGGTGGTCCACGCCAACCGGTCCGGCTCGGCGGCATCTGCCGCGGCCTGGCCGGCATCGCCGGGTGGCAGCACGACGTCCACTGGCATCGAGTCGCTATGCGGCGTCGTCGCCGGTGGCGCAGACGGCGGCGGAACGAGCGGCGCCGCCGGGGCGGCCACCGGCTCGGCCAATGGTGCCGGCACCAGTGCGTCGGCCGGCACCGGCGGCGCGTGCAGCGACGCGTCGGCGGCAGGCACCACCGGGGTCGGGATCAGCGACGGGGCAGCCGGCGTCGCACGCAGGAACGTGGCCAGGGGGCGGCGCGGTGGCGGAGTCTCGGACATCGGCAGGCGTGCAGCGGGAAGAACCCTATTCAACCACGCGCACGCCAATGGGCGAACCCGGGTGCGTCATGCGTGCGGCCCGCAGCCGCAAGCGCAGATGCCGCTTCCATCGACTGCGGGGACGCATCCGGTTGGTTGGCCAACCGTCGCGCCGCTGTGACCACCCTGCCGCAGCCCAAGGCCGCATTTCAGCAGAGACGCATTCCAGCCAACAAGCAAACGCAACGACCGGCACCACGTCATCCAACTCCGACTGAGCCAGCTACCAACACCGAGCTTGCCTCACAAACGAAGCGCCCAGCAGCCTGCCCCCGATTCCCGATTCCCGATTCCCGATTCCCGACTCAACGCCGACGCCGCGTCTTGCCCTCGGCCAGCAACAGATCGAGCAGGCCGCTGCGCTGGCGCGGCGCCAACGTGTCGAAGCGGTTCAGCAGCACGCGTTGCTGCTCGTCCAGATGGCGGTACTGCGCGGGTTCTTCGGCGATCGTCGGCACCGGTGGGCCGAAGGTGCGCTCACCGCGGCCGGTGGCCAGGTATTCGAACGCCATGCCGCTGCGCTTGGCCAGGCCGATCAGGTTGTCTACCGAAGGCGCGGTGCCTTCGGCCATCTCCCACTGCGCCACCGCGCTACGGGTCACGCCCAGCTCGCCGGCCAAACCTTCCTGGGTCAGCTTGGTCAGGGCGCGGGCTTCGCGGACGCGTTCGTACAACTTGCTCACACGGCACCGTGAGTGGGGAACGGGCCGGGAGATATAGCCCTAGCAGCAATCAGGGATAGTTCGTATACCTTTCATATGCCGATATGTTTGCGATACTGTCCGGGCGTCAATGATGACGGGATCACAGCGAACTCAAGGAGGACATTCATGGTCGAGCCAGCCGCTCCCAAATCCGCCCGTTCCACCACGCCGGCAACGCCGCCCGCCGCGCCACCGCCCGCGGCATGGCCGGCACATTCGCCGCTGGATCCGGCGATCACCCGCTTTCGGGGCGCGCCGTGTTACCAGGTCTGGCAACGCCAGGACGCGTGGACCGCCGTGGCCGACGGCCCGCAGTGGTCGGCCGGGCTGGCGCCGCGGTGGTGGGCGCTGCGCCAGCGGCACTGGCGGCTGCTGGCGCTCAGTGTGGGTTTGCTGGCGCTGGCCGGCGGCCTGGCCAGTCTGGGCCCGCGCACGTGGTCGCTGCCGGCCTGGGCGGCGTTGCTGCTGGCCGAGCTGGGCCTGCGCGTGCAGCTGGCCCATCAGGCCGGGCCGTGGCGCAACGCGGCGCTGCGGCGTGCCGGCTGGCAGGCGGTGACCCGCCTGCGCGCCATCAGCGTGGCCGATGCGGTGACCACCGCGCAGATCCGCGCCGGCCGGCCACACCGCTGACCCGACGCGGTGTCAGTGGCGGCGTACGCCGTCGATGCGCATCCAGTCTTCGTCGCGTTCGCAACGCAGTTGCTCGAACCAGGGCGCGTAGCGCTGCAGTAACTCGTCTTCCTGACCATGCAGGATGCCCGACAGCGCAATCCGCCCGCCCGGTGCCACGCGTGCGGACAAGGTGTCGGCCAGCGCATCCAGCGCCGAGGCCAGGATGTTGGCGACCACGACCGGATAGGTCTGCACCGGCTCATCCTGCGGCAGGTACACCGCCAGCTGCGCCTGCAAGGCATTGCGCTCGGCATTGTCGGCAGTGGCCAGCAGCGCCTGCGGATCGTTGTCCACGCCCACCGCGCTGGCCGCGCCCAGCTTCAGCGCGGCGACGGCGAGAATGCCCGAGCCGCAGCCGAAATCCAGCACGCTGCGGCCCTGCAGCTCGCCGCTGCCGGCCAGGCTGTCCAGCCAGCGCAGGCATAGCGCGGTGGTCTGGTGCGTGCCCGAGCCGAACGCCAGGCCCGGATCCAGACGGATCACCGCGGCGTCGGGCGCTTGCGCGGCCTCGGGCAGCGCGTGATTCCACGGCACGATGAAGGTGCGCGCGCCGAACTGCATCGGCTTGAACTGATCCATCCAGGCGCGTTCCCAGTCGCTGTCGTCGACCGTGCGGAACGCCACCTGGCTCCAGTCCAGCCCGGGGTCGAACGCTTCCAGCGCGGCGAGCAGCACCAGCGCATCGCTGTCGCCGTCGAACAGCGCGTTCAGCACCATGGTGTTCCACAGCGGCGTTTCGCCGACGCCGGGCTCGAGAATGGCGCGCTCGTTGCTGGTGTCGGCATTGGCGTCGAGCAGCGTCACCGCCAGCGCGCCGATGTCGTCCAGCGCATTCTGGTAACGGGGCTGGGTGGCGTCGGAGCAGGGCAGGGTCAGTTCAAGAAACGGCATCGTGGCGGTCGGGCAATTCGAAAGCGTGCATCGTAGACCATTCATGCCGGCGGACTCCTGCGCGACGGGGGCCGGATAAGCAGGCGCACCGCGTGCGCGATACGGCGGATGCCGTCGCCTGATCGGTGCACTCCGCACATGCGGCGCGGTGGCGCCGGCCGCTGCCGGCGCAGCACGCGGGCGCGCCGGCAACCAGACGCCCGCTGCGCGCCACCCACGCCACACCCGCGCAGATCACCGTCCTCATGCAATGCACCGTCCGCCGTTCGCTTCGGCAGCGTCCGCTTGCGCGCCAGCGTGCGCGGGCGCGGGTGCTAGACTCCGCGCCGTCGCTGCGGGGCTTTCCGCAGCAGGGTCGCCGCTGTCCATGCCGCTTGCTCGTGCCCGCCATCTCTGGCTGTTGCTGGCTCCCGTCGCGCTCGCGGCGGCGGCCTGGTGGCATGTGCGCGCGCAACCGGGCGATTCGCCCACCGCCGCGCTGCCGGCGGTTGCCAGCAATGCCCGTACCGGCGCGCCGGCAGCGCGGGCGCACGCGCCCGCCGAACGCGGCACTGCCCTGCAACTGCCCTACCGCGATGCGGTGGACGCGCAGCCAGACCTGTACCGCTATGCGCAGCAATTGCAGCAGCAGGTGCGGGCCGGCAATGCGCAGGCGGGCTGGCGCCTGAGCCGCGTCTACGATTACTGCGCGCCGTATGCGTCCAGCCCGGCCGGTTACGCCGCCGATAGCGCCTGGATCGCCGCGCAACACACGCCCGGCGTGGTGGCGATGCATGCGGCGCGCACGCGCGTGGCGCAACGCTGCGCCGGCTTTGCGCCCAGCGACGGCCTGAGCCCGCGGCTGGTGGCGCAGCAACGGCAGGCAGCCGCGCGTGCAGGCAACCTGGCTGCCGAGGCGGCGTTGCTGGCGCTAGGCGAGCCGCTGCAGCGCTCGCCCAGCTACAAGCGCGCGCTGGTGCAGCGCGTGCTGGCCTCGCGCGACCCGGAGGCCTACCTGGCGCTGGCGCCGGCAATGGGCGCGCGCGCCAGTGGCGATGACAGCCTCGACGGCTACGTGGCCGGCGATCAGTTCGCCGAGCTGGCCTGGCAGGTGGCTGCATGCCGACTAGGGCTGGATTGCAGCGCAGACAGCACCCTGGTCACCAGTTATTGCGCCAACGCGGGCATCTGCTCGCGCAACAGCGCACAGGATTTCGTGTCGTTCGTATTCGATGCTGCGGTGCCGCGGCAGGGAGCAGACAGAGTGGATGAGATGGTCGATAGCTTGGTCTCCGAGCCGGGAGCGCAGTCATGAATTACCGTCGCCTGGCGCATGGCGCCAAGTTCTGGTTCTGGGTTGCACTGTTCGTGGCGTATTCGGCCGCGGCCGTGGGCATCGTGATGATCGACACCGCCGATCACCGCTACCAGCCGCTGTCGGTCAAGTCGACCACGGTCGCCGCCGACGAACAGCAGCGACGGCATGGCGCCAGCCAGGTGGCCGCGGTGTACCGCGCCAGCAGCGCGATGCCGTTTTCGACATTGCCGGCCGGCTCCACCTTCCAGGTGGTGTGGCCGGATGGCTCCACCGAAACCATGACCGTGGTCGACCCGGCCTCCTCCAGCGGCATCATGCCGGTGCCGGGCAGCCAGCAGCCGGCGCCGCGGATCCGGTAGTACCCAGGATCCCGTAGAAGCGCACCTGGGCGCGACGAGGTTTCACCGATAAAGCGCGGTCGCGCCCGGGTGCGCTCCTACGCACAGGTCGGCTGGCCTGCGCAATGCACCGGGCAACAACGCAACAAGCCCGGTTTCCCGGGCTTGTTGTGCGTTGCACTGGCCGGTGCGATCAGACCAGCGCGATCGACTTGTTCTTGCGCTCGGCCAGGCGCTTTTCCAGATAGTGGATGTTCTGCCCACCGGCCTGGAAGCCCTTGTCGCGCATGATGCGCTGCTGCAGCGGGATGTTGGTCTTGATGCCGTCCACCACCATCTCGCTCAGCGCCACGCGCATGCGTGCGATCGCGGTCTCGCGATCGGGGCCATGCACGATCAGCTTGCCGATCATCGAATCGTAGTTCGGCGGCACCTTGTAGCCGGCGTAGATGTGCGTATCCACACGCACGCCCGGGCCACCGGGCGGATGGAACGCGGTGATCAGGCCCGGATTGGGCATGAAGGTTTCCGGGTCCTCGGCATTGATGCGGCACTCGATCGCATGCCCACGCAGCACGATGTCGCTCTGCTTGATGGTCAGCTTGCGGCCGGCGGCGATGCGCAATTGCTCGCAGACCAGATCGATGCCGGTGATGCGCTCGGTGACCGGGTGCTCCACCTGGATGCGCGTGTTCATTTCGATGAAGTAGAAACGCCCGTCTTCGAACAGGAACTCGAAGGTACCCGCGCCGCGATAGCCGATGCGGATGCAGGCATCCACGCAGACCTTGCCGATCTCGTTGCGCAGTTCTTCGGTGATGCCCGGGGCCGGCGCTTCTTCCACCACCTTCTGGTGGCGGCGCTGCATCGAGCAATCGCGTTCGCCCAGATGGATCGCACCGCCCTGGCCGTCGGCCAGCACCTGGATTTCCACGTGGCGCGGATTTTCCAGGAACTTCTCCATGTAGACCTGATCGTTGCTGAAGGCGGCCTTGGCTTCGGACTTGGTGGTTTCGATGGCGGCCTTCAACGCGGCCTCCGAATGCACCACGCGCATGCCGCGCCCGCCGCCGCCGCCGGCGGCCTTGATGATCACCGGGTAGCCGATCTCGCGCGCCACCTTGGTGTTGGCGACGATGTCGTCGCCCAGCGGGCCGCCCGAACCGGGCACGCACGGCACGCCGGCGGCCTTCATCGCGCGGATCGCCTCCACCTTGTCGCCCATCAGGCGGATGGTGTCGGCCTTGGGGCCGATGAAGATGAAGCCGGATTCTTCCACGCGCTCGGCAAAGTCGGCGTTTTCCGACAGGAAGCCGTAGCCGGGATGGATGGCCTGCGCATCGGTCACCTCGGCCGCGGCGATCAACGCCGGGATGTTGAGGTAACTGTCGCTGGACGCGGCCGGGCCGATACACACCGACTCGTCGGCCATGGCCACGTGCTTGAGGTTGCGGTCGACCGTGGAATGCACCGCGACCGTGCGGATGCCGAGCGTGTGGCACGCGCGCAGGATGCGCAGCGCGATTTCACCTCGGTTGGCGATGACGACTTTATCTAGCATGGGATTGGGGATTCGAGAGTGGTGATTCGTAGAGGGCGCCGGGCTCGCGCAGATGGCGCGATTCGTCCAGCGTGCGGATCAATGCATTGAGCCTGGCAAACGTGCGATTCAAAAGATCCAGGGTTGCCGTATCGGGCGAACCGAACTGCAGCCGTGCGGCAATCTGCAGTTGCGTATCCAGTTCCGCCAGCGAACCCCGCGCCATCGACAGATAACGCAGGTACTCGGCAGTGGAACGCCGCGCGGCGCCTTCGGCAATGTTGGAGGGCACGCTGATCGCAGCGCGCCGCATCTGTGCCGTCAGTCCGAAACGTTCGGAATCAGGAAAGTCGTGGCTCAGGCGGTAGATCGCTTCGACAAGCGACATCGCATCGCGCCAGACCATCAGGCGCTCATGCGGTCGCTCTTGCGAATCCCGAATCACGACTCTCCCATCCCCGCCGCTCAGCCAATCACAAACAACGGCTGATCGAATTCCACTGGCTGGCCGGTTTCGCCGACGATGGCCACGATGGTGCCGGAGACGTCGGCTTCGATCGGGTTGAACATCTTCATCGCCTCGATGATCGCCAGCGTTTCGCCGGCCTTGACCTGCTGGCCGACGGTGACGAAGGCCGGCTTGTCCGGCGAGGGCGAGGTGTAGAAGGTGCCGACCATCGGCGCGCGCAGCACGTGGCCTTCCGGCAGGGCGGCAGCCTGCTTGGCGCCGCCGGTGGAGGCCTCGGTGGGCGACTGCATCGGCATGCTGGGGGCGGCCGGGGCCTGCGCGGGCGGGGCAGGTGCGTACTGCTGCACCGGCGCGCTCATCACGGTGGTGCCCTTGGGCACGCGTGCCAGGCGCACGCTTTCTTCGCCTTCCTTGATCTCGATTTCGGCGAGATTGGATTCTTCGAGCAGGTCGATCAGTTTCTTGATTTTGCGGAGATCCATACGGGCCTCATGAGGTGAATCGGTGGAGGTTGCCGGCGGCTGCCGGCGGAAGGGGGTCAGGCCGTCGGCGCGGGCGCCGGCGTGGGTGAGCGGGATGTCATGCGTCGCGTTCCAGCCGCGCGATCACCGCTTCCAGCGCCAGCCGGTAGCTGTCGGCGCCAAAGCCGCAGATCACGCCGTCGGCCTTGTCGCTGAGATAGCTGTGGTGACGGAACGGCTCGCGCGCATGCGGGTTGGACAGATGGATTTCCACGAACGGCAAGCCCACGCCCAGCAGCGCATCGCGCAGCGCCACCGAGGTATGGGTGAAGGCGGCCGGGTTGATCAGGATGTAGGCGGTGCCGTCCTCGCGCGCGGCGTGGATGCGCTCCACCAGCACGTGCTCGGCATTGGACTGCAGGCAGGCCAGCGCATGCCCGGCGGCCTGCGCACGGTCCACCAGGGCCGCATCGATCTGCGCCAGCGTGGTGCGCCCGTAGACATCCGGCTCGCGGGTGCCGAGCAGGTTGAGGTTGGGGCCGTGCAACAGCAGCAGGTGGGCCATGACATCCGGGAGAGCGGAAAGGCCGGAAGTCTGCGCGATGTCGCCGATGCTGTCCAGATAGGCGAAGTTAGGTCTGTTTTAAACGATTGTTTTAATTTCGTGGTGGAACGCTGCTGCGTTGGTGTGCCAGGCCCTGTGGGGCTGCGGTTTCGCGGCAGTCGCCCAGCCTTGCCGGTCTGTCGATCGCATGCCGACCATCTGCTGAATCGCCATGGTGCGTAGTGCAGCGCGTCCATTCGCGGAAGCGGTGCGTTCGCTGCCGTGCGTCCCGGCCCCTGCTATCTGTCGTGCTGTCGAGCGGCGTGCTCGGCAACGCCGGCTGGTGTTCGCCGGCATCCAGCCACTTCAGCGCCGATCGGCGCTCGCTCCCTTCATCATCGACCCATGCCGTCCATGCATCGGGCCGCCGTTCGAGCCGGCGTGCCGGCCCGCGGGTCTGACCGACCGGCTCACCTAGCCGCGCGCAGCAACGCATCCTCGGTGATCGCGTTGGTCAGCACGGTCGGCAGCACCGCCGGCGGCGCGCCGGGGCCGTAGACCACGTACAGCGGCACGCCGACGGCCTGGTGCTGGTCGAGGAAGGCGCTGATCCTGGGGTCGACATTGGTCCAGTCGCCTTTCATGTAGACCGCGTCGACGCGGCGCAACGCGTCGCGGAAGTCGGCGCTGCTCAGCACGTTCTTCTCGTTGGCCTTGCAGGTCACGCACCAGTCGGCGGTCATGTTGACGAACACCACGCGGTTGTCGGCGCGCAGGCGGTCCAGCAGCTGCGGCGAGAACGCCACCACGCCTTCGGCAGCAGTGGCGGCCGGCAGGCGCAGGCGGGTGACCCCGACCACCGGCACGATCGCCAGCACCAGCATCACCGCGGCCAGGCCCATGCCGATGCGATGGCTCTTCCAGCGGCTGCGCTCGAAGCAGAACAGGCCCAGTGCCAGCAGGGTGGCGCCAACCAGCATCAGCGCCAGCGCGTCCACGCCGCGCTGCTTGCCCAGCACCCACAGCAGCCAGATCGCAGTGAGATACATCGGGAACGCCAGCACCTGCTTGAGCGTTTCCATCCACGCGCCGGGCGTGGGCAGGCGCCGCGCCAGCGAGGGGATGAAGCCGATCAGCAGGAACGGCAGCGCCAGGCCCAGGCCCAGCGCCAGAAACACCAGCATCGCCAGCAGCGCCGGGGCGGTGAAGGCATACGCCAGTGCGGTGCCCATGAACGGGGCGATGCAGGGGCTGGCCACCACGCAGGCCAGCACGCCGGTGAAGAAATCGCCCAGTGGGCCATTGCGCGCTGCCAGCGACTGGCCGATGCCGCCCAGATTGCTGCCCAGCGTGAACACGCCCGACAGGCTCAGGCCCACCGCAAACATCAGATAGGCCAGCGCCGCGACGAACCACGGCTGCTGCAGCTGGAAGCCCCAGCCGGCCGCCTGGCCGGCCGCGCGCAGGCCGATCACCAGCGCGCCGATCGCCGCAAACGACACCAGCACGCCCAGCGAATACCAGATCGCATGGCTGCGCGCGTGGCTGCGGCTCTCGCCGCTGTGGGCCAGGCCCAGCACCTTCAGCGACAGGATCGGCAGCACGCAGGGCATCAGGTTCAACACCAGCCCGCCGAGCAGGGCCAGCACCAGCATCGCCAGCAAGCCCTTGTCGGTGTGCGGCGGCTGGGTGCGCTGCGGATTGTCGGCCGAGGCATCTGCGACCGGCGCTGCAGTCGCCGCGGGCGTCGGTGCCGGCGCCGGTTCTGCAGGCAACTGCCCGGCCGGCAGCGGCGAGATCATCAGCGGCGCCGCTTGCGCCTGGTTCTGCGGCGACACCGTGCCGGCAGGCAACTCCAGCGCCACCCGGCGGGTCATCGGCGGGTAGCAGATGCCGTCGGTCTGGCAGCCCTGGAAGGTCGCCACCAGGGTCGCCTTGACCGGTTCGGCATGCTCGCGCAGCAGCGGCAAGGTGACTTCGGCCTGGTCGAAATACACCACCACATCGCCGAAGTGCTCATCGCGGTGCGCCTTGCCCTGCGGCCAGCGCGGCAGCCCGGGACGCACGCCGCCGGCGCCTTCCAGCGCCAGCGAGGTGCGGTCGCGGTAGATGTAATAGCCCGGCGCGGGGGTGAAGCGCAGCAGCAGGCTGTTGCCGTCGCCGACGATGGCTTCGAAGGTGAAGGCCTGCTCGGCCGGCAGCGGCAGTGCGTCCACGCCGGCGGCCTGGCCGGTGCTGCCGAACAGCCGCGGGCCTGCCGGTGCGCGAGGCACCAGCGCGCCCAGGTTTTCGCGCGGGGTGGCGGACGTCGCGGCGGGAGCCGAGGCATCGGGCAGGCGCACGCGCAGCTCGCGGCGTTGCGGCGGGTAGCACACGCCGGCGTCGGCGCAGCCCTGGTATTGCACCTGCAGCACGGCGGTCTGCAACCCGGCATCGGCCTTGCCGGCCAGCCTGGCCTGCAGCTGCTTGCGGTAGGTCTGCACCTGGCCGAAGAACTCGTCGTGCTTGCTCTCGCCTTCCGGCAGCGCCAGCTCGCCGGCGGCAAAGCCTTGCCCGGATTTGACGCTGATGCGGTGGCGATACAGGTAATAGCCCGGCGAGATATTCCAGCGCAGCGCGATGCTGTCGCGGCTATCGGCGGTGGCGCTCAGGGTGAAGGCCTGATCCACCGGCAGCAGGTCGGCCTCGGTGACCGCGGCCTGCGCGGGCAGGGGCGCCACCAGCGCCAGCGGCGCGGCGAGCAAGGGTACGGCCAGCAATGCGCAGCGGGCGATCCAGCGGGACAGAGACTTCATGGACGTCAGGATTCCTTGCGGGTTTCAGCCCGGACCCAATCGAGATACGCCGGCAGCCCGGCGCTGGCTTGGACCGCGATCGCCTCCGGCAGTTCATACGGATGCAGCGCCTGCAGCCGCGCGATGGCGTCCGGCAGGCGGTCTTCCCAGGTCTTGATCAACAACTGCACTTCCTGGCTGCGCTCGATCGCCCCGTTCCAGCGGTACAGCGACTGCACGCCGGGCAGCTGGGTGACGCAGGCGGCCAGGCGCTCGTCCAGCAGCACGCGCGCAATGCGCTCGGCGCTGTCGGCATCCGGACAGGTGCTGAACAACAGATGGAGGGAAGAGGCGCTCATGTGACCGCGCAGTGTAATCCCCTGTTTGCGGGGGATCGACCGCAGATTCCGGAACAGGGCGTCAAGTTCGCTGAGCCTGGCGGCTGGGCGGCGATACCGGTCCTGCGCCTGCCCGCTGATGTTGAATGACGCAGGCCAACGGCTCGCGCGCCTGCTGCGCGGTCGGGCATGTGGATTGCCGCTGCAGGCCTTCTCCCGGCCCGGCGCCTGGGGCGCCGGGCCGGGCCGGATCAATTGGCCAGCTGGCAGCTGGCCGGCTTGGCCGAGGTGAACAGGCTCGAGGTCGCCCATTCGGGGTGATCCACGAACGGGTTGCGGTTGCCCTGGAAGCTGAAGATCACCTGGTTGCGCGCCCGCTCGGCATCGTCCGGCGGGTCGGCCTGGTGCCAGGCCAGCAGCGTGGACAACAGGCCCATGTAGGCCGGCGAGGCCGAGGTCTGCACGATCTTGCTACGGTCGTCGGTGAGTTCCAGGTCCGGCTCGGACTGCCCGGTGGCCGCGTCGGTGCCGCCTTCATAGCGGATCGCCATGTACATCACCGCACGCGCCATGTCGCCCTTGCGCTTGCCCCATACCTCGAAGGTGCCGCCGTTGCCATCCGGGGTGCGCACCCAGTTGGAATTGCCCGGATAGCGCCCGCTGCCGCCGCCACTGCCGTCATTGACCTCGGTGACCCGCTCGCCGCAGCTGCTGGTGCAGGCCGCGTAGGGCTTGTTGCCGCGGTCGGCGTTGAAGGCGGTGTCGGTGAGATACAGCATGTGGGTGTCGGTGTAGGGCGCATACGGCAGCCCCTTGTCGCCGCTGGCGCTGCCGAAGCCCAGCGAGTTGGGCCAGGTGTGCTCGCGGTTGTAGGTCAGCCCGCTCCCGGTGCCGGCACGGTCGCTGCCCTTGGCGTAGCTGCGGTTGCGGTAGGCGTCCAGAATCCGGCCGCTGTTGTTGGGATCTTCGTCGGCCATCTCCAGGATGGTCCAGGTGCTAGTGCCCGAGCCGCTGTACGGATAGACCGTGTGGCCCTTGATCACGGTGTGCAGCGAACAGCGCAACTGGCTGGCATTGGCGGTGTTGACCCGCGAGTAGTAACCGGTGCCGCCGCCGCTGGCGGTGGCCACGGTGAAGGCGATCGACTGGTTGGCGGCCGGGCTCAGCCCGCTGGCATCGCGGATGGCGCTGGCGGTGATCGCCAGGGTGCAGCGCTCGCCACCGACCAAGGCGGTGTTGGTGGACAGGCTGAAGCGGGTGCCGCTGGTCGGGTAGCTCAGCGCCACCGTGCCGGAGCTGGCGCAGCTCAGTGCGAAGGCGCCGCTGCTCAGCGTCACCGCCTCGCTGAAGCCCACGCTCAGGTCGCCGGCGGCGGGAAAGCCGGTCGCGCCCTGGGTCGGGGTGGTGCTGGTGATCGTCGGTGCCGCGCCGGTCTCGCCGCCACCGCCGCTGCCGTTGAAGCTCTGGCCGCGGTTGCACGCGCCAAAGGTCTGCGCCGACGAGCTGGCCCAGCTGAAGTTGGCCGCGCTGCTGCCGGTGCCGGTCAGTTGCAGCGAACTGCCGACCGCGCTGCTGTTGCTCTCGCTGACCGGCAGGTTCTGGCTGGTGATGCCGGCGGCAGGGCCGCCGCTGGCGGTGATGGCGCCTTCGTAACTGAGGAACTGCACCAGCTGCCCGTTGGGGTCGACCAGCGCCACGCCGTCGTTGGGCCCGTTCTGCACGCCGTTGCTGGCGTAGCCGACCGTGGCCACGCGCACCTGGCTGCCGCAGCTGACCAGGCTGCCGGCCGGCACCGCCGTATTGGCGTAGACCGTGGCCGCGCCCGGTGTGCTGCCGTTGTACAGATAGATGCGGTAGCCGCTCAGCGATTCGCCGGCGGTGGCCACCACTTCCACCCCTTCGCCGCTGTCGCCGGAGGCGCCTGCGTCGTCGTAATGCAGTTCGTTGATGAACACCGCCGCGTGGGCGGTGGGGACGGCCAGTACGAGCGCACAGGCCAGGGGAAGCGTGCAGCTGGGGGACCAGCGCAAGGGGAAAGCACGGGCAGGGGATGGCAACCTCATCGACAGCTCCTTGTGATCGGGGAATGCGTGGCCGACTGTAAAACGTGCGCATGACAATCGGTGGAACCTGGTTCCATTTTTAGAGCGGCTGCTCCGGCGACTGCTCGGTGCGCACCGTCCGGCGTGCCAGTGGCTCGGTAGCCGGTCTCAGGCGCAGCTGGCGATCGCGCAGCCCGGTTCCCACCCGGCTGACCGTTGCCAGCGGGGCAATGCGCGCCAGGTCGTGTCGGCCGCGTCGTGGCCCTGGCATGGAACTGCCCGGCGAAAATTTTTTGCCCCCAGCCCTTGAAAGCTGGCCACACAGCACAATCTCTGGCCCGCACCCGCTCTGTCGGGTTTTTTCCGCGCGCTGTGCTGGCAGTCGTCACATACGAGTGCTAACATCGCCGATAATTTCCAGACCAATCAATCACTTAAGAGGGTCTTTCTCTATGAGCATCAAGCCGCTTCACGACCGCGTTGTAGTCAAGCCGATCGAAGCCGACGAAGTTTCCGCCGGCGGCATCGTGATCCCGGACTCCGCCAAGGAAAAGTCCACCAAGGGTGAAGTCGTCGCCATCGGCGCCGGCAAGCCCCTGGACAACGGCAGCCTGCGCGCGCCGGTGGTCAAGGTCGGCGACAAGGTCATCTACGGCCAGTACGCCGGCAGCAGCTACAAGTCCGAAGGCGTCGAGTACAAGGTGCTGCGCGAAGACGACATCCTGGCGGTCATCGGCTGATAGCCGTTGACGGCGGGATTCGGGAGTGGGGATTCGGGATTGGCCACTGCGCTTGGCGCAGCTGATCCCGCATCTCCCCCGAACCCCCGCTTTAGCCAATCCCCAATCCCCAATCTCAAATTCCGGAGTTACAACAAATGGCTGCTAAAGACATTCGTTTCGGTGAAGACGCACGTACCCGCATGGTTCGTGGCGTCAACGTGCTAGCCAATGCCGTCAAGGCCACCCTGGGCCCGAAGGGCCGCAACGTCGTGCTCGAAAAGAGCTTCGGCGCGCCGACCATCACCAAGGACGGCGTCTCCGTCGCCAAGGAAATCGAACTGGCTGACAAGTTCGAGAACATGGGCGCGCAGATGGTCAAGGAAGTCGCTTCCAAGACCAACGACAACGCCGGCGACGGCACCACCACCGCCACCGTGCTGGCCCAGGCCCTGATCCGCGAAGGCGCCAAGGCTGTGGCCGCCGGCATGAACCCGATGGACCTCAAGCGCGGTATCGACCAGGCCGTCAAGGCTGCCGTCGTCGAGCTGAAGAACATCTCCAAGCCCACCACCGACGACAAGGCGATTGCCCAGGTCGGCACCATCTCGGCCAACTCGGACGAATCGATTGGCAACATCATTGCCGAAGCGATGCAGAAGGTCGGCAAGGAAGGCGTGATCACCGTTGAAGAAGGCTCGGGCCTGGAAAACGAGCTGGACGTGGTCGAGGGCATGCAGTTCGATCGCGGCTACCTCTCCCCGTACTTCATCAACAATCAGCAGAGCCAGTCGGCCGACCTGGACGACCCGTTCATCCTGCTGCACGACAAGAAGATCTCCAACGTGCGCGACCTGCTGCCCGTGCTGGAAGGCGTGGCCAAGGCCGGCAAGCCGTTGCTGATCGTCGCTGAAGAAGTCGAAGGCGAAGCGCTGGCCACCCTGGTGGTCAACACCATCCGTGGCATCGTCAAGGTCGTGGCCGTCAAGGCACCGGGCTTCGGCGACCGTCGCAAGGCGATGCTGGAAGACATGGCGGTGCTGACCGGCGGCACCGTGATCTCCGAGGAAGTGGGTCTGGCGCTGGAGAAGGCCACGATCAAGGACCTGGGCCGCGCGAAGAAGGTGCAGGTCTCCAAGGAGAACACCACCATCATCGACGGCGCCGGCGACTCGGCCACGATCGAAGCCCGCGTTGGCCAGATCAAGACCCAGATCGAAGACACCTCGTCCGATTACGACCGCGAGAAGCTGCAGGAGCGCGTGGCCAAGCTGGCCGGTGGCGTTGCAGTGATCAAGGTCGGCGCGTCGACCGAAATCGAAATGAAGGAAAAGAAGGCCCGCGTCGAAGACGCCCTGCACGCCACCCGTGCAGCCGTCGAAGAAGGCGTGGTCCCGGGCGGCGGTGTGGCCCTGGTGCGTGCGCTGGTGGCCGTCGGTAACCTGACCGGTGCCAACGAAGACCAGACCCACGGCATCCAGATCGCCCTGCGCGCGATGGAAGCCCCGCTGCGCGAAATCGTGGCCAATGCCGGCGAAGAGCCGTCCGTGATCCTGAACAAGGTCAAGGAAGGCACCGGCAACTACGGTTACAACGCGGCCAACGGCGAGTTCGGCGACATGGTCGAGTTCGGCATCCTGGATCCGACCAAGGTCACCCGCTCGGCGCTGCAGAACGCAGCCTCGATCGCCGGCCTGATGATCACCACCGAAGCGATGGTGGCCGATGCACCGAAGAAGGACGAGCCGGCGATGCCGGCCGGCGGTGGCGTGGGCGGCATGGGCGGCATGGATTTCTGATCCACGCCACTCGGCTGTTGCAGCAAAAAAGGACCCCGCCGAAAGGCGGGGTTTTTTTTTGCGGTCGCGGATGCCGCAAGAGGTCGTGCGTGACCACGCAGATCCCATCATGACCCGTAGGAGCGCCCCAGGGCGCGAAAGGGCTTCACCGAGAATGCCCAGTCGCGCCCGGGTGCGCTCCTACCGGGCACCGATGCGGCCAACGATTCGCGAACCCGACCGTGTCGAACCCACGCGTGCATAACCACGCAAATCCCATGACCCCGTAGGAGCGCCCCAGGGCGCGAATGGGCTTCACCGGGAATGCCCCAATCGCGCCCAGGTGCGCTCCTACGCGGCGCAGATGCCACCGGTTCGCGCAATCGGTTAGCGGCCTCGACCTTGTCGAACTCGGCGCTTGCATGGCCACGCAAACCCCATGACCCCGTAGGAGCGCCCCAGGGCGCGAATGGGCTTCAGCGGGAATGCCCCAATCGCGCCCGGGTGCGCTCCCTACGCTGCGCAGATGCCACGGTTCGCGCGATCGGTTCGCGGCCCCAACCGTGTCGACGTGCGTGCCATCGCGTGGATCGCGAACCCCATCACACTTGCATGACAGTGTGTTGACATCGATGTCAGCGCCAACCTAGCGTCGCTGGGCAGGCGCTTGCGCCGAACGGTCGGGGGGCCATCGGACAGGGGGCGGCGATGCGGTGCATCGCTCGCAGGCGTCGTTGCAGTGGAACGCCACGCCGGTCATGCCGGCCTCTCCCGGGGATCTTATGAACTGCCGCAGTCATCGCCTTGCCTTGTCGATTTCCTTGTCCCTCGCCCTGACCGCCGCCATCGCACCGTCGGCGGCGGCCCAGCAGGCCGAGCCGGAGCAACCGCGCGCCACCTCCACGCTGGACGCGGTCAGCGTCACCGGCTCGCGCATCAAGCGCGCGCAGGTCGAGGGCGCGCAACCGGTGGTCACCATCTCCGCGCAGCAGATCCAGCAGGAGGGCTTCGCTACCGTCTACGACGTGCTCAACAGCATGAACCAGCAGGGCTCGGTGGAGGCCGATACGCAATGGGGCTCGCATACGCCCAACGCCTCGCCGATCAACCTGCGCGACCTCGGGCCGGGCCGCACCCTGCTGCTGGTCAACGGCCACCGCGTGGCCGACTACCCGCTGCCGTACGGCGGCGAGAGCAACTTTTCCAACTACAGCAACATCCCGTCTGCGGCGGTGGAGCGCATCGACATCCTGACCGGCGGCGCCTCGGCGATCTACGGCTCGGACGCGGTGGCCGGCGTGGTCAACGTGATCCTCAAGCGCGATTACCAGGGCGACCAGGTACGGCTGCGCGGCGGCACTGCCACCGAAGGCGGCCGCGACAGCTTCGACGTATCCTGGGCCGGCGGGCGCACCGGCGAGAACTGGAGCCTGACCTACGCGCTGCAGGCCACCCGGCGCGATCCGTTGAGCGGGCGCGATCGCCCCGAGATGGACGATTCCGACGACATGGCCTATTCCAACTGGACCGGGCAGAACCGCCGCTACGGCTTCAACCCGTTCACCGGCCTGAGCCTGGTCGATGCCAACACCAACGAACGCCTCGCGCCGCCCGCCGGCACCTGCGCGCGCTTCGGCGGCGAGTTCATCGACGGGCAGCGGCTGAGCTACAACCAGAACACCGGGGTGGTCACCAACGCCGGCGACTACTGCGGCGTGGCCCGCGACTACGGCGACTGGGGGCTGGTCACCGGCAGCGAGGACTATTCGGCCTATCTCTACGGCACCTGGAAGTTCGGCGAGCACACCGAAGCCTGGGCCACGCTGTCGGCCAACCGCAGCATCGGCCGCTGGACCTACGACCCGCCGTACGTGTATCTGGGCCCGTTCCAGGACGCCGACACCGGCCGCTCGCTGTATGCGATCCGGCAGCTCACCCGGCGCGAGGCCGGTGGTTGGGACCGGCTGGCCAACTACAACAAGGAGCAGTCCTGGGACCTGAGCGCCGGCTTGCGTGGCGTGTGGGCCGACCGCTTCGACTGGGAGCTGAGCGTGGGCCGCTCGCGCTACACGGTGGACGAATACGTACGCACCGTGGACACCGCCCGCGCCACCGATTATTTCCTCGGCAGCCCCACCGGCACCGCCGCCGACGGCACGCCGATCCATGCGATCAACCAGGCGCGCCTGTATGCGCCGCTGTCCTCGAGCGAGTACGACGAGCTGGTCGCCAAATCGCATAACTCGGCGTATTCGTGGGTGAACCAGGCCAGCTTCAGCCTGAGCGGCGATCTGGTGCAGGGCTGGGCCGGGCCGATCCGCTTCGCCACCGTGGCCGAAGTCGCCAAGCAGGGCTACCAGCTGTCGCCCGACCCCTGCGCCAACGAGTGCTATCCGGTCGATGTGGTGGACAGTGGCGGCGGCGAGCGCATGCGCAGTTCGGCCGGGCTGGAATTGCAGATTCCGCTGCTGTCGACGTTGAGCGCCAATGTCGCCGGCCGCTACGATCGCTACGGCAGTTACCGTTCTTCGGCGGCGATTCCGACCGATGTCGGCACCCAAAGCGACACCACCTGGAGCGCGGGTCTGGAATGGCGCCCGGTCGAGAGCCTGTTGTTGCGCAGCACGCTGGCCACCAGCTTCCGCGCGCCGGATATGCATTACGTGCTCGGCGAACCCAGCTCCACCAACCAGACCGTGATCGACCAGTACCGCTGCATCGCCACCGGCGCGTATCTCACCGGCGGCTGCAACGACGAGAACAGCAACATCTACTACACCGTGGACGTGAACCGTCGCGGCACGCCGGATCTGCGCTCGGAAACCGGCCGCTCGTTCACCGGCGGGGTGGTGTGGGACATCGTGCAGGGTCTGTCGCTGAGCGTGGATTACTACCGCATCGAGCTGGAGGAAATGATCAAGGATCTGGACCGCGACGAGATCCTCTCGGCCGAAGCCGGCTGCCGCACCGGCACCACCATCAGCGGCGGCGCCTGGAACAATCCCGGCGGCGCCGGCTATTGCGACACCATCACCTCGCGCGTGCTGCGCAACGCCGACGGCACCATCGCCAGCATTGAGCGCGGCCCGATCAACCTGGCGCAGATGGAAACCTCCGGCATCGATGCCTCGCTGAAATATCGACTTGCCACGGCGGGTTGGGGCAACTTCCAGTTGTCGCTGGACTACAACAACCTGCTGGCCTATCGCGAGCAGATCTACCGCACCGACAGCGATGAAAACCGCCGCGACGAACGCGTGCGCAGCCGTGTGCGCGGCAGCGTGCATTGGGACAACGGCGGCGCCTGGGACTGGACGGTGTACTTCCGTCGGCTCGGCTCCATGCGCGCGGTCAACTGGGGCACCTGCGAGCGCTTCGACGACGGCTACCAACCCAGTGCCTCGGACGCATGCGTGGTCACCGACACCGCCAACGTGCATCTGGGCGAGAGCAGCAAGCGCTACTTCGGCCGCGTCGGCCCGGCGATCTATTGGAACCTCAGCACCGGCTACAGGATCACCGACCACGCCAAGGTCAACTTCTACGTCAACAACGTGTTCAACGAAGTGGGCTACGAGAACAAGGAGCGCTTCTACGGTTACGGCTTCTACAACACCACCTTGTTCAACCCGATCGGCCGCGAAGTGGCGGCGGAATATGTGTTTACGTTCTGATTGAAGGTCGTGGCCGCATCGCACGTCACGGCACAGCGCCGTGGCGTGCGATGCATGGTCGATGCCACCTGCGCAGGCAATCCGTACGCGAGCCCGGCCTGCCAGCGCGCGCGTGGTAATGCCGTGCATCGGTTCGCCCAGCTTGTCGTGCGCCGCGGTGGTCGGCGCGACACATGCGGCCTGCAGGCACCCCGCGGGAGCAGCGCTGCAACGTTCCGTTGCCGATGAAACAGTGGCAACGGCTAAACGTGCGTGGTATCAATGCACTCAATGAACGCACCCCGCAGCCAGTTTTACTTTTGGTACTACGGTTTTCCGATGCCGCTGGCGGAGGACGGATTGCGCTCACCCTGAAGAAATCTTCAGCAGCATTCCCGAAAAGCCGCCAGCGCACACTGGCGGCTTTTTTGTTGCCGCCGCGCCTGGCTCCCTGATGCAACACCGCCCACCGAGACACTGTTATGCCGCCTGTGACCGATGACCTGCGTATCCGCAAGATCGAAGCCCTTGCCCCGCCCTCGCAGCTGCTGTCGCTGCTGCCCTGCGACGAGCGCGCCTCCGAGACCGTGACCAATTCGCGTGCCGCGCTGCACGAGATCCTGCATGGCCGTGACGACCGCCTGGCGGTGGTGATCGGGCCCTGCTCGATCCACGATCCGGTCGCGGCGATGGACTACGCACACCGCCTGCGCCCGCTGCGCGAGCAGTTCGGCGACGCGCTGGAGATCGTGATGCGGGTGTACTTCGAAAAGCCGCGCACCACCATCGGCTGGAAGGGCCTGATCAACGATCCGGATCTGGATGGCAGCTTCCAGATCAACAAGGGCCTGCGGGTGGCGCGCGGTCTGTTGCGCGACATCAACAACCTCGGCCTGCCGGCTGGTGTGGAATTCCTCGACATCATCTCGCCACAGTACATCGCCGACCTGGTGGCCTGGGGCGCGATCGGCGCGCGCACCACCGAAAGCCAGGTGCATCGCGAAATGGCCTCGGGCCTGTCGTGCCCGGTGGGCTTCAAGAACGGCACCGGCGGCGACGTCAAGATTGCGGTGGACGCGGTGGGTGCGGCCTCGCACCCGCATCATTTCCTGGCCGTGACCAAGGACGGCCACACTGCGGTGGCCGCGACCGCAGGCAACCCGGATTGCCACGTGATCCTGCGTGGCGGCAAGCAGCCCAACTTCGACGCGGCCAATGTGGAAGCGGCCAGCCAGGTGCTCAACACGTCCGGCTTGCCGGCGCGGCTGATGATCGACGCCAGCCACGCCAACAGCGGCAAGAATCCCGAGAACCAGCCCAAGGTCATCGACGATATCGCCACGCAACTGGAAGGTGGCGAGACCCGCATCGTCGGCGTCATGGTGGAAAGCCACCTGGTCGGCGGACGCCAGGAACTGGTGCCCGGCTGCGCACTGACCTACGGCCAGAGCATCACCGACGGCTGCCTGGGGTGGGACGCCTCGGTGCAGGTGCTCGAGCGCCTGGCGACGGCCGTACGCGCACGTCGCGCAAGGCGGGTTGCCGAAGCTGCGTGATCGGCGAGGCGGTGGGGCGAGAACACGAGGCTTCGCGCGGACCCTCATCCGGCGCTACGCGCCACCTTCTCTCGCCGGGAGAAGGGAGAAGCCCCTCTCGAGCAGCCTGGCAATGAACACAAGCGCACGCGTGCTGATGGCCGCTCCAGAACGAGAACGCCGGGCCGGCGCAGGGAGCCGGCCCGACGGATTGGACACCACCCAGTGGTGACCCGTCGCGCCCAGCGGCAGGAGGGGGAGAGAGCCGTCCTGCCGCCGAATGCGAGCGGGCAGGAACGTTATCCGCCACATCCGTGACATCGCGATGTCGCAGCATGTCGACGCCAGCAATGAAGTTCGCGAAGCGTTAAACACCGGCATGACGGCCGTGCTCCGATCCCTCTAGCAACACCGCCACGCTGCGCTACAACTCCCGATTCCCGATTCCCGAATCACCGCTCACCCCAACATATCCCCCGTCTCCAACCAGCGCTGATGCCACGACAACGCCTCGGTCAGCAGATGCGGGGTGTGCTTGCCATAGCTGTCGCGATTGGCGCGCGCCACATAATCTTCCAGCGCATCGCGGTAGCGCGGGTGTACGCAGTGATCGAGCAACTGGCGTGCGCGTTGCTTGGGTGTGAGGCCGCGCAGATCGGCCAGGCCTTGTTCGGTGACGATCACCGAGACATCGTGTTCGGTGTGATCGACATGGCTGACCATCGGCACGATCGACGAGATGCTGCCGGCCTTGGCGATGCTGGGGCTCAGGAAGATCGACAGGAAGCCGTTGCGCGCAAAGTCGCCGGAACCGCCGATGCCGTTCATGATGCGGCTGCCCATCACGTGGGTGGAATTGACGTTGCCGTACAGGTCGGCCTCGATCATGCCGTTCATGCCGATGCAGCCGAGCCGACGCACCAGCTCCGGATGATTGGAAATCTCCTGCGTGCGCATGATGATGCGTTGCCGGTAGAAATCGATATTGCGCTTGAACTCCTCGTTGCCTTCCGGGCTGAGCGCAAAACCGGTGCACGAGGCATAGCGCAGCACGCCATCGCGCAGCAGCGCGAGCATGCCGTCCTGGATCACTTCGGTGAACGCTTCCAGGTCGCGGAAGCCGCTGCGTGCAAGCCCCGCCAGCACCGCATTGGGGATATTGCCCACGCCCGATTGCAGCGGCAGCAGGCTGGCCGGCAACCGGCCCTTGTCCACTTCGTGGCGCAGGAACGCGATCAGGTGCTCGGCGATGCGTTCGCTGCTGTCGTCGGCGGCAGCGAACGGGCTGTTGCGATCCGGGCCATGCGTGCGCACCACTGCCACGATCTTGTCCGGGTCGCAGCGCAGGCTGGGCTCGCCGATGCGGTCGTCGCCGTGGATCAACGGGATCGGCTTGCGCTGCGGCGGCAGCGCAGTGCCGTAGTACACGTCGTGCATGCCATCCAGGCCGGCCGGCTGCCAATCGTTGACCTCGATGATCACCTTGCTGGCCAGGTCCAGCCAGGTCTTGTTGTTGCCGATCGAGGTGGACGGCACCAAGCTGCCGTCCGCGCGGATCGCCGAGACTTCCACCACGGCGGTGTCGATCTGCCCGTAGAAGCCGAACCACACGTGCTGGGCGACGTGGCTGAGATGGATGTCGATATAGTCCAGCGTGCCGGCGTTGATGCGTTGGCGCGCGTCCGGGTCGGACTGGAACGGCATGCGCATGGCGATGCCGTCGGCCTTGGCCAGCGCGCCGTCCAGTTCCGGCGCGGTGGACGCGCCGGTCATCAGCTTGATCTGGAATGGCTGGCCCTGCAGATGCGCCGCTTCGATGCGCTGTGCCAACGCCATCGGCACCGCCTTGGGGTAACCGGAGCCGGTGAAGCCGCTCATCGCCACGGTCTCGCCGGGCTGGATCAATGCGGCAGCGGCCTCGGCAGAAACCAGGCGCTCGCGCAGCGGCGCGTACAGGATGCGTTCGTCGGACATGGAGGCACAGCGGGACAGGGGACTGCCATTATCGCCGCTGCATGCGCTGGCCGCGCTGCGACCATGGTGCAATGCAACTGTGCGGATGGCCGCAACTGCGTGCGAAGCGGGCTGTTGCGTGCCAGGTCGGTTGGGGCAACACATCGACGCTGCGTCCGCTTTCGTTGCCGCATCTGCAGTCTGGCGTCGGCGTTGCCGCCGGCAGGCCTGCGGTCGCCTGGTGAGCGCAGGCCGGCAAGCCCTGTGCACTGCTGCGCTGTAGTACACCGTCAACGCATCCCCAGCTGCCGTGCAGCGGATACGGTGATGCGCCAGCGGCCATGTTCACGCCTCGCCGCCAGCGCAACCGCGATAGTGGCGACAGACTCGACTTCTGCCTGCGCCCATGTCCTCTCTTCGCGACCGCTTCCAGCGCTGGCCCCGGCCAGGGCGCATCGCAGTGGTCGTGCTGGTGGCGCTGTATGCGCTGTATCTGCTGGCCGGCAACCTGTTTCTCAACACGCCGCTGTTCGATGCCGTCACCAACCGGCAGCCGCATAAATTCACCATGCAGACCGGCCCGGCACTGACCGTGTTTCCGGGGCAGGTGATGGCCTGGAACGTGCGCATGCGCGGGCAGGCCAACCGCACCGTGTACGTGTTTCACGCCGACCGCGCCAATGCGCGCGTGGCCTTGCTTGCGCTGTTGCGGCGCGAGGTGCGCCTGCCCTGGCTGCATGCCACCGGCCTGGAAGCGGAAGTGGAAACCTCCGACACGCCCATTCCGCCACCGCCGCGCGGCGATCAGGGCTGGACGCTGCGATTCGATGCGATCACCAGCAATAGCATCCGCAGTGCGCGCCTGGGCAAGCTGCTGATCGCCGGGCAGGGCCACGGCAGCGTCGGCTTCCTCAAGCAGCTCAAGGGCGGCCCGTCGGAGCTGTTTCCCTCCGAAGCGGGCTTTCGCGATGCGGTGGTCAGCTATGACGGGGTGCAGGTGTTCAATGGCGCGCAGCTGGATGCGCAATTCCAGTTTCCGCGCCATTACCGCGACCAGGCCCCGGGCCTGCGCAAGCTCGGCATTACCCATGCGCGCCTGCAGCTGAAGGCGGCGACCGTGGCGTTGAAGATCGACACCGGCGCGCCGCATGTGGACATCCGCAGCGGGCCGTCCGCGGCGCGGGTGGAGGCCGACATCACGCTGGATCGCGGCACCCTGCAGGAGGGCAGCCATGCGGTCTGGCGTCTGCCGTTGATGGCCGGCGTTGGCGCGACCGACCGCGGCATGCTGGCGCTGCAGCTGGACGTGGCGCGCGACATCCGTGTGCAGGCACGCCTGCCGCGCGACGAGAAGACGGGCAGCGAACTGCAGGCCGATCTGCGCATCGCCGGGCGCAGCATTCCCTTCCAGGATCCTGCGCAGGTACTGCCGCGCCTGTCCGGGCAGGTGCGCGGACGCTGGCAGTTCGAATCGCTGAACTGGATCGCCGAGCTGTTCGTGCGCAAGCCCTGGTTCCAGCTCGCAGGCGGCGGCCTGGTCGAGGCCGACCTGCGGCTGGCGCAGGGCCGGCTCGCCAGCGGCAGCAGCCTGGAGATTCCGCGTGTGGAAGCGGTGGCGCAGGTGTTCGATACGCGGCTGGCCGGTATCGCCAAGGCGCATGGACGCATCGACGATGCCGCCACGCCGCAGGCGCATTTGGAGGTGAGCATTCCCACCTTCAAGGCCGCACCGCGCGATGCGCCCAGGCAGGTCCTGCTGGACGGCCGCGATCTGCAGCTGGCCATGCATGGCGATGCCGAACTGGCGCGCCTGCGCGACACGCTCAAGGCACAGCTGCGTTTCAGCGATGCGCGCGTTCCCGATCTCACCGTCTACAACCGTTACCTGCCCGGCAAGAACGTGCGCCTGCTCGGCGGCAGCGGCAGCCTGACCGGCGATGTGGCGCTCAATGCCGCCGGCGATGTGGGCAGCGGCCACGCCAACCTGCGCGGGCAGGGCGCGCACCTGGCGCTGGCCGGCGTGCAGATGCGTGGCGATGCCGAATTGCAGGCGCAGCTGCAGCGTGCCGATTTCAAGAACAAGTTCTTCGACCTCAGCGGCACGCGCGTGCGCCTGCGCAATATGCGTGTGGGCGACGACAGCAGCGATGCCGACTGGTGGGGGCAGATGCAGGTCGGCGCCGGCACCATCCAGGCCAGCGCACCGTTCCAGGTGGATGCCGATGCGGCGATCCGCATGCGCGATGTCGCGCCGCTGCTGTCGGTGTTTGCGCAACGTGCCGACTATCCGCGCTGGGTACTGGGCTTGCTGGATTCGGGCGAGCTCGACGCCACCGGCAGGGTACGTTGGCGCAAGCAGCAGCTGCTGATCGACGACCTGCATGCGGAGAATGCGCGGCTGTCGCTGCGTGCAAGGCTGGCCTTGAACGATGAGCAGCGGCGCGGCGATCTGTATCTGCGCTGGGGCGTGCTGGGCGCCGGGATCGAACTCGATGGCAAGCAGCGCCAGTGGCATCTGGCCGGCGCGCGCGAGTGGTACGACGCGCAGCCGGGGTTGTTGCCGGCGGTATCGAAGGCGAAGTAAGCGGCTCGTTGTCTGAGGCTTGCGTAATGCGGCCAGCTTTGCCGTCTTCGACGAGGCGTGCGCGCACTGCCTGGCGTGTAGGACATCCACTGCACACCGGGCAGCCTGCCGTTGCCCAGCCGCAATCGCCGCTGCGCACCGCGCTCACGGTTTCCTTGGCACACTGCGCCACGCCGCGTGCGCGGTCTTCAGGAGCCTGCCGTCATGACGATGCCTGTTCGGGCCCGCTGGCAAAGGTTGCCCCGCCTGGTGCGTTGGCCGTTGCTGGCGTTCCTGGTGGTGTACGCAAGCTATCTGCTGCTCGGCAACCTGTTGCTCAACACGCCACTCGGGCCGGCCGCGCTCAATCGCAAGCCGGACCGGTTCACCATGCACTGGGGCCCGGCAGTGACCTGGTGGCCGGGCCGGCTGACGCTGTGGAAGGTGGAGTTGCAAGGCCGCTCCACACGCACCCGCTGGAACGTCAGCGCGCAGCGCATGAGCGGGCAGGTGCGGCTGTTGCCGTTGCTGCATCGGCAGTTGCTGGTGCCGGAGCTGCATGCGCACGGGGTGCGCGGCGGAATGCAGGCGGCTGTACCCACAGCCGGTACCGTGGCGACGCCAGCACCGGCGACAGCGCCGAACACGCAAGTCGCTGCCGCAGCGCCGGCTGACGCAGCCGGTACGCCGCCGCCAACGACCGCGCAGGACAAGCCACCCACACGCACCCCAGACCTCGCGGCGGGCACGCAGCCGCCCACACGGACGACCGGCGCAGCCGCCCGCGTGCCGCCATCCTCTGGGGTCGCCAATACCGCTGGCGCACCCGCAGGTCCCGCATCGACCGCTCCGGCCTGGACCCTGCAGTTCGACCGCATCGTCGCCGATCAGGTGCAGGCAGTGACGCTGCGTCAGCTGCGGATCGAAGGCGATGGTCAGCTGCAGCTCGGCCTGTTCAAGCAGTTGCGCGGCGGGCCGATGGAAGTGTTTCCCTCGCGCGCGAGCTTCGACAACGCACGCATGCGCTGGGGTGACAGCGAAGTGCTGCGCAACGGCCAGCTGCGCATCGAAGCCAGCATCGCGCGGCATGCGCCGGAGCAGGCACGTGGGCTGGCCATGCTGCAGCTTGCCGATGCGCAGGTGAGCGTGCATGGCGACACTGCGGCACTGGATGTCGTACGCAATGCCCAGGGGCGCCACACGCTCGCCACACGCGCCGGCACGGGGCGTGCGGATGGGCAGTTGCGCTGGATACGTGGCGCCTTGCAGCCCGGCAGCCAGCTGCAATGGCGCGCACCCCTGCACGACAGCATGCGCACGCCGGCCGCCCTGCTGGGCGAGCTTGCAGCGCAACTGCAGGTGGATCAGGACATGCGCCTGCCAGGTGAGCATGCCCGAGCCGGCCGATGCCGGGCTGACCCTGGATGCGGATCTGCGCGTGCAGGGCCGGCAGCTGCCGCTGCAATCGATGCGCAGCCTGCTGCCGCGCACCTCCGGGCATGCGCGCCTGCACTGGCAACTGTCCTCGCTGAGCTGGATTCCGGCGCTGTTCCCGGACGTGGACTGGCTGACGCTGGAAGGCGACGGGCTGGTGGATGCGGATCTGCGCATCGATCGCGGCCAGCTCGGTACCGGCAGTCGCCTGCAGGTGCCGCACGTGCGTGCGCATGTCGGCGTGATGGGGCATGCGATCGATGGGCAGGCCAGTGCCGACCTGCGGGTGAGCGCCGATGCGAACGGGCAGCTGCTGCCGGCACTTGCCTTGCAGATGCAGCAGTTCTCCATTGCGCACAGCGATGCGCCCACGCGCCCGTTCGTGCAGGGCCGCGATCTGCGTCTGGACCTGCAGACGCGCGCCGATGCACGCAACCTGGCCACGCTGCGCGACGCCACGCGCGCGCATCTGGTGTTCGCCAATGCGCGCGTGCCGGATCTGCGTGCCTACAACCGCTATCTGCCGCAGCAGCAACTGCGTTTCGATGGCGGCAACGGTGTGCTCAGTGGCGATCTGCAGATCGAACCCGGCGGGCGTATCGGCAAGGGTGGCTTGCGCATCGGTGCGCGTGCGGCGCGGCTGCAGTTTGCCGGCCTGGCACTGCGTGGCGATGTGGATGCGGATCTGCGCTTGCAACGCGGCGATCTGCGTGCGGAAAACTTTCGCCTCGACGCCAGCACCATCCAGCTGCGCAATATCGGATTCACCGGGCCGGATGGTCAGCGCCGCGATGGCTGGTGGGCGCGCATCGTGCTGGAAGACACCCGCATGCAATGGCACCAGCCGGTCGGCGTGGATGGACGCGTGCGCATCCAGGTGCGCGATCTGGCGTTCCTGATGGCGCTGTACGCGCGCGACCGTTCGATTCCGAACTGGATCCTGCGGCTGGTGGATGCAGGCCAGGCGCAGGTGACCGGGCGCGTGCATTGGCAGGGCGACACCGTCATCGTCGATCGCTTGCAGGCGCGCAACCAACGCTTCCAGGTGGATGCGCGCTTGCGTTTGCAGGGCAGCCAACGCAGCGGCAGTCTGCTCGCGCGCTGGGGCATGTTGAGCGCAGCGGTGGGGTTGCGCGGCCAGACCCCGGAATGGCATCTGCTGCGTGCACCGGAGTGGTACCAGGCCCAGCCCGATCTGCTGCGCTGAGGTCGTCGCGCGCCAGTGCGGTGTGAAGGAAAAAGCGCCAGTTCTGTACTGCCTGGTGTTGTTTTGCAGTGCAGCGTGCAAGTGGCGTTCGGGGCGCGCACTATGATCCTGCATCCCGACGTGGGGGAGGGAGCAAAGCCCGCTGGCAGTTCGCTGCAAGCGGGCTTTTTTATTGCCTGAAGTTTGGCCAGTCAAGCCACTTCGCCTCCGCTCACCGCACGAAAACCCCAGTTGTTGAAGGCTTGCCCAGGCCACTGCCGGGTCGCTTTGAGCATCAACCGCCTACATGTTCTCGATCCGCGTGATGGGGGTGGCCAGCGGCCGCGCCTGCATACGTCGCCGGCTTCCGCTAGAATGAGATCAATTCTCATTTATCGCCGGGCGCCTTGCCGCCTGGGTCCAGCCGTCCAGGAGGTCATCGTGTCGGTCACGCAAGGCGCGCTTCATCAACAGGTGGAGCGCCTGTACACCGACCACCATGGCTGGCTGCAGGGCTGGCTGCGGCGCAAGCTGGGCGATGCGTTCGTGGCTGCTGACCTGGCGCAGGACACCTTCATCAGCGTGATCAGCGCGGGCGCCGCCGACGAGATCCGCGAGCCGCGCCCGTTCCTGGCCACCATCGCGCGCCGGCTGATGGCGCACCGGCAGCGGCGCAAGTTGTTGGAAACCAGCTACCTGGAACTGCTGGCTGCGCTGCCGGAGGAATTGGCGCCGTCGCCGGAGCTGCAGTTGCTGGCGCTGGAAGCGGTGCAGCAGGTGGACCAGGCGCTGGATGGTCTGCCGCCCAAGGTGAAGGAAGCCTTTTTGTTGGCGCATCTGCAGGAGCTGAGCTACGCGCAGATCGCGCAGCGGCTGGGCGTGTCCAGCAGCTCGGTCAAGCAATACCTCACGCGTGCCAACCGGCATTGCCTGTTCGCCCTGTCGGCGTGAGCTGCACGGATGGCTGATGCCGCCTCACCCCGTGCGCGCACCGCTGCCGGCCAGCGCGCGCCGCTGGCCGGCGGGCAACCGATCAGCGCCGAGGTCGCCGACCAGGCCGCGCAATGGCTGACGGTGCTGATGTCCGGCACCGCGAGCCAGGCGCAGCTGCAGCGCTGGCAACAGTGGCGCGATGCGCATCCGGACCACGCGCGGGCGTGGGCGCATATCGAGGCGGTGACCGGGCGGCTGAAGACGCTGACCCCGCAGGCGGCCTATCGCAGCCTGTCGCCGTATGCGGGCAGCAACGGCCAGGCATCGCCTGGCCGGCGCAAGGCGCTGAATCTGCTGCTGTGGGGCGGGGTAGCCGGGGCCACCGGCGTGCTGGCCTCGCGCACCGAACGCTGGCAGCGCGCCACCGCCGATTACGCCACCGCGACCGGCCAGCGCCGCGAGGTGCAGTTGCAGGACGGCAGCCGCATCACCCTCAACACGCGCAGCGCCATCGATGTGCGGTTCGATGCGCAGCAGCGGCTGCTGCAGTTGCTGGCCGGCGAGATCATGGTGACCACCGCGCATGCGCTGGGAGCGGGTCACGACGCGCGGCCGTTGCTGGTGCGCACCGCGCAGGGCGATATCCATGCATTGGGCACGCGCTTTTGCGTGCGCCAGGACGAACACGCCACCCGGCTGAGCGTGCTGGAAAGCGCGGTGGAGGTGCGGCCACATGCGGCCGCGCAGGCCGTCGGGCGCGTGCAGGCAGGGGAGCAGTGTCGGTTTACCGCCGACGCGCTCGGCGCCATCGCGCCGGTCGATGCACAGGCCGCGGCCTGGGTACGCGGGCAGCTGATCGCCGACGAGTGGCGTCTGGATGCCTTCATCGCCGAACTCGACCGTTATCGCGCCGGGCTGCTGCGCTGCGACCCGCAGGTGGGCAGCCTGCGCGTCTCCGGCGTGTTCCCGCTGGACGACACCGACCGCATCCTGGCAATGCTGCCCAGCGTGCTGCCGGTGCGGGTGAGCCGGCGCAGCCGTTACTGGGTGACGGTGCAGGCGGCCGGGCAGGGCTGAGGCGCCGCCAGCCGGCACCTCGCCGAAAAAAGTTTGCATCCGGGCTGCCCGATCGCCGCAGTTGTGGCACCTCCCCAATGACGGTGTCAGTGCGACACCAAACCTTTGTGGGAACAGCATGTCGATCACTGCCCGCCGCCGCGGCCAACTTTCCTCTTCGTCGTTGCAGCGCAACGCCCTGGTGCAGGCCGTGCAGCGGCCGCTGGGCACGGCCGTGGCGGTTGCGCTCTGCAGCCTGGGCGTGTGTGCGGGCATGCCCGATGCCATCGCCCAGACCGCGCCTGCCACGCAGGATGCACGCCAGGCCTACCGCATCCCCGCCGGCCCGTTGGCGCCGGCGCTGCGTGAACTGGCCGGTTCGGCCAACCTGTTGCTGAGCTTCACCGCCGCGCAGACCGACGGCAAGACCACCGCCGGGCTGGATGGCAGCTACACCGCACCGGCCGCCCTGGCTGCGCTGCTGGCTGGCAGCGGCTTGCAGGCCGTGCCGTTGCAGACCGGCGGCTACGTGTTGCGCGCCGCGCCGCAGCTGAGCGCGAACAATAGCGAGGTGGACGCGTGGCTGCTGCCCACCGTCAAGGTCACCGCGCAGGCCAACCGCAGTGCGGCCACCAGCGGCACCGGCAGCTATACCGCGCGCGCGGTCAGCATCGGCCGCGGTGAGCAGGCGCTCAAGGACATCCCGCAGTCGATCAGCGTGGTCACCCGTCAGTTGATGGACGAGCAGAACATCACCTCGGTCTACGACGCGCTGGCCAGCACCACCGGCATCACCATCGTGCAGAGCCCGCAGGGCGGCAAGTACATCTATTCGCGCGGGTTCGACATCACCACGGTGCAGTACGACGGCGTGCCGCTCAATCGCGGCATGTATGGCCGGGCAAGCAACTACAGCGCCAACATGGGCATCTACGATCGCGCCGAAGTGCTGCGCGGTGCGGCCGGCCTGCTGCAGGGCGCAGGCAATCCCGGTGGCGCGGTGAACCTGGTGCGCAAGCGCCCGCTGGATGTGCCGGGCGTCAGCGTGATGGTGCAGGGCGGCAGCTGGGATCGCTACGGCGCGCTGATCGATGGCGGCGCCAACCTCAGCGCCGATGGCGCATTGCGCGCGCGTGGAGTGATCGACTACCAGGAGCAGCGCTCGTTCGTTGATGGGGTCACGCGCCGCACGCCCACCTATTACGGCACGCTCGACTACACGTTCTCGCCGCAGACCCAGCTCAGCCTGGGCGTGAGCTACGAACAGGTGGAAGGCCGGCCGTTCTTCGGCGGTCTGCCCAGTTTCAGCGATGGCCGCGATATCGGCCTGCCACGCCAGACCAATCTGGGTGCGGCATGGAACCGGCAGTCCTCGTCCAATCGCGGGCTGTATCTGGACCTGGACCATCGCTTCAATGCCGACTGGGTGTTCAAGCTCAGTGCGGTGCAGGTACGCGAGCTGCACGATCTGAAATATGCCAGCTCCAGCCGCGCGATCAATCCGGCCAACGGCATCGGCGCGCTGCTGGCCGCGCGCACCATTTCCGATGCGGACGCCTTCGGCTTCGACGCCAATGTGATCGGGCAGTTCAATGCACTGGGGCGCAGGCACGAGTTGGTGATCGGCAGCAACTTCGCCGAGACCACCGTGGATACGGTCTACGGCAACAAGAACAACTTCCAGACCTTCAATGTGTTCAATCTGCAGCGCAATGTGCGGGCGATCAGCGATGCGGAAATCTTCGCCAATGCACGCGAGGCCCGGCATGGCACCTCGCGCGAATTCGGCTTGTACGGCGCACTGCGCTGGCAGCTGACGGATCCGTTGAGGGCCATCGTCGGCACCCGCGTGAGCTGGCACGACACCCTGTGGAACACCACCACCACCGGGCTGTCGCCGTCGCAATCGATCGAGCACACCCGCGAGACCGGGCAGGTCACGCCGTATGCCGGCCTGTTGTACGCCTTGAGCCCGACCTGGTCGGCCTACGCCAGTTATGCGGACATCTTCCAGCCGCAGAACGCGCAGACCGAAGCCGGCGAGATGCTCAAGCCGATGACCGGTGCCAACTACGAGCTTGGCATCAAGGGTGAGTGGCTGGACGGACGCATCAACAGCGCGTTTGCGCTGTTCCAGATCGAGCAGAAAAACCGCGCCCAGGCCGACCTGACCACCAGCCCCACCTGCCGCAACAACGATTTCTGCTACATCGACAGCGGCAAGGTGCGCAGCCGCGGGTTCGATGCCGAAGTCAGCGGCGAGGTGCTGCACGACTGGAACGTGTTTGCCGGTTACACCTTCAACCGCACCACCTATCTGCAGGATGTCAGCAGCCAGGGCCAGACCTTCAACAGCTACACGCCCAAGCACCTGCTGCGGGTATGGACCACCTACCGTCTGCCGGGCGTGCTGCAGGACGTCACCGTCGGTGGCGGTGTCAGCGCGCAGAGCGCGGCGTATCGGCAGATCGGCACTGCCACCGCGCCGATCCAGGGGCGTGCGGTCTGGAATGCATTGGCGCGGTACCAGGTCAACCGGCAATGGTCGGTGGCGGTCAATCTCAACAACGTGTTCGACAAGCACTACTACAACACCTTGTCGAGCTTCGTTAACGGGCGCTATTACGGCGAGCCGCGCAACGTGATGGTGACCCTGCGCGGCGCGCTGTGATGCGGGCACCAGCGCTGCGGTGGCGCATGGCGCGTGCCGGATGAAAGAAGGCTTTCGCCAAAGCATGGCCTGGCTGCACACCTGGTGCGGCCTGAGCTGTGGCTGGTTGCTGTGCGCGATCTTCCTGACCGGCACGCTCAGCGTATTCCGCGATCCGATCACCAGCTGGATGCAGGGCACACCGGCCTTGCCGAGTGCGAGCACGCAGACGGTCCTGTCGGAAGCAGCGCTGGTGCCGCGTGCACTGGCGCAGCTGCATCAGCTTGCGCCACAGGCGCGCCTGTGGCGGATTACCTTGCCCGCGCAGCCGGGTGAGGCGCTCACGCTGTTCTGGCGGACACCAGAGGGCCAGGATCAGGCAGCGCTGGACCCCGGGAGCGGCGAGTTGCTGCCGTCTCCGTGGGGCCGGCAGACCGAAGGCGGCCGGCATTTCATGAGCTTCCACTACACCTTGCACGGCGGCATTCCCGGCTATTGGCTGGTGGGCTGGGTGTCGCTGTGCGGGCTGATCGCGCTGGTATCCGGGGTGATCGTGCACAAGCGGATCTTTCTGGATTTCTTCACCTTCCGCCCGGGCAAGGGACAGCGCTCGTGGCTGGACGCGCACAACGCCACGGCGGTGCTGACGCTGCCCTTCCTGCTGATGATCGTCTACACCGGCCTGGCGTATTTCTACACCAGCTACATGCCCGCGCCATTGCACGCACTGTATGGCAGCGACGAGGACGCCTACACGCGTTACGCCGATGACCTGTCGCCGGCAGTGCCTGCGACCAGCGCAGACGAAGCAGCAGTCAACAACGTGCCCGCCTATCTGCCGGAGCTGGTGCAGCGTGCAGACTCGCTTAACTCTGCGCCCGCGCAAACGCTGGTGATCGAGCGGCCCGATCAACCCGGCAGCAAGCTGCGCGTGATCGCGCGCGTGGCCGCGACCGGCAGCTCGCGGCGCCTGCTCAACCCAGCCAATAGCGTGGTATTCGACGCGAACAGTGGCGCGCTGCTGGAGCGGCACGCGGATGCCGCACGCACGGACCTGCACGCGCAGGATGTGGAAGAGGTCGTCAAGACCTTGCACGTGGCGGGGTTCGGCGGCTGGACCAGCAAATGGCTGTATTTCATCTGCGGCCTGGCCGGCACCTTGATGATGGCCACCGGCACCTTGCTGTTTTCGATCAAGCGGCGTCGGCGTAGCGAGCAGGAGTTCGGCGCGGCCACCGCCGGCATCTATCGGGTGGTGGAAGCGCTCAATGTCGCCGCGCTTGCGGGAACCGCCTTGGCGAGCATTGCGTATTTTTATGCCAACCGCCTGGTGCCGATCGCGCAGGCCGGGCGCAGCCAGATCGAGATCCACGCATTCCTGTGGGTCTGGGCGGCCACGCTGCTGCATGCGCTGCTGCGCCCGCGCGCGCGCGCATGGGTGGAGCAACTGGCGATGACCGCGCTGCTGTGTGTCGGCTTGCCGCTGCTCAATGCGGTCACCACCGGGCAGCATCTGGGCGTGTACCTGGTTGTCGGCGACCTGCAGCGCGCCGGGGTCGAGCTGGTCTCGCTCGTCTTCGGCGTTGCATTTGCTTACGCAGCGTATCGGGCGCACCGCAGCGCCGTGCGACCGGTGCCGACACGCGCCAGGCGCGGTGCCACTGCCGCGGTGGATGTGTTGTGAAGCGTTCTTCAAGCACCGCATCGGTGACGCGCTACCGCTGGTCGGTTGCCGGTCGCGTGCTCGCTGCCAGTGTCGGCGGCTATGCGCTGACCTCTACCGGCTGCAGCGTGCTGACGCAGCTGCTGTCGCGGTTTGCCGGCGTGTCGCCTGCGGTCTCGGTGCTGAGCATGACCTTGCTGAGTTTCGCCATCTACACCGTCGTCGTGCTGTGGATGTTTCGTGCGCGCAGTGCATTGCGCATGTGGGGCTGGCTGGGCGTGGGTATCGCCGTGCTGGGCGGTGCGAGCTGGTTGCTGGGACATCCGCCATGGATGGGCTGATCACCGCGCTGCTGGGCACCGCGCTCTGCCATGCCGCAATGATGGCCCTGGCCGTGGCGATGCATCGCCATTACGAGCAGCTCACCGGCCGCCGCACTGCGCCGGTCATGCAGCGATGGTTGTTGCGTGCGATGGCTGTCTGTCTGTTGATCGCCGCGCTGGTGCTGTGCGTGCTCGCTTGGGGCGGAGCGGTGGGCACCTTGTTGTGGCTGGGGTTTGCCAGCGTGGCCGCGCTGTGGGTGGCGCTGGGCCTGGCGTACGCGCCGCGCTGGAGTGCGTGGCTGGCAGTGCTGCTGGGCTGCGTCGCATGCGGGGTGGTGGGTTGGCACGTGCTGTAGCTTGTTGTTGTTTGAAGGCCACACACACCGACCAGCTTGACTGGTCCTTGCCCGTCCACCGTCGCGTAAGCGCCTACATGGGCGTACTTGCGGCGTGTCCTGCGATGGTGGGCGGGCAAGGGCCCTGCAAGGAAGCCTCAGATCACATGCTTCGCCTCTGCTTGACCGCCTCATCCGGCCTGAGCGCAAACAGCCGGCTTTCGAACTCTGACGCTGTTTCAACACGCGATACATTCACCACTTCCGGGGACACGTCGTAAATCATCCGTGGAGTTCCATGGCTGCATCCATACGGCCAAGGAGCCCGCAGCCAGTGAGGACATCACGCCCGCCAACATGACCGCATGCTGATGGGACTACACGCAGCGCGGCGGTAAACCCGGTAGTTGCATTGCTGCCTCTAGACACCGCTGGATCAATCGTAGACACGTGCCGCCATCGCGCAGGGATGCCAGAATCGGCGCATGTCGCTGCCTAACTCATCCGTGTCTCCTGCGCTCACCGCCCTGATCGAGCGGGCTGTGGCGCGTGTCCGTCATGCCGTGCCGGCCGACCAGCCCTGGCCGGGCGATGACTTCGATCGGCGGCTCGAACAGGTTGCGCTTGCCAGCGAGTTTGCGCTCGATACCTTGGCGCGTCAGCCGGCCTTGCTGCAGCACCTGGCGCAGCCGGATCCACCGCCGTTGCCGCTGCCGGTGCTCGACCCCACACAGCCCCAGGCCTGGCCGGCGCAGTTGCGGCGCTACCGCAGTGCCGAATCCACACGCCTGGTCTGGCGCGACGTGCTCGATCTGGACAGCGTCGATGCCACCCTGGCCGGTGCCACCCGCCTGGCCGAAACCTGCCTGCAATGCGGGCTGCAGGCGTTGGAGCAGCAATTCCGCGACCGCCACGGCCAGGTGATTGCCGAAGACGGCAGCGTGCAGCGGCTGGTGGTGTTCGGGCTGGGCAAGCTCGGTGGTGGCGAGCTGAATTTTTCCTCGGATGTGGATCTGGTCTATGCGTATCCGCAGGGCGGCCAGTCCGATGGTGCCCGCCCGTTGGCAGCGGAGGAATATTTTGCGCGGCTTGGCCAGCAGCTGGCCAAGTTGCTCGACGAGACCACCGCCGATGGATTCAGCCATCGCGTGGATCTGCGTCTGCGCCCGTTCGGTACCGCCGGGCGCGTGGCCTTGTCGTTCACCGGCATGGACCAGTACTTCCAGCGCGAAGGACGCGACTGGGAGCGCTATGCCTGGCTCAAGGCGCGCGCGGTGGCCGGCGATATCGATGCCGGCGAAGCCTGGCTGGAGACGCTGCGCCCCTTCGTCTACCGGCGCTATCTGGACTTCACCGCACTGGACGGCCTGCGCGAGATGAAGGCGGCGATCACTGCCGAAGTCGCCCGCCACGATCGTCTGGACGACATCAAGCGCGGGCCGGGCGGCATCCGCGAGATCGAGTTCCTGGCGCAATCGCTGCAGCTGATTCGCGGTGGGCGCGAGCCGAGCCTGCGCGAGCGTCGCCTGTTGCCTGCCTTGCAGGCGCTGGTGGAGGCCGGCCAGATCGATGCGGACAACGGGCATGCATTGACCGAGGCGTATCGCTTCTTGCGCCGGCTCGAAAATCGTCTGCAGATGTTGCGCGATGCACAGACCCATGCCTTGCCGCAGGCCCCGCTGGATCGCGAACGCATCGCGCTGGGCCTGGGTTATGCGGATTGGCCGGCACTGCTGCAGGCACTCACTCCGCAACGTGCGCGCGTTGCCGCCGAATTCGCCGAGCTGCTGGCACCGCGCGTGCGCGCCACCGCCCCCGACGCGCTTGCCGACTACTGGCGCGCACTGCCGGAAGGCGATGCCGCGCCGCTGGCCGGCATCGGATTGCACGATCCAGCCGGCGCACATCAGGTGCTGGCCGATTTTGCGCAGTCCTCCGGCGTGCGTGCGCTCTCCGATACCGCAAGCGCGCGGCTGGACCGCGTCATGCCGGCGCTGCTGCATGCGGCCACCCGCGCCAGCCAGCCGGATGCCGCCGTGCGCCGCGTGCTCGGCCTGCTGCAATCCACCTTGCGCCGCACCAGTTACCTGGCCTTGCTGGACGAACAACCCAGCGCGCTCGCACGCCTGGTCGATGTGCTCTCGCGCAGCGCCTTGCTGGCCGAGCGCCTGGCTGCGCATCCGCTGTTGCTGGACGAATTGCTCGACACCCGCATCAGCGGTCCGTTGCCCGACCGCGACGCGTTGCACGCTGCATGCCTGGACACCTTGCAGATCGAGGACACCGAAGCGGCGCTGCGCGAACTCAACGAACGCCGGCTCGCCTTGAGCTTCCGCATCGCACTGGCCACGCTCGATGGCCGCCAGCAGGCAGTGGACAGCACCCAGCAACTGGCCTGGTTGGCCGAAGCGGTGGTGCAGACGGTGCTGCAGCTGGCGCGCCGCGAACTGATCGCCGCGCACGGGCAGGTGCCGGGCGGGGCATTCGCCATCATCGGCTACGGCAGCCTGGGCGGCCTGGAACTGGGCTTCGGCTCGGACCTGGATCTGGTGTTCCTCTACGACCATCCACGCGAGGTGGAAGCCTCCGATGGCAAGCGAGCGCTGGAAGCCGGGCGCTGGTTTGCGCGGCTGGCGCAGAAGGTGATGACACTGCTGGCCGCCGAAACCGGCGCCGGCCGTCTCTACGAGATCGATGTGCGGCTGCGCCCGGATGGTGGCAAGGGCGCGTTGGTGTCATCGCTGGCCAGCTACCGCGACTACCAGCGCGAGCGCGCCTGGACCTGGGAGCATCAGGCGCTGGTGCGTGCACGTGCGGTGGCCGGCGATGCGGCGCTGTGCGCGGCCTTCGCGCAGGTGCGTGCCGACACGCTGACACGCGTACGCGATACCGCCGTGCTGCACGAGGACGTGCGCAAGATGCGCGCGCGCATGCGCAGCGAACTGGATCGCAGCGATGCGGGGCGGCTGGATCTCAAGCAGGGCGCCGGCGGCCTGGTCGATCTGGAATTCGTGCTGCAGGCCGGCGTGCTCGGCCAGGCCGCACAGCATCCGGCGCTGCTGCTGGCCTGCGCCACGCCCGCCTTGATCGATGCGCTGTTAAAGGCGCAATGGCTGCCGGCCGAGCGTGCCGCACCGCTGCACCAGGCGCATGCCACCTTGGTGGAAGCGGGCCTGAGTTGCACCCTGGATCGCCGGCCGCGGCTGATCCCGCCAACGCCCGCGATCGAGCAGGCACGGCACAGCATCTTCACTACTGCGCACGCGCAAGGGCTGGAGTTTCCGCTTGGCAAGGACGTGGCAACGCTACCGCCTTGAGTGGCCGGTAGCTGGCGTTGCAAGGTGAGACGAGTGCAGCGCGCAGGGTCGGCAGAAACGCAGGTGCGTTGCAGTGGCATCCCTCCACCGCGCCTGGTGTTGGCCTGATTGCCGGTGCGCAGGCGAGCCGGTCAGCCCTGCGGGCGCGGCGTACTGCGCCACAGCAGTGCGCGGAACGGGCCGAGCAGGAACACGCCCATGCCCAGCTTCACCGCCAGGTCGCCGGCCGCCCAGCTGATCCATGGCAGGCCAGCGCCCGCAAAGGCGATGCTCCAGAAGATCGTCGTATCCAGCGTGGCGCTGCAGGTGGTGGCCACGATCGGCGCACGCCACCAATTGCCACTGCGCAGCCGGTCGAACACGCTGATATCCAGCAGCTGCGCAGCGATGAAGGCGGTGCACGAGGCCGCCGCGATGCGCGGGGTGGCCAGCCAGAGCGACAACACCACCGCCAGCGCAAACCCGCACCAGGCGACCTTGCGCGCCGCGCGCGGGCCAAAGCGGCGATTGATCAGGTTGCTCACCAGAAACGCCAGCGGATACGAGAACGCACCCCAGGTCAGCCAATCGTTGATCGGGTACTGCACCAGGATGTTGGACAACAGCACCACCGCGCCCATGGCCAGCACTGCCCACGCCAATGCGCGCGCGGTGAGTGGGGTGAACGGCGTCGGCGCGGTGCTGGACATGAGGGTGCGGTAGTGACAGAACAGCGCGGATTATCCGCGTGTTGGCGTATGTGGGCCAGTGCACCAACGCGTATGCACGACACGGCCGCGAGCTGCTGGTTCAACCAGTGTGCCGGTCAACGCATGGCCGCCAGCATTGGTGAGTGACGCGGTGCGGATCGCTCGTGCTCGCGTAATCGCGCGATGCGTGAGCGCCGCGCTGCCGTTCGAGCGCATGCCGGCGGGTCATCAGGCAATCTGCGTGTACAGCGTTGCCGATTACGGCGCGATCAGCACGCTGGCAATTACCTGCGTGCGTGCCACGCATCGGTGCGCCAAGGCTCTGCATCGGCACGTGGCAGTACGCGTCGGTGATCAACAAACCATTGCGCAGGCAGTTAGGCAGACAGTGGAAGATGCCTCTGCGCGCACCGCAGGTACCGCACGCACCGCACGTAGCGCCGTATCCGCAAACGGTGCGTCAGTGACGCGCCATCCTGGCCGACAGCGTCTGCAAGCCGCTTCCCTGCATCACCAGGTGGTGCTGCTGTTCTGCGCGGCGGATTCCGCGGTTGGCACGAATGCCAGCGCCTGGCCTTGTGGCGACTGCACCGTCCAGCCGGCACCAGCCGGGCTCGGCTGGAAGGTCACCGTCTCGCCAACGCGAAAGCCCGCAGTCGGGTCGTCCTGGCGGGCCGGCCAGCGCAGCAGCGCGGTGTTCTCGGCGTTTGCCGGATCCTGCAACTGCACCTGGCAGCCGCCGTCAGTCTTTTTTTCCACCGACTTCACCCGCATCGGCGGCAATGGCCCGGCCGAGGCCTTGTGCGATGCGTCGCTCAAGGCTTCCGAGCCTGCGATCGCACTATGGCCCAGCGCCAACGACACGAAATACGGCGCGGAGATCACCAGGATCGCCGACATCGCCGAGGCATCGCCACGGGTGATCGTGGTCAGGCCCGCATGGGCCTGCATCGGCTGGCCAAACGAGATGGCCAGCAGCAGCCCGAGGCCGGCAGATCGAAGAGGGATGTTCATGGAGATGCTCCGTGCGTGGCAACGCTGTGTGGAATGGCTTGGTCCTGCTGCAGCATGTGTTGCTGCTGCAGGAAATCGAACACCGACTCGACCGTGATCACCGAATAGTTGCCGGAGATGCGCTCGCCGGCGGGATGGTCGGTCACTGCGGCATTGGCGACGAAGAAACGTGCGCCGATGCGCTTGCTCAGATCCAGATGCAGGCGCGTAGGTTGGTAGCCATTGCGTTTGAGCCAGGCTTGCGCGCTGCGTCGATCGCTCACCGGTGCAGCTGTCGCCTCTGCTGCGCTGGTCGCCGCCAACGCCGCCGCCAGCACTTCGAGCACCCACTGGTTGGAATTCTGATAATCGGTGGAGAACGGGTAGGCGATCATGCTGTAGCGCGCCTCGTGCAGCGCATGTGCCAGCGTGGCCGGATCCTGCAGCAACGTGCGCAGTTGCTGCTGCAGCACCGGTGCCGGCACGCCGACGCGCAGATCGGCAGCGAGGGCAGTTTCGCCGATGAAGTTGCTCAGGCCCTCGTGATACAGCGCGGAGTTGTCCGACTTGCAGTGATTGAGCAGGTGTTTCACCCGCCAGGTGCCATCGTCCTCGCGTAGCGCGAAGGCCAGATGGCTGTGTTTCAGCCCATAGCGGCTCAGATCCTGGCCGCCGCGTGCCAGCAGCACGACCTGCGCACCGTCCACTGCATCCAGCGCCTGTTGGGTGGACCTGGCCATGTCGAACATCGCCGCCAGCGTGGCGGGCGTTGGATAGTGCGGGGTGCACACCGGCGCGGCGATGGCGGGGAGTGCGCAGGTCAGGGAGACGAGCAACAGCGCCGTTGCAAACCAACCGCGCCGTTTATGTGCAAGTTGCATGGGGAGTGCAGCGTCCTTGTGTCTGCCCCGTGGCATCGGCGGCGGCACCATCATACGTGCAGGCGCGCACGCACCAGTGCGGCGATGCGCTGGGTTTCGCGCAATGGGTGAAGTTGCGGCGGCGTTGCGAAAACATCGCCGGCATCGCACAGACGGCCACGCGCCTGCAGTGCCCGCACATACGTCGCCACTCGTCCCTGCGCCTGTCCGGCAAACGCCGCTGCCACCGGGACCCGCGTGGCGCAGGCTTCGGAGAGCAGGTTGACCGAGTCGGCACTGGCCACGATCGCATCGGCCCAGCCCAGCAGGCCGGCGTACGGATTGGGCCCGTCGCGCTCGTCGCACCACAGCAGGCCTGGCAGCCCTGCATGCATCTTGCGCAGCATCCCGATCGCCTCGTGCGGCGTACGCCGTGAAGTGGTGACCAGCAGGCTGCCGCCAGCGGCGAGCACCTGCGCGCGCAGGTGCGTGCACAGTGCCGCAAGCGCTTCGGTGGTCCAGGGCAGCTGCGCGGTGGGGCCACCGATCAACAGCGCCACGCGCGGGCCGGGCAGCGCGCCGAGCGCGGCGAAGTCGGTGCGCCCGGCGGCCAGCCAGGCATCGTCCACCGGGTGCAGGCTGCCGAGCAGGGTGAGCACGTTGGCGCCACGCAGCGCATCGTGCTCGGGCACGACCAGCAGATCCCAGTGGCGCGGGTCCAGGCGCGGATCCAGCAGTTGCACCACCTGGCTGCCGCGCGTGCGCAGCAGCCGGGTGGCCAGCGCGGCCTGGCGCCCGCAGCCGATCGCCAGCGCCGGCGGCTGCTGCAATTGCCGGGCGAAGCCGGATCCAAACGCCGCCTGCGCGCCCGGCAATTGGCGCGGTGCGGCCCAACGCCATGGCGCGCGGGCCTGCAGATGCAGCGCCGTAACCGGCGTGGAGTGCAGCGCCTGCGCCAAGGCCTCGGCCTGGCGTGCATTGCCGGCGCGGCCGTCGCTGACCGCCCAGGTCAGCGCCATCGTTTCAGATCCGACATAGATTTGTTTCAGATTGAGCGTGTGCTGCCGCAATCGCGTCACTCTACACTGCGGGTCTTCACGCTGGCGCCGGTGCTGCACCCTACTGTCGCCCATTCCCTTGCTTCCCGGAGTCTCCATGTCCGACTTGCTCGACGCTGCCGCGCTGGATCAGCTGTTTCGCACCGCCCGCACGCAAAACGCCTTTCTCGACAAGCCGGTGAGCGAGGCGCAGCTGCGCGAGCTCTACGATCTGCTGAAGTGGGGCCCGACCGCCGCCAACGGGTCGCCGGCGCGTTTCGTGTTCGTGACCACGCCGGAGGGCAAGCAGAAGCTCAAGCCGGCACTGTCCGAGGCCAATGCCACCAAGACGCTGGCCGCGCCGGTCACGGTGATCATCGGCTCCGATGAGCAATTTCACGAAAAACTGCCTTACCTGTTCCCGCATGCCGACGCCAAGAGCTGGTTCGAAGGCTCGCGCGAGATGCGCGTATCCGGCGCGTTCCGTAACAGCTCGCTGCAGGGCGCCTACCTGATCCTGGCCGCACGTGCGCTGGGTCTGGATGCCGGCCCGATGTCCGGCTTCGACAATGACAAGGTGGATGCGGCGTTCTTCGCCGGCACGCCGATCAAGTCCAACTTCCTGGTCAATCTGGGCTACGGCGATCCGGCCGGGCTGTTCCCGCGGCTGCCGCGGCTGAGCTTCGACGAAGCCGCACGCATCGAGTAACAGCGGCGGGCACCGCAGCTGCGAGCACCGTCGGGCGGGCGCAGCCGGCGCTCCGGCAGGCAGGAGCCACGTACACTCCGGCTTCGGGGCGCGCCACCCGCACCACCTGACGACCGCGCCTTGTGCAATCCGCCCCGGGCGCCCGTTTCGATTTTCCTGCAGTCCTCGTCCGTCTGCGTCTGTTCCATCCGCGTTGATCCAATGCGGTCCCTCATCTCAAGGAGTTTCAATGAAGACCACCCACAAACTGTTGCTGCCGCTCGCCCTGACCCTGGCCATCGCCGCCTGCTCCAAGCCGGCCGACAACGCCGCCGCGCCGGCCGCTGAAACCCCGGCCGCCACCGCACCGGCCGATGCCGCTGCCACCACCCCGGCCCCGGCTGCTGCGCCGGCCGCCTCGACCGCGCCGGCCGTGGAAGTGGCCTCCGGCACCTACACGCTGGATCCGAGCCACACCGATGTGATCGCGCAGTGGAGCCACTTCGGCTTCTCCAACCCGAGCGCGCATTTCGGCAATGTCGACGGCACCCTGGTGTACGACGCGGCCGACGTGACCAAGTCCACCGTGCAGGTCACCCTGCCGCTGTCGGGCCTGAACAGCTTCACCGCCAAGTTCGACGAGCACCTGAAGAGCGGTGACTTCTTCGACGCGGCCAAGTTCCCGACCGCCACCTTCAAGAGCACCAAGGTCGAAGCGGCCGGCCCCAACAAGCTGACCGTCACCGGCGATCTGACCATCAAGGATCAGACCAAGCCGGTCGTGCTGGACGTCACCCTCAACGGTGCCGGCGAGCACCCGATGAAGAAGGTGCCGGCAGCCGGCTTCGACGCCACCACCACCATCAAGCGCACCGACTTCGGCGTGGGCCAGTACGCCCCGAACGTCAGCGACGAAGTGAAGATCCGCATCACCACCGAAGCCCTGCAGGCCAAGGCCGGTGACGCTGCTGCGGCCAAGTAAGGCGCAGCGCAGTCGATGCATCGGTGCGAGCGATCGTACCGATGTGCGGAACGCAAAAGCCCGCCAATCGGCGGGCTTTTGCTTGAGCGCTTGACCGCAGCCACGGCGCGCGTGGCGCAGGCCCAAACAAGCGCACCTGCACCCACACCCCCCCGGCTTTTGTAGGAGCGGCCCAGGCCGCGACAGCTCCACCCTCCGCCCCGCCACAAGGCGCACGCCAACGCCTCACTCTGCAGCAGGGTTCGCCTTCCAGTAGCCCTTCGCGCGCACCGAGTCCTTGTCCACGCCCATGTGCTCTTCGAGAAATTTGCGCATCGCACGCGCGCGCATGGATTCGGTACCGATCCAGTAGAACGTGTCGCCGTCGTGCGGCTCGTAATCGCGCAGGCTGTCTTCCAGCAACGTGCTGCTGGCGGCATCGAAGCCATTGCGTTCCAGCCAGTACACGTCCACCTCGGCGGCGCTGAGCAGCTCCTGGCGCTCGGCCGCATCGGCAATTTCGATAAAGACCTCTGCATGCATGTCGGCGGGCATCGCTTCCAGCCAGCGGCCGATCGCGGGCAGCGCGGTTTCATCGCCGATCAGTACGTAGTGGTCGTAGTCGTCGGCAACCAGGAACGAGCCGCGCGGGCCGCCGATCTTCAGCGTATCGCCGGGCTGTGCCTGCGCCGCCCAGCTGGAGGCCACGCCGTCGCCGTGCAGCACGAAGTCGATGCTCAGCTCGCCGCTTTGCGGATCGAATGCGCGCGGGGTGTAATCGCGGCCGGGCGAGGGCAGCGCGCCTTCGGCATAGCGCGGGCCGTCCGGCGTCATCGTCGGCAGCACGAAGGCGCCGTCGGAATTAGGGAAGAACAACTTGACGTGATCGTCCGGTGCCTCGCTCTGAAAGCCGGCAAGCTCGCTGCCGCCAAACACGATGCGGCGCATCTGCGGCGTCAGCGATTCGCAGCGCACCACCTGCACGGAGCGCAGGCGCGGATCGCGGCGGAGTTGGGTGTGGGTGTGGATGGCCATGTAGTGCGATTCCTGGATGTGGCGCGCAGATGCGCGGCGGGGGAGTGACTGCAAACGGTGATGCGACGATCTGGCCAGCGAGCTGGCAAAGAACAGCGGTTGTTGCTCGCCCTTCTCCCATCGGGAGAAGGTGCCCCGCAGGGGGGATGGGTGCGGGTGAAGCCGCGTGCATCTGCCAACCAAGCAAGGTCGATGTCGTGCAGCGACACGCTGATCAAATCGCAGAACAGCGCAGGGACAGCAATGCATGCATGCCACATGCATGCCACTGAGGCCGCGCAACGCAAACACCGCGATGGCACGGCACTGCCGCAAGGCGCAATCAAGCTGGCATCGGTTGGCTTCGGATCACGGCGATAGACGTACTCAGCCGTCGTCGCGCTCCATGCCGTCAGCGGCGGCGTTGAGTAGCGCGGCAATGCGTGTGGTTTCTGCATCCGTCCATTGCCCGTGCCGCGCAAACAGGCCGTGCTTGATGCGGTGGATGGCCTCGCGAATCGGCGCCGGAGTCTGTGCCTTGATCAGCTCGCGCGCGCGGCGGTGGGTACGGGCCAGCGCCGCATCCAGCGCGTCACGGTGCTGCGCCGCATACGTGCGACCGGAGGCGGTGACCTGATAGCGCTTGCGCCCTTCGTCCAGCGCGGTCTGCACCCAGCCATCGGCTTCGAGCTGCGCCAGTGCCGGATAGATGGCGCCCGCGCTGGGCGTGTACAGGCCTTTGAACAGCGCAGTGATCTGCCGCATCAATTCGTAGCCATGGCGCGGCTGTTGCTCAATCAGCGCCAGCAGCAGCAAGCGCAGGTCGCCATGTTCCAGCGGCCGTGCGCGCCCGGCGCCACCACGGCGCGTCGCACTGGGCGCTGCGGATGGATCGAGCTCGCTCGGCAGGTCGTCGTGGTGGGAGCGCATCGTCATTCGATATATCGAAGTATGGCGAAAAGATATATCGAAGTGTGCTGGTCCGCAAGCGCCTGCCTGTCGCCCGGCTGACCGGCCTGGACATCCCTGCCGCCCATGCTGCAACGCGGCTAGACACAGCCAGCCTCCATAATTACGATGTAATTACTTCGACATTACGGGCTTGGCCCGGTGAGGCAGACGCATGAGTCGACAGTGGGACACCCAGGCCGAAAGCCGGCGCCAGCGCCTGCAGCGCGCCGCAGCCCTGGCGCCGCAGGGGCGCGTGGTGGCCGCCGACGATGTGGTGGCGCTGCTGGAGGCGGTGATCGAACCCGGCGACCGCGTCTGCCTGGAAGGCAACAACCAGAAGCAGGCCGACTTCCTGGCGCGCTGCCTCACCGAGGTGGACCCGGCGCGCGTGCACGACCTGCACATGGTGCAATCGGTGTTGTCGCTGCCCGCGCATCTGGACGTGTTCGAGCGCGGCATCGCCAAGCGGCTGGACTTCTCGTTCTCCGGCCCGCAGGCCGCGCGCCTGGCCGGGCTGGTCGGCGAGGGCCGCATCGAGATCGGCGCCATCCACACCTACCTGGAATTGTTCGGCCGTTACTTCATCGACCTGACCCCTCGCATCGCGCTGGTCACCGCGCAGGCCGCCGACCGCCACGGCAATCTCTACACCGGCCCGAACACCGAAGACACCCCGGTGATCGTGGAGGCCACCGCGTTCAAGGGCGGCATCGTGATTGCGCAGGTCAACGAGATCGTCGACACGCTGCCGCGCGTGGACATCCCGGCCGACTGGGTGGACTTCGTCACCCAGGCGCCCAGGCCCAACTACATCGAACCGCTGTTCACCCGCGACCCGGCGCAGATCTCCGAGATCCAGGTGCTGATGGCGATGATGGCGATCAAGGGCATCTACGCCGAATACGGCGTGGACCGGCTCAACCACGGCATCGGCTTCGACACCGCCGCGATCGAATTGTTGCTGCCCACCTATGCCGAATCGCTGGGGCTGAAGGGCAAGATCTGCCGGCACTGGGCGCTCAATCCGCATCCGGCGCTGATCCCGGCGATCGAATCGGGCTTCGTGCACTCGGTGCATTCGTTCGGTTCGGAACTGGGCATGGAGGCCTACATCGCCGCACGCCCGGACATCTTCTTTACCGGTGCCGACGGCAGCATGCGCTCCAATCGTGCGTTGTCGCAGACCGCCGGCTTGTATGCCTGCGACATGTTCATCGGCTCCACCCTGCAGATCGATCTGCAGGGCAACAGCTCCACCGCCACGCGCGACCGCATCGCCGGTTTCGGCGGCGCGCCCAACATGGGCTCGGACGCGCGCGGCCGCCGGCACGCCAGCGACGCCTGGCTCAAGGCCGGGCGCGAGGCGGCGCGCCCCGGCGAGATGCCGCGCGGACGCAAGCTGGTGGTGCAGATGGTGGAAACCTTCCGCGAACACATGGCGCCGGCCTTCGTCGACAGGCTCGATGCCTGGGAGCTGGCCGAGCGCGCCAACATGCCGCTGCCGCCGGTGATGATCTACGGCGACGACGTCAGCCACGTGCTGACCGAAGAAGGCATCGCCAACCTGTTGCTGTGCCGCAGCGCCGAAGAGCGCGAGCAGGCCATCCGTGGCGTGTCCGGTTACACCGCTGTCGGCCTGGGCCGCGACAAGCGCGCGGTGGAAAACCTACGCGATCGCGGCGTCATCAAGCGGCCGGAAGACTTAGGGATTCGTCCACGCGATGCCACGCGCGACCTGCTCGCCGCGCGCACGGTCAAGGACCTGGTGCGCTGGTCCGGTGGGTTGTACGACCCGCCGAAACGTTTTCGCAACTGGTAGGGGCACAGCATGGAAACCCTGCGGTATCGCTTCGATGGTCAGCATGGCGCACGCGCCGGGCTGGACCATGCGCTGGTCGGCGTGGTCGCCTCCGGCAACCTGGAAGTGCTGGTCGAGCGCGTGCCGCTGGACGGCGCGATGGAGATCGAGATCCTCACCGCCGCGCGCGGGTTCGGCACCATCTGGCAGGCGGTGCTGGACGATTTCGCCGCGCGCCATCCGCTGCGCGATGTGCGCATCAGCATCAACGATGTCGGCGCCACGCCAGCGGTGGTGAGCCTGCGCCTGGAGCAGGCGCTGGACGTCCTGCAGGGAGCCGCCGCATGAGCCACCCCTCTCACCCCGTAGGAGCGCACCAGGGCGCGACGGGTGTTCCCGGTAACGCTTCAGTCGCGCCCAGGTACGCTCCTACGCGCGTCGTGGGGAGCACCACTGTCGTTAGTGCCGACCGCAGCAATCCCGTAGGAGCGCACCAGGGCGCGACGGGCGTTCCCGGTAACGCTGCAGTCGCGCCCAGGTGCGCTCCTACGCGCGTCGTTGGGAGCACCACTGTCGATAGTGCCGACCGCAGCAATCCCGTAGGAGCGCACCAGGGCGCGACGGGCATTCCCGGTAACGCTGCAGTCGCGCCCAGGTGCGCTCCTACGCGCGTCGTTAGGAGCACCACTGTCGATAGTGCCGACCGCAGCAATCCCGTAGGAGCGCACCAGGGCGCGACGGGCGTTCCCGGTAACGCTGCAGTCGCGCCCAGGTGCGCTCCTACGCCTGTCGTTGGGAGATATGTATGAGCACCGCCATTCCCATGGCCGAGCGCAGCTATTACGAGGCCGATGCGCGCGAGCGCATCGAGGGCGTGCTGGATGCTGGCAGCTTCCGCGAATTCGTCGGTCCGCGCCGTCGTCTGATCAGCCCGCATCTGGCCCAGCTGGACACGCCCGGCGCCTTCGATGACGGCATCGTCGTCGGTGAAGGCACGCTGCGTGGGCGTAACGTGCTGATCGCCGCGCAACAAGGTGCCTTCATGGGCGGCGGCGTCGGCGAGGTGCACGGTGCCAAGCTTACCGGCCTGCTCGAACGCGCCGCCGCCACGCAGCCGGCGGCGGTGCTGTTGCTGCTCGACACCGGCGGCGTGCGCCTGCACGAAGCCAACGCCGGCCTGATCGCCATCTCCGAAATCATGCGCGCCACCTTGAACACGCGCGCCGCCGGCGTGCCGGTGCTGGCCTTGATCGGCAGCGGTAACGGCGCCTTCGGCGGCATGGGCATCGTGGCGCGCTGCTGCAGTGCGGTGATCATGTCCGAAGAAGGCCGCCTGTCGCTGTCCGGCCCGGACGTGATCGAAACCGTGCGCGGTGTGGAGGAGTTCGACGCGCGCGATCGCGCCCTGGTGTGGCGCGTCACCGGCGGCAAGCACCGCTATCTGCTGGGCGAGGCGCAGACGCTGGTGGCCGACCGCATCGCCGCATTCGCCGAGGCCGCCGTGCAGGCGCTGGACAAGCTGGCAGAGCCGGAAGGCGAGGCCGCATTGCAGGCGCTGGAACTTGCACAGCAACAGTTGGCCACGCGCATCGCCGCCTACGGCGATTGCCGCGACGGTCTGGAGATCTGGCAGCGCCAGGGCATCGTCGATGCGCAGCGTTTGCCGTTGCTGGAGACGGAAGCGTTCCTCGCTGCCACCGCCGACCGGAGCACTCCATGGAACTGAGCCAACTGCTGGATCAACTATTCCCGCTCGGTCACACCATCGCCCGCAATGACGATGTGCTGACCGGCAGCGCGATGACCGCTGCAGGCGAGGTCACCGTGATCGGCACCGCTAACAAACTGGAAGTCGGCGTAGACCACGCACTGGCATTGGCCGCCACCGTGTTGGCCAGCACGCGCGCGCATCCCCAGCGGCCGATCGTGATGTTGGCCGACACCGCCGGGCAGCGGCTCGCGCGCCGCGACGAACTGCTCGGGATCAACGGCTATTTCGCGCATCTGGCACGCTCGCTGGATCTGGCCCGCAAGCGCGGCGCGCGGCTGGTCACGCTGGTGTATGGCGAATCGGTCAGCGGCGGCTTTCTGTCGTTCGGTCTGATGGCCGATCACATCCACGCATTGCCGGATGCGCAGATCCGCGTGATGGATCTGCGCGCGATGGCGCGCGTCACCAAGCAGAGCGTGGACACCTTGCAGGCGCTGAGCAAGAGCTCGCCGGTGTTTGCGCCTGGCGTGGAGAACTACGTGCGCATGGGCGCGGTGGAGTCGCTCTGGGATGGCGATCTGGCGCAGGCGCTGCTCGATGCCCTGGCCGCGCCCAGCGATGGCGATCAACGCCGGGCACTTGGCGCGCAGCGTGGCGGGCGCACCTTGGCGCGCGATGTCGCTGCGGCCGTGGCCGCGGGCGAGGCCTGAGCATGCCCGGCCGCCACGCACTGGTGTGGCTGCATCCCGGCGCGCGCTGGCAAGCGCTGACGCCGGGTGCACAGCCACGGCTGCAGCAGTGGTTTGCCGCGGGTCTGCCGGCGGTGGTGGCGCGTGGCGATGGCAGCGAGACACCCGGCAGCCTGCGGCTGGGCGTGCCACTGCCGCCAGACGAAGGCAAGCAACGCCTGGCATTGAGCGCCGGCCTGGACGAGGTCGCGCGCAGCACCGCGCCATTGGCGCTGGACGCGGTGATCGCAGCCGCACCCGCCGCGATGCAGCCTGCACTGCAGGCCTTGCTGACCCAGTGCAATGCCAACGCCCTGCAGCCGCGCGTCTTCGGCAGCTTCGCATGGCAGGCCCTGACCGGGCTTGCGTATGTGCATGCGCAATCGGATCTGGACCTGCTGTGGTCCATCGCCACACCCGAGCAGGCGCAGGCCGTGGTGACAGTGCTGCAGCGCTGGGAACAGCGCCACGGGCTGCGCGCAGACGGCGAACTGCTGCTGCCCGACGACACCGCGGTGAACTGGCGCGAATACGCCGGCAGCGCGCAACAGGTCTTGGTGAAGTCCCCCAACGGCTGCCGCTTGCTGCCGCGCAGCGGGCTGTTTCCGGTATGGAGCGCGGCATGAGCACGCTGGTCGAACGCACTGCCGATGCCAGGCGTTCCGTGACGCCTGGCAACGCGGTGGAGCGGCAGCGGCCAGTGACAGGAGCCAAGCAAACGGGCATCGCACCATCCCTGGTTGATGCGGTCAGCCAATCGACGCACCTGATTCGTGCCGATCACGAATCGACGCTCGCACCGACACCGGCAGCGGCGCACGACGTACCGCCGCAGCCGCTACTGCGCCTTGCGCGCGCAGGCGCTGGTTCGAACCGCGTGCATGCGTCATCGCGCGCTGCATGCACGCATGGCGAGCTGCAAGACAGTGCAGCCCGACAACACGCATTGCATCCCGACGCCGGCACCGCTAGCGCACTGGCGCATCGGCTGGGGCGGCTGGCGGTCGCCGCCCTGCATGCGGAACTCGGCTGTGCGCCCAAGCCCGGCTTGGTCACGCCGTTCGACAGCGGCAGCCATGCCGATATGGACGCGTCGACATTCCTGCGCAGCCTGTTCGCCCTGCGCGGCTACTTCGTCGCGGTTGCACAGGCCGGTATCGACAACGCGCCGTTCGAGCAATTGCGCCAGCTCGGCATCGCGGCCGAAGCGGCGATGCTGCGCGCCACCGGCGGCATCAACACTCATCGCGGTGCGATCTTCAGCCTGGGCCTGCTCACTGCGCAGGCGGCGCGCTTGCGTGCCGTGCATGGGCATGTCCCTACCGGCGAAGCAGTCTGCACCGCGGTGCAGGTCTGGCGCGATGCGCTGCGGGCCGCGCCGCTGGATCCACACAGCAATGGCCAGCGTGCGCGTGCGGCGTTCCGGATCAGTGGCGTGCGCGAACAGGCCGCAGCCGGGTATCCATTGCTGCGCGAGATCGCACTGCCGTCTCTGCGTAGCGCACTGCGTAGCGGCGCCACGCGCGAGGCCGTACTGGCGCAGACCTTGATGCGCCTGGTTGCCGAGGTCGATGATCTCAACCTGCTGCATCGCGGCGGGCAAGACGGACTGGCTTACGCAAAGGCGCAGGCGCATGCGTTTCTGGCCGATGGCGGCATCGCGCACCTGCAGTGGCGCGCGGGCCTGCACGCCATCGGCAGGCAATTCGTCGCGCGTCGCCTGAGCCCGGGCGGCAGCGCCGATCTGCTGGCCTGTGCCTGGTTCCTGCACTGTCAGGAGACGGCATGAGCCTGTGTCAACCACTGGCACCTGCGAAGGCAACGTCCATCTCGGCGTGTGGCGGCGCGGCCCTTCGCACTGTCTCAGTGAACGGCGTGCTTGTCCTAGTCACGGAACAAAATGCCCGCAGCGCCAATGAGGGCGACGCTCGCACAAGGCACAGCATTTTCTGCAAGCAGGCCATCCAATGAGCCTGGCCGTGCTCTGTCCCGGCCAGGGTGGGCAGCACGCCGCGATGTTCGCGCGGGTTGCCGATGCGCCTGCCGCGGCCGAGGTAATCGCTGCTGCGAGCAAGGTGCTTGGCGCCTCGGCGCAAACGCTGGCCGCTGACAACTCCCGCTACACCAATGCCATTGCACAGCCGCTGGTCTGCGCCGGCACGCTGGCGCACTGGCAGGTGCTGCGTGCGCAGCTGCCCACGCCGGTGTTGGTGCTGGGCTACAGCGTCGGCGAGCTGGCCGCGCATGCGGTGGCCGGCGGCATGGAGATCGCCACCTGCTTGCAACTGGCTGCCACCCGCGCGCGCCTGATGGATGCGGCCAGCCCGGAACATGCCGGCTTGATGGTGGTACTCGGCCTGCCGCTGCGCACGCTGGAGGTGCTGTGCCGGACGCATCGCGCGGCCATCGCCATCGTCAATGGCGACGACCACGCCGTGCTCGGTGGCCCGCAGGCGGCGCTGCAGGCACTGGGCGATGCAGCGCAGGCGCAGGGGGCACGCGTCACGCCGTTGCCGGTGAGCGTGCCGGCGCATACGCCGTGGTTGCGGGCGGCTGCCGACGCCTTCGCCATCGAATTGAACAACGCGGCTGTGCAGGCGCCCAGGCTGCGTGTGCTGGCCGGCATCGATGCGCGTGCCGTCACCACGCAGGCCCTGGTGGTGGACACGCTGGCCGCACAGATCGCGCAGACCGTGCGCTGGTCCGAGGTGCTGGTGCAGGCCGCCGAACGCGGCGCGCGCGTGTTTCTCGAACTGGGGCCCGGTAGCGCATTGACGCGCATGGCGCGCGAGCGCGTGCCGGGCTGCGAAGCGCGATCGGTCGACGAATTTCAGAGTACCCACGGGGTGGTCGAGTGGGTCAACGCCGCATGCGAGCGCGCGGCATGACGGTCGAGGTGGTGCACACGGCGTAACCCTTGGGTGGCGGGTGGCCATCCGTGCTGTACGCGTATCAGGTGTCTGGGAGGGCGCATGACCCCGCAAATTGCAACGATTCTTGGCTTGGTGATCATGTTCATCGTCGCCACCGCATTGCCCATCAACATGGGCGCGGTGGCCTTCGCGCTGGCCTTCATCATCGGCGGCGTGTGGGTGGGGCTGGACGGCAAGGAGGTGCTGGCCGGCTTTCCGGGCGACCTGTTCCTGACCCTGGTCGGCATCACCTATCTGTTCGCCATCGCGCAGAAGAACGGCACCATCGATCTGCTGGTGCACTGGGCGGTGCGCGCGGTGCGCGGGCGCATCGTCGCCATTCCCTGGGTGATGTTCGTCATCACCGGCCTGCTCACCGCCTTCGGTGCGCTCGGGCCGGCGGCGGTGGCCATCATCGGCCCGGTGGCGCTGCGCTTTGCCAAGCAGTACCGCATCAATCCCTTGATGATGGGCCTGCTGGTGATCCATGGCGCGCAGGGCGGCGGGTTTTCGCCGATCAGCGTGTATGGCGGCATCACCAACAAGGTGGTGGAAAAGGCCGGGCTGGACGTCACCGAGATGGCGGTGTTCCTCACCAGTCTTGGCTTTAATCTGATGATGGCGATCATCTGCTTCTGCGCCTTCGGCGGGCTCAAGCTGATGCGCCGGCAGGAGGTCTCGCTGGCCGATGCGCAGTATGTGGCGGTGGCCGACGACCAGGCTTCCAAGCGCCCGTTCGCGATCGAAGGGCATGGTTCGCTGGTGGCCGCCGGTGGCGGCACCCTGTCGACCAATCCGCTCGCGCTGGAGGCGGTCGCCATCACGCGCGATCGGGTGATCACGCTGGTCGGCCTGCTCGGCCTGGGCATCGCCGCGCTGGTCTACAACCTCAACGTCGGCCTGGTCTCGATCACCGTGGCGGTGGCATTGGCGCTGATCTCGCCCAGCGCGCAGAAGGGCGCGGTGGACGGCATCAGCTGGTCCACGGTGCTGTTGATCAGCGGCGTGGTCACCTATGTGGCGGTGCTGGAAAAGGCCGGTGCGGTGGACTACATCGGCACCGGCGTGTCGCATATCGGCATGCCGTTGCTGGGGGCGCTGCTGGTCTGCTACGTCGGCGGCATCGTTTCCGCATTCGCCTCGTCGGCGGCGGTGCTGGGCGCCACCATCCCGCTGGCGGTGCCGTTCCTGATGCAGGGCCAGCTCGGTGCGGCCGGGGTGATCTGCGCGCTGGCGGTGTCGTCCACCATCGTCGATGTCAGCCCGTTCTCCACCAATGGTGCGTTGGTGGTGGCTTCTGCCGCCAAGGAAGAACGCGACGCGCTGTTCCGCCGCTTCCTGGTCTACAGCGGGCTGGTGGTGTTGCTGGGGCCGCTGGTGGCCTGGCTGCTGTTCGTGGTGCCGGGCTGGCTGTGATCCGGCCCGCGTCCGGCAGGGCATTGGGGCGCCCCGGTAGAATGGGCGCCCCCACGCCAGCATCGACGACCCGCCTGCCATGACCCTCGCCCCTGATTCGCGCAACGCCAAGAAGCGCGTACCGCTGTACGAGGAAGTGGCCGAGCGCCTGCGCCAGAAGATCTACGACTACGCGCTGCCGCCGGGCGAATGGATCGACGAGCCGGCGCTGGCCGAGGAACTCGGCATCAGCCGCACCCCGCTGCGCGAGAGCCTCAAGCTGCTCGCCGCCGAAGGCCTGGTGCAGCTGGACGCCGGGCGCGGCAGCCGGGTCACGCGGCTGACCCTGGAAGACCTCAACCAGTTGTTCCCGGTGATGGCGATGCTGGAAGGCCGCTGCGCCCACGATGCGGTCAAGCGCATCGACGCAGCCGGCGTGCAACGCCTGGAAGAGCTGCACGCGGCGATGGAAGCCGCCGCCACCGCTGGCGACCTGGCCGAGTACTACCGCAACAATTACCTGATCCACGAGACCGTGCAGCAGTACGCCGGCAATCCGTGGTTGATCCGCGTCACCCACGATCTGCACCGCATCCTCAAGATGCACCGCGGCCGGCAGCTGTTGACGCCCGGGCGCATGGCGCAGTCGCTGGCCGAGCACCGCGAGCTGATGGCCTGCGTGCGCCGCGGCGACGCCGAAGGCGCAGAGCGCACGATGCACGGGCATCTGCTGAGCCAGGGCCAGGCCTTGGCAGCGTACGTGGCAGCGGGCGGCATGTTGAACGTGCCGGCGCCCTTGCCGAGGGTGGGTGGGGTCTAGCAGTCGGCGCTGTCCGGGCGCATCATCCCGCGCACCGAGATCGCACATCCCGTCTTCCATCGGGAGAAGGTGCCCGAAGGGCGGATGAGGGTACGTGCGCACGCAGCACCGGAAAGCTTCTCGCTCTTGCGAATCCCAATCCCCGCCGCCTACTCCCCGCCCAACGCAAGCAAGTCATCCACGCCTTCGATCAACCGCGCCCCCGCCAATCCCGCAAACGCCTCCGGATACGCATAGCCCCAGGCCACGGCGGCAAAGGGCAGACCCACCGCTTGCGCCGCCTCCCAGTCGGCGACCTGATCGCCCACGTACACCGCCTGCGCTGCGGTATGCCCGGTGCTGCGCAACACGCGCCGCAAGGCGCGCTGTTTGCCCAGCAGATGCGCACCGCCGTCGATCACTGCGAACTTCGCGCTCAGCTCCTCGCCCAGCGCGCGCTGCACATTCTCCACCGAGTTGGACGACACCAGGGCCAGGCAGGTGCCGCGGGCGTGCAGGGCCTGCAGCACCTCGGCGATGCCGTCGAACAAGGCCATCGGTGGGGCGGCGCGCATCAGGCGGATGAAGTCGGCGGCCACCAGCGGGATACGCCAGCTGCTCAGGCCCGACTGCTTGAGCAGCTGGCGGGTGCTCAGGCGGCGTGCGGCGTCCACTTCATGCGCTTGCGCGGCGCGGAAGCCGTGCCGCTCGGCCAGTACGCGCTGCGTGCTCAGAAAGAAACCGAACGAGTCGGCCAGGGTGCCGTCGAAATCGAAGATGATCAGCTTGGGCATCGCAACGCGGGGATCGGGGCGTCATAGCCTAACCACTGCTGCACACGCGCCGTACGCAGACACGCCACCGATGTGCGCACAGGCGAGGTGGCGCCGCAAAGCGATCGGCACAACCACTGCGCGCATCGCCAGGCAGGCGCGCGTCCGATGCCGGGGATCGGCATGTACCACGCGTGTCCTTCGCCGAGCGCGCCGTCTACATCCAGCCGGCGCCGGTTCGCGGTGCGGCGCTGGCCGCGCTCAGGCCTCGGCGAAATGCGGCACGATCGGCGTATCGCCTTGCGCATGCTGTTCGATGACCTTGCGCTGCATCGCCGCCAGGTAGGCGTCCAGCTCTTCGGTGGAGGCGAAGACATCGCTCAGCGGCACTGCCTTGACCATGTCGAAGACCTTGCGGATCTGCGGCTGCGGGTTGGTCACCAGCACCTTGCCCTGGCGCGTGGCCAGTGCCTTGCGCGCCTTGAAGATGCAGCGGATGCCGGCGCTGGAGATGTATTCCAGCGCGGTCAGGTCCAGCACCAGCGTGGTGATCAGGGTGCCCAGCAGCGGTGACAGCGCCGCGTCCAGATCCTGGTAGGTGTGGGTGTCCAGGCGCCCGGTCAGGATGACGCGTTGACGGGTGTCCTGCGGCGGGTCGATCTGAATGGCGAGCGTGGTCATGACAGTGCCTCGGGGACGGGGGCGTACGGGTGGAGCAGGGTGACGCGCACCACGTTGTATGCACCATCGCGGCGGTAGTCGATGTGATCGGCGAACTGATGCACCAGGAACAGCCCCAGCCCACCGATCGCGCGCTCGTCGAGCTCGGCACTCAGGTCCGGCATCGCGGCGGTGCTGGGGTCGAAGGCGCTGCCGGGGTCGTGCATCTCCAGCACCAGCGCCTGCGGGTCCAGCTGCAGTTGCAGGCGCAGCGGCTGCTCGGCGCACTGGCCGTGGGTGAGCGCATTGCAGCCGAGCTCTTCCACGATCAGCCGTACCTGGCCGATGCGCTCGGCGTGCAGGCCTTCCAGCGTGAGCGAGTGTTCCAGCGCGTCGTTGGCGCCGGCCAGCTGGGCCAGCGAGGGCGCGATGGCCAGGTCGAGCTTCATCAGGTCGTTGCCTTTCCGGGTGCGTCCCGGCCAGCGTCTGCGACCCGCCCAGCATGCTCCTGGCGCAGCCGGATCGCCAGCAGGGTGATGTCGTCGTACGGGTCGGCCTGGCCGGTGAAGTGGGCGATGTTGGCGATCACCGCCTTGCACTGCGCCGCCGCGCTGCGGCGTGGCCGCAAGGCGCCGAGCAGGCGCTCCAGCCCATAGCTGGCCCCTTGCTCGTCCATCGCCTCGGTCACCCCGTCGGTATAGCCCAGCAGCGTCTGCCCGGCGCTCATGCGGCCCTGCAGCACCGGGTAGGCCACCTGCGGCTCGATCCCCAGCGGCGCGCCGGTGTCCAGCGGCAACGGCCGCGCGCTGCCGTCGATGTCGATCAGCACCGGCGGCTCGTGGCCGGCACTGGCCAGCCAGTAGTCGCCGCTCACCACGTTGATCACCCCGCACAGCACCGTGGCGAACATGCAGGTGTCGTTGTTTTCGGCCAGCCGCGTGGAGGCGGCGATCAGGATGCTGTCCGGGCGCGTATGCCGGCGCGCGGCGATTTCCAGCACGCTCACCGCGCGCGCCATGAACAGGGCGGCCGGCACGCCCTTGTCGGACACATCGCCCACCACAAACCACAGCAGCCCCGGCTCGGTCTCGACGAAGTGGTAGAAGTCGCCGCCCACCGCCTTGGCCGGTTCCAGCCAGGCGCAGGTTTCCAGATGCGAACTGGCGCGGTCGAAGGTGCGCCCGGAGGGCAGCATCGCCTGCTGGATCTCGCGCGCAATCTGCAGCTCGCTGTGCATGCGCTCGCGCGCGGCGGTCATCTCACCGATCTGCGCGATGTGGTCGCGGATCGCATCGCGCGCGCTGTCGAACGCACGCGCCATTACGCCCACCTCGTCACGGCGTTCGATGTGCTGCAGCGGGTATGCGAACTCGCCACGGCGAAAGTGCTCGGCGGTATCGGTCAATTCCTCGATCGGGCGCGTCAGCTTGCGGGTGATCCGCCCCATCAGCCACCACCACACCACCGCGCCCAGCAACGCCGCCAGCGCCACCCACGCGGCCAGCCAGTTCAGGCCCGCCAGCACATAGCCCTCCGAGGCGGACAGCACGAAGGTCCAGCCGCTGCGCCCCACCGCCGCGCTATGGGTCAAAAAGCGCTCGCCATCCGGCGCGGTGTGCGCGAACGAGATCGGCTGGCCCGCCGCCACCGCGCGCTGCAACGGTGCCAGATCCGGTCGCGAATGCGCCACGTAGCGCTCCAGCGTGTAACGCAGGTTGAGCGCTGGGTCGGGGCTGAACACCAGCATGCCCTCGGGCGACAGCAGCATCGGCTGGATGCCGATGTCGCGCGGCAGCTGGTCGATGATCTCGCGCAGGTGCTGCAGCGGCAGGTCCACGCTGACCATCCCCACCGGTGCGGCATCCACCGCATCGCCCGGGCGGCGCAACGGCAGGTTGTAGCTGGTGTACAGCGCGTTGCCGCCATTGGTATTGATATACGGCTCGGACCACCACGCGCGTCCTTCGCGCTGGGTGCGCAGATACCACGGCATCGCGCGGTAGTCGTAGCCCAGGTCCTGCACCGATTTCTCCAGCACGCGCGTGCCGTCGCGATGCACGTACCAGACAAACCCGGTGTCGCGCGCCTTCTGCGTGCGCGGCTCGATGATCAATCGCGCCGCACCGATATCCGGGTCGCCGCTGAGCGTGGCCAGCAGCAGCGCGCGCAGGTTGAACGGCTGCAGCCCCACCGCGCTGCTGCTGGCCGCCAGCGTGCGGCCGCTCACCTGCACCGAGTCCAGCATCGCCGCCAGGCTGCGTGCGGTCTGCTCGGTCAGGCCATCCACCTCGGTGCGCGCCGCCTCCACCAGCTCGGCGCGTGCGCCCAGGTAGAACACCGTGCCCAGCAACGCCAGCAACACCACCAGCACCGCGGTGGCGGCCAGCAACACGCGCATGCGCAGGCTGTGCCGCCAGTGCACCCGCGGGGTGACGGCCACGCTGTCGGCTGGCGATGTGGAACCCGTGGCGATGGCGCGCTTCCGTGGTGGCGGATGGCCCCGATCATGGCAGTTTTGCGGCCGCCGGCAACCGGCTCACGGCCGCCTCATCCTCAGCTGCCGTAAATTGACCCCAGCGGGTCAAGCAAACTAGATTGACTCCCCCTATCGCCATGGAGGCCGGCCTTGCGCCAGATTCTGACCCCGAGCCTGCTGGCCCTTTTGCTTACGGCCTGTAACGCCCCGGAGACCAGCATGACCCAGACCCAATCCCCCGCAACCGAGGCCGCCGCAGAAGCCGACGTCGAGGCCGGTGGCCGCGGCCTTGCCAAGTTGAATCCCAACCCGCGCAAGGCCTACGAGGTCACGCTGACGCTGGACAAGGCGCCCGGCGCCTTCGGCCTGGTGCAGGGCGCGGCGCAGTACGACGTCAGCAACGAAGCCGAATGCGGCAAGATCCAGCCCGAAACCGGCACCGCCGGGCGCATCACCAGCCAGGAAGACTTCGCACTCAAGAAGATTTCCGACACCGAGTACTGCGGCACCGTCTATCTGGACCTGATGCAGGACGAGGACTATTACGGCCGCGGCGTCTGCCACTGGGAATTCAGCGGTGCCAGCGTGCTGCTGAAGGCCACCGGTGCAGAGGAAGAGACCCGCTTCCTGTCGTTTATCGAAGGCAAGACGGTGACTGCGCAGCAGCCACAGACGAAGTACTACTGGAAGGAAGGGTATCCGCGCTCGGAGTCCAAGAGCTTTCCGGACACCGGTGAGCTGAGCCCGGACAAATTCAAGCCGGAAATCCGCGACAATCTCTTCACCATCACATTGGCTGCCAAGGAAGTTGCGCCATGAGCATCCCATCGCCGCACTATGCGGGCTTGTCGGAAGATGTCTACAAGGATCGCGCCGTCGGCCGGCGCGCGCCAGGTCAGGAAGAAATCGTCGTGGTCGAGGGGCAGCGTTATGCGGTTCTCGACCACGTCAACAACAAGGCCACCGGCTATCAAGGCACGATCTACCGGCGTGAAGGCAGCGGCGACATCGTGGTCGCCCATCGCGGCACCGAGGGCGCGGTCAAGGACATTCTCACCGATGCGACCATGGTCACCTCGCGGACCAATCCGCAGGCAGCCGACGCGCTCGCGCTGACCAAAAACGCGATGGACATTGCCAAGGACGTCGGCAAGCGAACCGGGCACCAACCCGAAGTCACCGTCACCGGCCACTCCCTGGGCGGTGCGCTTGCGCAGGTCTCCGCGCACCACTACGACCTCAAGGGCGAAACCTTCAACGCCTACGGTGCAGCCAGCCTGAGTTACCGCATTCCCGAAGGCGGCAACAGCGTGATCAACCACGTGATGGCGTCGGACCCGGTCAGCGCGGCCTCGCCGCATTTCGGGCAGGTGCGCATCTACGCCAAGCCGGATGAAATCGCCACGTTGAGCGGCGCCGGCTACAGCAACAGCAAGGCCAATTTCCTGATTCCCGACTACCCGCTGGTGGCGGCCGGCGGTTCGCTGGGCGCGCACAAGCTGGGCAACTTCCTGGGCGAGCATTCGGCGCTCACCGACCCCAACGCGCGTCCGCTTGCCGAAAAGAACGCGCGCATGATCGACGAATACCGCAGCGATGTGGACGGGCTGCGCACCGGCACCACCATCCTGACGCGCAGCGCGCGCGGCCTCGGCCAGGACGCCATCGACGCCATCCGCGGCCCGCTCGCTCCGGGCGAGCCTGCCAAGCGCGACGCGCGCGAGCACGGCAACGAGCACACCTCGCTGCGTATCGACCAACCGGGGCATGTGGGCAACGCCCTGTTCCAGGACGCGCAGCGTGGCGTGCACGCGCAGGACGCACGTGCAGGGCGCGCGCCCGACCAGCAAAGCGCCCAGTTGTCCGGCTCGCTCGCCTCGGAAATGCACGCCGCCGGCGGCCAGCGCATCGACGCGGTGATGATGAGCCCCGATGCCGCACGCACCTTCGCCGTGCAGGGCCGTGTGGACGACCCCGCGCAGCTGCGTGTCAGCGTGGAAACCATGACCGCCATGAACACCCCGCTGGAGCAGAGCAGCCAGCGCGTGGCCGACAATGCCGCACGCCAGTCGCTGGCGCTGGAGCAGCAGCAAACCCAGACCCAGCAGCAACAGCAGGGCGCACGCGCGCTGGGCTGAGTGCGCTCATGCATGCGTGGCGTTGGGCAGCCGACAAGACGGCTGCGAAGCCGTCAGGTGGGCGCGGCCGTTGCCCGGAATCGGCATGGACCAAGGGTTCACTGCAGTGCCGGGCGCGCCATCCGCACCATCTGACGGCCGCTCGCTATGCGCTGGGAGTCGCGCTTGATGCGGTGACTGCGCCGATCCGCAGGGCTGACGCGGCGGCGCTTCGATCTGCCAACTGCCGCCATCGAGTGGCGTGTAAGAAAAACGCCGGCTTGCCCGGCGTTTTTCGTTTCGGTCGCTGCCCATCCATGGACGCGAGCGTGTCGAGTACGCCGAGCGGGCAGGGCAGCAGGAAGCCGGGCGGTCTTCACCCGTCGGGCTGCTGCTGTCGAGAATTGCAGTTTGCCGCGCAGCGCCGGTGACGGTGATCGAGCCAGGGGTGTCGTTCCAGAATCAGCTGTCAGCCACAGCCACAGCCACAGCCACAGCCACAGCCACGCAGCCGCAGTCACAGCGCAGCCGCAGCCGCAGCCGCTGCCGCTGCGCGCGGTGAGCGGCGTGCGTACGACGATGGTATGCGCTTCCAGCAACGCGCCCCGGTGCCGGGAGGCCCATAGCACGTCGCCGCACCACATCGCATCGAGCCCAGGTCTACTTGTGCTGCCCTGACAGTCGACCACGCCTGTCACCTCAGCGACCGATCGCCCATCGCAGACCCGCTGCGCACTATCGCGCCGGTTTTCTGTTGCACCCGCACAACAATGCGCTGGCGAAAATATCGCCAGTTCGCTGGCGCAAGGCGTTTGCCGCCGTGAGATATGCCGCAACCACGCAGCAGCTATAGCGAGCGCGACCGCATTGCGCCGCCGTGCTGCAATCGCCACCGTTTCGCGGCGTGTCTGGCCGCTGCGGGCAGCGCCGTATCGCCACAGGCATGCGGCGAATTCAGGGGGATCAGGCAGGGCGCCATGCGGCGCGACATCCATCGATCAAGGGAGAGGGTTCATGCACGTTTTTCGCAAGGGGTACCACCGTTTGCTGCTGGTGCTGCTGCTGGGTGGCCTTAGCGCCGGCGCCGGCGCGCAGGGCATCGCCAAGGGCGCCGATGTCAGCTGGCTCAACCAGCAGGCCGCGGCCAGCCCGCCGCAGGTGTTTCGCGATGCGGCCGGCAACACCACCGACTTCATCAAGCTGTTCAAGGATGTGGGCGGCAACGCCATCCGCCTGCGCGTGTGGGTCAACCCGTCCGGCGGCTGGAACGATGGCCGCGACACCCTGGACAAGGCCAAGCGCGCCGCCGCGCAGGGCATGCGCATCATGATCGACTTCCACTACAGCGACAGCTGGGCCGACCCCGGCAAGCAGACCAAGCCGGCCGCCTGGGCGGGCCACTCCGTCGCCCAGCTCAATACCGATGTCTACAGCCACACCCAGGGCATCCTCAAATACCTCAAGGACAACGGCATCACGGTCAGCTGGGTGCAGGTGGGCAACGAGATCAACAGCGGCATGCTGTGGAACGAGGGCAAGACGCCCAACTTCGCCACGCTGGGCCAGTTCATCAACAGCGGCTACAACGCCACCAAGGCGGTGTATCCCAACGCCAAGGTCATCGTGCACCTGGCCAACGGCTACGACAACGCCAACTTCCGCTGGTTCTTCGACAACCTGCGCTCGGCCGGCGGCAAGTGGGACGTCATCGGCATGTCGCATTACCCGCCGGTCGGCAGCTGGCAGGACTACAACAGCCGCCTGGACACCAACATGCGCGACATGATCTCCCGCTACGGCAGCGACGTGATCGTGGCCGAGGTCGGCATGGACTGGCAGCAGGCCGCCACCACCCGCGCCATGCTCACCAACCTGCTCAGCCGCAGCAGCGCCATCGGATCGCGCGTGCTCGGCATCTTCTACTGGGAGCCCAACGCCTACCCCGGCTGGCAGGGCTACACCATGGGCGCAGTCAACAACAACGGCCAACTGACCGAAGCGCTACAAGCGTTCTGACCACCCGACCGCCGTAGGAGCGCACCCGGGCGCGACGGGCTTCACCGGTAACGCCCCTCGCGCCCAGGTGCGCTCCTACAGGGCGCCAGGTGCATCCCCCAGGCGTAGGAGCGCACCCGGGCGCGACCGGGCTTTGCCGGTGACGCCCGTCGCGCCCGGGTGCGCTCCTACGGGGCAGGCGTGTCGGTCCATTCCGGCCGGTGGCCCTTATCCTTTGGTCGTATACCGGCAGCGCCCGCTGCACCGGATCGTCGTACCAGCCGGCATCGGTACCCCACCCACGCACGACACCGTCCCATTCCATACGCACCCGTAGCGAGGAATGGCAACAGGTGCGTGCGGTACACTTGGGGGTTCACGAATTCACGATGTCGACACACCCGCGGGGTGTGTCCCCCCGGGAGCGCTAATGAACTGGTTGAACGAAGTGCTGCACAACGATCCGAACCCGCTTGAGACGCAGGAGTGGCTCGAATCGATCAAGGCCGTCATCGACGTCGAAGGCCCGGAGCGCGCCCATCAGCTGCTGGAAGGCATGGTCGAACAGACCCGCCGCGCCGGCGCTTACCTGCCGTTCTCGCCCACCACCGAGTACGTCAACACCATCGCACCGGCCAACGAGGCCAAGAACCCCGGCGACTCCGCGCTGGAGTGGAAGATCCGCTCGATCATCCGCTGGAACGCCATGGCCACCGTCGTGCGGGCCAACCGCAAGCCGGGCGACCTGGGCGGCCACATCGCCTCGTTCGCCTCCAGCGCCACGCTGTACGACGTGGGATTCAACCACTTCTGGCGCGCGCCCAGCGACCAGCACCCGGGCGATCTGCTGTTCATCCAGGGCCATAGTGCCCCGGGCGTCTACGCCCGCGCCTTCCTGGAAGGCCGCATCAGCGAAGCCCAGCTGGACAACTTCCGCATGGAAGTGGACGGCCAGGGCATCTCCTCCTACCCGCACCCGTGGCTGATGCCCGAGTTCTGGCAGACCCCCACCGTGTCGATGGGCCTGGGCCCGCTGGCCGCCATCTACCAGGCGCAGTTCATGCGCTACCTGGAAAACCGTGGCCTGATCGAGAAGTCCGACCGCAAGGTGTGGTGCTTCATCGGCGACGGCGAGAGCGACGAGCCGGAAACCCTCGGCGCCATCGCGCTGGCCGGCCGCGAAGGCCTGGACAACCTGATCTTCGTGGTCAACTGCAACCTGCAGCGCCTGGACGGCCCGGTGCGCGGCAACGGCAAGATCATCCAGGAGCTGGAAGGCGTGTTCCGTGGCGGCGGCTGGAACGTCATCAAGCTGCTCTGGGGCGGCTACTGGGACGCACTGCTGGCCAAGGACACCGACGGTGTGCTGCGCAAGCTGATGATGGAAACCGTCGACGGCGAATACCAGAACTGCAAGGCCTTCGGCGGCGCATACACGCGCGCCAACTTCTTCGGCAAGTACCCGGAGACCGCGGCCATGGTCGCCGGCCTGTCCGACGACGACATCTGGCGCCTGAACCGTGGCGGCCACGACCCGCACAAGGTGTACGCCGCCTACCACCAGGCCGTGAACACCAAGGGCATGCCCACCGTGATCCTGGCCAAGACGGTCAAGGGCTACGGCATGGGCTCGGCCGGTGAGGCGCTCAACCCCACCCACCAGACCAAGAAGCTGGACGACGCGGCGGTCAAGCACTTCCGCGACCGCTTCAACATCCCGGTGACCGACGCCCAGCTGGAAGACGGCCAGGTGCCGTTCTATCACCCCGGCGAAGATTCCCCGGAAGTGCAGTACCTGAAGGAGCGCCGCAACGTGCTGGGCGGCTTCCTGCCGTCGCGCCGTCCCAAGGCCAGCAAGTCCTTCGTCGCGCCCACGCTCGACAAGTTCGAGCGCCTGCTCAAGGACAGCGGCGAGCGCAGCTATTCCACCACCATGTCCTTCGTGCAGAGCCTCAACATCGCCCTGCGCGACAAGGAACTGGGCCCGCGCATCGTGCCGATCGTGGCCGATGAGGCGCGTACGTTCGGTATGGAAGGCATGTTCCGCCAGATCGGCATCTATGCCCCGTTCGGCCAGAAGTACAAGCCGGTCGATGCCGACCAGCTGATGTACTACCGCGAAGACCAGACCGGCCAGGTGCTGCAGCAGGGCATCAGCGAGCCGGGCGCCATCGCCTCGTGGATGGCCGCCGGCACCAGCTACTCGGTGTCCGACGTGCCGATGCTGCCGTTCTACATCTACTACTCCATGTTCGGCTTCCAGCGCGTGGGCGACATCGCCTGGCAGGCAGCGGACATGCGCACGCGTGGCTTCCTGCTCGGCGGCACCGCCGGCCGCACCACGCTCAACGGCGAAGGCCTGCAGCACGAAGACGGCTTCAGCCAGGTCATCGCCGGCTCCATCCCGAACGTGCGTAGCTACGACCCGACCTTCGGCTTCGAAGTCACCGTCATCATGCAGCACGGCATGAAGGCGATGATGGAAGACCAGATCGACGAGTACTACTACATCACCCTGATGAACGAGAACTACGCCCACCCCGGCATGCCGGACGGCGCAGCCGAGGGCATCATCAAGGGCATGTACCTGCTCAAGGACGCCGGCAAGCCCAAGAAGGGCGAGCTGCGTGTGCAGCTGCTGGGCAGCGGCACCATCCTGCGCGAGGCCATTGCCGCGGCCGAGCTGCTGGACAAGGACTTCGGCGTCACCGCCGACATCTGGTCCTGCCCCAGCCTCAACGAAGTGCGCCGCGACGGCTACGCCGTGGAACGCTGGAACCGCCTGCACCCGGAGGCCGAACAGCGCAAGCCGTATGTCACCCAGCTGCTGGAAGGCCGTCAGGGCCCGGCCATCGCCGCAACCGACTACGTACGCGCCTTCGCCGACCAGATCCGCGCCTTCGTCCCGATGACCTACACCGTCCTCGGCACGGATGGGTTCGGTCGTTCGGATACGCGTGCCAACCTGCGCCGGTTCTTCGAGGTCGACCGTTACTACATCGCGCACGCGGCGATTGCCGCGCTGGCGAAGGACGGCAAGATGACGGGCAAGGATGTGGCCCGGGCAATCAAGCAGTACAAGATCGATGTGGAGAAGCTAAATCCAGACAGAGCTTGACGCTGTTTGGGTGAAAGCAAAAAGGGCGGCCAAGTGGCCGCTCTTTTTATTTGAACTACTAGTAGACTTGAAAAAAACCTTGAGGGTGCTATGAGTAAGATAGTCTCGCTAATCAATATGAAGGGCGGTGTTGGGAAGACGACACTAGCTGTTGGCCTTGCTTGGGAGCTCGCGAAGAATCACAAAGTACTGCTTGTTGATATCGATCCGCAATTCAACGCCACGCAGTGGCTAGTCCCAACCGATATGTATTTCGATTGGCTTACTAAAGGGAAAACCGTATTCGATGTCTTTCAACCTGAGGCTGCTGTTCCAGGTGGTATCGGTGGGTTCCGTAGCGGGGCCAAGCCTGTTGCGCCTTCGCTGAAGGATACCATTATTTCAATTACTCATTCTGGAGTGACGCTGGATATAGTGCCTTCAATTCTCGATCTAATGACTCTGGACGCAGCTCCACGAGGTACCGAGAATAAGCTGAAAGTATTTTTACAGCAGGCAAAAGAAAAATATGAATACATATTGATTGACTGCCCGCCAACCGCTTCGTTGTTTAGCTATAGCGCTTATCTTGCCTCCGACATGTATTTGGTTCCCATAAAGCCAGACCCTCTTTCGGTATTGGGTCTTCCTCTATTGGAACGAGCTATTGAGGATTACCAGAACAGATCGGGGCATTCGCTTGTGCGCTTAGGGTTAGTACTGACGCAAGTGCGGGGAACGGATGCGATGGCGAAAACTGCAGCGCAGTTGAGGTTGTCATATCCAGGAGAGGTCTTCAAAGAGCAGTTGCCAATTGCGACTGGCGTCGCTGAGGCTGTTCAAGAAGGTTTGCCACTGCAAGAGTTCCATAAAACAAAAAACGCGCTAAAGTTTGAACTGCATTCTATGGCGGCTGAGTTCGTAAAGAGGGCAAAATAATGACAAATAAGTCAAAAGCTCAAAATCAATATTTGCGACTCATGTCGAAGCTTTACGATATGGCTTCTCAATTCGATGTCGCCGAATTAAGTTTGATTCTTAAAATTGCGGAAGATGAGGAAAATAAACCTGTCATTAGAGCAACTCAAGCGCTTTTAATGCTTGTCAGAAGAGATGATCGTGCTGAACGCAATTCAGCGCGAAAGGATCTGATTCCTCATGTTAGACAGGTGAAAAGTGCAAGTCCTATGACTGCCGGGTCAAATTTTTCCCGCTATCCTAGTTCTTTGCAAGAGGTGTTTGCATCAAAAGAGATATTTCCGACGGTTAATGATGTGGTGTCATTGTTGCCATTTCCATTTGAAATTAAGGCGAAGGAGTCTCGAGATAGATTTTCTCGGAGATTAGTAGGTCATATTAATGAATTGCCAGAAATGGATCGAAAAGAAACTCTCGAGAATTTGCAGGGGTTTTTGAGTAATCAGTCTGGTGGTGGATTTATTAGTAATTGGTCTAGACTAATTAGGGGGTTGTGATGGTCGCATTTTCTAATGTTGCAAAAAAAGAATGTCAGGCAGATTTTAAGTCAATATTAGATTTTTACAGGCCTTATCAACATCTAGAGAGTCTGGCTAAAACGGAGTCATTGCTGCGCGTCGCCCACCGATTTGCACTGCATTTGTCGCAATTAGTTAGTGGCGCGGAAGGCAGGGTTGAAAATCAAAGGATATTCCTTGAGGAAATAAGATCAGATGCAGTTCATTTGCTGCACGTTTTATTTTTAGGTGATGCGCGCGCTGCAAATTTTTATATGCGCAGCATAGTGGAAAATTTTTGGAGGCACCACTATTTTAAAAGCCACTTGGTAGAGTATGGCTGGTTGCATGAGCGGGCTGGTTTTTTTCTAACGATGGAGTCTCTTAGGGACTATTGTAAGAGTACGAAATTAACCAGCTGCGAATTAAGAGTTGCGGTTGGGAATTTGAGTAACTACTTTTCAGTTCTTTCGGGTGAAGTGCACAGCTCGCGAGCTAATAGTTTAGTTCTTAGGGAAACCATTTCTCAAATAATTTTAACTTCAACTGATTCTAAAAAAATAAGCAAAATTCTGAATAACTTGTCTAAAGATATAATTTTGTTGCTGAGTGTCTCCGAGTCTTCGATATTTGACTTAATGAGTGGGGCAAGGCGTGCTTATTATCTGGAGTTTCTGGATTCGACCAGGAAACGCTATCGTCAGAATTCGCTAGGACTTGTATAGATAAGCAGTGCAGCATGAAATTCTTCGTGCGGCGCTCTACTTTTTTATGGTCTTGTCATTGGGTAAGGCCCCGCACGCTTACCAAGCTAGCTGTGTAAATTCAACACGTTGTTCAGTAAGAGGCTAGAGGCTTGTAACAGAGGTTGGCACGAGGGTGGTGTGTCGGGCCCATGATCAGGGCAGGTGAGCGGACAGGAAAAACCCAGCCCTAGCTGTTTGCTTAGGTTGGATTCATTAAGAAAAAATATTAAGCCTACTTGGCTGATGCTCAATTCTTGTGACGCGTTATCCGCCTTCAGCTTCAATGAACTTATCAGATAGACAGGCCGGTAGAACTCGGAGATAAGTGGCTGCATCTTCCGCAATCCTGAATTGCGATTCTGGTCTTTCAGCCAAACGCTCTGCCCACTCTCGGCCAGGGTGCAAAACATCCCAACGGGGCCGCATGCCCGCGTGTCTCCCTCTTCCAGGATTATGGTTGCCAAATCCATCGATGAGTGAGTTCCAGACCGGAGTGAAGCGGGAGATGATCAGGGACTCCCCCAGGGGGATCCATATGTCATCAACGACAAGAAATCTACAGAAGAAGTCGTCAATACTAAGATTGCTAGCCGAACGAATGCTATCGGCATGCTCTTTGAGGCGCTTGAAGAGCACCTTGCCAGCAGGTACATCTACGCTGCCGCCTACACGGGCGCCAGCAGGGATTGCCTTGCCGACATAAATGGGGAGCATGAAGCTCCCATCGGCATTTAGCCTCGAAACCTGTTGGTAGGCTTCAAACTCACCCGTGTAATAAATTGCATATATGCCAGCCCCCTCGAACTGGGGCAGCTGGCCCAGTGGATGAACTTCCTTAGTGAGAAGCGCCTCAGCGACACTGGCTCCAAGATTCTTTTTGTCCAGCGGGTTAAACGGGATTACTTTGCCGGTCATGCGCGCTTTCTTCTCATTGATGCATCATTTTTGGCGATCTTAGCCAAGCCTGCAATCGCAAGCTGATCGGCCACGCTAGAAGCTACCCTTTGCCCAAGCACGACAGGTACCGCATTGCCTAGCTGACGCATGGTCTCTGACCAGCTGCCGTGGAACTGGAAGCCATCAGGGAAGGTTTGGATGCGAGCGCTCTCACGAATGGTGAAGTAGCGAACCAAGCCGCCGTCCTTCACAAGCATGTTCTCGCCGCCTGGAACTCCGTGCCCGCCAGCCTTCAGAGTCTTGGCAGGGAGGTCGAGCGGACTGCCTGTATGCCCGGGATATGAGCGAGCGCCAGCCTGAAACACATGGTTAGCAATCTTCTTCGCCTCGGGGCTCTCGGGGTCGGGTAACCCTTGGAGCGCATCCCGTACGGTTCGCCATGCCAATGTCGGAGGTGTTGTTCGACATTGCTGAAGCTTCGCAACTTTTGCAGCGAGCTTGGCAGGTGTCTTGGGCTGACGAATCCCATGCCGCTTCCAGTAAACGCCTGTTACCCACTGGTCGTGAAGCAGGGCGTCATAGCTATGCGTCTCATTAGGGAACGACCACGCAACGCCCAGGTCATCTCGGAATCCAATAAGGAACACCCGCTCACGCTTCTGCGGAACGCCGTAATTCGCAGCGTTCACCAGCGTTGGAATGACGTTGTATGTGAGTCCCTTGCCTTTGCGCTTGCCGGAGGTACGTTCAACTTGGAGCCGTGCGAGATGATCTGTCCAGTCCTCGTCCTTCCTGGGTGGAACATCCGGAAACTCAAGCTGAAGCTGGATGTAGTGAAAGTAGTTAGCAAATTTTGCGCGTGTCAGACCCTTGACGTTCTCCACAATGAATGCCTTCGGACGGAGCTGTCTAATGATCTCAACAGTAGCCGGGAACATATCCCGGTTATCCTCATGAGCCTTGTGCTTCCCGCCGATGGAGAACGGCTGGCACGGGGGGCCGCCTGCAAGAAGCTCGATGTCCTGGGGGATTGACGACCAATCAAATGACCGAACGTCGCCCTCATGCAAGTTCCAGCCACGTACCAGGGGGTAGTCGCGCTTTTGGTTCTCGCGGACGGTGTCGCAGGCCCACTTGTCCCACTCCACAACGGCCAGGTGCTCGAAACCAGCGATCTCGCAACCCATGGCCAACCCGCCGGCGCCTGCGAAAAGCTCTACCGATCTCATTTCAGTACTCCAGTAATTCTGTTGGAACAAGCGGGAGCGTTTGTACTGCTCATTGTTGATGCTCCTGTGCGCACTTGTGGTTATGCCCAGGCTTCGCCTCGACCAAAGAAATCTCCATGCCAACTGCTGCAAGGACCGCGATCAGCTTCCTGCTACCAAACTCAGTAAGCCGACCCCTCTCAAAGCGGGAGAGCGACTCAGCTGTAACGCCGCTTTGCTTGGCCACATCAATCTGCTTCAAGCCAAGCTGGCGACGCCTCTCGGCGATCTGGGTTCCGAGCTGATGCAGAGTGTTCACGTGGAGAAGATGACCCGTAATCGTAGCAGGCAATTATTGATGTATACGTCAAGTCTGGCAAGCCGGGCGTGAGGTGAATTATCGGCCTCCGTAGTCTCGCTGCGTGAGAACTTCGCCGTCGAGCTGGGGTCCGCCGGCGACTTGAAATGCGATAACTAACTACCACCCGCACTACGGCCTGTGCCATTTCAGTAGATCCGCGCTGACGGTCTTCAGCGCCCGATGAGTGGCCGGGGTTAGGTTTATATCAATCAACGGCGCTTGGCTTGCGTAGCCGATGGGAGGGCCCGACGCCCGAAAAGCGGCGAGTCTTGGCTTCCACCATCGTGCGGACGGCATCGTGGCCAGAGCTCGTTGCTGCTGTAAATGAAGCAGGATGCTGGCGAGCAGTTCGTCGGACAGGGCTTCATCGAGAAGGGCGCGGTAGGCGTTGGATTGCCAACCGGGTCGTTTGCCAAGCGCAAGCCCAAGTCAACAGGGGTGCGGTGTCAGTCTAGAGTGCCCGCGCTGGCACAGATTGACCGCGCAACTGGACCAGCGATAAGCCGCCGGGCCGTCTGTCAGGCACGCACGCACTGGGTTGAGTTCAATGCAGCTGTAGCAGCGAAGGACGTAGTCAGCGCTGTACACAATGCCCTTTCCTTGGCGTACTAGTGCGCCCGTGGCGGCCATTGAACAGCACCACGTAGTCCCGCTCAAGCCGCCGGATCAGCTGCCCGATCCATCCTTTTTCAGGTGGCGTGGCAAGCAAATGCCGAAGGTTGAGGCCGTCGCTTAAAGCTCGCGGATCCAGTGATGGCTGACTCCATCTGAGATCCTGTTTGATCGGATCAGGAAGATGAGGATGCTCGGGCTGTTGGTCGAGTGATGTCACCTGTGCGAATATTTCCGGAAGAATTATTTACGAGCATGCATGATATGAGCGTACCACCAGTGGCAGATAATCAATTTCCATTTCAAAGATCCTTTCTCGCTCGTGGAGGTGATTTGCTAGAGTTGATAGGCAAGTATGTAGCGATCCTGGTGCCGACCATGTATCTGTTGGGCCGTGTATATTGCGAAACATATTGGGATGCCCTGGGGCTATCTGAATCACTAATTCAATATTCATTCGAAGATCGTATTTATTGGGGGTTTTATGTTTTTTTCTCCTTGGCAGTTGATATTTTAGGTTGGATGCCTGGCGGGCCGATAGGTGCCGTATTTTTGACAACAATTGTCATTGCTTTCCTGGCAGTTGCATTTTTCTTCTTCAATAAAATATTGGTGCCAGAGATTAAGTTGAAAGTAGAGAATTCTGTGAAAATGGCGCGGGCCTGGCGACTTGGTGACAAGGGAGCCTGGATTGCTGCTGTCCGCCCATTCGCCGGTTTTTTAATTTTCGTGCAGAATTTGTTGCTCTATTTCTTTTTGATGGTAGTAATACTCGCGGTTCCAATACTTATTTCCGTGCAAGCGGGGCGTGATAGTGCTAGTCGTATTGCAAAGAGGCTGGAGATATCCGCTCCTTTGGATGGCGCTCTTAGGATGCCGTTAATTAAACTAAAAGATCCGATTCGGGACTCTAACTCGGCCATTCTTGTCCAGTGCTCAAGTGAGTGGTGTGCGATATGGGTCAGGGAGCGGTTCATGGCTGTCAGAAAAGAAAGTATTAATAGCGTTGAAGCCTGTTATCAAGTTGGTATTACAAAAACTGGTTTGATTGCATGCGAGTGGGTAGATTTTCGAGGGGGGTAGGGTGCGCATGTTCAATCTTTCACTATTTATGATTGACGCGCAATAGAGCTGCGGCGGAAAGGTACCTTCGTCCAAAACGGAAGAGAATGAAAAATAATGAGAAGAAGAATGGGATTAGGTTAACTTAGTTGGCCTGATTTTTTCTATCGGCTAGGTGGGTGTGGATAGCGAGCCAGTAACGGGGTCAGGTTAACTTATCGCGCAAAAGGGCGGGCAAAAGGGGAGGTGGCAAAAAGCGGTAAAAGGGGGCGAAGGTAACTAAGCGAATCGGTTGTACAGGCCCGCGTGGCGATGTCTGACAGCGCGGCTGTGTCGCTGCCGTCAGGCTGAGGTCTTCTTCTTGAGTGGTAGGCTCGGCCATGCCGCGTCAGCCGCCTCTGGAACTACCCGGCGTTCCGATGCGTGTCGTCCAGGGAGGCGTGAACCGGTGAGAGATCTTCTTGGACAATGAGGATCGGCATCACTACTGCCTGCTACTACGCATGGCCTGCGAGCGTTTTGCTGTGCAGGTGCAAGCGTTTCTGCTGATGGACAATAGTGTGCACCTGCTAAACTTAAAGGCAATAACTAAAGGATGATGCTTTGAAGAAAATAATTCCATTGCTTCTGTTGGTATTTTCGTTGGCGTCGGAAATTGCGTCGGCCGAGATTAATCATGAAAAAAATAGTTATGGCATTGCTATAAACAGGCAGATCCAGAAGTGGTGGGAAAACGATTCGCAAAGTGCGATTCTATCGTCTGGCTCAAGTTGCGCTGTGCGTATTTTGCAGATTCCAGGTGGTGAGATCGTGGCTGTTGATGTTCTGCCAAACTGTGAGTTTAACGATTTGGGTCGTTCCATCGCTGTTGAAGCTATTCGTCGCGCCAGCCCTCTTCCCTATCGTGGGTTTGAGAGTTCCTATGAGCGCGAGTTAACGATAGTTTTACGCGCGTCTAATTCGCAAGATCGGCGACTTGCATCCGAGCGTAAGCGGGAAACGGAGGAAATAAGACGGGAGAACGCCAAGTCTGATGCGCAATGGAAAGCGGGTGCCGGTGCTAGCATGAAGCGAATTCTCTATTCAAATGAGTGCCTTGGTCACCTGCGCTGGGAGCTCCATACATTGCAGCTAAGTGATCCATCTCCCGTCTTTATCACGCTTAAAGAAGATGGTCGGGTTCGGAAGGTCGATTCCGTCGCAGATGGCGTCGTGGATAAATATTTAATTGTAGCGCTGAACTCTGCTCGGCCATGCCAACGGGTTCCATCTGAGCTACTAGATAGTTCGGGAGGTATCCAGCTTGGCCCAGTTATTTTGGGATCTCGTATCGGGTAATAACGGGGTCTAATAACGGGGTCAGGTTAACTCATCAGTCGGCGGTGTTCGGTCTGCGTGGGCGATGAGCGGGCCTGACGCCCGCAAAGCGGTGGGTCTTGGCTTCGACCATTGCGCGGAAGGCGTCGTGGCCCAAGGCTCGCTGCTGCTGTAGATGAAGACGAATGTTGGCGAGCAGTTCGTCGGAGAGGGCTTCATCGAGCAGAGCACGGTAGGCGTTGGATCGCTCGATCGGGTCGCTGCCAAGCGCAAGCCAACAGGGATGCGGTGTCAGTGCGGAGTGCTTGCGTTGGCCTAGGTTGGCTGGGCAGCTGGACCAACGATACGCTGCCGGGTTGTCAGTCAGGCGAGCACACACCGGATTGAGCTCAATGTAGCGATAGCAGCGAAGGACGTAGTCCGCACTGTCCACAAGACACGCTTTGTACCGCCCTTCCCATAGCGTACCCGTGCGCCTGTGGCGGCCATTGAACAATGCGACGTAGTTTCGCCCAAGCCGCTGCATCAGTTGCCCGATTCGTCCCGCATCAGGTGGCGTGACTAGCAAGTGCACATGGTTGTCCATCAAGACGTAAGCGTGCAACTGGCAGCCTGTGGCGTGCAAGGCCTCATGCATCAGGTGCAGATAGCGCAATCGATCGCCATCATCCAGAAAGCAGGGCAAGCGGTTGTTCCCGCGCTGCACGATGTGCTGCGGGATACCGGGAAGGTCGATGCGTGGAAGTCTGGCCACCTGGCAAGACTCGCAGAAAGGCATTGGTGCTGATAGCGAGGAAGCCCTGGCGAAAGCTGAGGCCGTAGCCTGAAATTTGGGTAGGAAGTAAACCTAACCCCGTTAGCGCCCGATACCTTGATCGCTGCGTTGCCGGCGTCGACGACATGTCCACCAGTCGTCTATCGGGTGGGAGCATGGGGCTGCGGTAAGAATAGGCAAGGATTGGGGGCGCTATGGAGTAGCTTTGTAGCGGCAAGGCCGGCAGAGATTCCAAGAGCAATCATGATCACTGCGGCGTACTGGAGACGTGATCCAGGATTCACTGACGCGGGTGCCTCTTTGTGTTGCGTCCTCTTGGTAAGCATGTCGAGCTGTCGGGCTGCACTGTCCCAATCATTGCACTGAACCAAAACCTGATGCACTTCATCGCCATCATTTATCTGCACTCTGTAAAAGCGCCTGCTAGTCTCGTACTCGATTCGAGATTCAGTGAGCATCAAAGTGAGCGAATCGCAAAGTATCTTGTCCGTACCCGAGTAGAGGATTTCCATGGAGTGAACGCTCCCATTGGGCCGTGCAGAAAAACGCTGGCGGCTTGAGTGAATAGTGAGATAGGTAGCTGCATGACCGACTGAATGTTGCGGTTATGCATTTTACTGCTAAGACTAACGCGGGCAGGTTGAACTGACCCGCCAGCACAGACTTTAAAACTAAGGCGAGAATTTGTCTTCTGTATCCACGTAAACCACCAATACCTCTTCGCCCGCATAGGGCACGGTGACTTTCGGCATCCAAAGCTCGGCTGGTGGTATGACAGCTTTCGCCATGACGTCGCACCTAGCACTAATGCCACATCTGCGGATGGCAATGCGCAAGACGCCGCGGTCACTTAAAAAATCAACGCCGGGAGAATAAAATTGGCTTTCCGCCGGCATGCGATAGGTGATTTGGAGCGAGTTGGATCCCAGCTTCGCAACTTTGACCGGCTGCACATCACTCTTCCTGTAATCAGAGCGCATACTTACTTCTGCAGAAGCAGTCGAGATTGATAGAGAAAGTAATGCTGTCCCAAAAATGAGCCTAATTTTCATATCTAAGTTGATGCCAAGGTTTGGGATCCGTCTAGAAACGTTAGCACCTGCCATCTCGGCAAGCCAAAAGCTAACCTCAAACGCCGGAAGCGAGCTACCTGCAAAGTGTCTGAATACTTACGTGTTGTCTCTGCTAGGCTGGTCGAAAGGCTGCTATGACCAGGGTAATCAGACTTGCAGCCTTGGTGCATCCTGCTTTTGATTCTGTTCCTGAGTTTCAGCACTCATCGCGAGTGCACGTGTCTGTTCGGCAGACTGCACGCGCGCTTGGCTTTGTTCAACCGAACTCTCCACCGCATCTGCCGTGCGCATTTGCTCACGGTGGTACACGGAGGTGGATGGATCTCCCTGGACCAGGAAAACGTACTCGCCGGCGGCTGCCCGGGTGCCCGCTTGGCCAAGCACTACGCTGTCTACACGTTCCAGTCCCTGCTCTTTGGCAAGGGCATACAGGCTCCAGGTCATACGGTCACTTGCCGCATCGGGAGCACGATTCAGCGAATGATCGATCCGATGTACGCCATCCTGGATTTGAGCAAACATGGGATCGCTAGGCGATGGAGCCTGCGCGCTGAGCTTGAAACCATCCGATGATCCACGCGACGGCGCGGCCGGATCCTGTGGTACCAATGGCTGCCCACTCGTAGGAGGCGCGATTCTACGATCGTCCGCATCGAACCACTGCTTGCCGTCAAACCTGTATCCGCTGCGTACCGATGCCGCGCCGACGTCTTGATAAAGGTCTTCCCCAAAATCCGGGGCGTTGACTGTCTCACCTTGTGCGTTCTTCGGCAGAACAGGTTGAACGCCGCTGGCCTTCAGCAAGTTGCTGACAACACCGTTGCTGTTGTTCTGCAGCGGGGAATATTCCAGTTGTGCGTGATTGATCTGATCCCCAGCCTTCAGGGCAGACTCAAGTTTTGTGGATAATTCCTGGTCAGAACCGCTCCAGGCAACGATGCGCTCGTGGCGTTCGCCCGGTGCGGGCCAGTCTGGTGCGGTGACCGTCGCTTTCACGATGTTGCCCTTGGCATCCCTCGCAAGAGCCGGCTCGGAGGGATCCAACTGGTTCAAAGGTACTGGCTCGTAGTTGCCGTCTTGTTTGAGCCGGTACCCAATTTCATAAGGGGCAATGTAAGGGGCTGCTTCAACTCGAATATGCCCAAACTTCTCCGAGCCAAGAACTGTGCTCTCGGCAAAGTTTGCCAAGTCATTTCCCTCGGCTCTAGTGTCGGGTCCCCCACGTACTACCGTCTGGCTGCCGTCGGATTTCTGAAAGAGCAGGTAAAGATGGCGGCGGTCACCAGCAACCTCGCTTGCCCCCACCAAAATTGTTGCCTTCTTCTGCTCATCCATGACTTATTGCTCAATATCTTGCGGAGCTCGATTCACTACCAGTTTGCTCAAGTAGATTCCGTCAGCAGAATGAAAGCCCACCATCCAGGTAACCGGCACAGCTGGCGCTGTCACCGATGGCTGCGCTTCTTTCACGACAGGGGAAAGCGTGCACATCATTGACGCTTTGTAACCTGCGCCAGGAGAGTTCAGCGCTTGGCAGTGAAATCCTAGATCCTCAAGGTTTTTCTGCGCGGCCGTAATGGGCGAGCCTACCGGGTTGGCGGCTTGAAGCTGCTGCCTTGCTTTCGCGGCAGACTGTTGAGTATTGAAGCCGGGCCGTGAGTCTTGCTGCATGGCAGAGCACCCTGATACGAAGAAGAGACTAGCAGCTGCTAGCAATGCTAGAGCACAAAGGTTGGCGTGAGGATTCGTTTGCATGATTTGACAGCTCCACCGCAATCAAACGCATGGTTATCCATGTGGAGATCGGTTGCAAGTATGCCCCCACGGGCTCGCGGAGCTCTGAAGTTACAGCGGCGAGCTAACCTGGCCATGCCTGACTCCAATCTATGCGTCAGCTGCTATTACGCCCCTCTCTTTGCCCTTTAGCGCCATGTCGAGCAAGTATTCATAGGTCTGCAGTTTACCCCTGGCCGACGTGGCAACCCAGCAGATCATCCAGAAGAACAACAGGAAAATACCCACCATTGCTGTCAACGGAGACATCGCCAGAGGATTGCCACCAGCGCGCAGAACCAGGAAGAGCGATACCGCAACCGGCAGAAGGCCTAGCTTGTCGATGCTTCCAGCCAATAGCGCAATGCGGCCCGCACGGCGTGTATGGCTGTAGCGAGCGTGGTCCAGCATTATTTGCAGGGTTGCTGCTGGATACCTTTTCAGCCAACTCACCTCCTGCATAAATTGCTCTAGCTGATGATCAGTGCGCATTGCTTGATCTACTTTCCATCGACGTAGATCACTCACAATCCCATAGATGCTAATTAGCATCAGGATGCCTGGCGCTACCAGCGCAACCCAGAAGCCAGCCGTTGCTGCCTTCTTGAGCAACTGGGGAGGAACATTGGTAAAGCTTAGGAACGAAGCAATGAGGGTCAGGGCGATTCCCAATGCCATAACGATGGCGGCGCCGCGCACGAGGCGGCTTGGGCTGGCAGTGTCGGCCGGAAACTCTGGTAGCGCGCGCAGGCGTTCTTCTAATGCCTTGAAGGTCAAGGGCACGATCGGTACTACATCGCTACTTTCCATGATGCTTGTCATCGTTGAGTGTTGCAGAAAGATTAGAGGTATCGGATCTACACGGCCAGATGGAAATGTTGGGACGGCACGGAAGCCATTTTTTCTTGATGCGCTTGGTCAACATCGGCGCCTGTGATCTCCAGATATCTGAGCGCGCAGGTTGTGTGTCGGTGCATTTTTAGGCTCCGTTTTAAGAAGAGATGATCATGGTTGACATCGCGATCCGTGCGTTGCAATCTCCAACTTAAGGAGCGTCGAAACTCCTCTAAGAGCGGTACCCACCTCCGTCAAACCGGTGGGTTTTTTGTGCCTGCATCCTGCAGGGACAAGCCGATGCAATGCCTGCGTCGGGAGGGCGGCTAATACAACACCCGCAAGGGGAATACGCCCGCCGGCTCTTAGCGGTTTCGAACCTCCCGACATCCCGTCGCCGTTGGCGACGGTTCTTGGGTTGTTCCAGGAGGGCGTTGCCATGTCTACCGCACCATCCAGGCCGGCATCTGTGTCGGTTGATCTGTTGCCAGTTTCCGCTCACTGCCTGCTGTTAGATGTAGGCGGGGTGCTGCGCCAGCTCGCCGTACGCGCAGCTGTCGAGCAGGCGAGCGCCCATTGCGCGCATCCGCTGAGTTGCCAGTCCGCTGTGTTGCCGCACACCTTGCGCCGCTGGTTCGCACGCAAGGCCGTGGCGCTGCAGCAGCGCGTTGCCGCATCCACCACCCGCCATCGCCCGGAGGCGCCATGACACGCCGCCGCCCACCTACGGCATCTGCCAGCGCACGGCCTACCCGCACGCGCACGCGCCCCACGCCGCCCAAGCGGGTGCAGTGGGTTGTTGTGGAACCCGACCGCACCAAGCTGCCGCCGATGCTGCCGCCCGACCCGGACGCCTTCCCGCAAGGCCCCGGCACGCTACGCGCACCCCGCCGCGCCCGCCGCCCGCGCCAATGCACCGTCAGCTACACCCATTACCCCGGCGCCCACGACCACGCCGGCGACCAGCACGTGCCCCACGTCCGCCTCAGCGGCCTATGGCTGGAACAACTGGGCTTTGCCATCGGCACCAAGCTGCGCATCACCGCCAGCGAAGGGCAGCTGCTGATGGAGGTGTTGCCGCCGGTGGAGGTGCCGGCCAAGGCGCGCAGTGTGCGGCGATGATGGTGCGGCTGCCAGACCCCTTGCGATTGACCTCGGTGCCGGATGCCACTAGCGTCGCAGCCACACCAGCGCACAACGGACGCTTCATGATCGCGCGCCCCCTCTACGCCTTGCTCGCCACCCTCGCTCTGGGCGCATGCGCCCACACGGCGGCCACCCCAGCCCCGGCACCCGTCACGGAGACATCTGCCATGAGTTCCTCAGCCGATCACGTACCTGCAGATCCTTCCAAAGGTGGACCACGTACCGCGCAGGAAGCATTGGAGCGGGTACTGGAGCTGATTCGCACAAGCACGAGTATTGAATCGTTCACTGCCGACCATGTGTCTCGGGCAATGGGCCAGTCGGTACAGCACCGCGGTGATGGTTCCGGGCGGTTCGGTGCCAGCGGAGTGCTGACCCGAAACTGGAACTACGGGTTTGGTGTCAACAAAACTGAAATAAAGGGTGCATGGTTCGAGTTCCTGTTCCTGCCTAATCCGCCAGAAGTGTCTCCGTCTATGTCGGATATCTGCCAGATCGACTTCGAGGCATTTGCGGCGCACCTCGAAAAAATGGGTTTCTCGCGACAACGCAATCTTGTCGAAGATGGGCGATGGATGAGCGATATCTTTCAACGCCCAGGGATGCGCGTAGAGCTCTTCCCGCGTGGAGAGGCTGACGAACCTTTAGCGCGCACCACTCATCAGTGCGTCGAGTGGGTTCAAATTCGCTAGTCCAAGGAGCGGACATGTTGAGCCAAGAAGCAAGTGCTGTGGTGGCGTCATTCGGTCAGCAACCAGGTGTCACACGTGAGCATCTGGACAACTTCAACCGGGTCCTGAACGATTCGCCCGAGTTGACCCGCCAGATCAACGAGGCGGTGCAGAAAAAGGTGCTGAAAGGCTTCGCGCCGTTAAACGATCCGCATGCGGGAGGCACCTATGATCCACGCGATCAGGAAATTCACCTGCCGCTTGCAGCGCTGGTGAATGATGCCAACGGCAAGCATGCAGCAGCAGGCGATTTGACTTTCGTCTTGGGACATGAAATTCAGCATAGCCTTTACAGTCCCACTGCTGCGCTTGCGCGGGAACAGTTCAAAACAGAGGCAATAAAAATCGCCCGTAGCACGCACGATTACACTGCTGCTGGCGAGAAGGTGCTGGCCAGTAACCGTGCGGACGAAGCAACGGCCGAAATAGCCGGATGGAACGCTATCGTGAGCGCGGTCAAGAGTCGTAATCCTAATCCTACGCTTGAAGATGTGTACCTGTTTGCGGATGGTCGGGCCAGAGATTTCGTCACGCGCAGCGGTTATCCAAGCGTCTACACGCCCAAGGCAAACCTGACGTTCAATAGCGACCTGACGTTGTCGCCCACGGCGGGTAATGTCGAGGCAATGGGGGTGAATTACTTCGACAAATCGGTCAAGGACACCCGTATCGGTCATGCGGGCCAGTCCGACTACGTCAACCATTACGGTCCTTGGGTGGTCGGCACAGCCGCCATCTACGAGCGACACTACAACAAGTCAAAGCCCGGCGAGCCGGAGCAGCCAATGATCCTGGACATGCAGCGCCTGGGACTCAAAGAAGAAATTTTGGAGCACAATGGCATTGACCTGGGCAGCGACACCCGCCCCATGCCATACCTGGACAGTAGTACGCAGCCGCCAACCCCTGGGCTCTTCCAGCACAGCAAGGACACTCACCTGCACGTCTCGCCGATTTCTGCCCAGTCGCTGGAGCAGGAGCTGCGAGAGCGCGACCCACAATCGCCACGTCCCCCGTCGCAGACGCCTTCACAGCCAGGCCACCCAGACCACGCGCTGTACCAGCAGATCAAAAGTGGTGTGATGCAGCTCGATGCCCAGCACGGCAAAGAGTGGGACGGCGCAAGTCAGCGCATGACTGCCAGCCTGCTTGCGCTGGCAAAAGAGGAAGGGTTGTCGCGGGTGGATCATGTTGTGCTCAACAACCCAACAGGTCAGCTGGCCGGCGGCGAGAAGGTCTTTGTCGTCCAGGGCGCCCTCAACGACCCGGCACACCAGCGCGCACACATGCCGACGGTGGACGCCGTGCAGGCACCAGAGAATCAGTCGTTCGATCGCATGCAGGCAATTAACCAGACTCAGGCCCAGGCACGCGAACAGCAGCAGGCGCTGGAGCAGTCGCAGCAAGCCGTTACCCAGGCCGGACCGTCAATGGTGCGCTGAGAAATTCCATGCTGTCGGTACCGGCTGTCACTGGGTGCGACGAAGGCTGAGAGGTGCCTGTGCAAAATTCGCTGATCTACGTCGTGTTCTGGTTGCTCGTTACAACGGGTTGCACCTGGAGATTTGCTCAATTTGGGATGGATAAGCCCTCCGGCCCGTCACTCTGTGCAGAGGTTCTGGACTGGGAGAGCGCAAGCGCGTCTCAGGCGCTGCGAGTGACGCCGCAGATCGTGGAGGACGAGAACGGCCGGTCTTATCATTTTGATCTCGGTGGACGAAAGGGGCTGCGCTATCTGGCTGCGAGTTGTGGAATCGGTGTTTATGCTGAATGCAGCTTTGACGCAACTTATTCGAATGGGCATGTCCTTCGATTTTCTGAGCTGTCGACATTTAGCCTCTGGAAAAGTCGAGAGGAGTTCTATCTCGTCTATCATGTCGTCGCCCCTGAGGGGGAGTTGGAGAAGGGATTGCGAAGAGTCGTCAAGGTGGATGATCCGCCCTCAGAGATCTGCAATCAGATCGGAGACTACTCAAATTTGATGTAGTTGCCCGATCAGGATGTCAACGACTTGCTCAGTTGCTTGGGTCCGGAATTTATCAGGAAGGCAAGTCGCTACTCCTGCCAAGATGCACGTGCATTGCGTTTCTGGTTAAACAGCGCTCTACCGCAGGAAGGGGCCGCGCCGTATGTCATTCGCTATCTTCCGTTCTTACGTTTCGGCATCGGTCGCAGTGGTCGTTGGCACCTTTGCAGGATGCGCCATGACCGAGCCACCGATCTCAAAAGAACAGTTCTCTGAGCATGTTGTGGCGCTGCTGGCCGGCAAGGACTCGGCGGTGGTCGAAGCCGGCAAGCTGACCGATTTCCCTTGGAAGACGCTGTGCTTCGAGCGCGATGACAGTCTGTTGCTGAAGTTCGATCGCGACGGAGAGACATCCGTGCTGCCGTTGCCCTATGAAGAGTTCTTCGTGGATGAGGCACATGTGAGCAATTCCCTTGAGGACAGCTGTGTCACGCCATCCGATCGCATCCTGATCAAGAAGAAGTCTCCGGGCTATCAAGGGCCTGTCGAGTTTCAGCGGGTAGCGCGCGCAGTTGGGTTGAGCCGCGGTCGAATCTGGGGGTCTGTGCAAGCCAGGTATGCGGTTGCGCAGGAGTATGTGGGCATCGGGACAAGCTGAGCCGCGCACCACGTGTGGCTGGTCGAATTTGATAGTGAATGCTCTAGTTCTTTTGCCTGGCCAGCGCTTTCCTGCATAACGCAAGATTGGTTCTCGCTGCGCGTACGATTGCCAGATAGCGGTCCGCAAGGACCGGTGGCCAGTTCTCCATCACTGCGTCGTCGTCTGTCGCTGCATCTTCGGCATAGGCATTCAACGTTTCCAGACACTGCGCATAAAGCGCGTTCTTGTACTGGGTGATCGCCAGATCATTGCGGATCTCTCCCTCTTCTTCCCATTCCAGTGTAGGCCCGCATTGCGCCAGGACCGGGGACAGGGTGGTCAATGCCGTCCTGTAGTCCTTGCGGTCGTAGTGCTGCTGAAAAGCCGCGCGCGTGCGGGCAAGGGCGTTGCGGCTGCAACCATCCTTGGCCCGCAGGTAAGGTGCTTCGAAACCGCCGTTGTAGCCGCACAAGGATTTGCACTCGACCGGCGTGGTGGTGGTCACGTTGACACCTTCGGCGGTGTTCGCGAATTGCACTTGGCAATCCGTGAGGCCCGTCTCGCTTGTGGCAATGCCTTGTCTTCCATCAATCACGCCTTCCAGGAAGCACATGGCTTGGCCAGTGGTGCTTTCCAAAGAGAATCGTAGCGATTGCTTGTGCCTGGTCAGTAGTAGATGCCCCCATCCCTTTTCGGTGATGTATTCGCCGGGCACCAGGGCGACGCTTGCTGCGGGGTCGTCCAAGGTTGGTGCGAATTCGGGCGAGCCGGCAGGCGGCTGCGCGAGGCATAGCGTGGTGGCAAGTGCCATAGATGTCAGGCAGGCCAGCGTCAGAACGGGGATTTTGTGTTTCCTGTCCATGCGTCTGCTGTGGTGTCCCGGAGATGATGGAGCGATGGACATCGACATCACCCTTGATGCGCATCACCGCAATGCCGCCCGCACCGTCTGCAACGAGGCGGCAAACAGGTCGACGGCGCGCTTGCCATCGTTGTCCTTGATGGTTTTGTCGGCACCCCGGGCCAGGACGAGGGCGTAGTTGGGCGCGCTCTCATCGTTGCTTTCCTGTTCGGCGGCGTAGTGCAGCAGGGTGCGGCCCCTGGCGTCGCGCGCGTTGATGTCGATCCCCAGGCTCAGCAGAAAATCGAGAAAGGCCACTTCCTTCGGAAACGTGTGGCGCGGTAGCCAGTGACGGGAGGTGAGGTTATGCAGCAGGGTTTGCCGGCCCGGTTGCAGGGCCAGCGGGTCCAGCCCCTTGCTCATGATCAGGCGCACCAGGTCCGGCTGGAAGCAATAGGCCAGCGACGAACGGCCATCGGCGTCGGTGCGGGTGGCGTCCGCGCCCAGTTCCAGCAGCGCGGTGATGGGGCTGTCGCCATCGAGCGTGTGGGAGAGCAGCGCCGACTGCAGCGGTGTGTAGTGCTGCGAGTCGTCGGTGTTCTGTGCGATGGCCTGCGCGTTGATGTCGGCGCCGCCGGCGACCAGCACGCGCACCTTTTCGCCGGTGCTGGCGGTGTGCAGCGGCGTGGTGCCGTGGATGTCGCGTGCGTTGGGATCGGCGCCGTGTGCCAGCAGCACGCGTGCGGTGGCCACGCCGCCCCAGCCGAGCATGGTGGTGCCGTTGTCCCAGCGTGCGTCCGGGTCGGCGCCGGCGTCCAGCAGCGCTTCCAGCATGTCCAGATAGTCCTGCAGACTGAGGTGGTTGCGCAGCTTGCTGTCGACGTCTTTCACCGCCTCCTCGCTGGCCTGCTGCAGGGCGCGCTTGGCGGCGCGATAGCGCGCGCGGGTCTGTGCGTCCTTGGCTTGGGCGATCATGCCATCCAGTGAGTCGAGGCTGCCGATGCTGATGCTGTCGATCAGGTGCTGGCGGTAGTGCGCGCGCGTCATTGCGGCGATCGGCCCGCGGGTGACCACCAGGTCGTGCAGCGGCCAGTAGCGCTGATTGGCCCAGCCGTTGACGCGTGCGCCGTGCGCGATGAGCCAGCGCACGGTGGCTAGCGTGCCGTGTTTGACCGCGGTATTGAGCGGCAGCAGCCGTGTATTGAGCGTTGCGCCGGCCTTGAGCAGGCGCTCGATCATCGCCGTGTTGTCGTGCCGGGTGGCGTAATGGATGGCGGTGGAAAACTCCTGGTCGGATGCGGTGTGTTCCATCAGCCAGTCGCTGTCCGGCGTGCAGTCGGGGACGGCGCCTGCCAGCAATGCGGCCTCGACGCCGACGAGTGAATTGGCGCGTGAGGCGTCCAGCAATGCGCGATCGGCAGCGCTGCGCTCCACGATCGGCAGCGGCGGCGTATCGGGGTCGGGTTGCGCCGGGTCGCGTCGCAGCCAGGCCAGCCACGCCTTTGAGCCCTGGTTGCCGGCATCCAGGTAGAAGGTGTCGTCTTTCTGGCCGTTGCCGAAGCGCATCCACGAGGCCCATTCGGTGCCGGCCATGCCTAGCGCCGACATCTGGGTGATGAAGCTGAAGAAGTCCGGCGCCAGCGCCAGGCCGTGCAGCATCTCCAGTTCGTGCGAGAAATAGCGTACCGGTTGCCTGGCCGGATCCGCATGCGTGGTGTCGATGGTCAGCCAGTCGCCGTTGATGAGGTTGTAGAAAGCGAACTGGTGTTCCCACAGTGCAGGACTGTTGGGTGCCTCGGACAGATCGCGCGTGGCCAGCTCCTGCTTCCAGCCCAGGAAGACGGGCAGGGCCATCGTATCGATGTGCGTCAGGCTCCACGCCGTGTCGCGATTGCAGCTCATCGACGGCAGGTCTTGCTGTTCCATCGCGCGCAGATGCGAGGGCACGTACCAGCCGAAGCTCACCTCCGCCGACAGCTCGCGCAGGACGCGACGCAGTTGGGCGGGGATCGGCAGGCGGTGACGGCGTTCGAGCGATAGCAGCTGGCGTTCTGTCGCAGGCGGGGCGATCCGTAGCGGCGTCACCTGCCAACGGCGCTTGCGCGCGATGGCTTCCATCCAGCGCCATTTCGCCTGCCACTGGCTCCAGCGCGTGTGCAGGGCGCTGTCCTGCGTGGCGCAGGCGCCGAGCATGCCCGCTGTGCCCAGGACGACGATGCCGGCTTCGAGAAATTGACGACGGGTGACCTTGCTCAGGTGCGGTTCCTCGCAGAAGGCGGAAGAGACAGCTGCTTGCGGGGCGAAGGATAACGCGCGAGGCGATCGGTGCCCGGCAGCAGGCAAGGTGTGCGCGACACACCAGGGCGCGACGCCGGAATGCCTGCAGCGCAGACCTTGCGCTCTGTTGCCCGGGCTCGATAATCGGCACGACACCGTGCGGCGGCTGCGATACGTGCTGCCTGCAGCCAGATGTGGCTGAACTGCATCGGTGCGGGAGCAGCGTCAATCCACGGAGGATGCAGATGCAATCGACATCGCAGATGGAAGACAGGTTCACCCCGGCCACACGGCTGTATGTCCTGCTGGCGCGGGACGCACGCACCGGGGTGATCTTCCGGCGTGGGCCCAGCAAGCAGGTACAGCTGGTCCGCTGGGACTTGCGCACGGACACGTTCGAGCACGGGCAGTGGTTCAAGGGCCGCATCTACGAGCGGCGTTGCGATCTGTCGCCGTCGGGGCGGCTGTTGGTGTATTTCGCGGCCAAGCACAAGGGCGATTTCGGAACCTGGACAGCGCTGTCGCGCCCACCGTTCTTCACCGCGCTGGCGCTCTGGCCCAAGGGGGATGCGTGGGGTGGCGGTGGTGCGTTTGAGGACGAGCAGACCTTGCTGTTGAATCATCGCCCGCAGGCAGGCCGCGAGCCGTTTCCGCTGCCGACCGGCTTCGGTCTGAAGCACGGGATGACGGTGCGGCCGTTCGGGCAATGGTCCGGCGGTGGCGAAGACGAGCCGATCGACAGCATGCTGCGGCAGCGCGCTGGCTGGCGAACGCTCGACGGCGGTGAGGGCGAACGCGGCGGTTTGCGAAGCGGCGTGCTCTACGGCTTCACGCGCCCACGCGTGTGGGAGAAGGACGGCAGTGGCGGGCGTCGGCTGCAATCGCTGTTGCGTGCCGTGGGGCGCCAGAACGATGCCTGGTATGCGCTGGATCATCGCGTGCTGGATCGCGACGGCGCCGTGCTGGTGGACCTGCCCGGCACCGACTGGGCCGATTGGGATGGCGGCGACCTGGTATATGCGCGCGGGGGCTGCCTGTATCGGCTGTGTAAAAGCGATTTCCGGCGCTATTCCGAGCAGGGTGAGCAGGCGGCTCGGCTGCTGCATGACTTCAGCAAGGCGCGGTTTGCGCCGGTGGCACCCACAGCGGAGGCGCTACGCTATTGAGGGGCTGTGCGCGATGCCTGTGCGCTGCCGGCATTGCAAGCGGACAAGGCCTTGGAATGCGGCACCGCGTTGCCTGCGCGGCGCCGCGGCTTGCGCCAGCAAGATGTCGACCTGCAAGGCCTCCGTACACATGCCTGAGCCGCCAGCCGCGCCAGCCGCGTATCGGCGGCGTGGTGCGGCAATCAGGCGCCATCGTTTGCGCGCAGGTGATCGAGCAGCAGCGGGTGCAGCAGCGGTGGCATGGGCGCAGTGCCTGCCCCGTGCTCCCACTGCTGCAGAAATGGCGCCAGCCATTGGCGATGCCAGACAGTTGGACGGGCGCGTGCGGCCAGCCGCTGGCGCAACTGTTCGACATGTGCGTTGGCACGTGTCTGTTCGCCGCACTCCAGGTGGAAGAACACGAATACCAGCAGCACGCTGTCCGGGCTGGCGAATATCACCTCGGGCGGCACCACGCCGTTGTCGTCGCCGTGTTCCAGCAGCTGCAGCCAGGTATCAGCGGAGCGTTGGAACCAGGGGCCGGCCAGCTGATCGGTGATGCGGCTGAAGAAGTGCACATCCAGTGCGGGCAGCGCCGTCGCCAGACGGGCCAGGGCAGCGCTCAGCACGGCGTCGCTGTGAGATGGATTCAGTGCCCAGCCGCCGTAGTCGCCCACGTCCGCGCTGTCCAGGACCTGCTTGCCCAGGACGGTGGCCGCATCAGCCACGCAATGCAGGTCATGCAGCTGCGTGGTCGCCGCGCGCTGCTGCCAGGCCAGCAGGCGGGCATGCTGCAGCCCCGCCTGGACCATCAGCTCGCCCAGGGTCGGGTCATAGCTGGCCCACAGACACTGACGGCTGCCGTCGTGGTCGCGGATCCATTGCCAACGATGGCTCGCTTCAACCGTGACAGCAGACCAACCAGCAGCGCGCAGCGATGTGCCCAGGTGTTGCTCCACCAGTTGCGGGAGCAGCTCGCGCAGACGCACCCGCTGATGTGTGGCCTTGTCACGCGCAGTGCGTAACGCCGCAGGCGTGCGCTTGGGCTGCAGGAAAAACCGCAGACCCATCTCGCGCTCGATCTCACCGGAGGTGCCGCTGTCGGCCAGCCGCGGCACGGCCAGGTCCTCGGGTGCGCCACGGCGAGGCTTGAGCGCGCGGAGTGCGGCCAGCGCACGGATGGCGCGCAAGGTGTCGGAAGCGAGCAGGCCGTCCAGGGTGGGGGCGATACCGTCGGCAGCGTCGAAGGTCTCGTCCAGCCAGCCGTTGACCAACAGGCCGTAGCAATCGGTGAACAACGCGCTGTCATCGGCCTGGTGGGCGAGATCGAGAACGTCCCCAAATACTTCTGCCAGCGGTAGCGTGTGGCCGGTGTCTGGTCGGCGGTAGACCACGCGTGCCTGGTCTTGCCATTGCAGATAGACCTCGCCCTGTGCGTCCTCCAGCCAACCGGGCGCTTCGGCGGCCAGGGCCTGCGCGCACAGGGTCGCATCGTCGATCTCCTCGACCGCCGTACGCACCAGTACGCCATTGCGCAGGAGCTCGGTGTGCACGCGGAACCAGGTCAGGCCGGTGTCGTAACGCGCCTGCAGCCCAAGCAGGCTACGCATGAGCGCTGCCTTGTGCGTGCGACTCAAGCTGCCGCGATCGACCAGCTGGACGCAGCGTTCGATGAACTCCTCGATAGCGTGTTGTGACATCCGTGCCTCCTGTACGTCAGTGGTCAACGTGCGGGCATCATCATGCCAGTGGTCCGGGCGACCGCGTGAGCGGGAAAGGTCGCGGGCGGGAGCCGTGCCGCCCGGCGCGGCTCCGCTGCCTGTTCGTGCGCTGCTGCGCACTTTTCATCTCAAGCCAATAACGGAGCAGCCAATAACGGGGTCAGGTTAACTTATCAGTCGGCGGTGTTCGGTCTGCGTGGGCGATGGGCTGGCCTGACGCCCGCAAAGCGGTGGGTCTTGGCTTCGACCATTGCGCGGAAGGCGTCGTGGCCCAGGGCTCGCTGCTGCTGCAGATGAAGACGAATGCTGCGACGTAGTTTCGTCCAGGCCGCTGGGTCAGTTGCCCGATCCGTCCCGCATCAGGTGGCGTGACTAGCAAGTGCACATGGTTGTCCATCAAGATGTAAGCGTGCAACTGGCAGCCTGTCGTGTGCAGGGCCTCATGCATCAGGTGCAAATAGCGCAATCGATCGCCATCATCCAGAAAGCAGGGCAACCGGTTGTTCCCGCGCTGCACGATGTGCTGCGGGATGCCGGGAAGGTCGATGCGTGGAAGTCTGGCCATGGCACAAGACTCGCAGCCCGGCGTTGGTACTGATAGCGAGGAAACCCTCCCGAAAGCTGAGGCCGTAGCCTGAAATTTGGCTAGGAAGTGAACCTGACCCCGTTAGCGCAGCGTTTCCAGGCATGGCGCGTACGGGGCAGTCTTGTCTTGGACGATTGCCACGTCGTTGCGCATATTTCCCTCCTCGTCCCATCCCGGCGTCTGCCCGCACTGCGTCAGGACGGGAGACAGTGTAGAGAACGCTGCTTGATAGTCCTTGCGGTCGTAGCGCTGCTGAAATACCGCGCGTGCGCAGGCCGGCAACGTGCGGTCTCCGCGCTCCTCCAAGCGGAAAAAGCCATGCGGTTTAATTGCCTCGGTTCCCTTAGCTAGTGCGAAGAGACGTACACCGCATCCGCAAATGCCTCGGGAATTGCAAACGTCTCCCGCATCCTCCGCGCCTCGGCCGCCGGCGTGGCACCAAACAACCGCCGGAACTCACGACTGAACTGCGATGGGCTGGTGTACCCCACCGCATGGCTCGCCGCTTCCGCCGTCAGCGATTGCCGCACCATCAACAACCGCGCCTGGTGCAGCCGCGTCGACTTCACGTACTGCATGGGCGAGACCTGCGTGATCGCCTTGAAGTGGCTCTGGAAGCTGGGCGCGCTCATGCCTGCTTCGCTCGCCAGTCGCGCCACGTCCAGGGGCTGCGGATATGAGGCGTGAATCAAACGTAGCGCCTGGCTGATGCGACCGAACTGGCCGCGCATGGCCAGTGCACTACGCATGGCGCTGCCCTGCGCGCCCGTCAATACGCGGAAATAGAGCTCGCGTAGCAGTCCCGGGCCGAGGACGGCGGCATCCAGTGGCTTCTGCATGGCCTCGAGGAAGCGCAGGACCGAATCGCGCATGGCGTCGTCCACGGGCGTGGACATCATGCTCTGCGGTGGCTGCAGAGTGTCGTCCTGGCCTTTGCGGTCGATCTGTTCCGCCACTTCCGCGGCGAGCGGGAAGTCGAGATGGAGGTAGAGGGCCAGCAGGGGGTGGGCCGGCGTGGCGTCCGTTTCCATCGTGAAAGGCACGGGCACCGAGACGGCGAGGTACTGGTCCGCGTCGTAAAGGTAGAGCTGGTCGCCGAAGTAGCCACGTTTGCGGCCCTGGCACACGATGACGATGCCGGGGTCGTAAAGCACGGGCGTGCGGGCAAGCGCCCGGTCGGAGCGGAGGATGCGGACGCTCGGCACCGCCGTGAGGTTATAGCCCTCGTCGGGTGCAAGTTCGCGCAGAAGTTTGAGCGTGCGAGCCTTCGGAGCATCCATAGGAATAGGCAAGAATAAAAGCCAATTGTGACTTATCGACCTGGCAATGGTGGCGGATTATGCATTCCAAGACCAACCAACGGAGCACCCATGGGCAACCCGAAGACCCTCCTCATCACCGGTGTCAGTAGCGGTTTGGGCCGTGCCCTGGCCCGGCAAGCCGTCGCCCAGGGCCACGTGGTCATCGGTACCGTTCGCAACGCGGCGGCGAAACGCGTCTTTGAAGACCTCGCTCCCGGGAAGGTTCATGGCCGCCTCCTCGACGTCACCGACTTCGCCGCCATCGACGGCGTCATCGCCGAAGTGGAGGAGAATGTCGGCCCGGTCGACGTCCTTGTAAACAACGCTGGCTACGGCCACGAAGGCATCATGGAGGAGTCGCCTCTCGAGGAGATGCGCCGCCAGTTCGATGTCAACGTATTCGGCGCCGTCGCCATGATGAAGGCCGTGTTGCCGTACATGCGCCAGCGCCGCCGCGGCCACATCCTCAACATCACCTCGATGGGCGGCCACATCACCATGCCCGGCATCGGATACTACTGCGGCAGCAAATTCGCGCTGGAAGGCATCTCCGAGACGCTGGGCAAGGAAGTTGGTCCGCTAGGCATCGCGGTGACAGCGGTGGCGCCGGGTTCGTTTCGCACCGATTGGGCGGGGCGTTCGATGCAGCGGGCGCCGCGATCCATCGCGGATTACGACGCCATCTTTGATCCCATCCGCCAGGCCCGCGAGGAAAAGAGTGGCAAGCAGCCAGGCGACCCGGTGAAGGCAGCACGCGCGATGCTGAAGGTGATTGCCGCGGAAAATCCGCCGGCGCATTTGCTTCTGGGGAGCGATGCGTTGACGCTGGTGCGAGCCAAGCTGGCTGCGTTCGCAGCGTCCATCGCCGATTGGGAAAAGGTGACCATTTCAACCGACGGCTGAAGATGCGTCTCTGGTGCAGCGCACTTGCTAGCGAGGAGGGGAGCGCGATGAGTCTTATCGCGAGCACCGATCGGCGCCCCTACAACACGGGGTAGCGGGGGTGGCACCGGGCAGGTAGTTCAGTTCATGAAGGGCAATGAACACCGATTCCGCGCTTCTGGCCCGTTTGCCAAAGGATGGAGTGACGGCTTTGGTGTTGATGCAACCAGACTTGGCGGACGATGCGTCGTACGAGTGCCGAACGACGTCGGTAGCAATCGGCCTTGTTGCTTACAAACCTCACGTCTGGATCGTGTCCGCCACGTCGGATCTCGCACCAGCCGGAAGAACGGATGACCCGTATCTGGAAAGGGCAAGCATCTGGTGATTTCTGACGGCGAATCGGTCATGCAGTATCGCCGGTGCAAGTAACAGGGTTGAGGTGTGCAGCACGTGTGTGTTGATGTGGACGGAGGCTGACTGACGCGCAAAACGTAGGGGGTTAGCATCGCTTGCCGTCATAGAGGAAGAGGTGGGGCTGCGGTTCGGGGTGCGGCGCCCACCACCCACTCTCCATCTTTCGGCTGCACTGCTCATGTTCAGATCCACTTGCATGACCCTCGCGCGCGCGTTGCGCTGGTGCGTCGTGTCGCAGGATGCGTGGGGAAGTTGGTGGGCAGCGGCACTTGGCCGAAGGCGCGGCGATCACGATGAGCTCGCGTGACGGGCCGCCCATGGCGCGCGGGCAGCCGTCGCTCGCCGAGAGGGACCGTCTCCGCGCCGAGTTCGACCAGGCATTGGCCGCACTGCATGCCGAGCTGTTGGTGTACCTGCGCCGCCGTACGCGCGATGCCGAGACCGCTGCAGACCTGGCGCAGGAGACCTTCTCGCGGATGATGGTGTACCGCGATGCGCCCAACATCGGCGACCGCCGGCTGCTGATGTACCGCATCGCGCACAACCTGGTGATCGAGCAGCGGCGCTCGCGTCAGCGGCGGCTGGCGGCGCAGCACGTGTCGCTGGACCAGGTTGCACCGATCAGCGCCGACGAGGCCGGCGTGGACGAGATTGCCGATGCGCGCCAGACACTCGATGTGCTGCTCAAGCGCACCTTGCTCGAGCTGCCGCCGAAGTGCCGGCTTGCGTTCAAGCTCAGCCGGTTCGACGGGCTCACCTATCCGCAGATCGCCGCGAAGATGGGGATCTCCACCAAGATGGTGGAGAAGCACATCAGCCGTGCGCTGCTCGCGTGCCGCGCGGCGGTGGGGGAGTTGCCGCAGTAACCGGGCTGCAAGGCGGCTGGCTGGCGTCGCCGGAAGATGCTGGTAGCATCGTGCGCGAGGCCGCAGCAGACGGCCCGTCGGGAGTCACCAGCCATGCGTGCAGAGTCCGGGCGCATCCACGCGCAGGCGGCCGCCTATCTCGTTCGACACGGCAGCGAGACTGCTGCCGAGCGCGCTGCGCGTGAGGCGTGGCTGGCTGCCGATCCGCGCCATCGTGCGGCCTACCAGCAATTGCTCGAGGTGGACGAACACGCATCGGCAGTGCTGGATGACCCCGAGTTGCAGGCCGCCACTGCACGCGATCTGGAACTGCTGACGCCGGCCTCTGCCCGGCGTCGTCGCTGGCCCTGGCTGTTGCTGGCAGCGATGCTGGTTGCCGCGATCGGCTACGCGGTGCATCACCTGCTGGTGCAGTAGCGCGCACTCAGCGCTCGGCACTCAGCAAACCGCACTGCGTGTTGCAGAAGCCGTTGAATGTGCGCTCTGTCGCAGCGCTGCCTGCATATTGCACACGTTGCTGGTAGGGCATTGCGCTTGCGCAACATCACTTGTTGTCGGGGGACGCAATGGCGATGGTGCCGCGCCCAGGACGCGAAGGATGCACATGCAAGCACGACGGGCAGTATCGGGGAGCGGTGTCGGTTTTGATCATGCACGCAGCAGACTGGCCTTGGCGGTGGTCTCGCTGCTGTCGCTGCACAACCTTGCGGCGCAGGAACGCACGGCTGTGCAACGCGTGCAAACCCCAGCGGTGGAAGCGGATGCGCAGCGCGGTGATGCGCCTGTGCAGGTAGCCACGGCCGGCATGCTCTGGTGATGGCGATGCAGGCGTAGTGGACGCGTAGCAGGTAGTGGGGAAAGGGCAATTGCATACACAGCGATGACGTGTCGGGCCCGGATGGGTGCCGAGTCATTTTGCGTGCGCAATGATTGCTCGAAAACCAAACAGTTAGTGATACTGGTCGCTGCTCGCCGCGCTGCGGTGCCCGCGTTTCAGCAGTCGGGTGCAGGACCGATCTTGCTCAGCTGGCGATGCGCGCCGGGTCGCCCCGGAGTGCGCCGTCGGCGGGCCAACCCAGGCAAGCCAAAGGACGCAGCATGAAGACACGCACGTTACGCAACGCCATTTCCATCGCCCTGCTAGCCGTGGCGAGCGGGGCGGCAGGTGCGGTGGGGGCACGGGCAGCGACATCGCAGGGGGCGACGCAACCTCCGGCAGCGGCGCAGAAAACGCCGGCAGCCGTGGCACCGAACGCAGGCGAGCCGCCCAGGCCCGGCTCGCCGGAGACTGCGATTGCGGCGGCCGCGCCGGCACAAACCGCCGCGACCGAGTTGGAATCCATCGAAGTCACCGGCACGCGCATCAAGGGCGGTGCAGTTCCGTCGCCGGTGATTTCGATCAGCGCGGCGCACATCCAGGAAGAGGATTTCAGCGATCTGGGCGAGGTGATCCGCAGCGTGCCGCAGAACTTCTCCGGCGGGCAGAATCCGGGCGTGCTGAGCGGCAATCTGGCCGGGGCCGGCAATGCGAACCAGAACATGACCGGCGGCGCGAGCCTCAACCTGCGCGGGTTGGGCGCCGATGCCACGCTCACCCTGCTCAATGGGCGCCGGCTGGCCTATGGTGGATTCACCCAGGCGGTGGACCTCAGCGCGATCCCGGTGGAGGCAGTGGAGCGGTTGGAGATCGTGGCCGACGGTGCGTCGGCAATCTATGGGTCGGACGCGGTGGGTGGCGTCGGTAATGTGATCCTCAAGCGCGACTACGACGGGGTGAGCGTTGGCACGCGCTTCGGGCGGGCCACGCAAGGCGGGCTCACCTCGCGGCAATACAGCGTTACGGCCGGCACCACCTGGCGCAGTGGTGGAGTGATCGCGACCTATCAGGACGCGTCCGCAGACCCCATCTACAGCCGTCAGCGTAGTTACACCACTCAACTCACCGACCCGTCCACGCTGTATCCGGGCAGCGACCTGCGCAGCGGGCTGCTGAGTGCCTACCAGGCGCTGGGCGACAACGCCGAATTGCGCCTGGATGCGTTACGCACTGAACGCGACCAACTGCACTTTTACGCTGTCAGTGGCCGCAACAGCCGGGTCACTCCGACCACCACCAGCCTGCTGCTGTCACCGAGCTTTGTGGTGTGGTTGCCCAACGACTGGACGCTGACATTGGGCGCCACCGACGGCAACAGCAAGCACGATCAATACCGCCAGGAGACGGCGCTGGCTAGCGGTGCGGTGAGCGTGACCGACCTGTGCTATTGCAACGACAGCCGCAGTTACGAGCTGGGCGCCGAAGGGCCGCTGTTCGCGCTGCCGGCAGGCGATGCGCGCCTGGCCACCGGGGTGGGGTATCGCAGCAACACGTTCCGTAACGTCAACCACGTCAGTGGCGTGGAGACGATCGACGGCAGCGAAAGCGCGCGCTTTGCCTATGCGGAGCTGAACCTGCCGGTGGTGGGCCCGGCACAGGGCGTGCCCGGTGTGCAGCGACTGACGCTGACAGCGGCGGTGCGCGGGGAGGACTACAGCAGCTTCGGCGGGGTGACGACGCCCAAGTTCGGTGTGCTGTATGCGCCTGGCAGCGATGTGACGCTCAAGGCCTCGTGGGGCAAGTCGTTCAAGGCGCCCACGCTGTTCGAGCGCAACTACGCGCAGGAGGCGTGGCTGTTCCAGCCGGGCGCGTTCGGCGGGGTGGGCTTTCCCGCCGGGACGACGGTGCTGGTGGCCGATGGCGGCAACCAGGATCTGCAGCCGGAGCGCGCCATCACCCGCTCGGTCTCGCTGGCCTGGCACCCCGAGGCGCTGGATGGCCTGGAGGCGGAGCTGACCTGGTTCGGGGTGGACTACAGCAACCGCGTGTTGCAGCCGATCGCCAATGCCAGCCAGGCGTTGCGCAATCCGATCTACGCACCCTTCGTGGACCGCACGCCGACGCCGCAGGCGCAGGCCGATGTGATCGCGCTCGCCAGCCGGTTCTCCAATTTTGCCGGCGTCGCCTACGACCCGAGCCGGGTGGCGGCAATCATCTACACGCGGTACGCCAACGTGGCGCAGCAGGACATCGAGGGTCTGGACCTGAGCGGTAGCTACCAGGTGGCGTTGGCGCGCGGCACGCTGACCTTGCGCGGCTCGGCGAGCTGGCTGGACAGCACGCAGCAGACGTTGCCCGCGCAACCGACGTTCGATCTGTCCGGCACGCTGTTCAACCCGCCCAAGCTGAGCAGCCGCGTGGGCGCGGTGTGGAAGCAGGGCGGGTTTACCGCCTCGCTGTTCGGCAACTACCGCGGCGGGGTGCGCAACCGCGCCGACGGGGTGGAGTCGGCATCGTTCACCACATTCGATATGGCGTTGCGCTACGCCACCGGCGCACGCGGCGATGCGTGGGCGGGGCTGGAGTTCGGTGCGTCGGTGGACAACGCCTTCGATCGCGATCCGCCGTTGTATCGGGTGACCTCGCCGCTGTACGTGGCGCCGTACGACTCCACCAACTATTCGGCGATTGGCCGCTTCGTGAGCGTGTCGGTGTCCAAGCACTGGTGATGCGTGGGGCTGCCTGCTGCAGCCGATGTATTGGCGATGGTCCTTGAGCGTTGCTGAGAGGAGTGTGTGTGTGAGGAATCACAAACCATGGCGCCTGCTGCTTGCAGGCGTGCTGATAGCGGCAGGTGCATGCGTGGGACACGCGCAAACGGTATCGTCCCAGCGATTGCTGGAGGTGGTGGATATCGGCAGCCCCACACTGTCGCCGGATGGCCGCAGCGTGGCCTTTCGCACCGAGCAGGCAGCGGTGCAGCGCAATACCTACGACAGCGTCTGGTACGTGCAGGGCCTGCAGGACGCTGTGCCCAGACGCATTGCCGATGGCGGCGTGCCCTTGCGCGATTCGGCAGGCGGGTCCTTGCCTGCAAAGGTGCTGTGGTCGCCGGATGGGCGCTGGCTGTACTACCGCGCGTTGATCGATGACGTGATTGCGGTGTGGCGCGCGGCGGCGGACGGTTCCGGCGCGCAAGCGGTGACCCACGATGCGGCCGACGTGCAGGAGTTTTCGCTGGACGCGGATGGGCGGGTGCTGCGTTACCGCGTCGGTGCGACGCGCGCGCAGGTCATGGCGGCCGAACAGGACGAGTATGCGCAAGGCATCCGGATCGACGAGACGGTACCGCTCGGGCAGGGCCTGTTCCGCTCGGGCAATGTGCAAGGACGCCTGGCGACGCAGCGCTTCGGCACGGTGTGGTTCGATCGCACCGGCTTGTCGGCGGATGTGCCGGAGCACTGGCTGGCGCTGGACCTGGCCACGGCAACCACGCGGCCACTCGCGGATGCGCCGGTGCCCGCGGAGGAATCGCCCGTCAGTACGCACGGTGTCGACGGTGACGTGTGGCAGTCCGTGCCTGCGCCCGGTGGTGCGGTGGCGGTGCTGTCGCGTGTGGGTGATGGCAAGGGCCAGCTATTCCGTCCGCAGGTGGCGCTGTCAGTCCTGCCCGGTGCACACGCCCGCAAGGCCGTGCGCTGCACCGCGGCGGCCTGCGTGGACAAGGCAATCAGTGCAGTGCAGTGGCGCCCGGGGAATGCGGAGGTGCTCTTCACCATCACCGATCCTGCATTGGGCCTGGCGCAATCCATCCGGCGCTGGAATCCGGCCACCGGGCAGGTGCGGTTGGTGGTGCAGGGGCGCGGTTTGATCAATGGCGGGCGTGACCCGGCGGCACGCTGCGGTGCCTCGGCCGTTGCGCTGGTGTGCGTGGCAGCCGAAGCCGATCGCCCGCCGCGTCTGGAACGTATCGGCCTTGACGATGGCACGCGGCAGGTGCTGTTCGATCCAAATGCGGAGCTTGCAGCGGACATGGCGCGTGCAACGCCTGCACGGCTGTTGCAGTGGAGCGATGCACGTGGGCGGCGATACAGCGGGCAGTTCTTCGCGGCACACGGTACCGGCGCGGGCAAGCCGCCGTTGTTCGTCACCTACTACAGCTGCCCTGGCTTCGTGCGCGGTGGCGTGGGCGATGAGTGGCCGCTGGCCGTGTTGGCGCAGGCAGGCATCGCAGCGCTGTGCATCAATCAGCTGCCCGGCTACACCATGGATGCGGTGGAACGGCACGGCGAAGGGCTGGCGGCGGTGGAAAGCGCAGTGGCGTTGTTGTCGTCACAGGCCGGCATCGATCGCACGCGGGTGGGCATGGGCGGGCTGAGCTTCGGCGGTGCGGTGACCCTGTGGACGGCCACTGAGTCGAACCTGCTCGCCGCCGCTTCGGTAGCCAACCCGGTGGTGTCGCCGTCGTACTACCTGTTCGGCAGCATGAAGGGCGAGCCCTTCCTCAAGGGGCTGCGCGACATGTGGGGCCTGGGTGCACCGGAGCAGACACCCGAGCGATGGAAAGTGTTGTCGCCGGCGTTCAAGCTGGAGCGGATTCGCGCGCCGATCCTGTTCCAGCATTCCGAGCAGGAGTATCTGTACGCGCTGGATTACCTGATTCCCCTGCTGCGTGCGCAACGCGCCGAGTTGTACGTGTTTGCGAACGAGCCGCACCAGAAGTTCCAGCCGCAGCACAAGTTGGCCGTATATGCGCGCAACGTTGATTGGTTCCGCTTCTGGTTGCAGGACTACCAGGACGCTGCGCCGGAAAAGGCCGCGCAGTATGCGCGCTGGCGCGCAATCAAGGCGGCACTGCCGTCGCGTGGCGACTAGCGTGTGTGGCGCAGCTGACGCGTGGCACGTTGGCAGGCGGGCGCCACGCACCTACGCAGTGCAGGCAACCTCAGCGCTGATGACGGACCCAGTTCTCGACCGCACACAGGTCGAAGATGCGCATGACGCTGTGGTCGCCGTCGGCCACTGTGTGGTCGAAATGGTAGCGCAGGGCATCGGCGTCCAGCAGCCCCTGGCCTGCAAGCCGACCCTGCAGCAGATAATCGCGGATCTGCTGCCTGCCCCGACGATAGACCGCGCCGGAGTAGTTCATGAAGGTGCCTTTGCTGCGGCGATGCAGAATCTGCGCAGGCAGCACATCCGCAAACGCATCGCGTGCGACGGCGCGATTGCGGCCGCCAGCGATCCACATCCAGCTCGGCACTGTCAGGCAGGCCTCCACCACCGGTTGCGAGAGCAGCGGCATGCGCAGGTGCCAAGATGCACTGCGCGCCAGTCCATCACGGAACACCTGGGTGCCGGCCAGATCGACGATACGTTCGCGGTCGCCGGGCAGGCTGTCGGGTGGGGCATCGAACCAGGGATGCGATTGCAATGGAATCTCAGCCTGCGTGCCTGGCAGGAACGATCGCTCCGGCTTGCGTGGCGGTCCGGCCTTGGCGAGGAGTTTCTTGATCGTCAACCTGCCTGCTTTCCACAGCGTGCACTGGTGCAGTTCGGCAAGTGCATGGACTGCGCTGAAGCCGGCGCGCAGGCCGCCTGCACGGAAGGCGTCTGCGGCGGGCGCGGCGGTTCTGGTGTTGCAGAACACGGTGTCGCCACCGCCGCCGGAAAAGAAACTGGTGATGGCCAGCTGCGTGCCGATCGCTTCTTTCAGCGCATTGGAGGCATGCTGCAGAAACCAGGTGCTGGGCGCGACCGCATGTGCCGGCGGTGCGAAATCGACCGGTGCAGCGTCGAACCCCAGGGTGCGCATGATCAGCTCGGTGCTCAACAGATCGCTCATCTGCCGGGCATAGTGCCGCTCGTCGGCGCCAGGCACCGGCGTGACCAGATTGCAGCACGCCACGCGCGCGGCGGTGTCTTTCAGGCATGCGGCGAGGATGGAAGAGTCCAGGCCGCCAGAGAGTTCCAGCAGCACGGACGCATCGGTCCGCGCCCAACACGTGACGCTGGAGGCGACCGCCTGACGCAGCTGTGCCTGTGCGTCGAGGGGATCGTGCCGGCGCCGAGAGGCTGCGACGAAATCCCAGGGGTTCCAGACTTGCTCGACACGGCTGCGGTTAGACTGCAGACACAGCTGGCTGCCCGGCAGCAATTCGCGTATGCCGACAAGCCCGGTGCGCTCGGTCTTGAGGTGCGGGTAGTGCAGATGATGGGCGATGGAGTCCCAGTCGATCTCACGCGTGTACACACCGGCATGCGTGGCGATCGAAATATCTGAAGTGATGAAGCCATGCTGTAGCGCGTAAACGCATGCCACGCCGCCGGAAGGCTCGCGCATCACGGTGATGGCGCTCGGGTCCGCGCGCGGTGCATGCAACAGCAGGTACTCGCCCCACTGCGTTTCGATCAGATGCCGCGTGGACAATGCATGCAGCGATGCGCCGTCCAGCAAGGGGGCGTTGTCGCGCTGCGAAAAGACATGGCCGATCAGTGCGCCACCACCAGGCAGGTCGAGCACGGGCGTGTCGTCTGAGGCATACAGGTCGATGTGCCCAGTGCGTTGCCGTAGCTGTAACCCGATCTGGCGCAACGACGCATCGATACCGGCGCGGTCGCCATCGCGGTGTGCTTGCGCATGGTTGAACAAGGCGATGTAGCGGTACATCACACCACCCGGATGGGGGTATGCGCGTGGACGTTGCCGACCGTGTCGTTCAAGACCAGATCGCCTGTCTGTACCCAGCAATGGGCCGAAAACGGATCGAGTGCGACCCCGAAGACAAGCTGGGCGTCGAGCTGGCGCCTACGCAGGAATTTTGCCAATGCGACTGAATCGAGCAGGCAGCGCATCTCGACCGGCACCCACACGCGTGCGCGCTGGAAGACGGACGCTGCATCGGTGAGCCGTTGCTCGAGTCCGGCGAGTGAGCGTTGCTGCATCCCCCGACCCTTTGCTCCAGCGGAGAGGCTGCCAAGTACCCCGCCAAGCGGGGTGCGCTTCAATGCCAGGCGTGTGGACAGCACAAGTGCCAGCACCTCGAGCTTTTCAAGCAGCTGTGGTCGTCGCGCCGGTACAGGCATTTCCATCGCGCTACGCGCAACAGGCATGACGGGAAGCTGCGGGCCGGCGGTCGCTTGCGACCGCTCCACCAGCAAGCCCCGTTCGACAAGGTCGTTGATCTCCAGGTCCGACACCTGGTCATGCGCCAGGTAGGCGAGCAGGGAGTGCTCCAGTGCATGGGGCAGGCGGAAGTAGCGGTCGTTGCCGACATCCAGGAACACCAGGCGCTCGCCGATGCGGCAGAACGCTAGGTCGTTGCGCAATGTGTAGCGGTGCATGGCGCTGTCCTTGAGAGAGAAGGGGCGCACCGTTGCAGTGCGCCCCGTGGCCTGGGAAGTTGCTCACCGGCATGTAAAGCCGAGTGGCGACCGCCGCGCGTTGGCAGCGCCTAGTCCTGGCTGATGCCCAGCGTGGTGCTGCCACCCATTTCTTCGCCTGCCAGTGGCCCGCCCTGCGTGTCCAGGCTTGCGATCCCAAGCACGATGAGATCCTGACCAAACGTCGTGGTGTGCGCGTCGTTGTTGCTGGTATCCATGGTCTCTACTCCTGGTGGGAGAGGCGTGCACTCAGGCACGCCTCGGGTTCACTCCTCGGAAATGCCAGGCACGTTGAAGCCGCCGATTTCTTCACCAGCGAGCGGGCCGCCTTTGGTATCGGTGCTGGCAACGCCAAGCACCGTGATCTCGCTGGATGCATCGCTGTGGGTGGTGTCATTGATGTTCATCGCTGTCTCCTGGTTGTGTCATGGGAATCCATGACGCAGATACGTTAGGAAACGGGTGTATTGATTTTCAAATGATTAAGTCGTAACACCGTCATAATTAAATGCACTGTGTGACCGTCATCGAAGATGGCCGCGCGAATCTGGCCGGTGGCGTCGCATCGCACCTTTCACGCCACATCAGGCGCACGTCACAGGCAGCTCGCCAGCGCAGCATGCAGATCCCGCGATGTGCTGCGCTGACGACACTCAGTTGCCGAAGCTGGAAGCCTGATTGATGCGCTCATTCATGACCGCCACGATGCGCGGCACGGCCTGGATGCGGCGTACGTGATAGGCATGCAACGCTGTCTGCAACGCGGCAAGGTTGCGCTGCTGCCAGTGCAGCGTGAGCTCTGCCAGTTCTTCTTCGAGAGAGTCGAGCAGGCCATGTTTGGCACGTCGCACCGGTGCCAACCGGTCGTTGGTCTGCCTGACGGCATGATGCAGCGACCAATGCGCCGTGGCATGGGCGATGGCGTCGAAGAGCTTCCAGGTCTGCTTGACCACGTCCGCAGGTGCGGTGGTGGGCTCCAACTCGCCAGCGGCGTGCGGTGTCGATGCAACGCCGATATCGCAGGCCATCCGCAGCAGGCGGTCCATCCAGTCGTAAAGATCCCGCAGTGCGACTTCGGTGAGCAGCGGCACCTGCAAGCCATAGCGTGCGTGATCGATGACCAGGCCTTCGCCGACCAGGCGATGCAACGCAAGGCGTACCGGCGTGGGGCTGACCTTGAACTCGGCAGCCAACGTTGTCGGATCGATGCGCTGACCGGGTCGATACCGGCCGGATTGCAGTGCGTGCCTGACCTGCGTATAGGCGATGGTAGTTTTGGAGTGGATCCCATGCATGGTGAACTCCTTGTCTGACCGCGACTCCTCCCCTGGCCGGATCGTACATGCAATGGCTGCGGCAGGAGTTGCCGCGGTAGTCCTTTTCAGTCACAGGCCTGTCACATCGTGCTGCCTACGACGCAGGCTCGGAGCCAACACCCTGTCCCGACAGTAATAGTTTTGATAACGCACAAACTAGGATCAAAAAGGAGGGCCGCCTGGCATGCCAGGGCGGCCCTCGTGTGGACATTATCTGTTCCTGCTATCGCGTGGCACGCCCGTCGTGCCAGACGCTGTGCGTCGCTTAGCGGAACGACTCGCGCAGCCGCTTGCCTGCGTACTCCTGTGCGGCCTTGGCCTTGGCAACGACTGCGGCGCAGCCGAAGAACTCGTGCGTCACGCCGGTGTAGACTTCACGCTCGACCGGTACGTTGGCGTCCTTCAGCGCATCTTCCAGCTTGGCGCCATCGCTGCGCAGCGGGTCGATGGTGGCGTTGATGATCGTCACCGGTGCCAGGCCGCGCAGGTTGGCGTTGACCAGGTCCAGACGGGTATCTGCCTTGTCGGCATCGCTGCGGATCAGGTGCCCCACGAACCATTCGATCATGGCCTTGTTCAGGGGCTTGGCGATGGCGTTTTCGATGTAGGACTCGGTGTGCAGGCTGCCGGTCTGCCCGACCGGGTAGACCGCCAGGATATGCGTCGGTGGCGGCAACCCCTTGTCGCGTGCGGCCACGGCCGTGGCGATGGCGAGGTTGCCGCCGGCGCTCTCGCCTGCGAGGGCAACGCGCTGCGGGTTGCCGCCGATGCTTGCCGCGTTTGCCAGCACCCACTCATAGGCGGCGAGCGCGTCGTCCCAGGCGGCGGGGAACTTGTGTTCGGGCGCCTGGCGATAGTCGACCGAGACCACGATGGCGCCGGTTTCCTTGGCGAGCCCGCGCGCGCCGCCGTCATAGACCTCGGCATTGGCGATCACCCAGCCACCGCCGTGGAAATAGACAATGACCGGCAGTGCGGTGCCGCCCTGTGGGGTATAGACGAAGGCCGGGAGATTGCCGGCGGGCGTTTCCAGGGTGTGGGAGGTGCGCTTGACGCCGGGCACCAGCGCCTCCGGGTCGGCGGACTTGCCCTGGTCGTACAAGAGCTTCTTGACCGCATCGGCAATGGTCGGCTGCTGCCGGGCTTCGGCCGGCGTCAGCTTCTCGATGGCCTTGGGTTCGAGCGCATCGTGGGCCTGGGCCAGGTCGTGCATGTCGTCGTCGGCACGGATGGCGCCGATGACGTTGGAGAGGGTGTCGATGATCGGATTGGGCTTGCCGTGCTCTGTCATGTGGGCGTCTCGGTTGATTGACCGTGACACTAGCGGCGGTGCAGTCAATGGGGCGACAAGGGAGCTCGGCCGTTATGCACATGGCGGCAACATTCGCAGCAGGCGCCGGTGCAGGCGCCTGCCGACTGAAAGCCCTTACCAATCCGTCGGCGCATAGTCCTTGAGGAACTGCCCCCACACATGCTCGCCGGTGTTGGCGCCGTGGATGATGGGGTCGACGATGCGCGCGGCGCCGTCGACGATGTCCAGCGGCGGGTGGAAGCGTTCCTGCTGAACCTTGAGCGCGGCGATGTCCGCCGGATCCTCGTCGGTGACCCAGCCGGTGTCGACGCTGTTCATGTGGATGCCGTCGTTTTGGTAATCGGCCGCCGAGGTGCGCGTCATCATGTTCAACGCGGCCTTGGCCATGTTGGTATGCGGATGCCGGGTGGTCTTGAAGTTGCGGTAGAACTGCCCTTCCATCGCCGAGACGTTGACAATGTGCTTGTCGCGCTCGGGCGTGCGCAGCATCAGCGGCTTCAGCCGCGCGTTGATGATGAAGGGCGCGATGGCGTTGACCAGCTGGGTTTCCAGCAGTTCCACCGAGGGCACTTCGTCCATCAGCAGGCGCCAGGAGTTGCGCCCGCGCAAATCCACCTGCTGCAGGTCCTGATCCAGGCGTCCATCCGGGAACAGGTGCTGCTGGCCGACCAGCTCATCGTCCAGCAACGCCACCTGCGACAACTCGGCAGCACGGGTGAGGCCGTCGGCGCCGTCCAGGCCGCGGCCGTGCACCGCCGGCAGCGCCATTGCCGAGGCATCGCGCAGCAGTTCGGGCGTGCGCAGGCCCTCGTAATGGCCGACCAAGTTGCGTACGGTTTCCGGCAACTCATGCAGCGCGGCGGTCTCGCCGGCCATCATGTGCGCGTAGAACTGCGGCGGGCGGCGCACCGTCTGGCAGGCGTTGTTGATGATGAAGTCCAGCCGGTCGCGGGTGGCCAGCAGCTGGCTGCAGAACGCTTCTACGCTGGGGGTGTGGCGCAGATCCAGGCCGAACACCTGCAGGCGATGGCCCCATTCGTTGAAGTCCGGCTCCTGCGCATAGCGCGCGGCCGAATCGCGCGGAAACCGCGTGGTGACGATCAGTTCCGCGCCGGCGCGCAGCAGCTTCAAACCGGCCTGGTAGCCGATCTTGACCCGTCCGCCGGTCAGCAGCGCCACGCGTCCGCGCAGGTCGGCGGTTTCGGTGCGCTTGAAGTAGTTCAGCTCGGCGCAGGCCGGGCACATCTGGTCATAGAAATGATGCAGCTGGGTGAACTTCTGCTTGCAGACGTAGCAGTGGCGCAGTTCCGGCGAATGCGTGGGCTCCGGTGCGGCAGTGGCATTCTGGCCGTTGTGCGCGTCGTGCAGGCCGGCGGCATGCGGCGGGAAGAAGTTGGGCGTGCTGAACACCGGTTTGCGCCGCAGCGCGCGGATGCCGCGCTGCTCGAGCAGCGCTTCGGCCTTGCGCACCTTCTCCTGATGCCGCTCGCGCTCGCGCTGCTTGAGCAGCTGCCGCCGCGCCTTGGGCTCGGGGTGATAGACCCTGGCCACCACCTGGTGCAGCCGCACGCGGTCGGCCTCGGGCAGCGTGTCGAGCACGCTGCGGTCGGCATCGATGGCCTCCAGCAGGTCCAGCGCCGCGCGCAGGCGGTCGGTCAGGGGCAGGTCGTCGGCGGGCGGGGGTGGGACGTTGGTGTTCAAGATGGATCCGGAAAAGAGCGACAGAAGGCGGAGCGCATGCAGCGGGCGGCGCGGTGGACGCGATGGATGGGGGTCAGCGGCCACGCTGGCCTGGACCGCTGCCGCCGCAGGCCGGAGCGTCCGGACCGCAGCTATTTTCGCCGATCCTTGGGTGCGCGCGCCAATGACAGGGCTGGATGGGTTGCGACGGTGAGGGCGTCGCTGCCGGGGATGCATCCAATCGCCGCGCAGGGCGTGCGCCCGGTTCAGCTCTCAGCACGCGGCTGGAAGGCCTGTGTGCACGTGTTTGCATGCAGCGGCGTGTTGCCGCCCGTCATACGGGAGGCCGGGGTGCGATCGCATCCCGGATTGGATAATCTTTCACCACACCGGAGGGGCCTCATGCCCGTCCATTCAAGGGGACATTGATGAAGAATTCCATGCTGGCTTTCGGGCTGGCCGGCTTGCTCTGTGCGTGTACGGTGGTCTCGCCCGATCCGGGGCAACAGGCCGTGCTGGTGGATAAACCGCTGTTCTTTGGCAAGGGGGGCATCCGCCTGGACGATGTGCGTGATCCCGGGCGCACGTACACCTGGTTGACCACCTCTGCGTCGTATGTGGATGTCACCCCGCAAACCGTGCAGGTGGCCTTCGACGATTTCTCCTCCAGCGACAATATCCTGTTGGACTTCTCGACCCAGATCCAGTACCGGATCACCGCCCCGGCCTTGCTGCTGTCCGGGTTTGGGCAGGACTGGTTCAAGAACAATGTCGCCAGCCAGTACGCGTCCATCGTGCGCGATCAGGTCAAGCGCTACGACATGACCAAGATGATGAGCGATCCGGATACCGCCAGGAAGATCGACGATTCGGTCACCCAGAACGTCAGTACGCTGGTCAAGCAACAAGGCTTGCCGATCCAGATCCAGAACATCACGCTCGGACGCGCGCGCCCCAATCCGGACGTGTTGCAGCAGATGAACCTCACCGCTGCGCAGCAACAGCGTGTCAAGACGCTGGTCGAGGCGACGACCGCAGAGCGGCAACGCGAGCAGGAGCAGGTCGCCAAGGCCGATGCCGACAATGCATACCGCAACCGCATGGGCCTGACGCCCGAGCAGTACCTGGCCAGCCAGATCGCCGAACTCAATGCCGATGCCTGCAAGAAGGCGCAGGCCTGCTACATGGTGCCTTCCGGCACGTCGGTGATTGCCAGGTAGCCTGCGCTGCCGGCCGATGGCAACGCGGGGCTCCTGTTGCCTTGCAGCGTTGGGTCTTCGGTCTGCAAACGCTGTTGGCTGCTCGCGTCCGCTCACGCCACCACGGCCGCTCACGCACTCTCCAGACCGGCTGGGCTAGGGTTGCGGCCTATTGTGGTAGCGGAGAAGGCAGCATGGGCCTGTTGGTCGATGGCAAGTGGCAGGACGGTTGGTACGACACCGACAAGAGCGGTGGGCGTTTCGAGCGCTCGCAATCGCAGTTCCGCAATTGGGTGACGCGCGATGGCAGCCCCGGCCCGCATGGGGACGGTGGCTTTCAGGCCGCTCCCGGGCGCTATCACCTGTATGTGTCGCTGGCCTGCCCGTGGGCGCATCGCACATTGATCTTCCGGCGCCTGAAAGGCCTGGAGTCGATGATCGACGTGTCGGTGGTGCACTGGCTGATGGGCAAGCAGGGCTGGACGTTTGCGCCAGGGCCGGGCGTGGTGGGCGATGCGCTCCACCAGGCGCAGCATCTGTACGAGGTCTATCTGAAGGCGGATCCGCAGTATTCCGGGCGCGTGACCGTGCCGGTGCTATGGGATCGCGAGCGCAACACGGTGGTCAGCAACGAGTCGGCCGACATCATCCGCATGTTCAATAGCGCCTTCGATGCGGTCGGCGCTGCGCCCGGCGATTTCTATCCGGCGCCGCTGCGCGAGCAGATCGATGCGATCAATGCGCGCGTGTACGACACCGTCAACAATGGCGTGTACAAGGCGGGCTTTGCCACCACGCAGGCTGCGTACGAAGAGGCGGTGGTACCGCTATTCGAGAGCCTGGATTGGCTCGATGCGCGCCTTGGCCAGCAGCGCTACCTGTGTGGCGACCGGCTCACCGAAGCGGACTGGCGCCTGTTCACCACGCTGGTGCGTTTCGACGCGGTATATGTCGGCCATTTCAAATGCAACCTGCGGCGCATTGCCGATTATCCGCAGTTGTCCGGCTACCTGCGTGAGCTGTATCAGATGCAGGGTATCGCAGACACGGTGAATTTCCAGCACATCAAGCACCATTACTACCAGAGTCACGACATGATCAACCCCACCGGTATCGTGCCGCTGGGGCCGGTGCTGGATCTGCAGGCGCCGCACGGGCGTGGCGGCTGATGCAGCTATTCGCCGAATGCTGCCGGATATCCACGTGCTGCCCTAAGCTGTGCGCCTTCGATACGAACAGGAGTGATGCGTGCTGAATCATGTGATGGTGGGATCGAACGATATCGCGCGATCCAGGCAGTTCTACGATGCGGTGCTCGGCGGCGTCCTCGGTGCGGCGGAGCCACTGGTTAACCCAGCCGGGTCTGGTCATGTGCGCCTGTTCTATCGCCATGCCGGCAGCACGTTCGTTGTCAGCGAGCCGATCAACGATGCGCCCGCGACCAGCGGCAACGGCGCCACCGTGGGCTTCAGCTGCGGCTCGCCCGAGCAGGTGCAGGCATTCCATGACGCTGCGGTGGCGGCAGGTGGTGTGTCCATCGAAGATCCACCGGGCGTGCGTGAGAGCCGCATGGGGCCGGTGTGGCTGGCCTACGTGCGCGACCCGGACGGCAACAAGCTCTGTGCGATCTACCGGCCTGCGTAGGCTGTGAGACTTGCACCGCTGCGACTGCCGCAGCGCGACCGCGCACTGGGTCATCGCTTCGCTATGGCGACGGTGGAACAACCGTCGCCATAGCACGCCCTGTGGTTGCAGTGGGCGACAGGCTTAGGTGAGGGACGTCGCGCTAGTGCTTGGCCGCATCGCGCATGATCAACGTCGCCGCGCCTACCGTGATCGCGTCTTCGACCACGCCGGTGCTGGTCTGCCCGTAGCGGTCGATCGCACGCATGCGCAGGTTGAAGGTGAGGTAGGCGGCCGCCACTGCGGTGGACGCTCCCAGCAGTGCGGCGACGCCGCGCTGATGGCGCGGAGCCAGGGCCGCGCCGACGATCACGCCGGTGGCGATGCGCGCGATCATGCCGGGCAGCACGATGCGGTCGGGCGCGGTTTTCATCTTGTCGCCTGCCAGTTCGCCGCCGGCAAGCGCGAGCATGCCGGCCGACGCCAGCGGATTGGCCAGCAGCGGCGGTGCGCCGTTGTCGGCAGGAAGCTTGCCGGTACGCGCAGCATTGGTCACCGCCGCCAGCGGCGTCATCGAGCGCATGCCGGCGACGGCGCCCATCAGGATGGAATGAATCAAAGCCATGTACACCTCTGCGTGTGCTCAACAATCGCAGGCGGAATGCACTGCGTGCGGCACGCTGTATGGATGTGCACACACTAGGCCGGCGCATGTATGGGCGTTGGCAAGAGCTTGTGCATGCCGTGCATTGGCGGCGCCCACACGGCACTGGATGCGCTTGCGATGCGCCGCCGGGAATGTATCGGCTTGCGTCGCGCAACCAGGCGCGCGGCATTGCACTCAGGGAGCCTTGGTGCCCAACAGGAACTTCAGCCCATGGGTGATGCCGCGCGGCGCGACACTCAGGTGATCTTCGTCGTTGAGCACCTCCAGCTCCAGCTGCAGCGACGGATACTGTCTCGCGCGCAGCGTCTGCACTAGCTTATTGGCGAAGCAGGCGCCTGTTGTCGCCGGCATTCCCGCGCATCAATTCAAACGACCGACATACGCCAGCACGGGAGCAGCCGCCATATCGTTCGGGTTGGTGCCGGGCAGGCCTTGCGGCACGTCCATGCCCTTGCTGCGGTAAAAGTCGGTCCAGTACTGCGAGATCTTGCCGGTCTGCAGGTTCTTGAAGTTCATCGGTTGCAGGACGAACACGTGTTGGGCGCGAAACGCGCGTTCGATGAAGTCCGAGCAGTAGTAGCTGTTGTCGTCCTGCACGTAGGTCTGGTTGTAAGGCTTGCCGAGCATGCGCCGTGCCTGCGCGATGGCGCCGGGAATCGCATTGCGCTGTTCTTCCGTCAGCCGGTACACATGGATCTGCCGATGCTTGGCGTTGGCTTCTTCGACGAATGCCTGCAGCGGCTGCTGCCGCGAGCCTTGTTCGTCTGCGTGCAGCAGCACCTGTCCGGTACCGTCATGGGCGAGCAGTGCCACATGATCGAAGCTGGGGGCATCCTGCCTGGCGGTGGCATCGTCGATGGCACCGCTCAGGCCGGTGCGGGCGGCGGTGACGAACAGCAAGTCGCCGTCCTGCAGCTGTACGGCGATGGAGGTGGTGGGCAGCAGTGCCAGTGCAAGCACGGCGAGCAAGAAGAGGGTGCGCATGGGAGGCCGGCAGGTGGTGCAAGGGCCACCATTATCGCCAGGAACGCGGGCCGGCTGCCGATGCGCGATGCGCTCTGTAGAATGCAACTGCCAGCGGGCGTCGCCGCCGCCATCGCGTCGCGGCAATCCCTGTCCGTCTGGAGTGTTGCATGCGTGCTTCTTCTGCGTTGTCGCCGATCGGCCGGCTGTTTGCGGTGGCCGCCTTTATCGAGGGGCTGACCTGGGCCGGGTTGCTGCTCGGCATGTTGCTCAAGTACGGCACGCACACCACCGAGCTTGTGGTGTGGCTGTTCGGGCGCCTGCATGGCGCGGCCTTCCTGTTCTATGTGGCGGTCAGCGTGCTTGCCGCGCTGCGCTTGCGCTGGCCGTGGTGGGCGTGGGCGCTGAGCCTGCTGGCCGCGTTGCCGCCGCTGGTGACGGTGCCGCTGGAAATGTGGTTCCGGCGTATCGGTCTGTTGGGCCCGCGCGCACGCGCCGGTACCTGAGCATGTCGGCGCAGGCCAAGCAACATTGATGCCGCGTGCTTTGCATGGCACCGCGCCAGACGATGGACTCCACAAACCGCCTTTGCCACCATAGGCGGACCAAGGAAGAGGCGGAGTGTCGCAATGCATTATTGGATGAGGGTGGCGACTGCCGCGCTGGCAGTGGCAATGACCATCACAGTGCCGGCTCGCGCGCAGACGCCGTCGCAACCGCTGGATCTGACGCCCTATCTCAAAAGCGACCAGTTCGAGCGGATCAAGATCTCGCCGACGGGTGAGTATTTTGCACTCACCATGCCGCTGGAAGATCGCACCGTGCTGGGCATCGTACGGCGTCAGGACAAGGTGGCCACCGCGAAAGTCACCGGTGGCGCCAATAGCGTGGTGGACGATTTCTGGTGGGCCAGCGACGACCGCATCGTGGTGTCGATGGCGCAGCGGCTGGGGTCGCGCGACGAGCCGATGGCGATCGGCCAGCTGCATGCCATCGACGCCGATGGCAAGAATGGCCGCCTGTTGGCCAGCCCCTATGGCACCAATCCGGATATCAACGGCGTGCAGTTGAAGATGGACCTGGAGCCAGGCACGTTCATGCTCGATACCTTGCCGGGCGATCCGCGCAACATCCTGGTGTCGACGATCCCGTTCGTCGGCGACCCGAACATCCGCATCGACAAGCTGGACATCCAGACCGGCCGGCGCAGTACCGTGGCGACCTCGCCGGTGCGGCGCGCAAACTTCGTGACCGATCAGCAGGGACGCATCCGCTTTGCCAACGGCGCCGACGTGAGCAACGTCAGCAAGCTGTATTACCGCGACGACGATGCCGCACCGTGGCGGTTGGTCAATGATGCCGCCAGCAGCGGGCATCGCGAATTTCCGCTCGGTTTTGCGGCCGATGGCAGCCAGGCCTATCTGCAGGTGGAACAGGCGAGCGGCACCGATGTGCTGGTGGGATGGGACCCGGCCAGCGGCAAATCCACGCCGTTGTTGCACGACGACACCGTCGACCCCTACCGGATCCTGCGCGATCTGGACGGCACCACGCCGATCGGCGCGTCCTACATGAGCGACCGGGTGCGCAACCGCTTTTTCGACGAGAAGTCGCCGACGGCCAGGCTCTACCGCAGTCTGGAAAAAGCCTTCGACGGCAACGCGGTCTACATCACCTCGGCCACCCGCGACCGTCGTCTGGTGCTGGTGTATGTGTGGAGCGATCGCAATAACGGCGACTATTACCTGTTCGATACGGTCAGCAAGCATGCCGACCGCGTGTTCAGCCGCCGCGAGTGGTTCCCGCCCGATGCCGTCCCGGCGAGCAGGCAGGTAAGTTTCCAGGCGCGCGATGGCCTGCAGTTGCACGGCTATCTGACCCAGCCGCTGCATGCCGAGGCAGGCACGCCGCTGCCGTTGATCGTGATGCCGCACGGCGGGCCGTTCGATGTCTTCGACAAATGGGAGTTCGATGACGAGGCGCAACTGCTGGCCGCCGCGGGCTACGCGGTGCTGCGCGTCAATTACCGCGGTTCGGCCAATTACGGGCGTGCCTTCACCCAGGCCGGCGCCAGGGAGTGGGGCGGGCGCATGCAGGACGATCTCACCGACGCCACCCGCTGGGCGATCGCGCAAGGCGTGGCCGATGCCTCGCGCATCTGTCTCTACGGCGCCAGCTACGGGGGTTACGCTGCGCTGATGGGTGTTGCGAAGGAGCCGGCCCTGTATCGCTGCGCCGCCGGCTATGTCGGCGTCTACGATCTGGACATGATGGCGCGCGACACCGCGCGCTACGCGCGCTGGGCCAAGAACTGGACCGGCGACTGGCTGGGCGCCCGCGACACCCTGGCGGCACGCTCGCCGGTGATGCTGGCCAGGCAGATCAAGGTGCCGGTGTTTCTGGCGGCAGGCGGCAAGGACGAGCGTGCGCCGATCGAACACACCAAGCGCATGGAGCGCGCACTGAAAGGCGCCGGCGTGCCGGTGGAGGCGCTGTATTTCCCCAATGAAGGCCACGGCTTCTACACCGAGCCGCATCGTCGCGAATACTACACCCGCTTGCTGGCGTTCCTGAGCACGCAGTTGGGTGGCAGTACGGCGAAGTAGGCGGGTGGTGGTTCCATCCGGCGTTGTCCGGATGGAACGTGCGGCCAAGCTGCGCAGCGATCGGTGAGTGTCGCGGCCGGGGCCGCTCCTACGTGGCAGGGGCCTTCAGGTCGCCGGCTGCCTTGCGTGCGTGCGCTCAGTTCTTGGGCATCGGCTTCATCTGGTAGTCGGCCGGTGGCGTGGCGCCGAGCAGGTGTTGCACGAAGTAGTCCCAACGGCGACGGCTGACATACGGGGTGAGCTCGCCATAGCCGTGCTTGGCGTTGGGCAGCATCAGCATGTCGAAGGTCTTGTTGGCCTTGATCAGGGCATCGGCCACCAGCAGGGTGAGATACGGCGGCACGTTGTCGTCCAGGGTGCCGTGCACCAGCATCAGCTTGCCCTTGAGTTTGCTGGCGTGGGTGGCGTTGGCCTGGTCGTCGTAGTTGGAGCTGCCGTCCTTGTTGACGATGTGCTCGCCGTGATACTTCTCGGCCCAGTCGTCCTCGTAGCCGCGGTTGTCGTGGTTGCCGCTTTCCGACCAGGCCACTTTGAAGAAGTCCGGGTAGCGCAGCATCGCGGCGGTGGATGCATTGCCGCCGCCGGAGTGGCCCCAGATACCGACGCGGCCCAGGTCGATCCACGGATAGCGCTGGCCGAGTTCCTTCAGGCCGGCCACCTGGTCGGGCAGGGTGTTGTCGCCCATGTTGGCGTACCAGGTGTCGTGGAAGGTCTTGGAGCGCCACGGTGTGCCCATGCCGTCGATGGCGACCACGATGAAACCCAGCTCCGCCAGCGATTGATTGTCGCCATGGCCGGCAAGGAAACTGCGGCCGCGGACCGAACCGGTCTGCGGGCCGGGATAGACGTAATCGATGATCGGGTACTTGCGCGCCGGGTCGAAGTTGCTGGGCTCGAACATCAAGCCATACAGCGTGGTCTTGCCATCGCGCGCCTTGACCGTGATCGGCTCCGGCGGCACCCAGCCGGCCGCCTTGAGGCGGCTGATGTCGGCAGTGGCGATCGTGCTGACCGTGCGTCCGTCGCCGGCATCGCGCAGCAGCGTGACCGGCGGCGTGACCGAGGTGGAGTAGGTATCGACAAAGCGGGCGCCATCGGGTGCCAGCGCAATGCTGTGGTCGGCGACTTCTGGCGTGAGCAGCACCGGCTCACCACCGTCCAGGCTTACCTTCCACAGCTGCTGGTAATACGGGTCCACGCCCAGGCTGCGGCCGACGCCGACAAACCACGCGGTGCGCGTCACCGGGTCCACGCGCAGCAGTTCGGTGACGTTGCCCTCGCCGGTGGTGATCGCGCGCTTGGGCTTGCCGGTGGCCAGGTCGTAGAGATACAGCTGGCCCCAATCGCTGCGCTCGGAAAACCACACCGCCTCGTTGCTGCCGGGCAGGTACGCCCAGTTGGCGGCGACCTGGCCGCTTTCGTAATAGGTCTTGGCGGTTTCGTCGAAGGCGGTGCGCACGTCGCCGGTGGCGACATCGGCAATGCGCAACCAGGCCTGCTTGTGGAAGCGCGAGGTGGACACGAAGGCCAGCGTCTTGCCGTCCGGCGCCCACTTCACATCGTCCCACAGGCCCGGCGAGCAGCTCACGTCATCGCACAGGGTGGAGCGGTGCTGGTCGGGCGGCAGTTTCAGCCGCAGCACGCTGCGCGTGGGCACGTCGATGACCACGCGCTCGATCATGGTCACGTCCTTGTCGCCGGCCAGCGGGTATTTCCACGACTGCAGTTCCGGATGCCCGAGCTTGGTGCTGACCAGGTACATGTCGCCGGTCTTGCGCTGGTCCTGCTGGAAGGTGGCGATCTTGCGCGAGTCCGGCGACCACGCAACGATGGCGTTGTCGCTGTGCTGCCAGCCGGCGTTGTCGGTGGCGTAGCCGAAGTTTTCCACGCCGTCGCGGGTGAGCTGGGTCTCCTGGCCGCTGGCGAGATCGCGCACCCACAGGTTCCAGTTGCGGATGAAGGCTTCGCTGCGCTTGTCCGGCGACAGCACGCCCGGCTCGGCCTTGTCCTTTGCGTACAGCTTGCTGCAGCGCGCACGCGCATCGCAGACCACGGCGGTGTCGCGCACGTTGAGGCGGTAGCGGCCATCGGCGGTGCGCTTGACCACCGGGGCGAAGGTGTCGGCCTTGAGCGGCTTGTCGCCGGTCTTGAGCAGCGTATTGAGCGAGGCGACCAGCGCGGACTGCTTGAAGATCGGCGCGCTCTTGCCGGTGGCGGTGTCCAGCTGCAACAGTTGGTTGCCCTTGGCATCGTGGTCGACATAGACCACGTGGGTGGCGTCCAGCCAGTCGATGCGGGTGGCTTGGTGATCGACCAACGGTTGCGCCAGATAGCTGGTGAGGCGCTCGGCGCGGGCGTAGTCGGCCTCGGTCACGGCAGGCGTCTGTGCGCTGGCGAGTGCCGGCAGAGTGGCCAGGGCGATGGCGGCGAACAGCTGCCGCAACGGCAACGGGGTGGGCATGAAAGACTCTCCGGGACGAAAGGAGCGCGCAACGCGGTCGGCGCGACCGTCCGATGCTACCCGCCAGAGGGGCCGGGCGCCTCTGCCAGAAGTCGTGTTCGCGCCATTGTCGACTGGGGCGGGCCGCACGCGTTTCGGCGGCCGACGCGGGGCGGGCCTGTGGTGGAGCGGTTGCCGAGCGCATCGCCCGGTCCGGCACCGCCACAGCGTGACCGATGAGGTTCGTCGAGCGCGATGCCCATCGAGGGAGATCACACCCGTGGACTGCACGCGCGCCGGTGCTCGGCCAGCCACTGACTGCGGGAATGTCCCGGCATGAACTCCGCTTCCCGGCGTCCACACAGGGCCATGCGGCACGATTTGGGTTTACTGCACGCACGTAACGTTGACTGGAGGCCGTCTGATGTCATGGTTCCGCCGCTTGGCACTGTCCCGCTTTATCAAGGCGCACCCGCCGCGCAAGACGCAGCCTGCCCCGGCGGACCTGATTGCCGCATATGCGCCGCTGCTGCCCGCCAGCCTGCTTGAACTCTGGCGCCAAAAAGGACTGGGGCACTATGGCGACATGCAACTCGCGCTGATCGACCCCCGGCAATGGCAACCGGTGCTGGATCGCTGGATCGTCTCGCCACCCGATGCGGTGCGGCGTATTCCGATCTCGCTCACCCCCTTCGGCGCGCTGCTGTACTACCGCAAGCTGACCGCCACCGACGAAGACGTGGTCTACCTGGACCCGGTCTCCAAAGCCGCCGCTGACCTGACCTGGAGCCTGGACGACTTCTTCAACCAGTCCCTGTGCGAGGCGGAATTCTGCGACTCCCTGATCCCATCGGCCCTGCTCGCCGCCGCGCGCAAAGAGTGCGGCGCACTGGCTGCGGGCGAGGTCTACGAGATCGATCAGATGTTGTTTTCGATGCAGATGTTGCGGGTCGACAAGGTCGATGCGTTGGCGCTGCACACCCGGCTTCGCGATGCTGTCGACGGCCCTGCAATCGTCGCCGATGCACCTACGACCAATGGCGAGGCATTGCCCGCAGCGCAGCGCTCCATGTTCGAGGGCCTCTTCAACGCGCCACAGTCCGGCAACGACCTGCACGGCGTGTACCTTTCGTCGTATATCGATTGGCATCGCATGCTGGCGCTCGAGCCCAACGGCCAGTATCGCCTACTGTTTTGGAAAATCGATCATCGCAGCCTTGCACGCACCGATGTGCGTGCGTATGCGGGCCGCTACGCGGTAACGCAGACCGAGATTGGCGACGAACAGGTGACGCTCGATATTCGGTTGCGCAGCGACTCCAGTGGTAGCGATGCCAACGATGCGCAGCTGGTGGTCATGCGCTCGGGGACCGACATGTTCCTGCTGCGCGCCGACGAGCTGGCAGACATGGCAACGGCCATGGATGGCTCGAAAACGCTGGGTCGCAGCGAATACTACTTTCGCAAGGTGGGGTTGGGCGATGCATTTGTCGAGGAGCCATCCGGTGGACGCGCTGCGCCCCCGCTTGCCGATCTTCCACGCGCGTTACAGCAACGGGTGACTGCCGAAGCGATCATCGCCACCATCACCCATGTGGACGACGTCGACCCGGATGCTGAAGACGACGGCGCCGGCACCGTCATGTGCACACTGGACCGAGGCCAGGACGATGGGCTGCGCATGAACATGCCGCTGCGCTCGCCGCCAGACACCGGGCGCGCCCTGTATGGCTGGGTCTGGGAGATGCACCCTGCCGCGTGTCGGGTCGGCATCAACTATCAACGCGGCAGCGATGGCAAGGTGGAACATGGCCCTGTTGTCGGCGATGTGTTGACCAGTCGCCTGAGCGGGGAATGAGATGGCGGTGCGCAGCGCAGGCAGTGCTCGCAGCGCGGCAAGCCAGTCGCTTACTTGCCCATGCAGCGCTTCCAGCGCTCGTTCACGCGTTGCGCGAACCAGGCGGTGGTGAGGGTGCGGGTGATTTTGGGGCTTTCCAGCGTGATGCCGGGCAGCACCGCGCGCGGCAGCGGCTTGCCGGCACTGCGCTCGGCCAGCGCGAAGACCTGGCGATACAGCGCGGTGTCTTCGAAATCGGCAGAGTTGCCGGCTTCCAGGGCGCGGCGTAGCTGCCGGTCGCTCATCGCCAGCTGGCTGCCCAGGGCGCGTGCGGCGCGTTCGGTGCCGCCGGGCGCATCCAGGCTGGCACCCGGTGTCAGCAGGTCGCCGTCCAGGGTCAGCGCGATGCCACTGGCCCTGCTCAGCGCCGCCTGGAAGGCGGCATTGCGGCTGGCGTACCAGCCGGCATTGAAGTCGGCAAAACGGTACAGCAGGGCGTCGTAACTGGCCGGATACCCGAGCAGGTGCCTGGTGCCGAACCACAGCCCGCCGCGACGGCTGAACACCTCGTGGCGGATCGAGTCGCCGGGCGGATACGGGTAGCGCTCGGCATGCTGCTCGGCAAAGGCGATGCTGACCTGCATCGGCCCGGCGGTATGCACCGGGTTGAGCCCGTCGAACAAACGCGCGCCCAGCGGCACGCTGCCGGTGAAGTCTTCGAAGATACGGCTCAGCTCCTGCTCGGTGCGCGCGCTTGCGATGCGCGTGGCATAGCTGCGGCCGTCGGGCGAGTCGATGCGCAGGGCGGCATCGACCATGAAGCCGGGGATGTGATGCGCGCTGGCGCGGCGGTCGATCTCGGCACGCGAAATCTTGCCGAGATTGGGTACCACCGGGTTGGCCTGGTAGGTCGACTCCTGCTCGGTCACCGCCAGCACCGCGCAGATGTGCTCAGCGCTGGTGTCCAGCCCCTGCGAGGACAGCGCCACGTAGACATCGTCGGCCCAGCCGTTGCGATCGCCCAGCGTGGCCGGCAGGCGCCGCGCGATGTCGGCCTTGACCGCGTCCGGGGAGCGCTGTGGCGCACGCGGCGCCTGGGTGGCGCAGGCCGACAGCAAGGCGACGGCGAGCAGCGTGAGCAGGCGGGGCAGGCGGGATGTCACGGCGTCTCCAGGATCCGGGGGGCGGCGGCAGGTGCCGTGCCGCAGTTTACGTGGCTGGCGCGGGGTGGTTGCATGTGGCGATGTGCAGCAGCCACGACGGCGCGGGTCGCCCTCCGGGGCGCAGCGCTTGCCAAGGAGCACGGCCGCAGGCCGCGGTCATGCGATCTGCGGGCCGATTCAAGCCCGCTGCATGCAGGCCGCTATCGATCTTGACGCATAGCGTGGCGATCACATGACCTGCCGTGTTCGCCGGTCATCATGACCGCGTGTTTTTGCATCGAAGTGGCGTCAGTCAGACGCCGACATCGCCCCGATTCCACTGCCAGCCAACCATGGGAGAGCTCGAGTGCCGCAGCAACCAGCAAACCCGATGCGGGCCGGGCGGCGCTTGCTGTGCACGGCAGCCATGCGGTGTGGCTCATCGTCGCCGTGAGGTGTCGATGAGCAGTGCGACGCCACGCTGGCGGCGCATGGCCGTGGGGATGGCTGCAATGCTGTTCAGCGCGATGCTGTGGGCGCAGCCGCAGCCGTGGAAGAGCATCGAGACCGCCGCGATCGACGACCCCAGGGCCGCCCTGCAGGCCGCCCAGGCCGCGTTCGAGCGTGCCCGCAGCGATGGCGACGCCGATGCGCAGTTCTGGGCCTTGCTGGCGCAGGCGCGGGTGCTGATTTCGCTGGAAGAGACCGAGCGCCGCCAGACAGTCCTGGCCCAGGCGCATGCGATGCTGGAACGGGTGCGCGGCAACGCGGCGCAGGCGCAGCTGTGGCTGGCGATCGTGCAGGCGCTCAGCGATGTGCGCGAGAGCCCCAACCGCGGCATGCTGGCGCGGCTGGAAGCGCTGCGTCAGCAGGCGCGCGCGCTGGGGCGTAACGATCTGCTGTGCGAGATCGAAGCGGTCGACATGTGGAGCATGCTCGCCTCCGGCAGCAGCGACGAGGCCTGGAACGCGGCGCAGGCCAGTTACCAGTGCGCGGTGCGCGAACACAACTTGAGCCTGGAGCTGGATGCCCTGACCCAGCTGGGCTCGCTGGCCAGCCGCGTGGGTGGTCGTTCGGCAGAAGACAACGACGCCGAAGACTATCTGCTGCGCGCCCTGGCGCGCCTGCGCGGCCAGCCGGCACGCTTCCAGCGCAGCCTGATCGAATACGAATACGGCACCTCGCTGGCAGCGCAGCAGCCGGACGCGTCGCTGCTGCATTTCAGGCGCGCACTGGCGCTCAGCCGCGAGCTGGGCGATCAGGCCGGCGTGGCCGCGGCATTGACTAGCGCCAGCGAGGTGCTGATCGACGCCGGCGATGCCGCTGCAGCACTGGCAATGGCGCGCGAGGCGCTGCCGTTGATGCAACGCCAGGGCAATGTCGGCCGCGTGGCCGCCTGCCATGCGGTGTTGTTGCAGGCATTGACCGCGCTCAAGTCCGGCAGCCTCGGCATGGAGATCATCGCGGCCCGGGCAGCGGACGACCCCAATCTGCCGTTGGTGCGGCGCGCGCGACTGCTCGATGCCATTGCGCAGGCACTGGCAGCGGAGGGGCGGCATGCCGAGGCCTACCAGGAACTGCAGCGCGCCAACACGCTGCGCGCGCAGAGCCTGGATCGCCAGCGCGATACCGTGATGCTGCGCCTTCAGGCGCGTTACGAAGATGCACGCCGTGGCGCGGAAACCGCCGAGCTGCGCCGCCGCAGCGAGACCGCGCAACTGGCGTTGCAGGCCCGCGAAGCCGGGCAACGCGCCTTGTGGATTGCGCTCTGCGCGGCCTGCCTGCTATTGCTGGGCGCGCTGGTGGTGCTGGCCTTCGGTGCGCGCCATCGAAGGCAACTCTCGCGGTTGGCGATGCGCGACGAACTCACCGGCCTGCCCAATCGCCGCGCCATTCGCGCCGAGGCGCAGCAGCAGGTCGAGCAGGCGGTGCGCTCGCAGGTCCCGTGCATGCTGGCATTGATCGATCTGGACCACTTCAAGCTGATCAACGACATGCATGGGCATGCCGCCGGCGATGCCGTGCTCAAGGCGCTTGCCAGCGCCTCCAGGTTGGCGCTGCGCACGCAGGATCGGCTGGGCCGGCTGGGCGGCGAAGAGTTCCTGCTGGTGCTGCCGGGCTGCAGCGCAGAGGAGATTCCGGCGGTGTTCGCACGGCTGCGCAACGCGGTGGCCGCGATCGAGATCGCCGGCCTGCCCGCCAACCAGCCAGTGCGCTTCTGCATGGGCGCGGTGAGCGTCACTGCGGGGAGCGGCCTGGATGTGCTGCTGGGGCAGGCCGATCTTGCGCTGTATGCCGCCAAGACCGCCGGGCGCGATCAATGGGCGGTGGTTTGACTGCCGCATGCGCGGCTGCGCGGCACCGGCTGCGACATCTGCGCGGGGCTGCGGCACAATCGTGCGGTGGCGCTGCCACGTTGCCTTCCGTCGATTGAGCGAACCGAGACCGCGTGCGAACCGATAGCCGCCTTTCCCGCATGCTGCATGTGCTGTTGCACATGGCCAGAAGCCAGCAGCCGATGACCTCCGAGCAGATCGCCGGCATGCTGTCGACCAATGCGGTGGTGGTGCGTCGGACCATGGCCGGCTTGCGCGCTGCCGGCTACGTGCAGTCGAGCAAGGGCCACAACGGTGGCTGGCATATCGCATGCGACCTGACCCAGGTGACATTGCTGGACGTGCACCGTGCAGTGGGCGGCCCGCATCTGTTTGCGATCGGCGCCGATCACCCCAACCCGCAGTGTGGCGTGGAGCGCGTGGTCAACGCAGCCATCGCCGACGCGCTGGCCGAGGCACAAACCGTGTTGCTGCAGCGCCTGGGCACGGTGACGCTGGCAACGCTGGCGGACGAGTTCGATGCACTGTGCACGGCGGCCGCGCTGCCCGCCGGTTCGCCGACAGGCAAACGCAGGCGCTGACGCACACCAGCTGTTGCATACGCCGTTGTACATGGCGTGCAGCCGGGATGGCAGGCGCGCGGTGTGCCTGCGCTTGCAGTCCCGTGCGGCGCGTATGCATGCGCTTTGCGGCAGCCGGTCGGCATCGATCGCAGACAGGGCGCGCTTAGCCAGGCACAGTTGCCAGGACGCTGTCGTTTCCTGACGTGGCCGTATATGCGCACCCGCGCAGCACCGCCACGCCGCACTGCCCATTGCTTTCAGGCGATGACGCGAATCGCAGCCGATCACGACAATCGCGACAGCGGGCAGCGCATCACCCCTCGGTCGCACACGCAATCCTTCAACCATCGAGCAGGTAGCAACGTCAGTACAGCGCGGTTGAATCGCCGGTCTTTTCATGTAACATCGAAAAGTACATAAAGCGGATTTCAACCGGGAGCGGACATGCAGCACGACGTGATCATCATTGGCGGCAGCTATGCCGGACTGTCGGCCGGGCTGCAGCTGGCGCGTGCACGGCGGGCGGTCCTGGTGATCGATAGCGGCCAGCGCCGCAATCGCTTTGCCACCACCTCACACGGGTTTCTCGGCCGCGACGGTGCGTCGCCTGCGCAGATTGCCGAGACCGGACGCGCGCAGCTGCTGGCCTATCCGAGCGTGCAATGGGCCGACGGCCAGGTGATACAGCTACGCGGCGAGGCGGAAGCCTTCGAGGTGACGCTGGCCGATGGCTCCACGCATACCGCGCGTCGCCTTGTTTTGGCGATGGGGGTGGTCGATCGTCTGCCGGCGTTGGCCGGCCTGGCAGAGCGATGGGGCACGCAGGTGTTCGTCTGCCCGTACTGTCACGGCTATGAGCTGGGCCAGGGCCGCATCGGCGTGCTCGCCACCTCCGCCTTTGCGGTGCATCAGGCGGCCATGCTGCCGGACTGGGGCGCAACACAGCTGTTCTTGAACGACGCTGTGGTGCTGGACGAGGCGCAGCACGCGCACTTGCAGGCACGTGGCGTGCAGGTGGTGGGCGGTGCAGTGGCGGCGCTGCAAGGCGATGGCGACGTGCTGGAGCTGGTGTTACGCGATGGGCAGGTCTGCGCGCTGGATGGCTTGTTCATCACCACTCAGACCGAACTCAGTGCCTTGGTCGCATCGCTGGGATGCAGCACCAGCGATGGGCCGCTGGGCCGTCATATCGCGGTGGATGCCATGCAGGCCACCTCGGTGCCGGGTATCGCTGCCTGCGGCGATGTGGCCAACCCGGCGGCATCGATCGCCTTTGCGGTTGCCAGCGGCGCAATGGCCGGCGTGGCAACGCATCGCTCGTTGATGTTCGGTCTGAGCAGCTGAGCGGCGTGTTGCGATCGCCCCTGCAGACCATGCCGGCCTGCAGGGGAAACCAATGCTGCGCTGCTTATTGGCTGACTTCCTGCATCGCAATCTTGTGCTGCTTGGCGTACGCGCGCTGCGCGGTATTCAGCGCTTCCATATCAGCGTTGAGCTGGGTGGACACGGTTTCCAGATCCTTGGCCAACGGTGCCAGCTCGGCGTTGCCGTAGCCGTTGGGCAGGGCCGCCACGCGTTCGAGCGCGGCCATCATCGCGTCGGCACGCTTGAGGTAGGCCGACAGCTTGCCGTCCAGGTCCTTGGCGTTGTCGGGCACGCCCGCGGCCATGGCGGTATTGGCCTGCGCGTTGGCGGCCAGTGCCTTGCGCTGGCTGCCCAGCGCGGTCTTGTAGCTGTCCAGCGGCTTGTGCGCGATGGCATCGGCCACCAGGCTCTGCCCGCGATCGCCCGACACCCACGGGTCGATGATGGTGACCGCGCCATTCCAGACCGAGATGTTGTGCAGCAGGTAGTCGCTGGAGGAGAGCTTGGAGGCGCCGGTGGTGGTACCTCCACCGCAGGCGGACAGCAGCAGACTGAGAGAGACAAGCAGGAAAGTGGTGAACGTCTTCAAAGCGAAAGATCCTTGGTACGAGGCCGTTGTTGCCACTGCATGGCGAAGACGGCAAAAACCCCAAGGAAGCGCCCGGACAATCCATGTTGCACTGTTGCTGGCCATCTTCCCTGAGACGAATGCAGCGTGGAGCATTCCATTCACTCTGAGCGAGTGCGCTGCGCCATCAGTATAGCGGCCGCATGCAGCCGGCAGGTGCGTGTCATGCGCTCGCTGCGCGCCCACCAGGTGTTGCATGCGTGCGATGGATGGCCTCGGCCGGTTGCGCTGCGCGTACACTGCGCCGCCACCATCGAACCGATGCCTGCGTGAAAAAGAAGCGGCCCAAATCACCGCCACCTGCGCCAGCTCCCGCAGCGTCCCGGATCCACGAATGGATCATCGGCGGGGGAGCCGTTGTCGTGGCGATCGCCTGTTGCATGCGGCTGTGGCTGGTGCTCGAGGCGATCGTCACGGGGCGCTATATCAGCGTCATCCGCGGCCGGCCGACCAGGATCTTCTACGCGGATGCTGACCCGCAGCGGTTCTGGATCGCCGTCTGCTGGGATGCGTTGCTGACCAGTGTGCCGTTGGCGCTCATCGCCTGGTTCACCTACGTTGCCTGGACGACGTACCGACGCGGCAGGCGATGAGCTGCGCGGTGGTTGCACAGCATGCGCAACTGCGGTGCCGTGCTGTCGACGACGACGCGGCTGCGCAGGCGTGCGGCAAGCCGCTGTTTGGTACACGGGGTTGATCAGCCGTCGGGTCACAAGGCCGTGGCAACCGTTTGCGCCGATCGATGCCTGCGCATCATGTGGCCATCAGGGCTGTGTCTGCTTTTGCTTTTGCTTGCGTGATGGCGGCTGCGTCTCGCGCTTGGGCCAGGTGTCATAGCTGTAGACGAACTGCTTCTGATCGCCTCCCATGGTCGGGTCACAGTGCCAGGAAGTGGCGACGCTGCCGGGTTCCAGCACGCCATCGACTTCGCGCACGGCCTGCGCTTCGAACGCGCAGATCGCCCCGTACAGCTTGATATCCCAGTCCGGCGCAGAGGTGGGGTGGGCATGTTGCACCAGCACGATGTCGCTGCCGTGGAAGTGGTGCACCTGGGCGCCGTGTTGGCGATTGGTGCTGAAGTAGCACGGTGTGCCGATGCCCAGCGGGAGCACTTCGTCATCGCGCAGGATTGCGCACTTGCCGGCGTGTTCGCCCAGGCGAATCGTACGCCCGGAAAGGACCGCGGTGATCACCGGATGGCGGGTGGTGACTTCGGACATGGGCTGCGGCGGCGGCGACGTCTGCGGCGCGGTCTGCGCGTGTGCGCCGGTCATCACCAACAGCGCGGCGAGCAACCAGGTCGGAAAGCGGATGCGCATGCAACGTCCTTGTCGTGGGCGCTGCAGTATCGCAGATCCGTTTGCTGGTCAGGCGTGGCTGGCACGCAGGCCGCACTTCAGTCAGACAGCGACGGCCAGCACCCGGGTCGGCATCTGTCTGCTGCATTGCGGTTTCGCGTGCAGCGTCGACAGGCAGCTGGCGGCGAATGACGGCGCGTTTTCGGTTGCGGCAAACATCCTGCAATCAGCGCCGTGCCGGCAGCGTCGCCAGCACACCATCCAGCGCCAGTTGCGTGCTGAAGCCGGCCTTGCTCAGGCGTTTGCTCACTTCGTTGGGCACATCGCGCCCGCTGGTGAGCCGGTTGGGCGCGCCGGTGTAATGGAACAGGCGCCCGCCACGCCGCAGCACCCGCGCCAGCTGGTCGTAGAACAGCTGCGAATACAGTTCGCCGGCAATGCCGAAGCGCGGCGGGTCGTGCAGGATGGCATCGACCGAATCGTCCGCCAGCGTGGTGATGTGCTGCGAGATATCGGCGTGGGTCAGCTGCAGGCGTCCGCCGTAGGCGGCATCGTCCGGGTCCGGCGACCAGGGATTGAGCGTGCGCAACCACAGCACGTCGGCATTCTTTTCGAACGAGTGCAGCTGCGCCACCCCGGCTTCCAGGCAGCAGGCGGCGAAGTAGCCCAGCCCACCGCAGGTATCCAGCACGATCTTGCCGCGCGGGTCGACCAGCGCCACCTTGCGGCGCGCATCGTCGAACGGCGACAGCTGCGCCGACGGCAGCATCTTGATGCCATCGATCTCGAAGGTGGGCGCACCCCATTCGGTGGGAACGAGCTTGATCAGCGCGCCGCTGAAACGCGAGATCGGGGCGAAATCATCACCGTCCCAGAAGTACAGCGTGCGCTCCTTGAATTTGCCCGGATACGGGTAGCCCCTGCCGCGCCACTGCCAGGTCTGCGCATCCAGCTGCGCGGTGCCGGTACTGCGGCCCAGGTCCAGCGAGCCGGTCCATTGGGTCAGACCACTGCCGCGCGCGGCAAGCAGCGCCTGGGCATCGGAGGAAATGAGTAATGGGCCGGAGTAGTGGGGCACGAGTCGCTGGTCTGGTGGGCGCGCGTCACGCGCGCTGCTGGTGCGAGGGATGGACTGGCATCGTAACCGACCCCATCACGCATGCGCATCCAGCGCACCGCCGGCATGATGGCGCGGCGGCGCAGCGGCGGTCTCTGCAGCGACGTGGGGCGGCGGGCCGTCTGCAATGGTATGCCGGTGGTGATGCATGAGCCGTCGTGCCCGGATGCATGCGCCGATTCCTCTGACGCACGCCGCACCGCATACTGCGCGCTTGCCCCCATCGACATGTTGTCCGATTGGCGCCAACCGTGGAGGATCGGCAATGCTGAAGGGTGTGTTGTTGGGGTTTGCCTGTTATGCGGCCTATTCGATCAGCGATGCGTTCGTGAAGCTGCTGGAAGGCACGCTGCCGGTCTACGAAGTGCTGTTTCTCGGTGCGCTGCTGATGCTGGTGGCTGTGCCATTTTTGAAGAAGCCGGACGACCGGTTGCGCGAACTGGTGATGGCCAAGCAACCCAGCCTGTGGCTGTTGCGTGCGCTCACCGGTGCCATCGGCAATCTGACCTCGGTGATTGCGTTCACCACCTTGCCGATGGCCGAGGCGTTTGCGCTGATCTTCCTGATGCCGATCTTCGTCACCGTGCTGTCGGTGGTGTTCCTCAAGGAAGAAGTGCACTGGCGGCGCTGGTCGGCAGTAATCGTCGGCTTCATCGGTGTATTGATCGTGCTGCGCCCGGGCTTTCGCCATCTCACCCACGGGCATGTGGCTGCGATCGTGTGTGGCCTGGTCGGTGCGATCTCGGTCATCACGCTGCGCATGGCCGGGCATAGCGAAAAACGCCTGACCTTGTACGGCGCCGGGGTGATCGGCCCGTTGGTGATGGGCGGGATCATGATGTTGCCGACCTTTGTCTGGCCCACGCTGTCTCAGTGGGGGTTGTTGGCCGGCTACGGCCTGCTTGCCGGCCTGGCAGCGATCTGCCTGATGTATGCCACGCGCATGGCGCCGGTGAGCGTGGTTGCGCCCACCCAATACAGCCAGATGCTGTGGGCGATCGCCTTCGGCTACCTGCTGTTCCACGACCACCTGGACTGGCCGATGGCGGTCGGCATCGCACTGATTCTGGGCGCGGGCCTGTTCACGCTGATCCGCGAGGAGCAGGTGTCGCGGTGGTGGCGGCGGACGAAGATTGTTTGAGAGCGGGGATTGGGGAATCGGGATTCGGGATTGGCAGCGGCAAGTGACACCAGCGACAACACGCTTTGACGCCGTTACCAATCCCCAATCCCGACTCCCCAATCCCGGTTTTTACGGGGGCGAAGTGGATCCCTTGCGCGGTGCGCGCCAGGTTTCAACGATGCGCGCGTACTCGCCGCTGGCCTTGCTCAGGTGCAGCCACTGGTCGACGTACGCTTTCCAGGGCTGGTCGTTGCGCGGTAGCAGGAAGGCTTTTTCGCCGTATTGCAGCGGCTGCTCCGGTGCGATTGCGCACAGGCCGGGCAGGCGTGCCTGCTGGTGGAGCGCTTCGGAGGCGTCGGTGATCATCACGTCCGCGCGCTGCTGCAGCAGCTCCTGGAAGATGGTGGTGTTGTCGGCGAACAGGCGCAGGTGCGCGCGCGGCAATTGTTGGCGCGCGAAGGCCTCGTTGGTACCGCCGGGCGGTTCGATCACACGCACCTCGGGGCGATTGAGTTGCGCCAGGCTGCGGTAACGCGCCTGGTCGGCGCAGCGCACCAGCGGAATCTTGCCGTCCACATCCAGCACCGCGCTGAAATTGGCCTGGCGTTGCCGCTGCAAGGTGACCGAAATGCCACCGACCGCGATGTCGCAGCGATCGGCGAGCAGGTCGGGCATCAGTTGCGGCCAGCTGGTGCGGACGAACGCCACGCGCGCGCCCAGGCTGCCGGCCAGCGACTGCGCCAGGGCGATATCGCTGCCCTCGAACTGCCCGTCGGCACGCAGCAACGAGTAGGGGCGATAGTCGCCGGTGGTGCAGACCCGCAGCACGCCGGATTGCAGCACCGCATCCAGGCGTGAGGCAGGCTCGGGCGCGGCTGCGTGCGCAAGGCCGCAGCTGAGCAGGAACGCAAGGCAGATGCGATGGCGCATGACGTGGCCTCGGAAAATTGCGGCCATGATAGTCGTGGCCAATGCGGTGTGGCCGACGTCAACGGCATGTCAGCACGATCCTGCCCGGGATCACGGTGCGGTAGCGCTGCGATGCGCACTGTCGGTGCTTCACTCGAACCGATCGGAGTCACCTCATGCAGCTCAATCCACGCACTGCGCGTCCGATGACCACCGCCATTGCCGGGCTGTCGGCACACGGCACGCCCGATCCGGATACCAATGAAGACGAAATCCCGCTGGAAGAACAGACCCCGCAGCAAGGCGGTTTGCGCGAGGAGGTGGGCGATCTGGAAGAAGACGACGACCAGGCATTGCCCGGCCGCGTCGGTGGCGGGCTTGCGGGTGGTTGATGCGGGTGGGTGAGAGCGGCTAACAGAGCAATTGAGTAGCCACCGGGTATGCGCAGCCGGTACTGAGACTCTTTCAGCACCGTTGGATGCTCCAAAGCCAGATTGCCGAGGGCGCGATGCCCTCGTCAAGGAAACTGCACATGCCCGGGTTCGAAGTACGCCGGCTTGTTGCCGTCTTCCGGCAGCGCAGGAATCGTGTCCAGGATGGCCTTGCCACGGATATCGGTGATGCGAATGGACAAGGGCTGGTTGCCGAGCTGCTCGCCGAGGAAGTGGTTGTAGTCCATCTTCTGCAGGCTCTTCCAGCTGCTGCCCTGTTTCACTTCGAACTTGACCACCGGGTAGGCGTGATTGCGCACCTGGATCGCGGCCCACCAGCGCGAGCTGCCTTCCTTGATACGGTATTGCACGTTGCCGGTGGTCGGCGCGCGCACGATCTTCCAGCTGATCGGGATGCGCCCCTGCACGGTGTCGCCGATGGCCGCGAACGCGTTGGGCGATAGATCCAGGCCGCCCGATGCGCCCTCCGGGTACAGGTCGGTGACGTAGACGACGGTCTTGCCCTTGGGCCCGGTCACTTCCAGATAGGCGCCGGCCAGTGCGGCCTTGACCCCGCCGAAGTTCATCTGGGTGGGGTTGAGCGCGGTGATGAAGGCATTGCTCGGAATCGGATCCAGCAGCACCGCACCGCCGGAATAGCCGGAGCCGGTATAGGTCGCGGTGCCGGTGAAGGTGCTGTTCCAGCCAGTGGCCTTGCTGGCATCCGCCGCAGCGGCCGTCTTTGCCGATGGCGTGGCGGCGCTGGCGCTCGTCAGCCCCCAGGCCTGATGCAGGACCTGCAGCTTGTCGGCACGCGGGTTGCCATCATTGGCGAGCAGGCCACCGTTGTTGGCATTGCCCACCTCCCAACTGCCGAGCACGGCACTGCGCATGCCGGTGTTGCGCAGATACCCGCTCAATGCGTGTTGCCATGCCCGGTCGCGTGGATCGCCATCGCCCAGGCCGCCGCCCAGGCTCACCGGCAGCACCGCGTGATCGGCGGAGAATTGTCCGAAGTCGCGCTGCCAGCTCGCCGGCAGGCTGCGCGGAAAGTCGGCCGCTGCAAACGCGTCCGCCGCGTCGCGATCCGGCCCGGCCAGCTTCGGCATCAGCAGCAGATGTGCGCGCGGAATGCGCAGCGGCACGCAGGCGAGCGGCTGCAGATTGCTGCCGGCGGCCTTGCGTGCGGAATCGCTGCAGAGCGCGTCGTTGCCCACGCCTTCCACACCGATCACCCAGGCCGGCGCCTGCTTCAGCACTGCGGCCGCTGCCCGCGTAGCGATGCGGTTCCAGTCGGTGTCTGCCGTATTGCCCGCCCAGTTGGCATTGCGGTAGCCGCTGCTGCCCAGGTCGATCCCGAGCACGCCAGCGGTGCTGCCGTAGCGGCGCGCAAGCAGGCCCAGGCCATCCATCCAGGCGTCGTGCTGCGTACCCAACTGCGGCGATGCATCGTCGCAAGCGCTATCGGCAAAGGCGAGCAGCACCTGCATGCCACGCTGGGTGCTGGCGCGCACCACGGCGTCGAGCAACTGCAGGGACGTGAGGCCAGCCAGCGCGGGGTCGCCGGCTACCTCGGCGGCGGCCACCGGCCTGGCTTGCAGGGTTGCCGCACAGATCGGCACGCGCACGGTATTGATGTCCGATGCCTGCATCTGATCCAGCAGTTGCTGCAGCGTATTGCTGCGCAGTCCGGTAGCCGCCAGCGCCGCGCGATCGAAGCCGGGCCAGGTCACGCCGCGTACCTGCAGCGCCTGGCCGCGCGCATCGGTGAGGTGTCCGCGTGTGTCGACCTGCACGGCCAGTGCGGTCACGGGAGTCAGCAAGGCCAGGCCAAGCAGCAGATGGGCATGAGAGCGCATGGGAGTGTCCTGAGGGATGGCCCGCGCAGGAGACCAGCGATGGTCATCTGCGGTCCGTGCGCCGGGTCAAGGAAGCGGGCAGGAGTGTGGGAGCCGCGGCAGGCGAGCGGCCGCACTGGAATGGGGATCGCGGTTTGTGCGGGATGCCGCGCCGCGGTTGTCGGCGGTGTGCGCTGATGCATCGACAGCGGCCGGTGGTCATGCTGCGCTGCGCGGGTGACGGACGTAACGGCAGGCATGCTGCGGACGTGGTGGAAAGGCTGTGCTCATGCCCTGGTAGTGCATGTGCGTGTGCTGTGCGAGTGGACAGCGTTGCAACGCACCAGTGCCAGGCAGGGCGATGACTGCTCCGGCGATGCGTTGCGCGCATCCCCGATGGCTGTGGTTCCTCAATGAACGCAGCGGTGGACGCACGGATATGCAGCGCACCACGATGGGGCAAGCCAACCACGGTTCGCCTGCGCACGCTGCGGCCTACCCGGCGCCGCAGCGCAAACCGCTGGTGCGCGCTGCCGCGATCTCGTATTTTTGACGGCTTGTTCACTTGCCGGTGCCGTGCCCCATGTCCGATCCGTCCGCGCCCGATCATCTGCAACGCAGCCTGTCCAATCGCCACCTGCAGCTGATCGCCATCGGTGGCGCGATCGGCACCGGGCTGTTCATGGGCTCGGGCAAGACGATCAGCCTGGCTGGCCCGTCGATCCTGTTCGTCTATCTGATCATCGGCGCGATGCTGTTCTTCGTGATGCGCGCGATGGGCGAGCTGCTGCTGTCCAACCTGGAGTACAAGTCGTTCATCGACTTCTCCACCGATCTGCTCGGGCCGTGGGCCGGGTTCTTCTGCGGGTGGACGTACTGGTTCTGCTGGATCATCACCGCCATCGCCGACGTCATCGCGATCGCCGCCTATGCGCAGTTCTGGTTTCCCGGATTGGCGCCGTGGATCCCGGCCATCCTGTGCGTGCTGTTGCTGCTGAGCCTGAACCTGGTGACGGTCAGGTTGTTCGGCGAGATGGAGTTCTGGTTCGCGCTGATCAAGATCATCGCCATCTGCGCCTTGATCCTCACCGGCGCCGGGCTGGTGGCCTGGGGCTTCCGCTCGCCGTCGGGCAATGTGGCCTCGCTGTCGAACCTGTGGAACGACGGTGGCATGTTCCCGATGGGCATTGGCGGCTTCTTTGCCGGGTTCCAGATCGCGGTGTTCGCCTTCGTCGGCATCGAGCTGGTCGGCACCACCGCTGCGGAAACCGCAGACCCGCGCCGCAACCTGCCCAAGGCGATCAACTCGATCCCGGTGCGCATTTTGATTTTCTACGTGCTGGCGCTGATCGCGATCATGGCGGTGACGCCGTGGCGGCAGGTGGTGGCCGACAAGAGCCCGTTCGTGGAGCTGTTCGTGCTGGCCGGCGTGCCGGCGGCGGCGAGCCTGATCAACTTCGTGGTGCTGACCTCGGCCACCTCGTCGGCCAACAGCGGCATCTTCTCCACCAGCCGCATGCTCTACGGCCTGGCCGAGGAGCAGCATGCGCCCAAGGGCTTTGCCAAGCTCTCGCGTGCAGCGGTGCCGGCACGTGGCCTGCTGTTCTCCTGCCTGTGCCTGTTGCTGGGCGCGATGCTGGTGTACCTGATCCCGAACCTGGTCACTGCGTTCACGTTGGTCACCACCTTGTCGGCGGTGCTCTTCATGTTCGTATGGTCGCTGATCCTGTGCGCCTACATCGCGTACCGGCGCAAGCGGCCCGAGCAGCACGCGGCATCGGCGTTCAAGATGCCCGGTGGCGTGTTGATGTGCTACGTGTGCCTGGCGTTCTTCGCCTTCGTCATCGTGCTGTTGACCTTGCAGGCCGACACGCGCCAGGCCTTGCTGGCCAGCCCGGTGTGGTTCCTGATCTTGACAATCGGTTATGCGGTGAAGCGGCAGCAGACGCGCAGCGGCTGAGCGCGCATATCAGCCAAGACATCCACCGAAGACCTCATCAAGGCCCCGCACCGCGGGGCCTTGGCGTCTGTGGCTGCACGGCGCTGCGATAAAGGCCACTGGCAGCTAAGCGCGTTTTGCGCGCGACGTTGACGCGGATCGGGTGGAACGGGATGCTCGCCGCCATCCATCGCCACGGCCCATCGCATGATCACGACGCACCCGATTGCCGGAACACAGCACACGCAAGGGTGCTGGGTCGACCTGTGCCAGGCCAGTGCGCAAGAACTGGCGCAGGCCGCAGACAAGGTGGGCTTTGCGCTGCCGGATCGTGCGGCCATCGGCGAGATCGAATTCTCCAGCCGGGTGCGGCGCCAGGGCGAGGTGCTGTTTCTCAACGTGCCGCGCTTTCAGGACGACGATGGCCCGACTGCGCCGCTGGGCTTTGCGTTGTCGCCGACCATGCTGGTGACCCTTCGCGAGCAGCACATGGGTTCGCTGGATGCGGTGGCCGCGCGTCTTGCGCATGAGCCCTGCCATAGCGCCGACGATCTGCTGCTGCGCATCTTCGACCAGTTGGTGGGGCGCCTGGCAGACCGGCTGGAATCGCTGGAAGCCGAGGTCACCGATACCACCCGGCAGGTGTTCGACAACCCGCACAAAACCAAGGACCTGGAGCGCATGCTGCATCAGGTCGGAGGCATGGGCCGGCGTCTGGGCGGGCTGCACAATGCCGGGCAAGGCCTGCTGCGCCTGGTCACCTATCTGGATGGCGCTGCGCCGGACTGGTTCGGTGCCGATGCGGCCAAACGCATCGGCTTGCTGCACAAGGACCTGACCACCTTGAGCGAGTTCCAGCAGCACATGGACGACCGCATCGAGTTCCTGCTCGACAGCGTGCTGGGCATGATCAACATGGACCAGAACAACGTGATGAAGGTGATGGCGGTGGCCTCGGTGGTCGGCATTCCGCCCACCGTGCTGGTCGGCATCTGGGGCATGAACTTCGCCTACATGCCAGAGCTCAAGTGGCACGACGCGTATTACTGGGCGCTGGGCGTGATCGTGCTGAGCATGCTGGTGCCGCTGGCATGGTTCCGCAAGCGCGGCTGGGTGTGATGCATCAGAGCCGGAACGCGTAGGAGCGCCCCTGGGCGCGATATGGCGTTACCGGGAAGGCCCTCGCGCCCGGGGGCGCTCCTACGAGGTGCCGTCAACGCAATCATCTGTTGCCTATGGTGGCGTGACTACGCAATACCAGGCTAGGGCAGCGCGGTAGCTGCGCAGCGCGCGGCAGACTGCAGGAGACCCCGTAGGAGCGCACCAGGGCGCGATGCGGGGTTACCGGGAAAGCCCTCGCGCCCAGGGGCGCTCCTACAGAGTGCCGTCAACGCAATCATCTGTTGCCTACGGTGGCGTGACTAAGCAATGCCAGGCTAGGGCAGCCCGGTAGCTGTGCAGCGCGCGGCAGACTGCAGGAAACTCGTAGGAGCGCACCTGGGCGCGATGGGGCGTTACCGGGACGATGCGGCGTTACCGGGAAGGCCCTCGCGCCCAGGGGCGCTCCTACGAGGTGCCGTCAACGCAATCATCTGTTGCCTACGGTGGTGTGACTACGCAATGCCAGGCTAGGGCAGCCCGGTAGCTGTGCAGCGCGCGGCAGACTGCAGGAAACCCGTAGGAGCGCACCAGGGCGCGATGCGGCGTTACCGGGACGACGCGGCGTTACCGGGAAGGCCCTCGCGCCCGGGGGCGCTCCTACAGGGGGGGCTGGGATGCGCAGCTGTCACTGCGCACTGCGCCGTGACCGGAAAACTGCCCCGCTGCGCAGCGTGCAACCAGGCGATGCGCATTGTTAATTGCTGCCGGGCGGCCTGGATCAGCCCTTGGCCTGGAAGCTGGCTTCCTCGTACGGCTGCACCACCACCCAGCCTTCGCCGGCAAAACGCATCTGCAGGCTTTCGCCCGAGCCGCGGCCAAACAGCGTGCCGATCGACACGTCGGTGACCAACTCCGGGGACAGCGTGCCCGACCAGGCCACGGTGGCATTGGGGTCGGTGAACACCGGGCCGCTGGCGGCGGTGACCGGCAGGGTCAGCGGCTCGTAGTGCGAAGTGATCGCCACGATGCCGTGGCCGCTCAGGCGCACGTTGAACAGGCCGCCGGACAGCATGCCGGCCACCTTGCGCATCATCGTGATCTTGTGCTCGACGCCGGATTCGAACGCCAGCACGTCGTTACCGTTGACGAAGATCGCTTCGCCATTCAAACGCAACAAGGTCACCAGCTTGCCGAGGTCGGCCAGATACACCCGGCCCTGGCCTTCGGCCTTCATCAGCTGCATGCCTTCGCCGCTGACCGCCTTCTTCAGCAGGTTGCCCAGGCCCTGTTCCAGCAATCCCTCGCGGGTGAACTTGACGTTACCGGTGCGTGCGACCATGGCGCCAGCCTTGGACCACACCATGCCGTCGAGGCGCACCTCCAGCAGGTGCGGATTTTCCAGTTCGAACGGATCGGGGCTGACATCCTTTTCCTTGGAATGGGCGAGAAATTCGTTGAGCGTGCGTACGGCCATGGGTCCGTCCTGGAGGGTGAAAGAGTGCGCATGATACGCGGCAGGCCTGTATCTTCGAAGCATACTGGTGTGCGCGTCGCTGTGCGTCTGCACAGATGGCGCGCCGATGTTGCGGCGCACATGGTGCTCAGTCAGCGCGTCGCGCGCGATGACTGCTACAACCAGGCGACCCTCCATCAGGATCTATGCGTGGTGGCGAAGTGGTACTGCAGCTTTTTGCAGCGTCATGGATGCGGGTTGGCATCGACGCACTGCACTGCGATGAAGAGATGACGCCGATACGCCACTGGTGCAGTGACTCTGTGCGCGCCACGTTCCGACGTATGCAATCCCAGCTGCGTTACACAGTTCGGCACGAAGGCACGTCGCAAATAAAACAACCGCTCGGTTTGCACAACGCTTCTGAGATCGGCGTCGGATTCGTGGCATTGTTGCCGGGCTAGATTGCTCCTACAGAAAACGTCTTTACGTTGTTCAAGGAGTGGGGCGATGCGCGTTGTGGGTGGCAGTCGAGTGGAAGGTGGCAGGTCTGGAATGTCGCTGCGTGGTGGCGCGATTGCGTCGCTGTTGGCCCTGGCCGCTGCTGCCACTGGCTTGCATAGCGCAGCCGCGCAAGCGGCAGTGGGGCCGGGTGTGGTGAGCGGCGACACCATCGTGCACGACCCGTCGATGCTCAAGCTGAGCGATGGGCGTTACTACATCTATGCCACCACGGGTGTGGTCACCAGTACCGACCGCACCAAGTTCAGCAATGCGGGCGCGATCTTCAGCAGCATGCCGAGCTGGGTACGCAGCTACAACCCGGACAACCAGTTGTGGGCGCCGGATGTGTCCTTCCACGGCGGCAAGTATCTGATGTATTACACCGCCTCCAAGTTCGCCACCAATACCTCGGCGATTGCGCTTGCCAGCAGCAGCACCGGCAAGCCTGGCTCGTGGAAGGATCAAGGTATCGTCTACACCTCCAAGAGCAGCGACGACTACAACGCCATCGACGGCAATCTGGTGGTGGATGGCAATGGCAAGTGGTGGTTGGCGTTCGGCTCGTTCTGGTCGGGGATCAAGCTGATCCAGCTCGACCCCGGCACCGGCAAGCAGCTGTCCGGCAACACGACGCGCTACAGCCTGGCGAGCCGGCCGTCCCCGGGCGCGGTGGAGGCGCCTTTCATCCAGCAGGCCAATGGCTGGTACTACCTGTTCGTGTCGTTCGATGCGTGCTGCAAGGGCGCCAGCAGCACCTACAAGATTGCGGTGGGGCGTGCGCGCTCGGTGACCGGGCCGTACCTGGATCGCGCCGGTGTGGACATGCGCAACGGTGGCGGCACGGTGATCCAGTCCGGGTTGGGCAGCATGCATGGGCCGGGCGGGCAATCGGTGTTCCGCGATGGTGACGGCGACATCCTGGTCTACCACTACTACGACGACCGCGGCGACGCGCGCCTGGGCATCAACCGGCTGGGTTATGACGGCAGTGCATGGCCGGTGGTGCAGTAGCAGCAATCAATCGAACACGCTGCTGCGCGCTGCACTGGCGCAGCGATCAGGCGATGTTTGTTGCAGCGATCCGCTGGCGTTGCCGACTGCCAGAACCGCGAGGCTGCCAGCGCCGCCGGGCATGCCCGGCAGCGGCTGGCGCACGCTCAGCGCGTGGCCGCTTCGGGCTTGCGCACGCGTTTGACCGGCGCCGGCTTGGTCGCGGTGTCCGGATACAGGTTCAACAGCATCAAGGTGACGCCGTTGGTCCAGCCGAAGCCGTCCTGCAGCGCGTATTCGCCGCCGCCACCGCCGGCCGCATCGGCTTCCAGGCCGTATTTTTCGACCAGCTTGTGCTCGCGCGCGAACAGCGCCTGCACCTGGGTGAGGAAGCGCTCGCCGATGGTGCGCGCCAGCGCGTCTTCGCCGTAACGGCGCAGGCCGTCCACCGCCACCCATTGCAGCGGTGCCCAGCCATTGGGCTCGTCCCACTGCTGGCCGGTCTTCACTGCGGTGGTGGCCAGGCCACCGGGGCGCAGCAGGCGCGCGCGCACGGTGCTGGCGGTGCGTTTGGCGTGCGCGTCGGTTGCCAGGCCGGTGAACAGCGGATACAGCGCCGCGGCGGTGACCTGGTCGCTGAGCTTGCGGGTCTGCCAGTCGTAGTCGGCGTAGTAACCGGCCGCATTCCACAGGTGCGCATCGATGGCCTGCTTGCGCTGTAGTGCCAGCGCCGCATAGTCCTGCGCGCACTCGGCGCCCGGCTGCGCACAGGCCTGGGCCAGGGTGCGCTCCAGGTGATACAGCAGGCTGTTCAGGTCGATCGGCACGATGGCGGTGGTGCGGATGGTGCGCAGGTTCTGCCCATCGGCCAGCCAGCGGCTGGTGTAGTCCCAGCCGCTCTCGGCGCCGGCGCGCAGGTCGCGGTAGACCTCGGCGGCCGGGCGGTCGCCGGCCTCGGCGGCGGTGCGGGTGTCGTGCAGCCAGGCTTCCGGGCGCGGGGTGTCGCGCTCGTCCCAGTAGCGGTTGAGCAGGCTGCCGTCGGCCAGACGCACCACATGGCGCGCGGCCTGGCCGGGCTGCAGGTCTTCGCTGCCCTGCATCCAGTAGGCGTATTCCTTCTGCAGCTGCGGCAGGTAGCGCTGGTAGACCGCTTCGCCTTCCACGCCAGCCTGCAGTTCCACCATGTAGGAGAAGAACGGCGGCTGCGAGCGGCTGAGGTAGTAGCTGCGATTGCCGTTGGGGATATGCCCGTAGGTGTCGATCAGGTAGGCGAAGTTGTCCAGCATCTGGCGGCTGAGCGTGGTCTCGCCGCTCTTCACCAGGCCCAGCATGGTGAAGTAGGAATCCCAGTAATACACCTCGCGGAAGCGCCCGCCCGGCACCACGTACGGATGCGGCAGCGCCAGCAGGCTGCTGTAGGGCGGCACGTGGGTCTGGCTGCGCACCAGCTTGGGCCACAGCTCGTCGATGTGTTCGCGCAGCGCGGTGTCCTGGCGGATCGCGTCGGTCTGCACCGGCGGCGACTCTTCGAAATTGGCGTCCACGAACTTGCGCAGGTCAAAGCCGGGGTGATCGTGCTGCGCCAGATAGTCGGCGTTGATCAGCGCCGGGTCGCGCAGCGGCAGGAAGTCGACGAAATGCTTCTGGTCGTCGAACAGCTCGCCGCTCTGCACCGCCTGGAACAGCTCCGGGTAGGCCAGGTCGGGCGTGGGCGGTGTGGCCGCCGGTGCGTTGACGACCGGAGTGTCCATGGGCGCGGCGGTCAGCGTGCAGGGCGCCACGAACATGCTCAGCGACAGGCCAAGCAGCGACGTGCAGCACGGGGGCGCGGCAGAACTCATGGCATCTCCAGAACGGGCAGTGACGTGCGGCATGGTAAACGACCGAAGTGGCGGGCGGGGCCGGACGACGGTGTCGGCAGGCCGACAGGCTTCGCACGGAGACGACTGGATTCAGCAAGGTGATCCGGCGCGGTGCTGCAGGTGGTTGCGCGGGTTGCGTTGCCGATTCAGGCCTATCGGCCCGGATCGAGGCAGCTTGAGCCACGTGCGGACCGCGTCGGATTGCCGACATCGCTGCAAGATGCGCGCCACAGTGCGCGGCGGGTGGGCGGCACTACCAGTGCACGGCAGCCGGCGCGCGTGGGGACTGGCCGGCGGCAGCTCGGCCTTGCTCGCCTGACCGATTGCAGCGGCGTGGACGCACCGGTGGCACGCCGAACAAAGCCAGGCGGCTTGCTGTCCTTATGCGTCAGCCTTGGCGCGGCCGACCGGTCTGCAACAAACGCTGCAGCTGCAGCGCGTTGGGCACCGCCAGCCCGGCGGCGGTGTTGTCGAAGATCACCCAGCGTTCTGCCTGCGGGTGCGCTGCGTTGCGCACCGCGTCGGCCAGTGTCTGCAGCGCACTGTCGTCGTAGCTGCTGTAGTAGATGCGCGCTGCGCCATGCCAGCGCCAGTACTGCGGGCCGGCTGTCGCACCCGGTGTGGCGGCGTCCGGCACCGGCGCCGGATCGGCGGCGCAGCGTGCGATGCGGTGGCGTGCCAGCAGCGCCTGTGCCTGCGGGAGAAACCAGCTGGCATGGCGCGGTTCGCACACCACGCCGCCGTCCCAGCGCCGCCGCAGCATGGCGAAAAACCTGGCCGCCACCGGCGCATCGAACACAGCGCTGGGCGGCAGTTGCAGCAGCAGGCAGCCCAGTCGCGTGCCCAGCGCACCGGCCTGGGCAAGGAAGGCATCCAGCAATGCACCGGTACCTTGCAGGCGTGCATCGTGGCTGATGCTGCGCGGCAGCTTGACCGAAAAGCGGAAATCCTCCGGCACGCTGTCGGCCCAGCGTGCATAGGTACTGGCACGGTGCGGGCGGTGGAACGAGGAGTTGATTTCCACCGCATCAAAACGTGTGGCATAGCGCTGCAAGACGCTGGCACCATCGCCGAATGCGGCGCGGTCGGCGGCCGGGATCGACCAGCCTGCGCAGCCACAGCGCACGCGCGGCAGGGTGATGGATGAACGAGCCTGCATGAGGTGTACGCAAGACGGGTGGGCAGCACTCTATGCATGCGCGCGTGTCAGCGTTGCGTGTGCACTGCGCTCACGGCCGACTCACTGACGACTTCGATACTGGGCACATGCCAGAAGGTCCTTCCCTTGTCATCCTGCGCGAGCAGACCGAAGCGTTTGTCGGCCGCAAGATCCTGCGCGTGTCCGGTAACAGCAAGCAGGACATCGCGCGGCTGGAGCAGCAAAAGGTGCTGGCGTTACGCAGCTGGGGCAAGCACTTCCTGATCGAGTGTGCGCAGTTCAGCGTGCGCATCCACTTTCTGTTGTTCGGCAGTTATCGCATCGACGAGGACAAGCCGAATGCGGTGCCGCGTCTGCGCCTGGAGTTTTCCAAGGGCCAGCGGTTGAATTTCTACGCCTGCTCGGTGCAGTTCATCGAGCGCCCGCTGGACGAGGTCTACGACTGGACGGCGGATGTCATGAACCCGCTCTGGGATGGCGCGCAGGCACGGCGCAAGTTGCGCGCCGCACCCGGCATGTTGGCCGCCGATGCGTTGCTGGACCAGACCATCTTTGCCGGCGTCGGCAACATCATCAAGAACGAAGTGCTGCATCGCATCCGTGTGCATCCGGAAAGCACGGTGGGCGCATTGCCGGCGCGCAAGCTCGGCGAGCTGGTCACCCAGGCGCGCGACTATAGCTTCGACTTCTACACCTGGAAAAAGGCCTTCGTGCTGAAGAAGCATTATCAGGTGCATACGAAAACCAGCTGCCCGCGTGACGGCGCGCCGCTGCAGTATCGAAAGCACCTGGGCAAGGCCGGGCGACGGGCGTTTTTCTGCGAGGTCTGCCAGCGGCTGTACCGCCCGGAGGATGGCTGAGCATGTGTGGCCGGCACCCTGGCCAGTCGGCATCGACCGGATGTAGGGCGAACGTCCGCCGCCACAGCCTGCAGGATCCATGCCGCCAGGGCAGGGCAATGCCTGTCGGCAAGCAGCGGGCGTCGGCCGCCACGCTCGCTAATGTGAATGGCGGCTGGCGCCTGCGGCCCAAACAACGAATTTCAAACGCGCGCAAACGCCACGCCCGCTAGATTTGCGCGTCCTGCACCGGGTTCACGGTGCAGCGTGCGCATCTCTCATCTCATCGGTCTCCCGCATTGTGATTACCCGCAGGAAGGAAACGCTTGTCCCGCATGTCGCCGCTGTCGCATGCACGGGCGCCATCCTGTTCTTTCTTGCCTGTCTGTTGCTGTATATGCCACCGCCACGCGACACGGTGCGACACGACGACAGTTTGCAGGTGTATTTCGTGCCGCGCCCGCAGTTGACGCTGCCGGCGCCGGCGACACCGCCGCAGCAACGCGACTCCACACCGCGCGCGGCCCCTGCCGCGGCCTCATCCGCGCGCAGTGCGCCACCGCCGACACGCACCCCACCGCCGCAGCGGCAGGTGGCGGCCGCCAACGCGCCCGCTGGCGAATCGATGGCGGCCCAGCTCTACACCCGCGAAGGCCGCTTGCGCATGCCGCGCGATGCGCAGGTCGACCCGATAGCGCAAGCCGGCGCCGCGGTGCCACCGGGCATGGCCGACGAACGCGCGCAGGCCAAGGCGCGCAACGTGATGGAACGGGTCAATCCGGTGCAATACCAGGACACGCGCTTTGCCAAGGACTGGAAGAGCGACGGCACGCTGGGCGATGTGGCGATGCAGGAAATGAATCGCGGCATGAAGAAGTTCAACGACATGCTCAACGGGCCGCAGACGCAGGTGGCCAAGGCGCGACCACCGCCGGATGTGCGCTTCAACCCCGCGCTGGCGGGCAATCAGGCCGAGATGGGCAGCGAGGCGACCGGCGATGCCTATAAGGCCGCGCCGATCGCGCACGAGACACCGCCCGATCTCAAGGGCGAAGCCAGCCGCCGCATCCGCGAGGCGCTGGCCGCGCTGGAGCAGCGCAGCGCGCGTTGCGATGCGTCCAAACGCAAATCCCTGTTGTCGCCGGTGCGCACGCACCTGGGCGATCTGGAGCGTGCCGAGCACGCCTTGAACAACGGCGCCGACCCGGTGATGGCCGCACAGATGCTGCCGCGCCAGGCCGACAGCGCCTACGATCTGGCCCGTCGCGCGCTGTGGTACGCGGACCGCCAGTTGAAGCAGTGTGCGATCGGGTGAGTGGGGCAGTGGCTGCGGTTGGGTGCAGCTGACCAGCAGTGGCGGGCAAAACCTCTCTAAGGCTGTACCGATGGCGGCAACGTATCGATCACACTCGCAGCGTTGACGTGTGACCGCGAGTGAGTCGATTGCGCAGTGCCCTCACCGCTCGCGGACACGCCGTGAGTCCGTCCATGGAGGCTCCTTGGCTGCATCCATGCCGCCAAGGGTCCCGCACCAGACAGTTGATTGGTTGCCTCGTTTAAAACCATGCACACCGACCATCTTGGCTGGTCCTTGCCTGCCCACCGTCGCGGGACCTTACGCGGCATGGATGCCGCGTAAGCGCCTACACGGACGTACTTGCGGCGTGTCCTGCGATGGTGGGCGGGCAAGGGCCCTGCAGCCAAACCTGGCGTTGGCAACTGATTGATTGAAGAAGTAAGGCAGTCTTCGTCAGGTATCGGGACTAGAGCCCCCTCCCGCCGGGGTAAGAAAGCACGGCTTTCGCGGCAAGCGCGCGTGTGTCTCGGAGCGCCTGCGACGCAAGCGCGGTTGGAGGCGCGCAGCGGGAGTTGTGAGGGCAGGTCCATGAAACGGCGGATCAGCCGGCAGCCGGACTGTCGCCCCGCGCTGCATCAGGCGCTGAGGCCGTCCTGCGCCAGACTCTGGCGGTAACGGTCTTTCTCGACACTCAGCGCGACTTCCGCGCGCAGGAACACTTGCCCGATCGGCTCGTCGCCACGGGTTGCCTGCGCCTGGCCGATCAGCACCGTGAGCCCGTGCGCGTGCTGCTGCTGGGCGATGTCGCGCAGGCGCTGCAGCTTCTGCTCGGCATTGGGATCGCGCAGTACCGCGATGAATTCGGCGCTGTCGGTCACGCGGTCCACGCTGTCGCCGTTGGCTTGCGCCTGCGCGGCCAGGGCCTGGTCGAGCTGTTGCAAGGCGCGGCCCAGGAGCCGCTCGCTCTGTTTTTCGGCCAGCGCGGCCAGTTCCTGCACTTCCAGGATCACCAGGTAATAACCGGCATCGGCGGCCGCCGGTGCCACCGGCTGCAGGATCGCCTCGCGCTCGAGCTGCAGCTCGCGCTTGCGCTCGTCCAGCAGGCGCATGGTGACGCGCGCCAGTGCCTGCAGCCCGGTGCGTTGAGTGTCGGTGAGCGTGCGCGGCTCGGTGTCGAGCACACAGACGGTGCCCAACGCCACCCCGTCGGAGGTGACCAGCGGCATGCCGGCATAGAAGCGCGCGCCGGTCTCGCCGGTGACCACAGAGACATCGGCAAAACGGCTGTCCTGGGTGAGGTCGCGCACTTCCATCAATTGCTCGGGGCTGCGGATGGCGTGATCGCACACTGCCTGGCTGCGGTCGGTCTGCTGCATGCCCAGACCGAGCTGGGCCTTGAACCATTGGCGGTCGCGATCGACCAGCGACATCAGTGCGATCGGCGTGTTGCACAGCGAGGCCGCCACCTGCACGACGTCCTGGTAAGTGTCCTCGGGCAGGCTGTCGACGATGCGATAGCCGTCCAGGACCTGTTGGCGGGAGGCTTCGTCAGCCGGGGGCATTTGCTTCATCGGGTAAGTCGGACAAGCGCGAGCGAGAAAGAGGCCACGATACCGGCACCATCGATAACGCCGCGTGGATTTGCCATGCGCCCGAGCACAGCCTGCAGGGCGGATTCAGATCCGCATCCCCGCCGCGCTGCGCAGGCTAGGGGACATGCAACCGGCGGACTGAAGCGCCGGCGCGAGATTTCAAACCCAAGTGTGATGCCTGCGCATTGCACGCAGGCACCGGCGACTCATACGCGCACGCACCGTTGCGTACGCGGATCTGGAAACGGCGCGGCTCGAAAGCCGCGCCGTCGGTGTGCGACTGACCAGCCTCAGCGCTTGACCGGCTTGCCGTCCACGTCCAGCACCTGCACCTCACCCAGCTTGAGCGCACGCACCGGGGCTTCGATCTTCTTCAGGTCGCCCACGATCACCCAGGTCATCGCATTGGGCGCGATGATTTCCTTGATGGCCTTCTGCGCGGCCGGCTGGTCGATCGCTTCCAGTCGCGGCTTGAGCGTCTGCACATAATCGTCGGGGCGGTCGAACTGCACGATGCCTTCGATCGCACCCAGCACCGCGCCGGTGGTTTCGAAGCTGCCGGGCAGGGCGCGGATGCGCTGGTTCTTGATCTTCTCGATCTCGTCGGTGGTCAGCGGCTTGTCGCCGATGATTGCAGTGGCCTCCTTGAGGATCTCGTTGGCCGACTCGGCGGTCTTGTCGGTCTGCACCGGCGCGGAGAACATGTACGGCCGCTGGCCCTGCGCATCCAGCATGCGGGTACCGGCGCCGTAGGCCCAGCGCTTGTTCTCGCGCAGGTTCATGTTCAGGCGCGAGGTGAAGGTGCCGCCGAAGGCGCCATTGGCCACGCCGATCGCCAGGTTGTCCGGCGCCTTGGTGGACGGTGCGAGCAGGCCGGCCAGAATCACCGACTGCGGCGCATCCGGGCGGTTGATCAGGTACACGCGCGGCTTGGGCTGCGCGGCGACCTGGACCAGGTTCTTCTTCGGCAACGGCGTGGCAGGCGCCTTCCAGTCACCGAAGGCGGCATCCAGCTGCGGGATGATCTGCGCCAGCGTGGTATCGCCGGCCACCAGGATGCGCAGGTTGTCCGGACGCAGCCACTGGCGGTGGAAGGCCTGCAGGTCCTGGGCGTTGAGGCTCTTGATCGCCGCCTCGGTGCCGCTGCCGGTGAGCGGGATGCCGTAGGGGTGGTTCTGGCCGAACAGCAAGGGCGGCAGCGCACGCAGCGCCAGGCTGTTGGGCTGGGTCTTCTCCTGCGCAATGCCGGCCAGCCACTGGCCACGGATGCGCTCGATGTCGGCAGCCTTGAAGGCCGGGTTGCGCACGATGTCGGAGAACAGCTGCAGCGACGGCTGCAACTGGTCGTTGAGCGCATCCAGCGAGGCGCTGCAGCTGTCCAGATCGCAGCCGACCGCCGTGATGGCGCCCAGGCGCTGGCGACGCTGCGCCACTTCCACCGAATCCAGCGCGGCGGTGCTCTCGTTCATCAGCGCGGCGCTGAAGCTGGCGGTACCGAGCTTGTTGCCCTGGTCGGCCGCATACCCGGCATCGAACAGCAGTTCCACCTGGGTGACCGGGATGGTGTGGCGCTCGGCCAGGATCACCTCGACGCCGTTCTTCAACTTGCCGCGCTGCAGCTGCGGGAAGCTCAGGTCGGGGAACTGGCTGGTCTGCGGCACGCCCTTGCTGCGGTCCAGCGTGGAGGCGGTGGTTTTGTATTTGCCGGCGGCCGGCAGCCTGGGCGCCGGCTTGCCGGGTTCTTCGCCACGCGCGACCACTGCCTTGTCTTCGGCGGCGGGGTCGAAGTCCTTGCCGGCCGGCAGCACGGTGAGCAGATAGTCGCCCTTGCCGAACCAGGTGGCGGCGGTCTGCTTGACGCTGTCCACGGTGGCGGCCTGGCCGCGCTGCAGATCCTGCTTGTAGGCGCCCGGGTCGCCGCGGTAGACCTGGCCCTCGGCCAGGATCACCGCCTTGCCACCGAAGCCGCCGACCTTTTCCAGCCCGCGCACGAAGCCGGCGCGGTAGGCCACCTGCGCGCGCTGCAGCTCGTCGGCGGTCGGGCCCTGGGCGATGAACTTCTTGAGCTCCTCGTCGATGATCGCCTCGACCTTGGCCGGGTCCACGCCGTCCTTCACGTCGGCCTGGATCTGCACCTGGCTGGACAGCGCGAACGGCTGGATCGCCGCCGACACGTCATCGACCAGATTGTCCTGGTAGACCAGGCGCTGATACAGCCGCGAGGTCTTGCCGCCGCCGAGCACGGTGGTGGCCAGGTCCAGCTGGATCGCCGCATCGCTGCCCAGCTGCGGCGCAACCCATGTGCGGTAGATGCGCGGCTGCGAGACGTGGTCGTGCTGCACGCCACGCTTCTGCGCGGCCAGCGGGGTCACCCACGGCTGCTGGCGCGCCACCGGCTTGCCGGACGGGATGTCGCCGAAATACTGCAGCGCCTTGGCACGCGCCTGCGCCACGGTGATGTCGCCGGCCAGGACCAGGGTGGTGTTGGCAGCGCCGTAGTTGTCGTTGAACCACTGTTTGACGTCGGCCAGCGAGGCCGCGTCCAGATCTTCCATCGAGCCGATGGTGTCGTGCTGGTACGGGTGGTTGGCCGGGAACAGGTTGGACAGGATGTTCTGGTCCACGCGGCCGTAGGGGCGGTTCTCGCCCTGGCGCTTCTCGTTCTGCACCACGCCGCGCTGGGTGTCGAGTTCTTCCTGGCCGATCGCGCCGAGCAGGTGGCCCATGCGGTCCGATTCCAGCCACAGCGCGGTGTCCAGCGCGGTGGTCGGCACGGTCTCGAAATAGTTGGTGCGGTCGAACCAGGTGGTGCCGTTCATGTCGGTGGTGCCGACCTTTTCCAGCGGCGCGAAGAAGCTGCCCTTGTTGTTCTCCGAGCCGGAGAACATCAGGTGCTCGAACAGGTGCGCAAAGCCGGTCTTGCCGGCCGGCTCGTCCCCGGAACCGATGTGGTACCAGATGCTCACCGCCACCACCGGCGCCTTGTGGTCCTCGTGCACCACCACGGTCAGGCCGTTGGGCAGGGTGAAGCGGGTGTAGCCGATCTCGGGAATGGCACTGCTGGCCGCGGGCTTGGACAGGCTGGCCGGGGCGGCAGCGACGGCGGGAGCAACGGTACCGGCAGCGACGCCGAGCACACCGGCGATCAACAGGGACAGCGGACGCAGCATGTGACACTCCAGAGCAGGACAATCGGCCGAGGGTAGTGGCTGCCCGGCGGTGTCGCAAATGCTGTCCGGCAGGGGGGCCGGTGCGGCTGCCGGCAGGGCGGCGTGCGACGGGACGCCCGGGCCGGCGCGGGCGGGGTGCGGCAACCACCGGCCCGCCAGCAGGCCCGGCGCACGCGCTCAAGTTGATCATCGCCTCGCCGTTACCTGGGGCGACCTACCTTGCCCAGACGTTGCCCGCCGATCACGCCATGACCGTCCTGTTGCCGCCCGTACCCATTCCCGCCGACGACGCCTTGCGCGTGGAGGCGGTGCGTCGGTTGGGGGTGCTGGATACCGAGCCGGAGGCCGAATTCGACGATATCGCCTGGCTGGCGGCCCACATCACCGGCGCCCCGATGGCGCTGGTGTCGCTGCTGGACGCCGACCGCCAGTGGTTCAAGGCGCGTTGTGGCACCGATCTGGAAGGTACCCCGCGCGCGATGTCGTTCTGTTCCTACACGGTGATGGGGACCGAGCTGCTGGAAGTGCCCGATGCGGCGGCCGATCCGCGCTTCGCGCGCAACCCGCTGGTCACTGCCGCGCCAGGGGTGCGCTCGTATGCGGGCGTGCCGCTGGTCGGCCGTGAGGGCTATGCCTACGGCACCTTGTGCACGCTCAGCACCCAATCGCGGCTGCTCGACGAAAACCAGAAGCAAGGCCTGATCCGCCTGGCGCGGCAGGCCGTCGGTCAACTGGAGGCGCGTCGCGACCGGTTGGCTGCGCAGGCGCAGCGGCAGACCCTGAGCCGTTTGCTGGAAGCCATGCCCGACGGCGTGGTGTCCTGCGACAGCGACGGGCTGCTGCATGAGTTCAACCACGCCGCACGGCAATGGCACGGCACCGATCCGCGCCTGTTGCCGCCGACGCAATGGGCCCAGCACTTCGATCTCTATAACGCCGACGGCAGTGCGCTGCTGCCCACCGACGCCATCCCGCTGGTGCGCGCCTGGGCCGGCGAGCACGTGCGCAATGCCGAGATGGTGATCCGCGCCACCGGCCAGCCGGCACGCAGCGTGCTGTGCAATGCCGACCCGGTGGTCAGCGACCAGGGCGCGGCATTGGGTGCGGTATGCGTGATGCACGACATCACCCAGTTGCGCGATGCCTCGGCTGCGCTGGCGGGCGAGCGCGCACGCCTGCAGTCGCTGGTGGACGCCTCGCAGGATGTGGCGATCATCGCGTTCGATCCGAACGGGCGCATCGAATTGTTCAACCCCGGCGCCGAGCGCCTGCTGGGCTACGCGGCCGACGAGGTGTTGGGCCGCTGCCCGGCGCAGTTCCACCTGCCGGCCGAGCTGGAGCGGCACATGGCCACGCTGGCGTTGTCGCCGCCGTCGTACATCAAGCTGGCCGCCGCCGCTGCAGGCGACCTGCTCGAAGAAGAAATCTGGACCCTGGTGCGCAAGGACGGCGGACTGCGGCGCGTCAGGCTGTGCTTCAACATCATCCACGACGCGCAGCAGGGGCTGTCCGGCTACCTGGCAATGGCCATCGACGTCACCGCCGAGCTGCAGGCGCAGGCCGCCGCGCAGCTGGCGGCCGAGCACTTCCGCGGTGCGTTCGAAACCGCCCCGCAGGGCATGGCGATCGTCTCGCTGGATGGCGACTGGCGCGACGTTAACCCGTCGCTGTGCAGCATCCTGGGATATCCGCGCGAGCAGCTGTTGCGCACCACCTTCCAGACCATCACTCACCCCGACGATCTGGACATGGACCTGCGCCTGGTGCAGGAACTGATCGACGGCAAGCGCGACAGTTACAGCCTGGCCAAGCGCTACATCAGTCAGCAGGGCGCGGTGATCTGGGCGCAGCTGTCGGTGTCGCTGGTGCGCGACAGCAGCGGCGCGCCGGTGCATTTCGTCTCGCAGATCCAGGACGTCACCGAACGCCATGTCGCCGCCGAGCGCCTGGCCGAAAGCGAAGCGCGGCTGCGTGCGATCAGTGATGCCACCCCCACCCTGGTGGGACATTACGATGCCGCGCAGCGCTGCCTGTTCGCCAACCAGGCGCATCGCGACTGGCTCGGCGTGGAGCCGGCCAGTCTGGTCGGCTGCGCGATCACCCAGGTACTGGGCGAGGAGCTCGGTGCGGAGGCGCGCGCTGCGCTGGCGCAGGTGAGCGCCGGGCAGCGGGCCCACTTCGAACACGTTCTGCGTGGTGGCGCGACACCGCGCGATGTGGAAATCACCCTGGTGCCGGAAATGCAGGGCGCAGCGGCGCAGGCGCAGGGATTCTTCCTGATGGCGCAGGATGTCACCGCGCACAAGACCCTGCATCGGCTGATGCACGAGCGTGCGACCCGCGACGCCCTGACCGGCCTGCCCAATCGCCACGCCTGGTCCGAGGCGCTGCAGGTTGCGGTGACCCAGGCGCAACAGCGGCAGTGCGCGGTCGCGGTGATGTTCCTGGATCTGGACGGCTTCAAACGCATCAACGATGTCCACGGCCACCGCGCCGGCGACGCAGTGCTGGTCGCCTTCGGCCGCTGCCTGCAGCAGGCGGCCGAAGGCCGCTATCTGGTAGCACGCCTGGCCGGCGACGAATTCGTGGTGCTGCTGGACAACCTGCAGGATCCGCAGACCGAATGTGCCGCCGTGGCAGACCGGATCCGCGCCGCATCGGCGGCGGGTGCCATGTTCGGTGAGCAACATCTGCCGATCCGGTCCAGCATCGGCGTCGCCTGGCAACACGGCCAGCAAGCCGACGCTGCCAGCCTGATGCACGCGGCAGACGAAGCGATGTACGCCGTCAAACGCGCCCGCCACGGCAGTGCCACCGCCGGACGCGACGCCGCGCGCTGACGCAGCGCATGCAGCAACACCACTTCTCCCGCCGGGAAAAGGCGCCCGCAGGGCGGATGAGGGTACGGCCTACCCAACACCCACTGAGCGTTTGAATTAGGCATCACGCCTCAACGCCGCCACGAGTCTAAGTCTTGGTTGCTCTAGGCAGTGCGCTTCGATCGACGTGGGTAATACGGATAGCTCAGTTGTAAGCGACGGATCTGCAGCGTGGCTGCAAGGCCCTTGCCCGCCCACCATCGCAGGACACGCCGCAAGTACGTCCGTGTAGGCTCTTACGCGGCATCCATGCCGCGTAAGGTCCCGCGACGGTGGGCGGACAAGGACCAGTTGAGATGGTCGGTGTGCATGACACAAGCGATGTGCTGTAAGCGCTGTTCGGATAATTGCGCGTCGGGTCATCTTCCCAGTGCAAGTCGGCGAGCTTTTCAAGAAAGCAGCCGACCAGCTCTCTCGCGCGGTGTCCTTGCCGATTGCGGGACCCTTGGCGGCATGGATGCCGCCAAGGAGCCTCCATGGACGGATTCACGGCGTGTCCCGCGAGCGGTGAGGGCGCCGCGCGCTCAACTCACCGAACGTTTGACCTAGCACCTAATCAAGTCTCAACGCCGCCGCGAGTCGAAGTCTTGGTTGCTCTAGAGCATTGCACTTCGACCGACTTGCAATACGGATAGCTCAGTTGCAGCGCGGAGGATCTGTGATGTCGCTGCAGGGCCCTTGCCCGCCTACCATCGCAGGACACGCCGCAAGTACGTCCTTGTAGGCGCTTACGCGGCATCCATGCCGCGTAAGGTCCCGCGACGGTAGGCGGGCAAGGACCCATCGGGATAGTCGGTATGCATGGTTGTGAGCCGTGCACGTTGTGCGGCTGTCTGCTGATCTGCGGTCTGGTCAGCTTTTTTGGATTCGATGACGCGCTTGTTCTGATGCAGATGCGGCTTTCGGGCACGCTTGCCCGAATCCCCGCTCCGCGCCCCAGCCCGCGTTTGCGTCACGCGCGCCAGTGGCGCGCATGCCGTGCCTTCGCGCTCGCAGGGAGAGGCGCTCTACATCCATCCATCAAGCCGCCTGTACCACCGAGCGCCGTTGCGTCAGCGCAGCCTGCTCCGGCACCAACCGGAACACTGCCACTGCGCGGGTCAAATCCGCCGCCTGGTCTTCCATGCTGCGTGCCGCAGCGGTGGCTTCTTCCACCAGCGCCGCGTTCTGCTGGGTCATTTCATCCAGCTGCATCACCGTGGTGCTGACCTGCTCGATGCCTGCGCTTTGCTCGGTGCTGGCGGCGGTGATCTCGGCCATGATGTCGGTCACCCGCTGCACCGAGCTGACCACCTCGGTCATCGTGCTGCCGGCCTGTTGCACCAGGTCCGAGCCCTGCGCCACTTTTTCCACCGAATCGGAGATCAGCTGCTTGATCTCCTTGGCCGCACCGGCCGAACGCTGCGCCAGCGCGCGCACTTCGGTGGCCACCACCGCAAATCCGCGACCCTGCTCGCCGGCGCGTGCCGCTTCCACCGCCGCGTTCAGGGCCAGGATGTTGGTCTGGAACGCGATGCCGTCGATCACCCCGATGATGTCGGAGATCCGTGCCGACGATTGCGTGATCGCCTGCATGGTGCTGACCACTTCCTGCACCACGCGGCCGCCGCTTTCGGCCACTTCGCCGGTGCCCTTGACCAGCTGATTGGCCTGGCGCGCGTTGTCGGCGTTCTGGCGCACGGTGGAGGTGAGTTCTTCCATCGACGCGGCGGTTTCTTCCAGGTTCGCCGCCTGGTGCTCGGTACGCGTGGACAGGTCGGCATTGCCGCTGGCGATCTCGCCGGCGGCGGTGTTGATCATCTCGGCCGAGTGCTGGATGCCCTGCACGATGGTGGTCAGCTGGATCGCCGTGCGGTTGGCTGCATTGGCCAGGCGGCCGAATGCGCCTTCGTAATGCGATTCCACCCGCTGCGACAGATCGCCATCGGCAATCGCGGCCATGATGCGGCCGACATCGTCCAGGCCTGCATCGGCCTGCTGCATCAGGCGGTTCAATGCCTGCACCATTTCGGCGAATGCGAACTGGTAGCGCGCCTGCTCGCCACGTGCGGAGAAATCGCCGCGTGCGGCCGCGTCGGCCAGGCGTGCGATGTCGCTGTTGATCGCCGACAGGTTGCTTTTCACCGTGTCCAGCGCTTCGTGCAGCGCGGCGCGCTGGCCGGGCAGACGACGCATGTCGCGGCGCAGATCGCCGCGGCCGTACTCGCCCATCAGGTCCATCGCCTCGTTGATGGCATCCAGATGCTCGAACACCACCGTGTTCACGCCATGCGCCAGGGTGCCGTAATCGCCGGGGAAATCCTCCGGAATGCGGTGCGCGATGTTCTCGCCCTGCTGCAGGCGGATCATGGTCTGCATCTCGCCGTTGAAGCGCTGCAACTGGGTCTGCATTTGCTGCATGCTGTGCATCAGCTGGCCGGTTTCGTCGCGCGACTCGACCCGGATATCGTTGTCGAAGCGGCCCGAGGCGATCGCCTCTGCGGTACGCGATGCCGCCCGCAGCGGTGCCGCCATCGCCGAGGCGATCAACCAGCACAGGCCGATTACCATCGCCACCAAGGCGCCGCCGATCAGGGTCAGGGTGCGGGTGAAGCCCCAGGCCTGCACCTGGATGTCCTCGGCGTACACGCCCATCACCAACACCCAGTTCCAGGCCGGAAAGGTTTTGGCGTAGCTGATCTTGGGCAGCTGTTCCTGCTTGCCCGGTTTGGGCGCGTCGTAGTAACTGAAGCCGTCGCCGCGCTCGATCGCCGTCTTGATGTCGCGATAGACGTACTGCCCGGCATCGCTCTTGTAGTCGCTCATGTCGGTGCCGACGGCGCGCTTGGGATGCATCAGGATGCGCATCTGCGGGTCGACGATGAAGAAGTAATCCACCCCGTCGTTGGTGCGCATGTCGGCCAGCGTGGTGCGCGCAGCTTCCTTGGCCTGTTCGACCGTCAGCTCGCCGGCCTTGGCCTTGTCTGCGTAGTGCTGCATCACGGTCAGGCCCATCTCCACCTCGGTCTTGACGCTGAGCTTGCGCGCCTCGATCAGGTCCAGGTATTGCAGGCGGGCCGCGGCCACTGCCAGCAGGATCACGCCCACCGTCAACAAGCTGCACAACAGCACGAACTTGCGGGTAAGCGGGAGATTGGCAACGTGACGGCGCAACAGGGAGACAACAGGCATGGCAACGGCATCCAGAACGCGCGTAGGGCGCTATGTCATGAATAGCGGCTGATTCACATGCGGGTTGAATGCTAATTGCGGCAGCGTTCGCTTGCGGCAGCTGCAATGTAGGAGCGCCCCCGGGCGCGATGGGGCGTTACCGATGATGCTTCATCGCGCCCGGGGGCGCTCCTACAAGGTCATGGGCATCGATGCAGCGATCGGTGGGCGACGCGACATTGGTGATTTGCAGACTGTCGGCAGCTTGCGAGGTAATAGCGGACACGCACCGCGTGCCCGCCTTATTGCATCAGCCGGCCGCGCAGAAGCCGAATTCGGCCGTCGCACCGGCGGCCAGGGTGCGGTTGAAGTCCACCCCGCTGGCCTTGAGCGTGCTGCCGCTCTGCGACCAGGTGACGTTCCAGGCGTTGTTGACAGTGCCGGTGACCGGCAGCGCGATCGCCCAGGTGCCGCTGGCGGTGCCGGTGTTGGTGACCTGCACGCGGTTGCAGTAGCCACCGTTCCACTGGCTGTCCACGCTCACCTTGGTGCTGAAGCTGCCGCTGGGCGTCGGCGTCGGTGTCGGAGTTGGCGTGGGCGTCGGAGTGGGAGTAGGCGTCGGCGTGGTGCTGCTCACCGTGCCCCACAGCGTCCGCAGCAGCGCCATCTTGTCTTCGCGCACGCTGGTCCAGTCGTCGCGCAGGATGCCGCCGGTGTCGCCGCTGTTGGGATTCCACGACCAGTAGAAGCCCTCGTTGATGCCCTTGCTGCGCAGGTACTTCACCAGCGCGTCCTGCCAGACCTTGTCGCGTGCGTCGCCTTCGCCGTACTTGCCGCCGAATTCGCCCAGCAGCAGCGCATATGTGCCGGCGAACTGGCCGAAGTGGCGGTCCCAGATCGCCGGCATGTTGTTGGGGAAATTGCTGTCGTTGAAGTACGCCTGCGCGTACACGTCCGGCCCGTACACATGCGGCGCCAGCAGCAGCCGGTTGGCCGGAATGTTCAGTGGCGTGCAGGCCAGCGGCTGCAGGTTGCCGCCCCAGAAGATGCCGCCGTTGGTCGAGCAGACCGGATTGTCGGTGATGCCTTCCACCGCGATGATCCACTTCGGCGCCACCGCCAGCACCGCGGCCGAGCCGCGCTCGGCGGCCTTGTTCCAGTCGGTGGCCGCGTTGCCGGTGCCCCAGGTGGCGGCACCGTGCGGCTCGTTCTTCAGGTCCAGGCCGATCACGCTGGGCACGTTCTTGTAGCGGTTGGCGACAAAGCGCAGATCGTCCAGCCACTGTGCTTCGGAATACGAGCCGGTGTACCAGAGCTCGGAGATGGCGGCGCAATCGGGGGTGTGGTGATCCAGCAGCACATACATGCCGCGCGCGTTGAATTCGTTGATCACCTTGTCCAGGATCTGCAGCGAGCTCAGGCCCTGCAAATCGGCATTGAGGCTGTAATCGATGCTGGTCGGCATCGTGCTGCTGCGCAGGGTGGCCGGGCAGAACGGCAGACGCACGGCGTTGAAGCCCAGGCCCTGCATCTGGTTGATCATGTCCTTCCAGTTGCGTGCCCACAGACCGTGCATGACATAGTTGCCGGTCTCGAAGCCGAACACGTTGACGCCCTTGAGCTGGACCACCTTGCCGCTGTCGTCGACAATCTTGTTGTTGCTGATGGAGTAGCTGAAGGCCGGTGCGGCGGCGAGCGCCAGCGCGGTGGCCAGTGCGAGCGTACTGGCAGTCCTGAAAATGGACATGGTGATCTCCCTAGCGAACCCGGCTCGACACCCGAACCCGGTGAGGGGGGCATCTTGGTCCGCAGCCGCATCGTTTGGCGTGATCCGGACCACAGAAAGGCGCATTGCCGCACCGGTCACACGCAGGCTGCGGGCCGGGTCGCTTTCGCGCACACTATCGCCGCTGTCGCCTGTCCGCAGGCTGTCCTTTCTGTCCCCGGAGTGTCTTCCAATGTCCTTTCTGCGTGCCGAACTGGCGCAATGGCGCGCCTCGCCTGCGCGCGAACTGATGGCCGGTGCGGTCGCTACCTTTGCGCTGATTCCCGAAGTGATCGCCTTTGCGTTCGTGGCTGGCGTCGACCCGCAAGTGGGGTTGTTCGCGTCGTTCGTGATCGGGATTGTCATCGCGTTCTTCGGCGGCCGCCCGGCGATGATTTCCGCTGCGGCCGGGTCGGTGGCCCTGGTGGCCGCACCGCTGGTGGCCGCACACGGCTTGCCCTATCTGCTGGCGGCCGGGCTGCTGGCCGGTGCGGTGCAGATCCTGTTCGGTCTGTTGCGGCTGGGCGTGCTGATGCGTTTTGTCAGCAGCTCGGTGCGCACCGGCTTCGTCAACGCGCTGGCGGTGCTGATCTTCGCCGCGCAGCTGCCGCATCTGCAGCACGCCAACCTGGCCACCTGGGGCATGTTGGCGTTGGGCCTGCTCATCATCTACGGCCTGCCGCGGCTGCCGTTGCCGGGCGTGTCGGCAATCCCTTCGCCGCTGCTGTGCATCCTGGTGCTGACGGGGCTGGGCTCAGCGTTGCACCTGCCGCTGGAGACGGTGGCCGATCTGGGCAAGCTGCCCAACGCGCTGCCGGTCCTGCAATGGCCGGCGGTGCCGCTGACGCTGGAGACCTTGCGCATCATCGCCCTGCCGGCGCTGGCCATCGCGATGGTGGGGCTGCTCGAATCGCTGATGACCGCACGCGTGGTCGACGAACTCACCGACACCCCGAGCAACAAGAACCGCGAGTGCACCGGGCTGGGTCTGGCCAACACCGCTGCTAGCCTGTTCGGCGGCATTGCCGGCTGCGGCATGATCGGACAGACCGTGGGCAACGTGAAATACGGCGGGCGGGGCCGTCTCTCCACCCTGTTCGCCGGGGTGTTCCTGCTGATCCTGATGGTGCTGCTCAAGCCGTGGGTCTCGCAGGTACCGGTGATCGCGCTGGTGGCGATCATGGTGATGGTCTCGGCCGAGACTTTCGACTGGCGTTCGCTGCGCACCGTGGTCACCCATCCGCGCACCTCCAGCGTGGTGATGCTGGCCACCGTGGCGGTGACCCTGGTCACCCGCAATCTGGCCGCCGGGGTGGCGGTGGGCGTGGTATTGAGCGGGGTGTTCTTCACCTTCAAGGTGGCCGGGCTGCTGCAGATCACGCACAGCGACGGCGACGACGGCGTGCGTACCTACCACGTGCGCGGGCAGGTGTTCTTCGCCTCGGCCGACGTGTTCATCGACGCCTTCGACGCGCGCCAGGTGCCTGGCCGCGCAGTGGTGATCGACGTCGGCCGCGCGCATTTCTGGGACATCACCGCGGTGGCGGCGCTGGACAAGGTGGTGCAGCGGCTGCGTCATCATGGGCTGGACGTCCAGGTCAAAGGGCTGAATGCCGGCAGCCGGCGTCTGATGCAGGCGCACGCGCTGGGCGACGATGCGCTGGAGTCCGCACTGCCGTAAGCGCGCTGGTGCGCCGGCCGGTTGTGCGCCTGCACATCCGTGTACGCCGGCTGGCCGTGCGCTGCGCCGGCCGGCGGGCGGACTCAAGTTCGCGCGTTCAGCGCCGATGAACCGGCATCGAGACTGCCGGTAACCCGTCGTGATGCCAGTGCGTTCCAGCCCGAGAGGTGTGCCCGCGTGCCGTGACCGGCGCTGCGGGCCTGCGTCTGCCCGCGGGATGGTGCGGCAATGACCACGGCACCGTTGCTGGAACGCATGGTGGACCTGACCGCCATCCGCGATGCCGATCTGCTCGACCTGAGTCTGCTGCGCACCATGCGCGAGGTCTGCGCGTCCGAGGAACTGTCGTTGCTGCGTATCGCACCGGACGGCCGCACCATGGCCGAAACGCGGCTGCGCGAGGATGGCCGGCTGTCGCTGACGGTGGCCGACATCCACGACGCGCAGATGCGCGCGCAATTGGCCGATCTGCATGGGCCGGGCGATGTGGTGCAGTTGCAGCAGGACGGCCGCGCGCTGCTGGTGTACCCGATGATGGAGGCACGCGGCATCCGCACCTGCCTGCGCGTGGGCGGCTCGCGCGCACCCGGCGCCGCCGAACAGGTGATGCTGCAGGGCTTTGCGCGCTTTTTCCAGAATTACCGCAGCCTGCTCGACGATGCCCAGCGCGATGCGTTGACCGGCCTGCGCAACCGCAAGACCTTCGACGATGTGATCCTGCGCCTGTTCGCCGGTGGTGCGGATGCAGCGGCCAGCGAAGGCGTGTGGCTGGGGATCGTGGACATCGATCACTTCAAGCGCGTCAACGACAGCTTCGGCCACCTGTACGGCGACGAGGTGCTGTTGCTGGTTGCGCAGTTGATGCAGCGCTGCTTCCGCCAGGACGATCTGCTGTTCCGCTTCGGCGGGGAAGAGTTCGTGATCGTATTGCGCGGCGTGGACCGCGACACCGCGGTGAGTCTGTTCGAGCGCTTCCGTATGGCGGTGGCCGAGCAGGTGTTTCCGCAGGTCGGCAAGGTCACGCTCAGTACCGGCATCGTCGAGCTCACTGACGGCCAGTTGATCAGCCAGCTGCTCGACGAGGCCGACAAGGCGCTGTACTGGGCAAAGCAGCACGGCCGCAATCGCACCGAGGTCTACGCCGAACTGGTGGCCAGCGGAAGGATGCAGCAGGTCGCCCAGCAGGTCGGCAGCGTCGACCTGTTCTGAGCGGCAGTGGCGCTGGCGCGACGGCGGGCATCGCCTGTCGTCGTGCATAGCCGATCGAACGCCGCAGTGGCTACACTCCAGGGCTGTTCGGACACTACCTGGGTGCTGCAGTGAAGCGAGTTGTTACCAAACGCGTTGCAATGGGAATGCTGGCGATGGCGGTCTCGACCGCACTGATGGCGGCGACGCCGAGCTTCGATGGCGCGCGCATCTCGCGCGACGTCAAGGAGCTGGCCTCCGATGCCTATGAAGGCCGCGGCCCGGCCACCGCCGGCGAGGAAAAGACCATTGCCTACCTGAGCAAACAGTTCGCCGACGCCGGCCTGCAGCCGGGCGGCGATCTGACCGACGGCAAGCGCGCCTGGACCCAGGCGGTGCCGCTGCGCCGCGCCGATATCGTCGGCACGCCGACCATCGCCCTGCAGCACGCCGGCAAGCCGCAGGCGCTGACCCAGGGCAAGCAGATCGCCATCCGCGCCGCGCTGGACGGCTCGTCCAAGGTCGACATCGCCAACGCACCGCTGGTGTTCGTCGGCTACGGCGTCAAGGCGCCGGAGCGCGACTGGGACGACTTCAAGGGCGTGGACCTGAAGGGCAAGATCGCGGTAGTGCTGATCAACGACCCGGATTTCGAAACCGGCAAGGGCGCCTTCGACGGTGCCGGCATGACCTACTACGGCCGCTGGACCTACAAGTACGAAGAAGGCGCCCGCCAGGGCGCGCTCGGCGTGCTGGTGGTGCACGAAACCGCACCCGCTTCCTATGGCTGGGACACCGTGGCCAGCTCCAACACCAACACCATGTTCGACGTGGTGCGCGACAACCCGCGTGCCGCGCATCCCACCCTGGAAGGCTGGATCCAGCGCGATCTGGCCGCCGACCTGTTCAAGCAGGCCGGGCTGGATTTCGACACCTTGAAGAAGCAGGCACAGACGCGCGGCTTCAAGCCGGTGGAACTCAAGGGCCAGGGGCTGAGCGCCAGCTACCAGGTCAAATCCGACGTGATCACCTCGCACAACGTGGTCGCACGGCTGCCAGGCAGCACGCATCCGGATGAGACGCTGATCTACAGCGCGCATTGGGACCACATCGGCGTCGGCAAGCCGGACGCACGCGGTGACACCATCTTCAACGGCGCGCTGGACAACGCCAGCGGCACCGCCGCACTGCTGGAGCTGGCGCGCGGCTTTGCCGCCGGCCCCAAGCCGCAGCGCTCGGTGGTGTTCCTGGCGGTCACCGCCGAAGAAAAGGGCCTGCTGGGCTCGGAGTTCTACGCCTCCAAGCCGCTGTATCCGCTGGACACCACCGTGGCGGTGATCAACATGGACGGCATGAGCCCGTTCGTACCATCGCGCGATTTCGGCATCTACGGCACCGCAAAACTCGAATTGCTCGATCAGCTCAAGACCGTCGCCGGCCAGTGGAAGCTGCGCTACACGCCCGATCCCAAGCCGCAGGCGGGGTACTTCTTCCGCTCGGACCATTTCTCCTTCGCCAAGCGTGGCGTGCCGGCGCTGTCGTATGCGGCCGGGCAGGATTGGGAAGTGGGCGGCGTGGCCGCGGGCAAGGCCGCCTCCGACGACTACACCGCTAAGCGCTATCACCAGCAGGGCGACGAGTGGAAGCCGGACTGGACCTTCGCCGGCGCCGCGCGCGATCTGGGCGTGCTGTACGCGCTGGGCCAGCAGCTGGCCGATTCGCGCCAGTGGCCGAACTGGAGCAACGATTCGGAGTTCCGCGCCACCCGCGACGCCAGCGAGGCTGCGCGTAAGTAACACCGGCCGATACAGCGGCAGCGCTTCCGTCAGGCGGCGCTGCTGTTGTTCGATGCGGCATGTGCGCATGCCGCCTCCTGCCTACAGCCATGTGCCCGGTGCTTGCAGGTCTGGTCGGCTAGTTCAAGGCCGAGGCCGCGGGCGTCTGCGCGCGCTCGGGTGCCACGCATGCGTCGCTCGCAGAGCGGCTGAAAGCAGGGTTGATCCCTTGGGCCAGTGCTCACTCACGGGCGAGAGACGAAGGCGCAGAGCAGTTGATCTGCGCCTTGGCTGCAAGGCCCTTGCCCGCCCACCCTCGCGGGACACGCCGCAAGTACGTCCGTGTAGGCTCTTACGCGGCATCCATGCAGCGTAAGAGCCTGCGACGGTGGGCGGGCAAGGACCACCGGAGATGGTCGGTGGGCACGGTGCAAGCAATGCACGATGCATTCAACGATGCGGCCTAACGTCCGATATCCATCGCTCGACCAACAGCTCTTCACCTGGCCACCGACCAACTCCCCGGTGCGGTGTCCTTGCCGGCGATTACAGGCGCAACGCAGCCTTCGTGCACTGCGCCGACGTGGGCCAAGCCCGACATCGCTTATTCCGATCCACCATGACGCGCGACAGAATGCCTTAGATGCGCTCAGCCCATCGCCTTGATCGCGCGCGCCGGCAGGCTGGCGCTGCAACCGATTGCAGGCTCTGGCACATCACTTGCAGTTGTCTGACATGACAGTGCGGTTTGCCGCCCGTGACAGCACGCGTGCCAGGCTGCAATCTGTTGGGGTAGCGTTCGGTCGCTGCGGCGTAGTCTGCCGCGCGGTCCTCGTCGGGTGGGGCGAAGACTGCAGCGCGGCCTTCGTTTCCTTTAACGGTCGATTCTTTAAGATGAGCCGCGACGTCATCGTCGCAGCCAGGAGAGCTTGTGCATCGGAGTGGTCTTAGAGCTGCCAATTCTGCGACGTGGTCCCGCACTGCCGGGCTCGCCCGGACTGCGGTGCATGCGGCGACGTCGCCACGCGTAGCGGGTAGGGATCTCCCGCGTCAGCCCACACTGCCGCGATCGTGCGGCGGGCAGCCTTGATGGACGGCACTGTGACTCTTTCCCCCGCACCAACCGATCTTCTCCCCGTTTCCGCCCTCGACGCCGGTCAGCCCACGCTGCCACCGGAAGCGCCGCTGGCCATGCCCGAGCAATCCCTGCGCGAAGGCCGTCTGCAGGTGCCGCATCAGCGCACCGCGCCGGTCGGCATCGGCTTGCGGCGTTTCTATCTGATCGGCGGCACCTTCGCTACTACCGCCGTGGCGGTGTGGGTGATGCTCAGCGTGTTGTGGCCCGATGGCCTCAGCGTGCTGGAAGGCTGCCTGCTCGGCCTGTTCGTGCTGCTGTTTGCCTGGATCGCGATGTCCTTCGCCAGCGCGGTGGCCGGTTTCGTCACCGTGGTGGCGCGCGCCGGACGCAAGCTCGGCATCGACCCGGAAGCGCCGCTGCCGACCCTGCACACGCGCACCGCGTTGCTGATGCCCACCTATAACGAAGACCCGCGCCGGCTGCTGGCCGGCCTGCAGGCGATCTACGAATCGGTGGCCGAAACCGGCCAGCTGGAGCATTTCGACTTCTTCGTGCTCAGCGATACCACCCGCGAACACATCGGCCGTGCCGAAGAACTGGTGTACAACGAGCTGTGCGACCGCGTCGACGGACACGGGCGCATCTTCTACCGCCGCCGCGCCGACAATGCCGCGCGCAAGGCCGGCAATGTCGCCGACTGGGTGCGCCGTTTCGGCGGCAACTACCCGCAGATGCTGATCCTGGACGCCGACAGCGTGATGACCGGCGACACCATCGTGCGGCTGGTCGCCGGCATGGAAAACAACCCGGACGTGGGCTTGATCCAGACCCTGCCGGCGGTGGTCAACGGGCAGACCCTGTTCGCCCGCATGCAGCAGTTCGGCGGGCGCGTGTACGGGCCGATCATCGCCTTTGGCGTGGCCTGGTGGCATGGCGCCGAGAGCAACTACTGGGGCCACAACGCCATTATTCGCACCCAGGCCTTCGCCGATCACGCCGGCCTGCCGTCGCTGCGCGGGCGCAAGCCGTTCGGCGGGCATGTGCTCAGCCACGACTTCGTCGAGGCGGCGCTGATGCGGCGTGGCGGCTGGGCCATGCACATGGTGCCCTACCTGCAGGGCAGCTATGAGGAAGGCCCGCCCACGCTGACCGACCTGCTGATCCGCGACCGTCGCTGGTGCCAGGGCAACCTGCAGCACGCCAAGGTGGTGGGCGCCAAGGGCCTGCACTGGATCAGCCGCATGCACATGCTGATCGGCATCGGGCACTACTTCACTGCGCCGATGTGGGGCCTGCTGATGCTGATCGGCATCGGCATTCCGCTGGCCGGTGGCGGGATCGATCTGGCCGGCGACCTGCCGTTCTCGCCCGCCCGTTACTGGCATGGCAGCAGCCAGGGCAACGCGATCTGGATCTTCGTCTGCACCATGTTCGTGCTGCTGGCGCCCAAGCTGCTGGGCTATATCGCGCTGCTGCTCAACCCGCGCGAGTTGCGCGCCTGCGGCGGCGCCATCCGCGCGCTGCTGAGCATCCTGCTGGAAACCGTGCTGGCGGCGCTGATGGCGCCGGTGGTGATGTACCTGCAGTCGCGCGGCGTGTTCGAGGTACTGGCCGGCAAGGATTCGGGTTGGGATGCGCAGGTGCGCGACGACGGCAAGCTGTCGTGGCCGGCGCTGTTGCGCAGCTACGGCGGGCTGACCGTGTTCGGCCTGTTCATGGGCGCGGTGGCCTATACGGTGTCGCCATCGCTGGCGGCCTGGATGGCACCGGTGATCGTGGGCATGGCGGTGTCGATCCCGGTCGTGGCTGTGACCTCGTTGCGCCGCACCGGCCTGGCCCTGCGCCGCGCCGGCATCTTCTGCATTCCCGAAGAGCTCGATCCGCCCAAGGTACTGGTGCGTGCGGCCGAGCTGCGCCGTGCCGCCGCGCTGGAGCCGTCGCTGATCTGAGCGCGCAGGCGGCGCATGGCTGGATCGGTGCGCGTTGCGATCTGCGCGTCTGTCGCGCCGGGCAGCGGCGCGCACCAAGCGGCGAGAGCGGTCGGGCTGTCCGGCTCGGCCGGCCCGTGATCGGTCTGACCGATGGCGCAAGGCATAATGCTCGGCCCGCAAGCGGAGCTGCACAATGCTGGAAGTGATCGAACGCGAGACCGGACCGAACCCGCAATGGACCGTGCTGTGGCTGCACGGCCTGGGCGCCGATGGCAGCGACTTCGCCCCGATGGTGCCGGAACTGGTGCGCCCGGACTGGCCGGCGCTGCGCTTCGTGTTTCCGCATGCGCCGATCCGCCCTATCACCATCAACAACGGCGTGCGCATGCGCGGCTGGTACGACATCGTCGGCATGGATTTCGCCACACGCGCCGACAAGGCCGGCATCGCCGAATCGGTGGCCCAGGTCGAGGCATTGATCGCCCATGAGCAATCCCGCGGCATCGCCCCCGAGCGCATGCTGCTGGCCGGGTTCTCGCAAGGCGGCGCGGTGACCCTGGCGGTCGGACTGCAGCGCAGCGTACCGCTGGCCGGGTTGATCGCCCTGTCCACCTATCTGCCCGAGCCGGCGGCGGCCGCCAGCCAGCTGCAGCCGGTCGCTGCCCGCCAACCTGTGTTCATGGCCCACGGCACCGCCGACCCGGTGGTGCCGTTCGGTGCCGGCCAGGCCAGCATGCAGACCCTGCGCACGCTCGGTTTCGAACTGGACTGGCACACCTACCCGATGGGCCACCAGGTCTGCCTGGAAGAAATCGAGGCCTTGCGCACCTGGATGCAGGCGCGCTTCACCGCCGCCTGAGGCCATGGCCCAGCACGCGCCCCAGACCGCCTGGATGCCGGACCTGTGCCGGCTGCCGCGGTTGGGCGCCATGCTGGGCCTGGCCGAACTGGTGGTGCTGGTGGTGACCCTGGTGCCCGACGCCGGTGCGGCGCGCAATATCACCCTGTCGCGCTTTGTCTCTGCCAGCGGCCTGGCGCTATGGCTGGCGCTGGCGGTCAGCGTGCTGCTGTGCGTCCTGCGGCCGGCGTTGTCGCGGCTGCCGCCACGGGTGGGCGGGCTGGCCGCGCTGTCGATCGCCGCGGTGGTGGCGATGCTCGGCGCCGGAATCGTGCACGCCCTGTATGCGGCGCTCGACCAGGCCCCGCTCGGTCCCCTGGTCGGCTTCTGGCGCTTCACCCTGGGCAGCGCGGCGACGGTGGTGCTGATCACCGCGCTGGCATTGCGCTACTTCTACGTCAGCGACCGCTGGGAAGCGCAGGTGCAGGCCAATGCGCGTGCCCAGGCCGATGCCTTGCAGGCACGCATCCGTCCGCATTTCCTGTTCAACAGCATGAATCTCATCGCCAGCCTGCTGCGCCGCGACCCGGTGGTGGCCGAGCAGGCGGTGCTGGACCTGTCGGATCTGTTCCGCGCCGCGCTCGGTGCCGGCGAAGGCATGTCCAGCCTGCGTGCCGAATGCGAACTGGCCGAACGCTACCTGGCGATCGAATCGCTGCGCCTGGGCGAGCGCCTGCAGGTGCGCTGGCACCGGCAGGAGCCGTTGCCGTGGGAGCTGCCGATGCCGCGCCTGGTGCTGCAGCCGCTGGTGGAAAACGCCGTGCTGCACGGCGTCTCGCGCATGCCCGAGGGCGGCACGCTGTACCTGTCGCTGCGCCAGCGCGGCAACCAGTTGCAGATCCGTATCGTCAATCCGGCCCCGCAGCCGGGCACCCAGTTGCCGCTGGTGGCCGGGGCCGGGCATGCCCAGGCCAGCATCTCGCACCGGCTGGCGTTCCAGTTCGGGGCCGGGGCACGGATGGCGGCCAGCTGGGCCGAGGGCTACTATGCCTGTGAGATCACATTGCCGCTGTCGTGACGGGGGAGTCGCTGCAGCGAAAGGGGATGTCCATGACGGCCACGCAAGTGCGGGTGCTGATCGCCGATGACGAGCCGCTGGCGCGCGAGCGCCTGCGCCTGCTGCTGGGCGAACATCCGCATGTCGAAGTGATCGGCGAGGCCGAAAACGGCCAGCAGGTGCTGCAGCAGTGCCATCACCTGCATCCGGACCTGGTGTTGCTGGACATCGCCATGCCCGGCGTCGACGGCCTGGAAACCGCGCGCCTGCTGCGCCAGAGCCAGCCGCAACCGGCGGTGGTGTTCTGCACCGCCTACGACCAGCACGCATTGTCGGCCTTCGATGCCGCCGCGCTGGACTACCTGATGAAACCGGTGCGCCCCGAACGCCTGGCCGCCGCACTGGAAAAGGTGGCCACCTTCCTGGCCGGGCGGGCGCCCAGCGCCACGCCGCCGCCGTTGCGCACGCATCTGTGCGCACGCCTGCGTGGCAGCCTGCGGCTGATCGCCATCGGCGACATCCGCTACCTGCAGGCCGAGGAAAAGTACGTCATCGTCCACCACGCCCGCGGCGAGGACCTGATCGAAGAGTCGCTCAAATCGCTGGAAGACGAATTCGCCGACCGCCTGGTGCGCATCCACCGCAATTGCCTGGTCGCGCGCGCCGAACTGGTGGAACTGCGCCGCAGCGGCGATGGCCAGGTGCACGCGGTGCTGCGCAACGTGCCGCACCCGCTGGAAGTGAGCCGCCGCTGCGTGGCCAGCCTGCGCGAGCAATTGCGTTAGTGCGTGACCTGTCACGTGTGCTGAGGTGCGTTGCTCGGTCGCGGCACTGTGCTGCGGGCGCCGGCGTGCGCTCCAGGTAGGAGTTACGCGCCCGGTCCGTGATAATGGCCCGATGACCACGCTCCGCATCGCTACCCGTAAGAGCCCGCTCGCCCTCTGGCAGAGCGAACACGTCGCCGCCGCGCTGCGCCAGCACCACCCCGGGCTGGAGGTCGCGCTGGTGCCGATGAGCACCCGCGGCGACGAGGTGCTGGACCGTTCGCTGGCCGCGATCGGCGGCAAGGGCCTGTTCCTGAAGGAGCTGGAGCTGGCGATGCTGCGCGGCGAGGCCGATTGCGCGGTGCATTCGCTCAAGGATGTGCCGATGGAGCTGGACGCGCCCTTCGTGCTGCCGGCGATCATGGAGCGCGGCGATGCCGCCGACGCATTGGTGTCCAATCTCTATGCCAACCTGCAGGCGCTGCCGTTGGGCGCCCGCGTGGGTACCTCCTCCTTGCGACGTCAGGCGCAGCTGCGCGCGGCCCGCCCGGATCTGGAATTGATCGACCTGCGCGGCAACGTCAACACCCGCCTGGCCAGGCTCGATAACGGCGGTTACGACGCCATCGTGCTGGCCTGCGCCGGCCTGCAGCGGCTGGGACTGGATGCGCGCATCACCGCGCGTCTGGACGTCCCGGACTGGCTGCCGGCACCGGCCCAGGGCGCGGTGGCGGTGGAGTGCCGTGGCGACGATGCGCGCATCCATGGCCTGTTGGCGGTGCTGGACGCCGGCCGCACGCGCGCCTGCGTGGAAGCGGAGCGGGCGATGAATCGCGCGCTGCACGGCAGCTGCCATGTGCCGGTGGCGGCATTCGCGCGTTGGGAAGGGCAGGGCCTGTTCCTGCAGGGCATGGTGGGCAGCGCCAGCGATGGACGCCTGATCCACGCCGAGGCGCACGGCAGCGCTGACGACACCGAGGCCCTCGGCCGCCTGGTCGCGCAAGGCCTGTTCGACAAGGGCGCCGCGCAGCTGCTGGCCGAGCTGTAACGCGCCGTCGCGTCAACGTGTAACGCGACCGACATCGACGCCCAGGCGCAAGCTCCAGACCTGGCCGCGACGCACGCAATGCCCGCCCCCACGCAACCCCCGCTCCTCGTAGGAGCGGCCCCGGCCGCGAGAGGCTCTCCCGGGAACGCCCTCGCGGCCAGGTCCGCTCCTACCGCTCGCGGTTGCGTAGTCGAATGTCTGGGCCCATTGACCGCCGCGTCGCGCAGGGGCCTCTTCGGCAAGCTGCGCTCTTCGTAGGAGCGGCCCCGGCCGCGAGAGGCTTTACCGGGAAAGCCTGTCGCGGCCAGGTCCGCTCCTACCGCTCGCGGGTGTTTACTTGAACGTATAGACCAGGTTGACCGTGGTCAGGGTGTCGGTCTTCTTGTCGCCGTCGCTGACCTCGCTGTTGTGGCGCATCTGCCAGGCGGCCTTGAGCGCGAAGTGCGAGTTCATGCTGACCTGCACGCCGAAATCGTTCTGCGCGTAGGTGTTGTATTCACCCGATTCCACCAGCAGCGTGTTGATCAGGTCGGTGTTGTCGGTGACGGTGTACTTGAGGTCGAACAGCCCGCGCCCGATCAGCCCGGTCTCGTTGCGGTCTTCGTCGCTGTTGTGCGCGCGCCGGATACCCGGGCCGATCTGCGCATCCAGGTAGAACCGGTCGGCATCGATCAGGCGCGTGCCGTAACCGATACCGAAGGTGGCCAGGCGGTCGTAGGTGGCAAAGTCGTCGTGTTCGTAACGGCCGGTGGCGGTGAGCTGGCGGTGCTCGCCCAACTGCAGCGCGCTGCCGGCGCTGCCGGTGTAACGCTCGGCAGTGGTCTGGCGCTCGCGCGAGGTGCTGCCGTCGTCGTTGGTGTTGGTGTATTCGGAACTGGAGCGCAGCGCGGTGGCATCCAGGCTGTGGATCCAGTCGCCGTCGGTATAGCGCAGGCGGATCCGGCCATTGAGGCTGTCGGTGGTGCTGTTGCCGTGGGCGGCGGCATAGCCGAGCTCGCCACTGCTCCCACCCCACGGCGACGGCATCACGGCTGCGGCAGGGTCCGCCGGGGCCGGTGCGACTGCCTGGGCCCAGACGGTGGGCGTGATCAACAACAGCGGCAGCAGGGCAGACAACGGGGCACGGCGGGACATGGGCGGCTCGCTTTGGAGGACAGGGGGCGAAAGAGGGTGGAAGCGATTTCATGATAACGGACTGAGCGGCTGCGTCATGAGTAAGTGAACGCCGCGCTTCAGAAGGGGTTCGGGCGTCGGCTTGCGCAACGGCAGCGACTGGCGCATCGCAACCAGGCCCGGCCTGCGCGCGCTGCAGGCCCGCGGCCCGCCCGCCCGCAGTGGCGGCGCCGATCCAGGCATGATTGCCGGTGTACAGCGACGCTCACCCTGCCACGCAAAGACTCGGACATAATCGACGCATGGACCGCTACGAACGCATCAACTCCCTGCATCGCTTGCTCAAATCGGCACGCTACCCGGTCACGGTGGCGCGGCTGCAGGATGAGCTGAGCTGTTCCCGCGCAACCGTGTACCGCGACCTGGCGTTTCTGCGCGATGCGCTGATGGCGCCGGTGGAAGGCGACGGCGAATCGGGGTTCCGCTATCTCTCCGGCGAAAGCGACCGCTTCGAACTGCCCGGCCTGTGGCTGAGTTCGGAAGAGCTGCATGCGCTGCTGGCCTCCCAGCAACTGCTGGCGCGCACCGGTGGCGGGGTGTTGTCCTCGATGCTGGCGCCGCTGCAGCAACGCATCGAAGGGCTGCTGGCCGCCCAGGCCGGCGTGTCGCAATGGCCGGTGGACCGGGTGCGGGTGATTCCGCACCGCGGCCGCAAGCTGGACGAAGCCAGTTTCCGCACCGTGGCCTCCGGCGTGCTGGAGCGCAAGCAGCTGAGCTTCGACTACCGCGCCCGTTCCACCGACGAATCGACCAAGCGCACGGTGTCCCCGCAGCGTATCACCCACTACCGCGACAACTGGTACCTGGACGCCTGGGACCACGGCCGCGATGGCGTGCGCAGCTTTGCGGTGGACCGTATTAATCACGCACGCCTGCTCGAGAGCGTGCCGCGCGATGTGCCCGACAGCGAGCTGGACGAGCAGCTGGCGGCCAGCTATGGCATTTTTTCCGGCGCGCCCAAGGGCTGGGCGACCATCGTGTTCAGTGCCAAGGCCGCGCGCTGGGTCGCCGACGAGCACTGGCACTCCAAGCAGCAGGGCCGCTTTCTGGCCGATGGCCGTTACGAGCTCAAAGTGCCGTACAGCAACTCGCGCGAACTGCTGATGGACGTGCTGCATTACGGCTCGGACGCGGAGATCGTCGAGCCGGTCTCGCTGCGCGAGCAGGCCAAGGCGCTGCTGTCGTTGGCCTTGAGCAATTACGACTGAGCGTGGCCGGGCCGTAGCGCGGGGTGCGAGTCGTCATGCGACAGGTGCCCGCGCGCAGTGAGGTGCTGATTCGGCGCCCCCACGGCGTGCTGACATGGCCATCGCCGGTTGCGCGCGTCGGTGTTGTGCGCTGCATCCGGATACCGCGCCAGGAGGCCGGCACATGAAGTGGAGATCGGTGTCGGCCGCGACGCCGCGCGCTTGGTCTCCCCGACCGGCGCATCCAGTCGGCTGACGGCTGGAACACTCGACGCCGGCCGGGTAACCGACCGGCCCGCCAATGTCAGCGCTTGTTAGGCACTTCAAAGCCCAGGCGGTCCACCTGCTCGCGCAGCTGCGGCACGCGCTTGAGCTTGTCGGTGTAGATGGAATAGTCGTCGCGCATCTTGTCGACCAGCTTGCGGTACTGGTCGCGGCTCATGTCCGGCTTGCGCGCGAAGATCCAGGCCAGGTCGCGGCCGGGGTAGGAGATCAGCATCCACGAGCCGTCCGGTGCGATCTCCAGGATGCGCTGCTTGGCCGGTATGACCTTGTAGAACCATACCCGCCAGTCACGGTTGCCGCTCTCGGCATCCACCGAGGCACGCGCGTTGACCTCCTTCTCCGGCTCGCCGAAGCCCTCGCGGTACACATAGCGCACCGCCACCTTGCCGTCTTCGACCAGGGTGTACTCGTCGCGGCTGGTGACGTGGCCGCGCTCGACCGGGTTGGGCATGCGTGCGATCACATACCAGGTGCCCATGATCTTGGACAGATCGACCGCCGGCTCGCTGGCAGGCGCGTCCTTGGCGGATGCCACGGGCAGGCCGAGGACGAACAGAAAAGCGAGGGCGATCGTAACGGTCAGGCGCATCGCAACATCACAAAGGGGCAGTTGGAGCAGCACACTACCGCATGCAGGGGGCAAGTTCGCGTCAACGGTCGGGTCTGGCGCACGCGGCTGCCTCGGACGCGGCAACCGGGCGCCCGGGTCCGGGTGCGGAAGCGGACCCGGTTGGTGGCCTGGCGGTGGTTGTCGAACTGCGGCGCCGGCACCCGGCAAGGCGGTCTCTCCGGTTTTCGCCGCCAGGTCGCAGTCGGTGAGATGGGCGCAGGCAATCCTGCCGGCCTGTCCTGATCCTTCCTGCCACGGAGTGCCGCCATGTCGATTCGTCCTTCCCGTCGTTCCGAACGTCCCGACCCGCGCGTGCTGCGCCCGGTCCGGCAGATCGCCCTGGCCGGCCTGGCCCTGGTGCTGGTGTGGCCAGCCGCGCGCGGCCACAGCGAGTGGATCGGCTGGCTGCCGCTATGGCTGGTCGGCATGCCGATGCTGGCCTGGTGGAGCCTGCACCGGTTCGCGTTGCCGGCCCTGATGCGGCCAGGTGCGCGGCGCGGTGCGCCACGTCGGCGCGGGCCGCAGGCGCAACGCCGACGTGGCACTTCGCGCGCGGCAGCACAGGCGCGCGCGGCCTGACCTTCGGCAGGGTCGGGCGGCGGAGGGCTATGCTACGTTCCCGGCGTTCGTTCTCCCGGAAACATTCATGTCCAAACTCGCCTCGATCTGCCTGGTTGCCGGTCTGATCACCGCTGGCGCCGTCTCTGCAGAGGAAACCGCCGTGTCCAACGATCCCTACGCCTGGCTGGAAGATGTTTCCGGCGCCAAGTCGCTGGACTGGGTCAAGGCCCAGAACGCCAAGACCGAGGCGCGCCTGGCCGCCTCGCCGGCCTTCAAGCAGATGGAGACCAGCATCCGCGAAGTGCTGGATTCGGACGCGAAGATTCCCGGCGTGCAGAAGATCGGCGAGTACTACTACAACTTCTGGAAGGACAAGCAGCACGAGCGCGGCCTGTGGCGGCGCACCACGCTGGACGAATACCGCAAGCCGGCGCCCAAGTGGGAAACGGTGCTGGACCTGGATGCGCTCAACAAGGCCGAAGGCGAGAACTGGGTCTGGCACGGCGCCGACTGCCTGCGCCCGAATTACCAGCGCTGCCTGATCGCGCTGTCGCGCGGCGGCGCCGATGCCGATGTCACCCGCGAGTTCGACCTGGCCGGCAAGCAGTGGGTCAAGGACGGCTTCTTCCGCCCCGAATCCAAGGGCGGGCTGGGCTGGATCGACCAGGACACCGTCTACGTGTTCACCGATTTCGGTGCCGGCACGATGACCAGCTCCGGCTATCCGCGCATCGCCAAGCAGTGGAAGCGCGGCACTCCGCTCAGCGCCGCCACGGTGGTGTACGAGGGCAAGCCGACTGACATGTACATCGCCGCGATGCACGACGACACGCCCGGATTCGAGCGCGATTTCGTCAGCCGCACGCTGGCCTTCTACAACGAGGAGCTGTATCTCAAGGGTGCCGACGGCAAGCTGGTCAAGGTGGATGCGCCCAACTCGGCCAGCAAGTCGGTCAAGCGGCAATGGCTGACCCTGGAACTGCGCGAACCCTGGACCGTGGCCGGCAAGACCTACAAGGCCGGCTCGCTGCTGGCGACGCGCTTTGACGACTTCATGGCCGGCAAGCGCAGCTTCGATGTGCTGTTCGAGCCCACCGACAGCACCTCGCTGGCAGGTATCGCCTGGACGCGTTCGCACCTGGTGTTGAACGTGCTGGAAGACGTCAAGAACCGCCTGAGCGTGATCACGCCTGGGCAGGATGGCTGGAAGAAGAGCGCCTTCGTCGGTGCGCCGGCGTTCGGCACCGTCGACGTCAGCGCGGTGGACAGCGACGACAGCGACGCGCTGTGGTTGACCGTTACCGACTACCTGACCCCGACCACCTTGTCGTGGGTGGAGGTGGGTACCGCGCCGCAGCCGCTCAAGGCCATGCCGGCGTTCTTCGATGCCGGCAAGGACAGCATCGAGCAGCACTTTGCCACCAGCAAGGACGGCACCCGCGTGCCGTATTTCCTGGTGCGCCCCAAGGCGTTGAAGCTCGATGGCAGCGCGCCGACCCTGCTGTACGGCTATGGTGGTTTCGAGATTTCGATGACGCCCAATTATTCCGGCGGACTGGGCCGCGCCTGGCTGGAGAAGGGCGGCGTCTACGTGGTGGCCAACATTCGCGGCGGTGGCGAATACGGCCCGCGCTGGCACCAAGCCGCGCTCAAGCAGAACCGCCACAAGGCCTATGAAGACATGGCTGCGGTGGCCAAGGACCTGGTCGCGCGCAAGATCACCTCGACCAGGCATCTGGGTGTGCAGGGCGGCAGCAACGGCGGGCTGATGACCGGCAACATGCTGACCCAGTATCCGGAGCTGTTCGGCGCGGTGGTGGTGCAGGTGCCGCTGCTGGACATGAAGCGCTACAGCCATCTGCTGGCCGGTGCCTCGTGGATGGCCGAGTACGGCAACCCGGATACCGACGACTGGAAGTTCATCCAGACCTTCTCGCCGTACCACCTGTTCGACCCGGGCAAGACCTATCCGCCGGTGATCTTCCTGACCTCCACGCGCGACGATCGCGTACATCCGGGCCACGCGCGCAAGATGGCCGCCAAGATGATCGAGGCCGGCAAGGACGTGACCTATTACGAAAACATCGAAGGCGGCCACGGCGGCGCGGCCAACAACGCACAGGCCGCGCATATGGCGGCGCTGGCCTACAGCTTCCTGTGGGAGCGGCTGGCGGATTGAGTTGCCGACCCAAGGCAGCTCGGTAATTCGAGTTGTCTTGATCAGGTGCTGCGTTGAAGAAAGCCCTGGGCCGAATGGTCCAGGGCTTTTTGTTGGTTCCTTCTCCCATCGGGAGAAGGTGCCCGAAGGGCGGATGAGGGTACGTGCGCACGCCACTGGCTACGGCCCAGCAGGGTGCCCATGCAGCCACGCGTGGCTGCGGCGCTTGGTTCGCTGCAGGGCGAGGCAAGCCCACAAACAGCAGTGCAAAAGCAGCGACAAATCACAGTCATGGCTGTTTACATCGAGGCAGTGAACCTGCGGCCACGTCCAGGCGCTGCTCGACGAGAGGCGCCGTGCGCACTGGCGCTGGTTCGATCAAAGACGTTGCAAACCACGCGCAATCCGCTCCACCGCCTGCTCAAGACGCGGCAGGCTCTGCGTATAGGCGATGCGGACGTGCTGATTGGCGCGGTGGTGGCCGAAGTCGATACCGGGAGTGAAGGCGACATGCTCGGTCTCCAGGAAGTGTGCGCAGAAGGCCTGGGCATCGTCCGAGAATGCGCTGATATCCGCGTACAGATAGAACGCACCCTGCGGTTCGACGGCGATGTTGAAGCCAAGCTGGCGCAGCGCGGGCAGCAGATAGTCGCGGCGCTGCTGGAACTCGGCACGGCGTGCTTCGAAGATGGCGATGCTCTCTGGCGTGAAACATGCAAGCGCTGCGTGCTGCGCAATGGTCGAGGCGCTGATGTAGAGGTTTTGCGCGAGTTTCTCCAGTTCTGGCACCGCCTTGGGCGGGGCGATCAGCCAGCCCAGGCGCCAACCGGTCATGCCGAAGTACTTGGAAAAACTGTTCAGCACAAAGGCGCTGTCGTCCACTTCCAGCACGCTGTGCGCGTCCATGCCATAGGTCAGGCCGTGGTAGATCTCGTCCACCACCAGGTGGCCGCCGTGCGCATGCAGCGCCTGCGACAAGCCGGCCAGTTGCGCGCGCGACAGCACGCTGCCGGTGGGATTTGCCGGCGAGGCGACCAGTGCGCCGACGCTGTCGGCGTTCCAGCAGGCGTCGACCAGGCCTGGCGTCAGTTGGTAATCGGTGTCTGCGCCGACCGGCACCAGTTGCGCGGCGCCTTCGACCAGGCGCAGGAAATGCCGGTTGCACGGATAGCCGGGGTCGGCGAGCAGCCAGTGTTTGTCCGGGTCGACCAACAGGCTGCTGGCCAGCAGCAATGCGCCGGAGCCGCCAGGGGTGACCAGGATGCGTTCCGGATCGATAGCGCAGCCGTACCGCTGCGCGTAAAACCCGGCGATGGCGGCGCGCAGCGCGGGCAGGCCGCGGGCGGCGGTGTAGCGGGTGTGTCCGGCCGCCAGTGCGGCCTGTCCGGCCGCGACGATCGGTGCGGCGGTGGTGAAATCCGGTTCGCCGATCTCCAGGTGGATCACATCGTGGCCGGCCTGTTCCAGCGCATTGGCGCGCGCCAATAGCGCCATCACATGAAACGGCGCGATGTCCTGGCTGCGGCGGCTGTAGCGGGGGGCATGCGAATGTAGGGAGTCCATACCGAAGAGGATAGAGCAGCATGACCTCGGGCACATGACGCTCCCGGCCGGGCTCTTCCACACTCGGGTGCTGGGATGGCATTGCGTTCATCCAACGGACCCCAATCTGATGAAGCCTGTCCTCGCCCTTCTGATCGCCAGCCTGATGACCACATCTGTTTCTTCCGCCTTCGCAGCTCTCCCGTCGCCACCAGACGTGGCCAAGCGTCCGCATGTGGTCAAGGCCCCGTTCGGCGCCACCCGCAGCGACGACTACTACTGGCTGCGCGACGACAAGCGCGAGGACAAGGCGATGCTGGCCTACCTCAACGCCGAGAACGCCTACACCGACACGGTGATGGCGCCGCTCAAGCCGCTGGAAGACACGCTGTATACCGAGATTGTCGGGCGCATCAAGCAGGACGACGCCAGCGTGCCGTATCGCGAGCGTGGCTACTGGTATTACACGCGCTTCGAGGCCGGCAAGGACTACCCGATCCAGGCGCGCCGCAAGGGCAGCATGGACGCGCCGGAACAGATCCTGCTCGACGTCAACCAGATGGCGCAGGGCAAGGGCTACTTCAGCGTCGGCGATGCGGAAGTCAGCCAGGACAATCGCATCCTGGCCTGGGCCGACGATGCGGTGGGCCGTCGCCAGTACACGATCCGCTTCAAGAATCTGGACACCGGCGAGATCTACCCCGATACGGTGGAAGGCGTGTCGGCCAACGTGGTCTGGGCCGACGACAACAAGACCCTGTTCTATGTCGAAAACGATCCGGAAACGCTGCTCACCGTGCGGGTGAAGAAACACGTGCTGGGCACGCCCTCCAAGGACGACGTGCTGGTCTACGAGGAGAAGGACGACAGCTTCTACATGGGCATCGGCCGTACCCGCGACGACAAGTACATCACCATCGGCGTGGAAAGCACGGTGTCGTCGGAGACGCGTTATGCGCCGGCCGACAATCCCGAGCGGTTCACCCTGCTGGCCAAGCGCGAGCGCGATGTCGAATATCACCCCGAGCATTTCGATGGCCGTTGGGTGATCCGCACCAATGCCGATGGCGCCAAGAATTTCAAGCTGGTGACCGCACCCACCGATGCGACCACGCGCAAGCAGTGGACCGACTGGGTGGCGCACGATGACAAGGTCTATATCGAAAACTTCGAGCTGTTCGACGGGTTTACCGCGATCGAAGAGCGCTCCGGCGGGCTGGAACGCGTACGCCTGCTCAAGGGTGATGGCAGTCATGAGTACGTCAAGGCGGACGAGCCTGCGTATTCGATGGGCCTGGCGGTCAATTCCGAGCCGGACACCGCGTGGTTGCGTTACAGCTATACCTCGCTGACCACGCCGGCAACGACGTACGAACTCAATACGCAGACTGGCGAGCGCAAGCTGCTCAAGCAGCAGCCGGTGATCGGTTACGACGCCGGCAAGTACGTCACCGAGCGCGTCTGGGTAACTGCGCGCGATGGCGTCAAGGTGCCGGTGTCGCTGGTGTACAAGCGCGGCTTCAAGAAGGACGGCACTGCGGCGTTGTTCCAGTACGCCTACGGCAGCTACGGCATGTCGATGGACCCGGCCTTCAATCTGCCGGCGATCAGCCTGCTGGACCGTGGCGTGGTGTATGCCATCGCGCACATCCGCGGCGGCCAGGAAATGGGCCGCCAGTGGTACGACGACGGCAAGCTGCTGCACAAGAAGAACACCTTCACCGACTTCATCGACGTCACCCGCGGCCTGGTGGAACAGGGCTATGCCGCCAAGGATCGCGTTGCCGCCTCCGGCGGCAGCGCCGGTGGGTTGCTGATGGGCGCGGTGGCCAACATGGCCCCGCAGGACTATCGCGTGATGGTCGCGCAGGTGCCGTTCGTCGACGTGGTCACCACCATGCTCGATGCCAGCATCCCGCTCACCACCAACGAATACGACGAGTGGGGCAACCCGGAAAAGAAGGCCTATTACGATTACATGCTGTCCTACTCCCCGTACGACAACGTGACCAGGCAGGCCTACCCGGCCCTGTTCGTCGGCACCGGTCTGTGGGATTCGCAGGTGCAGTACTGGGAGCCGGCCAAGTGGGTGGCCAAACTGCGCGACGACAACACCGGCACCCAGCCGATCGTCTTCCGCACCAACATGGAAGCCGGCCACGGCGGCAAGTCCGGCCGCTTCCGCCGTTACCGCGAACTCGCCGAGTCGTATGCGTTTGTGCTGGATCAGCTCGGGGTCAAGTAGTTGAGGGGCGGGGATTGGGGAGTCGGGATTGGGGATTGGTAAGCAAAACCCGCCCAATCCTGCGTGCAGACGTCCCCTTATCCGCCGTTTGGGGCCCCTTCTCCCGGTGCGAGAAGGGGATGCCCGGACCATCTCGGCGCCCGCTGGCCGTATCATTTACCCATGACGCGACCGACTCGATTCCGCTGGGCCTGGTGGTTGCTGGCCTACGCCAGCCTGGCGACCGGCATCGTCGGTATCTTCGTGCCAGGCCTGCCGACGACCGTGTTCATTTTGATTTCCGCCTGGGCGGCCTCGCACGGCTCCGAGCGCCTGCACAACTGGCTGCTCTCGCACCCGCGCTTCGGCCCGGCAATCGTCGAGTGGCAGACCTATCGCGCGGTCAGCCGCAAGGCCAAGTGGATGGCCACGCTCACCATGACCGTCTGCGCCGGCATCATGCTGTGGTGCGTGCCGGTGTTCTGGGTCAAATGCCTGTCGATCGGCAGCATGGCGGTGGTGGCGATCTGGCTGTGGCTGCGCCCCGAGCCGCCACCGCGCGCGCTGCCCAGCGCGCACTGAGCGCACGGCAGTCAGGGTGTTCTGGCTATACTTCGGCCATGAGCATCATGTCCCGACCGTCTGTTCGTCTCGCACTGATTGGTGCGACCTTTGTCCTGCTTGCCGCCTGCGGCAACAAGGGCCCGCTGGTAATGCCGCAGAAGCCGGTGCCGGTGGAAGCCCAGCCCGTGCTGCAGCCGCCGGACGCGCCGCAACCGCTGGATGAGTCCTCGCCTGCGCCTGCGCCGGTGAACACCGATACGCAGCCCGCACCCACCACCGACCAGCCCGCTAGCAGCGGCAATGAGCGCTGACGGCCACAGCGGGCGTCTGCGTTTCACCAAAATGCATGGCGCCGGCAACGATTTCGTGCTGCTGGACCTGCGCGACGGCACGCCGCCGCCGGATGCTGCGCTGGCCGCACGCCTGGCCGATCGCCATTTCGGGGTGGGCTGCGACCAGATCCTGACCATCGAAACCCCGCGCAGCAGCGAGGCGGTGGCCGCCTACGGCATCTGGAATTCCGACGGCTCGGCCGCGCGCCAATGCGGCAACGGCGCGCGCTGTGTGGCGGCCTGGCTGGTGCGCGACGGCACCGCGCAGGGCGATGACTTCGTCATCGATAGCCCGTTCACCTCCCACCGCGTGCAGCGTCTGGACGCCGGCACCTATGCGGTGGCGATGGGCGTGCCGCAGTTCGAGCCCACGCAGATCCCGCTGGCCGGCTTTGCGCATGCGCGCGAGGAATACGCGCTGCCGGTGCATGGCGAAACCGTGCGCTTTGGCGCGGTGTCGATGGGCAACCCGCATGCCGTGGTGGAAGTGGGGCGGGTGGAGGCGGCGCCGGTGGAACGCGTCGGCGGCCTGTTGCAGCAGAACGCCGCGTTCCCCGATTCGGTCAACGTCGGCTTTGTGCAGGTGGTCGACCCGACGCATGTGCGCCTGCGTGTGTTCGAACGCGGCGTCGGCGAAACCCTGGCCTGCGGCAGCGGTGCCTGCGCGGCGGCGGTGGTGCTGATGCAGCGTGGCCGTGTCGAGCGCGACGTGCAGGTGTCCTTGCCCGGCGGCGCGCTGCGCATCCGTTGGGCCGGCGAACAACAGGACGTCGTGATGTCCGGTCCGGCCGTGTTCGTCTTCGATGGAGAGTGGAACTGATGAGCGAGAACACGGATAAATTCAGCGCGCACGAAGTGGCAACCTGGTTGCGGCGCCACCCGACCTTCCTCAAGCAGTTCCCGGATCTGGCGGTGAGTCTGCTGGTGCCGCGCGACGACGGCCCCACCGCCTCGCTGGCCACCTATCAGCTGGAAGTGCTGCGCGACAAGAACCGCGAACTGTCGCGGCGCCTGCACGAGCTTGGCCACAATGCGCAGGACAACGAGCGCCTGGCGGTACGCACGCATCAACTGACCCTGGCGCTGATGCGCCAGACCAGCGCGGCCGACACGCTCAAGGCGATGGCCGCCTCGCTGGCGGAAGATTTCAATGGCGAACTGGTGCGGCTGGTGTTGCTCAAGCCGGTCGCCGGCCTGGAGGCCGACTGGCTGCAGATCATCGCCGCCGACGATGCACGGCTTGCCCCGTTCCGCGATTGCCTGAGCGACGGCGAGCCGATCTGCGGCCGCCTGCAGGCAGAAAAACACGCGCTGCTGTACGCCGACCAGGCTGCCAACGTGCAATCTACCGCGCTGCTGCCGTTGCCCGGCATCGGCCTGATTGCGGTCGGCAGCAGCGACGCCAACCGTTTCTATCCCGGCATGGGCACCTTGTTCCTGCGCATGATGGGCGAGTCCCTGGGCGTAGCCTTGCAGCGCTTCGACACATGATGCGCCGTGCAGGGTGCGCCGATGCGTGCAGCCTGCGCTGGATGGCCGCGCCGATGGTGCGGCAGCGAGGAATCTGAGGTGGCGTCGGTCGACGACTTCCTGGGATATCTGCAGGTCGAGCGGCAGGTGTCGGCGCATACGCTGGATGCCTACCAGCGCGATCTTGCCGCGTTGGTGGGCTGGGCCGGCGAACAGGCCATCGACGATGTGGCGCAGCTCGATAGCGCACAGTTGCGGCAGTTCGTTGCGTCCGAGCACCGACGCGGGTTGTCGGCCAAGAGCCTGCAGCGTCGTCTGTCGGCATGCCGCAGTTACTACGCCTGGTTGCTCAAGCATGGCCGCATTGCCGCAAGTCCGGCGGCGGCGCTGCGTGCGCCCAAGGCGCCGCGTAAATTGCCGCAGGTACTGGATGCCGATGAAGCGGTGCGTTTGGTCGAGGTGCCCACCGACGCGCCGCTGGGCCTACGCGATCGCGCCTTGCTGGAGCTGTTCTATTCATCCGGGCTGCGCCTGAGCGAGCTCTGCGCGCTGCGCTGGCGCGACCTGGATCTGGACAGCGGCTTGGTGATGGTGCTCGGCAAGGGCGGCAAGCAGCGCCTGGTGCCGGTAGGTTCGCATGCGATCGGCGCGCTGCGGGACTGGCTGCGCGACAGCGGCGGGCGTGCCGACACCCATGTATTCCCCGGCCGCGCCGGCGGTGCGATTTCGCAGCGTGCAGTACAGATCCGCATCAAGCAACTGGCGGTGCGCCAGGGCATGTTCAAGGACGTGCATCCGCACATGCTGCGGCACAGCTTTGCCAGCCACATCCTCGAATCCTCCGGCGACCTGCGCGGCGTGCAGGAATTGCTCGGCCATTCGGACATCGCCACCACGCAGATCTATACGCATCTGGATTTCCAGCACCTGGCCAAGGTCTACGACGCTGCGCATCCGCGCGCCAGGCGCAAGAAAGCTGCTGAGTGAGTGGCGCGGCGTGTGTTGCGCTTGGCGGTTAACCACTTCTCTGAAGTACCGCCGCGTGCGAATCGCCGCTCTTGAGCCGCTCTCCCATTCGGAGAGGTACGCGGATCCATGCGCGGGCCTGCATGGTTATTCGGGCCGGAGCGTTTCTTGCAGTGATGCGCATATGACGGCCGCATACTGCGGTGACAGGTTTGCGCAGCAGCGTCTCCGCGCCGGCGACGATCACCCGGTTCATCCCGAAGCGCACACCACGCTCCCAATCGTTCTCGTGTGCGGCTGCTCAATCGCTGCGTGCCGGGAGCGCAGACGCATGCTGTCTGCCGTCTGAGCGCGCTGCATCAGCCGCCCGCGCCACATGCGCGCAGCATGCTTGAACCCGGCAGGGGCGTCCCCACCTCATTGGAAACCCCCGGAGGACCCATGGACCCCAGCCAGAACCCCAACATCGTTCACGCCACCACCATCATTTCGGTTCGGCGTGGTGGGCATGTCGCCGTTGCCGGCGATGGCCAGGTCACCCTCGGCCACACCGTCATGAAGGGCAATGCGCGCAAGGTGCGCCGGCTCGGCCGCGAGGGGCAGGTGCTGGCCGGTTTTGCCGGCGCCGCCGCCGATGCGTTCACCCTGTTCGAGCTGTTCGAAGCCAAGCTCGACAAGCATGGGCAACTGACCCGTGCCGCCGTGGAGCTGGCCAAGGATTGGCGCACCGAGCGCCGCCTGGGCAAGCTTGAGGCGCTGCTTGCGGTCGCCGACAAGGAAACCTCGCTGATCATCAGCGGGACCGGCGATGTGATCGAACCGGAAGACGGCATCATCGCCATCGGCTCGGGCGGTTCGTACGCCCTGTCGGCTGCCCGCGCGCTGCTGGCGCACACCGAACTCGATGCCAAGACCATCGCCACCGAAGCGATCAACATCGCCGGCGATATCTGCATTTATACCAATCGCAATGTGGTGGTCGAAGAGCTGTGAGTCGGGATTTGGGATTGGGGATTCGCAAAAGCACTCCTTTCCCTGCGCCCGGACACGCATCGATCGTTCCTACTCCGCTTTTACGAATCCCCAATCCCCAATGCCAAATTCCGATACCTCAACCATGACTCCGCGCGAAATCGTGCAGGAGCTCGACCGTCATATCGTTGGCCAGCACGATGCCAAGCGTGCGGTTGCCATCGCGCTGCGTAATCGCTGGCGCCGCATGCAGCTGCCCGAAGAGCTGCGCAACGAGGTGATGCCCAAGAACATCCTGATGATCGGCCCGACCGGCGTCGGCAAGACCGAGATCGCGCGGCGTCTGGCCACCTTGGCCAATGCGCCGTTCGTCAAGGTGGAAGCCACGCGCTTTACCGAAGTCGGCTATGTCGGCAAGGATGTGGAACAGATCATTCGCGACCTGGCCGACACCTCGGTCAAGCTGTATCGCGAACAGGCCAAGGTGCGCGTGCGCAACCAGGCCGAAGAACGCGCCGAAGACCGCCTCCTGGATGCGCTGCTGCCACGCCGCGCGGCCGGGATCGGGTTCGATCCGGAAGCGGCGCGCAACGAGCCCTCGGCGCAGGACAACGACACCCGCATCAAGTTCCGCCGCATGCTGCGCAGCGGCGAGCTGGACGAGCGCGAGATCGAGCTGGAAGTGGCGGTCAACGCCAGCATGGACATCATGACCCCGCCGGGCATGGAAGAAATGGGCCAGCAGCTGCGGCAGATGTTTTCCAACCTGGGCAGCGGCAAGTCGCAGAAGCGCAAGCTCACCATCAAGGCCGCGCGCCCGCTGCTGATCGAAGAAGAAGCCGGCAAGCTGGTCAACGAAGACGACGTGCGTGCGGCGGCGATCGAAGCCTGCGAGCAGCACGGCATCGTGTTCATCGATGAGATCGACAAGGTCGCCAAGCGTGGCGAAGCCGGCTCCAACGGCGGCGATGTCAGTCGCGAAGGCGTGCAGCGCGATCTGTTGCCGCTGGTGGAAGGTTCCAACGTGTCGACCAAGTACGGCACGGTCAAGACCGACCATATCCTGTTCATCGCCTCCGGCGCGTTCCATCTGGCCAAGCCCAGCGATCTGATTCCCGAATTGCAGGGCCGTTTCCCGATCCGTGTCGAATTGACCGCGCTGACCAAGGCCGATTTCGTGCGCATCCTCACCGAGCCAAAGGCGGCGTTGATCAAGCAGTACGAAGCCCTGCTGCAGACCGAGGGCGTGCGCCTGACCTTCGGCGCGGATGCGGTGGAGCGCCTTGCCGAGATCGCCGCGCAGGTCAACGAGCGGCAGGAAAACATCGGCGCGCGCCGCCTGCATACAGTGCTGGAGCGTCTGCTCGATGTGCTGAGTTATGAGGCGCCGGATCGCGACGGCCAGAGCGTCACGGTCGATGCGGCCTACGTCGATGCGCAGCTCGGCGAACTGGTGCAGGACCCCGACCTGAGCCGCTATATCCTCTGACGGCGAGGGCACCGCACTAGAGAGTTGGTCGGTGGCCGCGTGAAAAGCTGTTTGCCGAACGTGTGTCGGACTTCGAGCCGGCGCATCAGGGACACGGCGTGCATCACGCACTGCCCTTGCTGCTCTTAAGCAAGCACACCGACCATCTCGACTTGGTGCTTGCCCGCCCACCGTCGCGGGACCTTACGCGGCATGGATGCCGCGTAAGAGCCTACATGGACGTACTTGCGGCGTGTCCTGCGATGGTGGGCGGGCAAGGGCCTCGCAGCCAAGCCGCAGATCAAGCGCTCTGCAGCCAAACCGCTCAGTCCTCGCCGATATCCTCGTTCCACACGTCGGGGTTGGCCGAGATATAGCCGCCCAGCAGGTCGATGCATTCCTGGCTCTGCAGGTCGATGACAGTGACGCCGTGCTCGCGCAGCCAGGCCACGCCGCCCTGGAAGGTGACCGACTCGCCGACCACCACGGTGCCGATATTGAACTGGCGCACCAGCCCGCTGCAGTACCAGCACGGCGCCAGCGTGGTGACCATGATGGTGTCCTTGTAGCGGCGTTGCCGGCCGGCCTTGCGGAAGGCATCGGTCTCGCCGTGCACGGAGGGATCGTTTTCCTGCACGCGGCGGTTGTGGCCGCAACCGAGCAGACGTCCGTCGTTGTGGTACAGCGCCGCGCCGATCGGGATGCCGCCTTCGGCCAGGCCCTGGCGGGCTTCGGCAATGGCGGTGTCGAGCAGTGCGCGGTAGTCGGGGGTGGTGATCATGCAGGCTCCTGGGTGGCGGCGTCGGCGCGACGCAGCATGTCGATGTGGGGAATGCCGTCTTCCAGATACGGTGCGGACGAGGGCGTGAAACCGTGTGCGGCGTAGAACGCCTGCAGGTGCGCCTGCGCGCCGAGTTGCACGGCGCTGGCGGGCCACTGCCGGTGCACCAGCCGCAAGCCTTCCAGCAGTAATGCATGTGCGAAGCCGTGGCCGCGCTGCGTGGCGGCAATCACTACCCGGCCGATGCTCGGCTCGGGGTAACTCACACCGGGCGGTAGCACGCGCAGATAGGCGGCCAACGCACCGTCGTCGGTGCTGCCGAGCAGATGCAGCACACCCGGCAGGCTGTCCTTGCCATCCAGCTCCGGATACGCGCACTGCTGCTCCACCACGAACACATCCGAGCGCAGCCGCAGCAGCGTGTACAACTGCGTGGTGCTCAGTTGGTCGAAGCGCAGGCATTGCCAGTGCAGCGAGGATGGGGACAGGGACGACATCACCGCATGATAGCGGCTGTGTCGCGTCAGTCGACCGCGCTGTCGGTGTCGATCGCCACCACCACCGACATGCCCGGGCGTAGCCGCGGTGCCAGCGTCTGGTCCGGATCGACGCTGATGCGCAGCGGAATGCGCTGGGCGATCTTGACGAAGTTGCCGGTGGCGTTGTCGGCCGGCAATACGCTGAATTCCGAGCCGGCGGCCGGGGAGATTTCCTGCACACGGCCGTGCAGACGCGCATTGTCCAACGCATCCACGGTGAAGCTGGCGCGTTGCCCGATGCGGATCTTGGCCATCTGGGTTTCCTTGAAATTGGCCACGATCCACAACGTGTCCGGCACCAGCGACATCAGCTGCGTGCCATTGGTGACGTAGGCGCCCTGGCGCACGCCGAGCTGGCCGAGCTGGCCATCGCGCGGGGCCAGGATGCGCGTGTTGTCCAGATTGATCTGCGCCAGTTGCACGGCCGCTTGCGCATTGGCCACCGCCGCTTCCAGGGCGGCGCGATTGACGGTGACGCTGCGTGCGTTCTCCTCGGCGGCCTGCACGGCGGCACGCGCCTGTGCCACGCCGGCATCGGCCTGCGCACGTGCGGCGAAGGCGGTGTCGCGATCCTGTTCGGATACCAGTTTCTGCTCGGCCAGCTGCTGCGCGCGCGCATACGCCGAGCGGGTGCGGTCGCGCTGGGCCTGATTGCTGCTCAGTGCGGCGCGTTGTTCGGCGATGGTGGCATCGGCGCTATGCCGCTGCTGGTCCCAGTTGGACAGGTTGGCCTGCGCGGTCTGCAGCTGCGCCCTGGCCTGTTCGAGCTGCTGGGCATAGATGCGGTCGTCGATCCTGGCCAGCAACTGGCCGTGTTTGACGTGGGCGAAGTCCTGCACCGGCACCTCGGTGACATACCCGCTGACCTGCGGCGCGATCACCGTGATCTGGCCATGCACCATCGCGTTTTCGGTGCGCTCGACGGCGCTGACGAACGGCGGCAGGCGCCATGCATACAGCACCAGGGCGACACCGAGCAGGGCCAGCCCGCCGAAGCCGATCACGCCACCGATGCGGCGGCGCCTGCGGCGTTGCAGATCGGCAGGAGAGGTTGAAGCTGCAGGTGTATTCATGGGCGCGCGGTGGAAGCAGGAGAGGGGGACGCAGCGGATGGGCGCAGGTAACGCCGCCACACCAGCACGGACAGGATCCACAGCCCGGTGGCGATGGCGATGCAGCCGATCAACAGGAACACGTCGTTATAGGCGAGCACATTGGCTTCGCGCGTGGCCACGCTGCCCAGGGCGTGCACGCCCTGGGCCTGGCGCAGGGCCGGGTCGCCGATGCTGCGGCCGTACAGCGCGGCATAGGCCTGCACGCGCGCGGCCACTTGCGGGTCGGTCAATGCCAGATGTTCGACCAGCTGGCTGGAATGGTATTTCTCGCGCACGACCTGCACGGTGCCGAGCAGTGCGCTGCCGAGCAGGCCGCCCATGTTCTGTGCCATGCCGAACAGCACGATGAAGCTGATCAGATTGCCGGGCTGCGCGATGACCCGGCCCAGCCCGGCCACCATCGCCGGGCCGATGAAGAAGGTGCTGCCAAAGGCGAGCAGGAACTGGCTGACGTACATCTGCTCCGGGCGGGTGAGGCTGGTGGCATCGGCATCCATGAAACAGCCGATGCAGATCGCCGCCACCGCAATGATCAGATGCTCGGCCACCCGCGCCGGATTGATCAGCCACGCGCTGGCGGCAACGCCGACCACTGCGCCCAGCAACATCAGCGCGAACAGGGTCTGCAGCTGCGTGTTGGCCAGTCCCAGGGTCTGGAAGAAGCCGATCGCGCCGGTGCTCTGCTCGGACAGTACCAGCCGGATCAGCAGGATCGCCAGGCCCAGCCGCAGCATGTCGCCGCTGGCCAGCCAGCGCGTGTTGATCATCGGGTTGCGGCGGTTGTGCTCGATCCACGCCGCCGTGCACAGCAGCACGATGGAGGCCGCCAGCACCACGCCCAGCCACGGTGTGCTGGTCCACCACAGCAGCCGCCCCAGCGACAGCACCGCAGCCAGCCCGGCCGACCCGGCCGCGAACAGGCTGAAGGTGAGGAAATCCAGCGGCTCGAACACGCGATAGCGGTCGCTGGGCGGCAGCTTGAGCGCCAGCACGCAGGCCAGCGCGAACACCGCCAGGCCCAGTTCGAACAGGTACAGGCCCTGCCACTGTGCAAATTCCAGCAGATCGGTGGAGAACACCCGCGCCAATGGCAGCGCCAGCTGGGTCACCCCCAGCCCGGTCACCACCGCCTTGAGCCGGTATTTGGCCGGGAACGCCTGGATCACGTAATACAGCCCCAGCGAGCTGAGCGCGGCGCCCACCAATCCGTGCGCGGCACGCACGGTGATCGCCGAGCTCAGGCTGTGCACAAACAGATGCGCGAAGGCGATGACCGCATACAGCGCCAGGAAGATCTCGGTGAAGCGCCGCAGCCCGAACTGCTGGCGGAACTTCACCAGCAGCAGGTTGGCCGACATGTTGGTCATCACGTAGGCGGCCGGCAGCCAGGCCATTTCGGTGGCGTAGGCGCCCAGCGTGCCCTGCAGATAGGTCAGGTTGGCGGTGACCAGCGCATTGCTCAGCCCGCCGGTCAGCGCCACCACCACGCCCACCAGCCCGTACTGGATGCGGCGCCGGGTGGAGTGCAGGGGGGTGGAGGCCGACCCGGGCAGGGTGGGCTTCTCGTGGGGCTGCCAGTCGCGCTGGACGTACTTGTCGTGCACGCAGGGCTCGCAGGGCCGGTCGCAGGGAAGGCAGCGATTGTGGTCCGGTTGCGGTCATGGCGGCGTCAGCAGTGCGATAATCCGCCCATGAGCGAATCCCCCTATACCTCCGGTACCACCCATTTCGGCTTCCGCGACGTCGCTGCCAAGGACAAGCAGAAGCTGGTCGGCGAAGTGTTCACCTCGGTCGCGCGCAACTACGACCTGATGAACGATCTGATGAGTCTGGGCGTGCACCGCGCATGGAAACGCTACTTCGTGGCGACCGCGCAGGTGAAGCCGGGCGACCGTGTGCTGGACCTGGCCGGCGGTACCGGCGACATCGCCGTGCTGCTCAAGGAGCGCGTCGGCAACGAGGGCGCGGTGGTGCTGGGCGACATCAATGCCGGCATGCTGTCGGTAGGCCGCGACCGGCTGACCAACCGCGGCCTGGTGGCCGGCTTCGATTACGTGCAATGCAATGCCGAGGCGCTGCCGTTCCCGGATCAGAGCTTCGATCTGGTGACCATTTCCTTCGGCCTGCGCAATGTCACCGACAAGGACGCCGCGCTGCGCGAGATGTATCGCGTGTTGAAGGTGGGCGGGCAGGCGCGCGTGCTGGAATTTTCCGAAGTCACCGCCGACTGGTTCAAGCCGATCTACGACTTCCACTCGTTCAAGATCCTGCCCAGGCTGGGCCAGCTGTTCGCGCGCGACGCCGACAGCTACCAGTACCTGGCAGAAAGCATCCGCAAGCACCCGCCGCAGGAATCGCTCAAGGGCATGATGGGCGAGGCCGGATTTGCGCGTTGCCACTACAAGAACCTGACCGGCGGCATCGTGGCGATCCACTCCGGCTACAAGATCTGACCCGGATCCGACCCAGCATGATCTGAGCGTCCGGTCCGGCGCGCAGCATGCGCCGGACATCGCGCGTCGGATATCGCACGAGCACGCCATGCTCGTGTTCGCTTGCCGCACGATTGCACTGTGCGCAGGTGCGTTTGCCGACAAATTTTTGAGACTCCCGTCGCGTTGGCTCCACCAACGGTCGGCGACACTAGGCGCTCTTTTGCCGGAGACGTGGATGCGCTTGTACGCAGGGTTGTCGCGCGTGTTTCCCCGCTCCTTCAGCGCCAAGCTGCTGGCGGTGACCTTTGTCGGCATCCACCTGCCGTTGCTGTTGTTGATCGCCTGGCTGGCCGCGCAAAGCGAGTTGAGCGGGCGCCCGCTGTGGTCGGTGGTGATCGTGGCGCTGCTGGCCACGCTGGCTGGCACTGCGGCGACCCTGTCGGCCCTGTATCGCCTGCTCGCACCGCTGCGCATCGCCGCCGACGCACTGGATGCGTATTACGCCGATCAACGTCTGCCCAGCCTGCCCGAACATGGCGACGACGAGCTGGGGCGGTTGCTGCGTGGCATCAATCGCAGCCTGCGCGGCATCGATGCCGGCATGCGCGATCTGAAGAAGCACGCCTTGTTCGACCCGCTGACCGAAGCCTTGAACCGGCGCGGCTGCGAACAGGCGATGCGCGATTCGGTCACCGCCGCGCAGCGCGAAGGCTGGCCGTTCGTGCTGTTCGTGCTGGACATGGACAACCTCAAGCCGATCAACGACCGCTTCGGCCATCTGGCCGGCGATCGTGTGCTGGTAAGGCTGGTGGAATCGGCCTACGGCTGGCTGGGCGCGCAGGACTGGATCGGGCGCTGGGGCGGCGACGAGTTCCTGATCGGCGTGCATGCCAGCGAGGACGACGCCACGCTCAAGCTCAATCAATGGCTGTCGATGCTCGAACGCGAGGATGCCGACGAGGCGCCCCTGCATGTGAGCGCCGGCAGCGCGGTGTGCGAGCGTGGCCTGGATGCCACCGAGCTGTATCGCCGCGCCGACGCGGCGATGTATCGCGCCAAGTTCTCCGGTGGCCGGCGTCTGGTACGCGACGGGCATGACAGCCCGCGCAGCCATCCGGTGGTCTAGGCGATCCGGCAATCACCTGGCGGCCGGGCCGCAGGCGGGTGCACGCTAGGCACGGGTAGCCTGAGTTACGCCATTAACGCCGTTGCTGCGTAAGGTTCGCGCCGATGCGGCCAGCGACATGCACGGTGTCCCCAGCCGGCGCGGGTTGAGCGGCCGGCACGTGCTCGCCATCGGCCGCACGGGCAGGCAACCGCCCGGGGCGTTAAAATGCCCAATTCCCTTGCTGCGGTGCCGTCGATGCGCTTCCCGTTCCTGTCGCTGTCCCTGGCCGTGTCCATTGCGCTGGCCGGCTGTTCCAACGAGTCCACGCCGCCGGCCGCCAGCACCGCCGCGCCGGCCACCACTGCCAAGGCCCCCGTGAAAGCAGACGCCCGCAACCACGACGAAAGCTCCTACGCCCAGCCGCAGCTGGTGGTGATCAAGGATCTGGCGCTGGACCTGAAGCTGGATTTCGACGCCAAGCAGATCGGCGGCACCGCCACCTACACGCTGGAATGGAAGGACAAGGCCGCCAAGCAGCTGGTGCTGGACACGCGCGAACTGAGCATTGCGCAGGTGCAGGCCGACGACGGCAAGGGCACGCTGGCGCCGCTGCAGTTCGCGCTGGCGCCGGCCGACAAGACCTTCGGCAGCAAGCTCACCATCGAGGCGCCGAATCAGCCGGCCAAGGTCGTGATCACCTATCACACCGCACCGACCGCCTCCGGCCTGCAGTGGCTGGAGCCGTCGATGACCGAAGGCAAGCAGTTGCCTTTCATGTTCAGCCAGTCGCAGGCGATCCACGCGCGTAGCTGGGTGCCGTTGCAGGACACCCCAAGCGTGCGCTTCACCTATAGCGCGCACGTGACCTCGCGCCCGGACGTGATGGTGCTGATGAGCGCCGACAACGACCCCAAGGCCGCGCGCGACGGCGACTACAGCTTCAAGATGCCCGAGCCGATTCCGTCCTATCTGCTGGCGATCGCCGCCGGCGATGTGGTGTTCAAGCCGATTTCCGCGCGCTCGGGCGTGTGGGCCGAGCCGGCCATGGCCGACAAGGCCGCCAAGGAATTCGAAGACACCGAAAAGATGATCGGTGCGGCCGAAAAACTCTATGGCCCGTATCGCTGGGGCCGTTACGACATGCTGGTGCTGCCGCCGTCGTTCCCGTTCGGCGGCATGGAGAATCCGCGCCTGACCTTCGCCACGCCCACCGTGATCGTCGGCGACAAGTCGCTGGTCTCGCTGGTCGCGCACGAACTGGCGCATAGCTGGTCCGGCAACCTGGTGACCAATGCCAGCTGGAAGGACATCTGGCTCAACGAAGGCTTCACCACCTACGTGCAGGCCCGCATCACCGAGGCGCTGTATGGCGTGGAGATGGCCGAGATGGAGCGCGAGATCGACCAGGGCGACCTGCTGGCCGAAGTGAAGGACATGGCGCCGGCCGACCAGGCGCTGGCGCTGCCGCCGCTGGCCGAGCGCGACCCCGACGAAGCCCTGAGCCAGGTGGCCTACGTCAAGGGCGCGTGGTTCCTGCAGTTCCTGGAGCAGCGCTTCGGCCGCGAGGTGTTCGACCCGTTCCTGCGCGGCTGGTTCGACGATCATGCGTTCCAGAGCGCCACCACCGACCAGTTCGTCGATTACCTCAACAAGAACCTGCTGGACAAGCATCCCAACACGGTCAGCACGGCCGAGGTGGATGCGTGGTTGAAGCAGCCGGGCATCCCGGCCTTCGCCGCCAAGGCACGCTCGCGCAGCTTCTCGATCGTGGACACCGCACGCATCGCCTGGAGCGGCAGCGGCACGCTGCCGAGCAAGCAGGTCACCGGCGAATGGGGCACGCAGGAATGGGTGCACTTCCTCAGCGGCATGGGCGCCACGCTCAAGCCCGAGCAGCTCAAGCAGCTGGATGAGACCTACCACTTCACCGGCACCCCGAACGGCGAAATCGCCATGCGCTGGTATCCGCTGGCGATCCGCAGCGGCTACACCGATGCGCGCCCCGCTGCAGGCGAGTTCATCGAACGCGTCGGCCGCCGCAAGCTGGTGCTGCCGATCTACGCCGAGTTGTTGAAGACCCCGGACGGCATCGCCTTCGCCGAGCAGGCCTTCGAAAAGGCCAAGCCCAGCTACCACCCGATCACCACCGCATCGGTGGCCGAGATGATCGCCAAGGCCAAGGCTGCACGGCCGGCGCAGCCGCAGCCGTAATGGCAGGGCAGGGCGTTGTAGACGCCCTCCCGCCGCTTTCCTTGCTGCATCGTGCGGGCAGTACCGCGCCCTGCAATCGCCGCTGTAGGAGCGCACCCGGGCGCGACGTGGCGTTACCGGGAATGCTCCATCGCGCCCGGGTGCGCTCCTACGCTGTGTGGCCGTTTGATCGCGGCTGTCGCGGGCAGGCTGGTATCGTTGCCGCTGCCTTTCATGCCTTCCGGAGTCGACGATGAAGTATCTGCTGAGCGCGGCCTTGTGCGTCGCTGCGGTGAGTGGCTGTACCGACCGCGAGGCGCAGCGTCAGGCGCAGGCAAGCGCGCAGGCGCAAGCCAAGCAACAGCAGGCCGACGCACTCGCCAAGCAATACGACGAGGCGGTGACGGCCGGTAACTGGGACATGGCGCGTGCGCATGGCGCCGCACTGCTGGAAGGCTACGCCGGCACTGCGGCAGCCACACGCATCGAACCCGGCTATGCCGACATCAAGGCCAAGGGCGACCAGGCGCGCGAACTGCGCCGCATGCAGGCGTTGTGGCAGTACTCGCAGGTGCCGGCCAAGGGCGGCACGCAGCGCTCGGCGATGATCGATGCCAAGAGCCGCGTGGATGTCGACGGCAGCGGCCCCAAGCCGGTGAGCCTGGTGTTCCGCGATCACCCGCAGTGGAAGCGTCACAGCTATCTCGTGCTCAAGGCCGGCGACTTCAATTGCTATGGCGGCTGCAAGGTGCAGGTCTCGGCCGATGGTGGCGCAGCACGCCCGATGGCCGCGCACCGCCCCGACACCGATGAAGCGATCGCGATGTTCATCGACGACGACAAGGCGCTGTGGAAGCTGGTGCGCAATGCCAAGCGCATCAGCATCGCGTTCCCGGTGAAAGCCGGCGGCACGCGCACGGCAGAGTTCGACGTGGGTGGCCTGGATACCACCCAGATGCCGGGCTGGAAGTAGGCGCACCGCCCTTGCACGGCAACAGTTGCGTAGTCGGCGTACTGCATCGGCATGAGGTGCCGGTCCATTCGGGTGAGTGCGCGATGTGCGTTCCCTGACGGCTTGCGGCGTTGCCACCATCTCTGGAGTCTCCTCACGTATGGATGCCATGGCCATCACACAGATCTCGCCCGCGTTGTCCGGCTACCGCCATTGGGTGTTCGACATGGACGGCACGCTGACCGAAGCGGTGCACGATTTCGCGTTGATCCGACGCGCGTTGGAGATCCCGCCCGAGGCGGACATCCTGCACTACCTGGCATCGCTGCCGGCCGAGCAGGCCGCAGCCAAACACGCCTGGTTGCTCGCGCACGAGCGTGAACTCGCACAGGCCGCACAGCCTGCGCCCGGTGCAGTGGCGCTGGTGCGTGCGTTGCAGGCAGCCGGATGCCGGCTCGGCATGCTCACCCGCAATGCGCGCGCATTGGCGCAGGTGACATTGCAGGCGATCGGCCTGCACGATGCATTCGCCTGGGACGACATCGTCGGCCGCGATGAGGCCGCCCCCAAACCCGCACCCGATGGCTTGCAGTATTTTGCGCAACGCTGGGCGGTGGAGGGCACAGCACTGGTCGTGGTCGGCGATCACCACAACGACCTGGCCTGCGGCCGTGCAGTCGGTGCCTGCACCGTGCTGGTCAACACACCCGGCGATCCATGGCCCGGTCTTGCCGACTGGCGATTGCAGGATTGCACGCAGTTGCTGGCGCAGTGGAACCGCTAGCGTGAGCTTTGGCGAGTAGGCCAGGCGCGCGAAGCATGGAGTGCGATGCGTGGCTGGCCGCGTGTCGCTGGATGGCGATGGCGATGGCGATCAGGACACCGTCATCGCATTGGAAGTGACATGCGCTCGAAGGGGCGTGGACGCTGCTGAATCTTGCAACGCGTCATCAGCAAGCCGGACAGCACACGGCTGTCTGCGCCGTACCCTCATCCGCCCTTCGGGCGCCTTCTCCCGAAGGGAGAAGGGAAGCGCGGCAGCACCCCGTTCGACGACGTAGCTGGCCTTCGGTGAGGTGTTGCCTTGCGCAAGCCACAGCAAGCTATGTCGCCTCAAGCGTGCAAGGTGCGCAGCACTGACCGACAGGCAGTCCCACCCCCGCTGCACCATCCATGTCACAGCACGCCCGGCGCAAACTGTGCCAGAACCGTGACAGTGCGCCTTGCGCAAGCGACTGCCATCACATCAAACCCTGCTGCTCCAACATGGTGCGTCGCACCAGTGCGCTGGCATGGCGTTTGCTCTTTCCCTCTCGACGTTTCCGACGTCCGCGGTGCAACTGGCGGGTGCAACGCCTGCGCTGCGGGATGTTTCAACCGACTGGTTGTTCAATCGAGAGGGGTAGACGCATATGCACCAATCTTCCTGTCGCAGCCTGCGCAGCAGTGTGCTGCTCATGCTTGCGCTGAGCGCCGCGTTGGCCGGCTGCAAGAAAGACGCCGCCACGGAAACGACGACAACGCCCGCACCGGCCGCCAAACCCGCCGCGCCGGCGGCCGCCGCCGTGGTCGATACCGACAGCGAGTTCACTACCAATGCCAGCAACCCGGACAACTGGGGCGGCATCGGGCGCGACTTCGCGCTCACCCGGCACAGTCCGCTGGCCGAGATCAATCGCGACAACGTCAAGAACCTGAAGATGTCGTGGGAAATGAAGACCGATGCCACGCGCGGCCACGAAGGTCAGCCGCTGGTGATCGGCAGCGTCATGTACATGGTCAGCGCGTATCCGAACAACGTATTCGCCATCGACCTGGCAGCGCAGGACGACGGCGGCAAGGTGTTGTGGAAGTACACCCCGCAGCAGGACGAACGCTCGGTGGCGGTGGCGTGCTGCGATACGGTCAACCGTGGCGCCTCCTATGCCGATGGCAAGCTGGTGTTCGGCAGCCTGAGCGGCGATGTGATCGCACTCGATGCCAAGACCGGCAAGGAAGTGTGGAAGCAGAAACTTGCGCACCCGGACAAGGGCGAAACCATCACCATGGCGCCGATCATCGCCGACGGCAAGGTGGTGGCCGGTATCAGCGGCAACGAGTTCGGCGTGCTTGGGCGTGTCGCTGCCTACAACCTGGCCGATGGCAAGCAGGCCTGGTCCTGCGATGCGGCCGGTACTGACAAATCGATCTGCCTGGGTGCGGATTTCAACAAGGCCAACCCGCAGCATGGCCAGCTCGGCGATCTGGGCGTCAAGACCTTTCCCAACGACGAATGGAAGCGTGGTGGCGGTGCGGCCTGGGGCTGGTACAGCTACGACCCGAAATTGAAGCTGCTCTACTACGGCACCGGCAATCCCGGCCTGTGGAGCCCGTCGTATCGCTGCGGCAAGACCTCGCAGGAGGAATGCAACAACGGCGAGCATGACAACAAGTGGTCGATGACCCTGTTCGCGCGCAAGATCGATACCGGCGAAGCGGTGTGGGGCTACCAGAAGACGCCGTTCGACCAGTGGGACTACGACGGCATCAACGAGCCGATCCTGGTCGATCTGAACATCGACGGCAAGCAGGTGCCATCGGTGGTGCAGTTCGATCGCAACGGCTTTGCCTACGTGCTCGATCGCCGCGACGGCACCTTGCTGCGCGCGCACAAGTTCGTGCCGGCCAACTGGGCCGAACGCATCGACATGAAGACCGGCCGCCCGGTCAAGGTGGCCGCGCATTCGCCGCTTGAACGCGGCAAGAAGGTGCAGGCCTTCCCGTCGGCGATGGGTGGCAAGGACCAGCAGCCGTGCTCGGTGGATCCGGCCAACGCGGCAGTGTTCTTCTGCGGCACCAACAACTGGCATATGGAGCTGGAACCGCAGGAACGCGGCAACACCATGATGGGCCTGCCCTACGTGTTCGCCAACGTGATGATGAAGCCCAACGAGCCGGGTGCACTGGGCATCGTCAAGGCCTTCGACGTGGTGGAAGGCAAGTCCAAGTGGGAGATCAAGGAGAAGTTCCCGGTGTGGAGCGGCACCCTGGTCACCGACGGCGGGCTGGTGTTCTACGGCACGCTGGATGGATGGTTCCGTGCGGTGGACAAGGACACCGGCAAGAAGCTGTGGGAGATGAAACTGCCCTCCGGCATCATCGGCAACCCGATCGCCTACAAGGCCAATGGGCACCAGTACGTGGCGGTGTTCTCCGGCATCGGTGGCTGGATCGGTCTGCCGGTGGCCGCAGGTCTGGATCCGTCCGATCCGTATGGCGCGCTGGGCGCAGCCGGTCTGGCATTCGGTGCCGGCTTCGACAAGATCCCGCTCGGCGGCATGGTGCACAGCTTCCGGATCGATGGTGCCGGCAAGACCGTGACCGCCAGTGCCACCGCCACGGCGGCTGCAGGCGGCGGCACCGCCAACACCGCAGCGAAGACCGCACGATGAGTTCCACGCAAGGCGTTGGACGCGCGCACCGGCAGTTCGCTGCCGGTGCGCGTGGCATGCACCGGCAGCTGTGTCGGCTGCTGGTGCTTTGCAGCCTCGGACTCGTCGCCGCAGGCTGCACCCGCGAGCCGTCCTCACCGACGGCTCGCGCTTCTGCTTCCGCTGCGGCGCCCGCGACGGCGGCCTCCACTGCGGCACCGGCCACGGCCAGTGCTCCACCGCCAACGCCCGATCCGCACGTGCTGCGGGTCTGCGCCGACCCGGGCAACATGCCGCTGTCCAACAAGGCCGGCGAGGGCTTCCAGAACAAGATCGCGCAAGTCGTGGCCGATGCCATGGGCCGGCGCCTGGAATACGAGTGGCGCACCTATTACCAACGCGGGCTGGCACGCAGCACGATCACTGCCGGCCGCTGCGATGTGTTGATGGACCTCAACAGCGATTTCGAGCAGGGCCTGACCACGCGCCCGCTGTATCGCTCGGCCTATGTGCTGGTGACGCGCAAGGGCCTGGATCTGGTGCCGACGTCGCTGGACGATCCGGCGCTGAAAAAACTGCGGCTGGGCGTGTTCCAGAGCTCGCCCGCACGCCAGGCCCTGTACGAGCACGGCATCAGCGGCCAGGTGCAATACCTGTTCTACGACTCGGCCACGGCGCCGGAAGAACATCCCGGCAAGCTGGTCGAGCGCGTCGCCGCCAATGAACTGGATGCGGCCGAATCCTGGGGCCCGGTGGCCGGTTATTACGCGCAACGCGGTGGCCTGGGCATGGTGCCGCTCAATACCATCGACGATGCGGTGCTGGAGTATTCGATGGCGTGGGCGGTGTCGCGCAAGAACGCGGACCTGCGCGATGCGTTGAACACGGCCATGCAACAGAGTTCAGCAAAGATCGCCGAGATCCTGCGCAGCTATCACGTGCCGCTGGTGCGCTGTGGCGACTGCGTGGTGGCCGGCGATCTGGCCGCGCACGGGCCGTATGCCACGCCGACGCCGGTGTCCAAGGCGCCAAGCCCGGCCGCGTCCTCGCAGGAGCTGGCGCAGCTGCAACTGCGCATCGCCGACGGTGCCGACCCGAACCAGGAACTGGCGCATGCGCTGGATGCAGGCGACGCGGTGCGTGCGGCGTGGCTGTTGCGGCATGGCGCCGATGCCAACCGTCCCAACCTGCTCGGCGAGCCGCCGTTGCATCAGGCCATCCGCAACCAGGAACCGGATCTGGTCGGCCTGCTGCTCGATGCCGGCGCACGCCTGGATGCGCGCGATGGCAGCGGCTGGACCGCCTTGATGAAGGCGGCCTGGGCCAACGATGCCGGCAGCGTGACCAGGTTGCTCGGCAAGCGCGCGCCGGTGGACACCGTCTCCAGTGATGGCTGGAGCGCGCTGGACCTGGCGGTGTCCTACGCCGATGTCGGTGTGGTGCAGGCCTTGCTCAAGGCGGGCGCGGATGTACGGGGTGCCAATGCCACCGGCTTCACGCCGGTGATGTTTGCGGTGGCGCGCGACGACCCGGCGATTCTCGATGCGGTGCTGGCCGGCGGTGCCGACGTCGGCCACGCCAACCAGGCCGGCGTCACCGCATTGATGCTGGCCGCCGCGGCCGGGCGCGACGCGGTGGCCAAGCGCCTGCTGGCGGCCGGCGCCGACCCTGCCGCACGCAATCGCGACGGCAAGACCGCCGCTGCATTAGCGCAGGCGCGCGGCGATAACGCGCTGGCCACGCTGCTCACCGAGGCCAGGCACCCCTCCCGGCAATGACCGTGTCACCCGCCGCGCGCACGGGGTGCGCGGTGCTCCCTCCGATCAGAAAGGTTCGTTCATGCGCAAGTCCACCGTGGGTTGTTTCGATCGTTCCATGCGCGCACCGCTGTGCGCGGTGATGCTCAGCGTCGTGTTGGCCGCCTGCGGCAAGGACGCACCGCCGCCCGCGCCCGCGCCTGAGGCGGCCACCGCACCGGCTGCCAGCCCGCCGGCGCCGGCCACCGGCACTGCCGCGCCTGCGCCTGCGGCGGCGAGCGCCGCGGTGCCCAACCCGGCCGCCGGGCCTGCGCCGGATCCGGCCACGCCGCCCGCAGCGCCGGCCACCGTGGTGCCGATCCCGAAGGGGCCGGAGGTCAAGGTCACGCCCGAGCTGATCGCCGAGGGCAAGAAGATCTATTTCTCCGCCGGCTGCAATGCCTGCCATGGCGGCACCGGTGGCGGCGGCATGTGCCCGCCGTTGACCAACGACATCTGGGTGTATGGCAGCGACGACGACACCTTGCGCACGCTGATCAGCGAAGGCACCGCCGCGATGATCACCCACGGCAAGACCCGGGTCGGGCATGAAAAGGTGGTCGGGCAGATGCCGCCGTTCGCGCCGGTGCTCAAGCCGGGCGATACCGAAAAACTGCTCGCCTTCATCCATTCGATCAACAAGACCGCGGGCAAGGCGCAATGAGGCCAGTGGCAACCGGGTGGCGGTGCCTGCTTGCGGCAACTGCGCTGGGCGCGCTGCTGGCCTTGGCCGGTTGCCGGCGCGATGCGGAGCCGCCGGCGTCCAACGCTGCGCCGGCGGCAGCGTTGCCTGCAACGAAGGCCGCGGCACCGGTGCCCGCAACGCCGCCGGTATTTGCCTATGTGCCCAACCAGCGCAGCGGCACGGTGTCGGTGATCGATACGCACACCGACACGGTGGTGCGTACGCTCAGTGCGCAGGGGCAACTGGGCAAGCGTCTGCAGCAGGTATTGCCGGGCCCGCAGGGGCATCTGTACCTGATCGATGCCGAGCATCACCGCCTGATCGAACTCGATACCGACAACGACGCGGTGCTGCGCAGCGTGGAGATCGGCGAGAACGCCGAAGGCATTGCGCTGTCGCCGGACGGCAAGCAGTTTGCGGTGTGTGTGGAAGGCCAGAACCAGGTGATGTTGATCGATGCGGCACAGTTCAGCGTGCAACAGGTGATCGCCACGCGCGGGCAGGCGCCCGAGCACTGCGCCTACACGCCGGACGGGCAGTGGCTGCTCACCAGCAACGAGGGCTCCAACGACATGGACATGATCGAGCTGGCCACCGGTCGCTCGCGCGGCGTGGTCGCCACCAGCGGCCATCCGCGCGGCATGGCGTTCGCGCCCGACGGGCACAGCGTCTACATCGCGCAGGAAACCGCCAATGTGGTCGACGTGATCGACCTGCAGACGCGCCAACGCCGCGCCAGCCTGCCGGCCGGCGTGCGCACGGCGGGCGTGGCATTGTCGGCCGACGGCACGCGGCTGTATGCGTCCAACGGCGGTGCCGGCACGCTCAGCGTGATCGATACCAACACTGCGCGCAGTCTCGCCGAAATCGCGGTGGGGCTGCGGCCGTGGAATCCGGCGCTGACCCCGGCCGGCGACAAGCTGTATGTCGCCAACGGGCGCTCGAACACGGTCAGCGTGATCGACACCGTCGCGTTGCGCGAGATCAAACAGATCCCCGTCGGCGAACTGCCGTGGGGCGTGGTCATCGCGCGCTGAGCGGCGGGCATGCCGCTCAGCGCCAGGGAGGCCGGATGAAGACACGCGCTGCGGTGGCATGGGGTCCGCACCAGCCGCTGACCATCGAAGAGGTGGACCTGCAGCCGCCGCGGCCCGGCGAGGTGCTGGTGCGCCTGGTCGCCACCGGAATCTGCCATGGCGATGCGCATGCATTGGCGCATGCGCAGGCGGGCAGCTTCCCGGTGATCCTGGGGCAGGAAGGCGCGGGCATTGTCGAGGCGGTCGGCATCGGCGTCACCAGCGTGCAGCCCGGCGATCACGTCATCCCGCTGTACATGCCCGAATGCGGCGTGTGCAAGTTCTGCCGCTCCGGCCGCACCAACCTGTGCCAGGCGATCCGCAGCAGCCAGGAGCGCGGGCTGATGCCCGATGGCAGCAGCCGGTTCTCGCTGCACGGCCGGCCGATCCTGCATCACATGGGCATCAGCACGTTTTCCGAATACACCGTGGTGCCGGAGATCGCGGTCGCGCGGATCCAGCCGGAGGCAGCGCTGGATCAGGTCTGCCTGCTCGGCTGCACGGTCACCACCGGCGTCGGTGCGGTGCTCAACAGCACGCATGTGCGGCCCGGCGATTGCGTGGCGGTGTTCGGCCTGGGCGGCATCGGCTTGTCGGTGGTGCAGGGCGCGGTGCTGGCGCAGGCCGGGCGCATCATCGCGGTGGATATCGACCCGGCCAAGTTCGCGCTGGCGCGCGCGTTGGGCGCCACCGATTGCCTGGATCCGCGCGACTACGGCGCACCAATCCAGCAGGTGATCGTGGACCTCACCGATGGCGGCGCCGACCACAGCTTCGAATGCGTGGGCGATGTCGGCGCGATGCGCGCGGCGCTGGAGTGCTGCCACAAGGGCTGGGGCGAGAGCGTCATCCTCGGCGTGGCCGACGACGCGCAGGAAATCAGCACGCGCCCGTTTCAACTGGTGACCGGGCGGGTGTGGCGCGGCAGCGCCTTCGGCGGAGTGAAGGGGCGCAGCGAATTGCCCGGCTATGTCGCGCGCTATCTGCGCGGCGACATCCGGCTGGCGCCGTTGATCACCCGCACGCTGGCGCTGGACGACATCAATCAGGCGCTGGCGGACTTGCGTGCGGCGCGCGGCATCAAATCGATCGTGCTCTATTGAGGAGACGCAGATGGCAGCAGGCACACGCAGCACGGCAAGGTTGCACCATCACGCACTGGCAGGCGCCTGCGCCAGCGCCTTGCTCGCAAGCAGCGCGCTGGCAGTGGCGGCCGATGCGCCGCAGGTGACCTGGCTGGACCGCATCGAGGTCACCGCCACGCCGATCCCAGGCACCACCATCGATGCGGCGCAACTGCCGTACATGGTGCAATCGGCCACCAACAGCGAGCTGTCGCGCGCGCGCAGCAACAACCTCGGCGATCTGTTGCAGCGGCGCTTCGTCGGCGTGGATGGCAACGATGTGCAGGGCAGCGCGTTCCAGAACGATCTCACCTTCCACGGGTTTCGTGCCTCCGCCTTGCCCGGCGCCTCGCAAGGCGTGTCGGTGTATCTGGATGGCGTGCGTTTCAACGAACCGTTCGCCGACATCGTCAGCTGGGACATGCTGCCCGAGTCGGCAATCAACGCAGTCACTCTGATGCCCGGCTCCAATCCCTTGTTCGGGCCGAACACGCTCGGTGGCGCGGTGGTGTTGTCTACCGCATCAGGCCTCACCTCGCCGGGAGTGCAGGGCGAGCTGAGCATCGGCAGCGGCGCGCGCAAGCGCCTGGACGCCAGTTATGGGCTCGCCAGTCAGGACGGTTGGCATGGCTTCGTCGCGGTGACCGGTTTCGACGAGAACGGCTGGCGCGATGCCTCCGAGGGCCGCCTGGGAACCGTGTTCGGCAAGGTCGGCAAGCAGGGCGAGCAGACCGACTGGAGCCTGTCGCTGCTGCACGGGCGCAGCCGCCTGATCGGCAATGGCCTGCTGCCGGATACGCGCTTCACCGACGATGGCCCCGAGCCCGGCCTGTATCGCGCCGACCGCCGCGCGGTGTACACCTCGCCCGATCTCACCCGCAATCGCAATACGCTGTTCACCGCGCAACTGGACCATCGCTTTGATGCGGACACCGCGTTGCATGCACTGGCCTACGCACGCGTGGGCCGCCGCGACACTGTCAATGGCGATATCGGCGAGGACTACGAAGAATTCGTCGAAGAATGCGCCTCCGGCTATGCCGCCGATGGCGGCGCGCTGGATGCCGATTGCGATGTCGCACGCGCCGATGCCGATGCATTGCCCACCGGCGCGCTCAATACCACCCAGATGCGCCAGGAGGCGCAAGGCCTGGCAGTCAACCTGAGCAGCCAGTGGGGTGCGCATGCGCTCAGCACCGGCGTCACCTTCGATCGTGGCCACGTGCGCTATCAGCAATTCGCGCGCGACGGCTGGGTGCAACCGGACCGCTCGGTCGCTGCCGATCCGGATGCCGAGCGCGCGTTCTTTTCCGGCGTGCGCGGCAGCACCAAGACGCTGGGCGTGTTCGTCGCCGACACCTGGGCGCTGGACGCTGCCACCCATCTCAGTGCCGCAGTGCGCTGGAATCGCGTGGTGGTGGACAACATCCTTTCCACCGCCGACGACGGCGACCGCCCACGCGAGCGTTTCGTCTATGCCAAGGCCAATCCGTCCTTGGGTCTGACCCATCGGCTCGATTCGGGGCTGACGCTGTACGGCTCGGTCGCGCAAAACAGCCGTGCACCGACCGCGATCGAACTGGGCTGCGCCGATCCCACCCAGCCATGCCGGTTGCCGACCGGCCTGCAGGCCGACCCGCGCCTGGAGCAGATCGTCTCGCGCACGTACGAGCTCGGCGCGCGCTGGGCACCGTCGGCCGACAGCAACGCCAGCCTGTCGGTGTACCGTGCCGACAATCGCGACGACATCCTGTTCCTGCGCGCCCCGGACACCCAGCTGGGTTACTTCGACAACGTCGGCCGCACCCGCTACCAGGGCGCGGATCTGGCGCTGCGCCTGCGCAGCGGCGACTGGCAATGGTCGGCCGGCTACAGCTTCCTGGATGCGACCTACCGCAGCGATGGCGAGCTGCTGTCCGGCGAGCGCGTGATCGCCTTGCGGCCAGGCCTGCGCATCGCCGCATTGCCGCGCCACAACCTCAAGCTCGGCGTGGAATGGCAGCACGATGCGCTGACCCTGGGCGCCGGGGTGCGTGCGGTGTCCGGGCGCGTGGCCAGCGGCAACGAGGATGGCCAGGTCGACAATGCCGACGACGACGAGCCCGCACCCGAGCGCATCGACATCGGCACCGCCGGCTACGCGCTGGTGGATCTGCAGGCGCGTTGGCAACTGGGCGCGCGGCTGTCGCTGTTCGCCCGCATCGACAACGTCTTCAACCGCCGCTATGCGACCTATGCAGCAGTGGCCGAAGACGTGTTTCCGGACGGAGCACTCGCGCGCCCGCAGGACGCGCCAGTGGAAACCGGCCCGGCGCGGTTTCTCGCACCAGGTGTGCCGCGGCAGTATCTGATCGGCATACGCTGGGCGTTATAAGGCTGGGGATTTGGGATTGGAGATTAGGGATTCGCTAGGCGCAAGGTGAAAAGTGCAAAGTGCAAAGTGCAAAGTGCAATCGCCAGTCGCCCGCAGCGTTATCTGGATGGTGCCGAGCTGCGCTAGTCGAGGGCGCGGTGCCCTCACCGCTCGCGGGACACGCCGTAAACCCGTCCCTGGGGGCTCGGTGGCGGCATCCATGCCGCCACACGGTCCCGCAAGCGGTGAGGACACCGCACCAGACAGTTGATTGGTTGCCTTGTTTAAAACCATGCACACCGACCATCTCGACTGGCCCTTGCCCGCCCACCGTCGCGGGACCTTACGCGGCATGGATGCCGCGTAAGAGCCTACAAGGACGTACTTGCGGCGTGTCCCGCGATGGTGGGCGGGCAAGGGCCCTGCAGCCAAGCCCCAAATCATCCGCTCCACAGTCGCGGCATGTACGCATGCTAGATGCCGCACCAAACAACAGCAGCACCCGCCTGATGAGGGAGAGGGAGTTTTCTAATCGCTCCAGGTACCAGCGCTAAGAGATCCTGCCTTGGCTCTGACGAATCCCCAATTCCGAATCCCGAATCCCTGCCCCTCAATTCCCCAATTCCGAATCCCAAATCCCCGCCCCTCAATCACCCGGTATCCAGGCCATGCTTGCGCAGCTTGCGATACAGCGTATTGCGACTGATGCCCAGGGCATCGGCGGTGCGACTGACATTCCAGCGGTGGCGTTCGAGTTGTTGCTGCAGCACCAGGCGTTCGGCCTGGTCGAGTGCGGCGCGGCCGGGCATGTCGTCGGCGGCCACCGCGCCGCCATCGACCAGGCACGGTGCGCTGCCAGCGTCAACGATTTCCTGCGGCAGATTCGGCAGGCGGATCACTCCGTCGCTGCACAATACCGCCGCCGTGCGCAGCACATTACGCAACTGGCGCAGGTTGCCCGGCCATGCGTAGCTCAGCAGCTTGTGCATCGCTTCCTCGCTGATGCGCACGCTGTGCTCGCTGGTTTCCTCGCGTAGCAGCGTGCGGATCAGTTCGGCCTTGTCGCTGCGCTCGCGCAGCGGTGGCAGGTGCAGCACCACGCCATTGAGCCGGTAATACAAATCCTCGCGAAACTCGCCGGCCGCCACCCGCTGCGCCAGATCGCGATGGCTGGCGCTGATCACGTGCAGCTCCAGCGGCACTGCGCGTTCGCTGCCCAGTGGGGTGACGCATTGTTCTTCCAGCACGCGTAGCAGGCGGCTCTGCAAGGGCAGCGGCATGTCGCCGATTTCATCCAGAAACAGGGTGCCGCCGCTGGCCTGCAGCAATTTGCCATGGCGGCCTTCGCGCGCGGCATCGGTGAACGCGCCGCGCGCATACCCGAACAATTCGCTCTCGATCAATGCCTCGGGAATCGCCGCGCAGTTGATCGCCACGAATGCACCGCCGGCCCATGGCGAGCCGCGGTGCACCGCCTTGGCAAATTCCTCTTTGCCGGTACCGGTGTCGCCGCACAGCAGAATCGACACCCGATGCGCAGCCAGCTTCAAGGCATTGGCCAGGTTGTGGCGCATGCGCGAATCCGAGCCGACATGCTCGCCGGGTTGCAGCTCGGTATCCGGTGCCAGCTGCGCCGGCCCACCCACCGCCGGCAGCGCAGCGCGCGCGCGCGGCGGGCGCACCAGTGCGTAGAACCGTCGCCCATGGCAGGCGCAGCGGATCGACCACAAGGTGCCGGCATCGCTGCCGGCGCGGTGCTCGAGGGTGTCGAAATCCAGCTGCATCACCTGCGCGATGTTGCGGCCCACCAGCTGGCTGCGATCGATCTTGCCCAGTTGCTCCAGCACCGCCTCGTTGACTGCCAGCACGCGGCCATCGGTATCGATCGCGATCAGTGCCTCGTGCAGCAGGCCGGCGAACTCGGGCCGGCTATGAAAGCGCAGGATGAAGGCATGGCCGAACTGGTTGAGGAAATGCGAGCGCGAGATCTGCGCCGCCGACATGCTCACCAGGGCCACGGTGTGGCGCTGGATCTGCTTCCCGTCCTGCGCATTGGGGGTGGACGCATCCAGCACCGCCAGCAGCCCGCCATGCGGGTCCAGGATCGGCGCGCCGCTGCACGACAGCGGCAGATGGCGGGTCAGATAATGTTCGCCGCGGTGCACGCTGACTGCGGTGCGTTCGGCGGCGCAGGTGCCCAGGCCGTTGGTGCCCTGGTGACACTCGGCCCAGCTGGCGCCGCAGAACAGACCGGCCTGGCGGAATTCGCGCAGCAGGGTGGGGTCGTGCACGCTGTGCAGCACGGTCGCCTCGGCATCGGCAAAGATCACGGCGTAGCCGCTGCCGGCGATCTGCTCGTAGAGGTTTTCCATCTCCACCTTGGCAATGCGCAGCACATCGCCCAGACGTTGCTGGCGCTCGCGCACGTGCAGCGCATCGTGCACCAGCGGCTCGGGGGCTGCCTCGGGCAACAACGCGTAATCGTCCAGGCAGCGCCGCCACGAGCGCGACAGTGGTGCGGCAAGCGGCGCGATGTCGCGCAACCGGCGGATCTGCCGGAGCGCATCCGGTTCGATCTCCGGCAGGGCGATGGACGTGGCGGCGACAACGCTTGGCTCGGACATGGGCCAGCGTTCCTCAGTGAGCGCGAAGCGTCAGTAGAGGCACAGATCGGGCCGATGCTCAAACTGCATTGCAGCAATTGCGGTGCCGACGCGCCCCTTTCCTGCGGGAGCGGGGGTGCGGTGAGGGGGCGGTGCGAAACCCGAAGCTGTTCAACTTGCACGGGGCTTCGCCCGTCCCCTCATCCGCCCCTGTGGGGCACCTTCTCCCGAGGGGAGAAGGGCACAGCGCTGATCAGCGGTGGTGCCGCGTCAGAGCGCGTAGCCGAACTGCTGCTTGAACTGGTCGTTGAACTCGGCAAAGTCGAACCGCTGGTTCTGCGTGCCCGGGTGCTCCACCTTCAGCGCGCCCATCAGGTTGCCCATCCGCCCGATCGTCAGCCAGTCGTAGCCGCCCTGGATGCCGTAGATCAGGCCGGCGCGGAAGGCGTCACCGCAGCCGGTCGGGTCGACCACGCGGCGCTCGTGCGCCGGCGGGATGTCGTAGGTCTTTTCCGGCGTATGCACCAGTGCGCCCTTGGGGCCCTGCGTGGTGATGTAGGCCTGCACGCGCGAGACGATGTCCTTCTCGTCCCAGCCGGTGCGTTCCTGCAGCAGGTTGGATTCGTAGTCGTTGACCACCACGTACTGGGCCTGCTCGATGAACTGGCGCAGTTCCGGGCCATTGAACAAGGGCATCGCCTGGCCGGGGTCGAAGATGAAGGGGATGCCGGCGGCAGCGAACTCTTCCGCATTCTGGATCATGCCCTCGCGCCCATCCGGGCCGACCAGGCCCAGGGTCACGCCCGGCACATCCTTCACGTGGTTCTCGTAGCTGCGCATCATCGCGCCCGGATGGAAGGCGGTGATCTGGTTGTTGTCGTGGTCGGTGGTGATGAAGGCCTGCGGGGTGAACAGGTCGTCGATGATCTTCACCCGCGACAGGTCGATCCCCAGCGTTTCGAAATGCTCGCGATACGGGCCGAAGTCCTGGCCCACGGTGCCCATCGGGATCGGCGCGCCGCCGAGCAGATGCAGGTTGTAGGCGATATTGCCGGCGCAACCGCCGAACTCGCGGCGCATGCGCGGGACCAGGAACGACACATTCAGGATGTGCACCTTGTCCGGCAGGATGTGGTTCTTGAACTGGTCCGGAAACACCATGATGGTGTCGTAGGCGAGGGAACCACAGATCAGTGCGGACATCGAGTCAGGCCTTTGCGTTGGGAAATACCCGCCAGTTGCCGGGCATGGCAGCGGGACGGCGCGCGCGCCGCGGCGCAAAGGGTAACGGCTGCGACCGATCAGGGCCACAACCGCATGCCATGCCCGGCGTGACCGGCACATGAAAACGACGCCGCAACGGCCGATTTTTCCTTGCCCGCACCGGGGGGGATTGCTAGGCTAGTGGACTTCGTTTTCTGCCCAAAATTTCGCCAGTCTGGCGGCGGGCACGCGACTTACCCAGGAACAACTCCCTCGATGTTCAAGAAACTCCGCGGCATGTTCTCCAACGACCTGTCCATCGACCTGGGCACGGCCAATACGCTGATCTACGTACGCGGGCAGGGCATCGTACTGAACGAACCTTCGGTGGTGGCGGTGCGTCAGGACCGCGCAATCGGCGGCACGCGCTCGGTGGCCGCCGTCGGCGCCGAGGCCAAGCAGATGCTTGGCCGCACCCCGGGTCACATCACCACGATCCGCCCGATGAAGGACGGCGTCATCGCCGACTTCACCTACACCGAGGCAATGCTGAAGCACTTCATCAAGAAGGTGCACAAGTCGCGCTTCCTGCGCCCGAGCCCGCGCGTGCTGGTGTGCGTGCCGGCCGGTTCCACCCAGGTCGAGCGCCGCGCCATCAAGGAATCGGCGGAAGAAGCCGGTGCGCGCGATGTGTATCTGATCGAGGAACCCATGGCCGCGGCGATCGGTGCCGGCATGCCGGTGACCGAGGCGCGCGGTTCGATGGTCATCGACATCGGCGGCGGCACCACCGAAGTGGCGGTCATCTCGCTCAACGGCATCGTCTACTCGCAGTCGGTGCGCGTGGGCGGCGACCGCTTCGACGAGTCGATCACCAACTACGTGCGCCGCAACCACGGCATGCTGATCGGCGAAGCCACCGCCGAGCGCATCAAGCTGCAGATCGGCTGCGCCTACCCGCAGGACGAGGTGCAGGAGATGGAAATCTCCGGCCGCAATCTTGCCGAAGGCGTGCCGAAGATGATCAAGATCAACTCCAACGAAGTGCTCGAGGCATTGCACGAGCCGCTGTCGGGCATCGTCTCGGCGGTCAAGCTGGCGCTGGAACAGACCCCGCCGGAACTGTGTGCCGACGTGGCCGAGCGCGGCATCGTGCTCACCGGCGGCGGCGCACTGCTGCGCGACCTGGACCGCCTGATCTCCGAAGAAACCGGCCTGCACGTACAGGTCGCCGACGACCCGCTCACCTGCGTGGCCCGCGGTGGCGGTCGCGCGCTGGAGCTGGTGGACATGCACGGCAACGAGTTCTTCGCGCCGGAGTGAAGCGTTCGGGATTGGGGAGTCGGCATTCGGGATTCGCAAAAGCGGTTCCGGCCCACGGCCCGGTAGGACTGCTCCGCAGTTCCGCGAGTTCACGTTTTAGCCGCATTCGTATCGGGGGCAGCCAACCGCTCCCCGAATCCCCAATTCCGAATCTCCAATCCCGGCCCTGACAGTGCCCTCCTACGCCGGTCCTCCCGTCGCCTCCCGTCCGGGCGAAGTCACCTCCACGCTGCGGCTGCTGGTCTATCTGGTGCTGGCGATCGTGCTGATCGCGCTCGATAGCCGGGGGGGCTGGCTGAGCCAGGTGCGTCTGCAGGCCAACCTGCTGATCCAGCCGATCTGGGCGGTGGCCGGGTTGCCGGGGCGGATCGGCTCGCAGGTGCGCGACAACGCCGCCACCCATGCGCAGCTGGTGGAAGAAACCCGTACCCTGCGCAATCAGTTGCTGGTGGCCAATGCGCGCCTGACCCGGCTACAGACCGCTGCGCTGGACAATGCGCAGCTGCGCGAACTGCTCAACGTCGCCGAGCGCCGCGGGCTGGACGTGCAGCTGGCGCCGATCCTGGATATCGACCTGGACCCGACCCGGCAACGCCTGCTGCTGGACGCCGGCAGCCGCGATGGCGTGCTGCTGGGCCAGGCGGTGATCGATGCCGGCGGGTTGATGGGCCAGGTGATCGAAGTGACCCCGCTGCATTCGACCGTGCTGCTGCTGACCGACCCCGACCACGCGGTGCCGGTCAGCGTGGCGCGCAACGGCGTGCGCCTGATCGTCTACGGCCGCGGCGACCGGCTGGAACTGCGCGACATCCCGCTCAGCGCCGGCGTGCAGGTGGGCGACGAAATCGTCACCTCCGGCCTCGGCGGCCGCTTCCCGGCCGGCTTCCCGGTCGGCAAGGTCTCCGAACTGCATCCGGACGATACCCACGCCTTCCTGGTCGGCGAACTGACCCCGGCCGCCAAGCTCGATCGCGGCCGCGATGTGCTGCTGCTGCGCGCGGGCAAGCCGCTGCGCGTGGTGCCTGGGGCCGGGATTGGGGAGTCGGGAGTTGGGATTGGTCACGGAAACAGCAACAGCAACAGCAACGGCGTCGCGGCGGCGGCCGGCGCGCCGGTGACTGCGACACCGCGCACGCCTGCGGGCGGTGTTTCCAGCACAGCGACTGATACCGCGCGCCCGACGGCCGCCGCAGCATCGGGCACCGGTACCTCGGCGCCTGCACGGTCCGCAGCGACACCTGCCGCGCCCGGCGCGCTCCCGTCCAGTGCGCCAGCGTCCGGCCGCCCGGCCAGCACGTCCGCCCGGCGTCCCGCATCGACTGCATCCAACGGCCCGAATCCCGATTCCCGTTCGTCCCCGCCACAGGGCGCTGCTTCCAGCCAATCCCCAATCCCCACTCCCCAATCCCGTCCGGCTCCGCAGGAGACGGACCAATGACCCGCATGCGCAACACCTGGATCCTGCCGGCGAGCATCGTCATCGCGCTGGTGCTGGGCCTGTTGCCGCTGCCGGTGGTGGTGCAGCCGCTGCGTCCGTACTGGCTGGCGCTGGTGCTGGCGTACTGGGTGATCGAGGAGCCGGACCGGGTCGGGCTGGGCATTGCCTTCGTGGCCGGTGTGCTGGCCGACCTGCTGTATGGCGGGCTGCTCGGCGAGCAGGCGCTGCGGCTGGTGATCATGACCTTCATCCTGCAGCGCTTCCGCGCGCGGATGCGCTTCTTCCCGGTCTCGCAGCAGGCGCTGGCGATCGGCGGGCTGCTGCTCAACGACCGCATCGTCTCCTCGGCCGTGCATCTGGCGGTGGGCGAGCCGACCCTGCCGTGGAGCTACTGGTGGGCGCCGCTGCTGGGCATGGCGCTGTGGCCGCCGCTGTTCGTGTTGCTGGATGCGGTGCGGCTGGGCAAGCGGAGCAAGAAGTAAGCCATGCACGGGCGTCGTCACCCGAAGAACCCGCACGCGGAGGCCGAGCAGTTCCGCCGGCGTGCGGTGCTGGGCTTTGTGATGGTGGTGATCTGCCTGGTCGGGCTGGGCGGCTGGTATTTCAAGCTGCAGGTGCTCGACCACGAGGTCTATGCCACGCGCTCGGAAGCCAACCGCATCAAGCCCAAGCCGGTGGTGCCCGGGCGCGGCATGATCTACGACCGCACCGGCCGGCTGCTGGCCGAGAACGTGCCGGCCTTCCGCCTGGACGTGACCCCGGACAAGGTCACCGACATGGACGCCATGCTGGCCGCGCTGGGCAAGGTGATCCCGATCGCGCCGGAGGATCTGGAGCGCTTCAACCGCGAGCGGCGCGCACGCCGCAGCTTCCTGCCGGTCACCCTCAAGCTGCGCATGAGCGATGAGGAAATGGCGCGCTTTGCGGTGGAGCGCTGGCGCTTCCCCGGCGTGGAGCTGGAGCCCTACCTGACCCGCCGCTACCCGTACGGGCCGCTGTTCGCGCACATCATCGGCTACGTCGGCCGCATCGACGAGAAGGACCTGGCGGTGCTGGGCGAGGGCAATGCCGCGCTCACCCACATGGGCAAGTCCGGGCTGGAGCGCTACTACGAGCAGGACCTGCGCGGCCAGGTCGGTTACGAGCAGGTCGAAACCAACGTGCAGGGGCGGGCGATCCGCACCGTCGGCCGGGTCGCGCCGCAGTCGGGCGCGGACCTGCGCCTGTCGGTGGATGCCGACCTGCAGCGCGCGATGGTGGCCGCGTTCGGCGAGCACGAGGGTGCGGCGATCGCGATGGACCCGCGCACCGGCGAGATCCTGGGCATGGTCAGCCTGCCCAGCTACGACCCCAACCTGTTCGTCAACGGCATCTCGCATACCGATTTCCGCATGCTCAACGACAACCCGTCGCGGCCGCAGTTCAACCGGCTGGTGCTGGGTGGCGTGGCGCCGGGCTCCACGCTCAAGCCGCTGATCGCGCTGGCCGGCCTGGACAGCGGCCTGCGTCGGCCGGAAGACCGGGTGCTGTCCACCGGCATGTTCTATCTGCCCGGGGTCAGCCGCGGCTGGGGCGATTCGCATCGCGGCGGCCATGGCTGGACCGATCTGCGCAAGTCCATCGCCCAGTCGGTCAATACCTATTACTACCGGCTGGCGGTGGACATGGGCATCGAGCGCTTCGACCACTACCTGGGCGAGTACGGCTTCGGCCAGCCGACCGGGGTGGACCTGCTCGGCGAGATCGGCGGCATCCTGCCGTCGCCGGCCTACAAGTACAAAACCCGCAAGGAGCGCTGGTATCCCGGCGACACCGTCAACATCGCCATCGGCCAGGGCGACTGGAAGGTGACCCCGCTGCAACTGGTGCGCGGGGTGTCGGCGATCGCCAGCGGGCTGCTGCTGCGCCCGCACCTGGTGCTGGAGCAGCGCACCGGCTTCGATCACCCCTGGCAGCCGATGATCCAGCCGCCGGGCAAGCCGATCAGCCCGAGCGCGGCGCACCTGCAGGTAGTGCGCGAAGGCATGATGGACACCATGCGCCCGGGCGGCACCGGCTATGCGATCACGCCGGGCGCGCCGTATCAGATGGCCGGCAAGACCGGCACCGCGCAGGTAGTCAGCCGCAAGGGCGTGGCCGCGGTGGACCCGCGCAGCCTGCCGCTGCATCTGCGCCACCGTGGCCTGTTCGTCGGCTTCGCGCCGGCCGACAACCCGGTCATCGCAGTGGCGGTGGCGGTGGAGGGCGGTGGTTTCGGTACCAGCTCGGCAGCGCCGATCGCACGCAAGATCTTCGACGCCTGGTTGCTCGGCAAGCTGCCCGCCGGCCTGGAGCCGCTGGACAGCGAGCTCGGCATGACTGCGGTGGGCGTCAACCAGTTCGAAGCCGGCGCCACCGATGCGCGCCAGGCCGGCGATGCGGCCGCGGCCACGCTGGACGAGCTGCCGGTGGTGATCGGCCAGACTGCGGTGGCGTTGGACCCCAACACGCCGGCGCAGCCGGTGGTGCCGGATGTGCCCGATGCGGTCCAGGAGACCGACCATTGAGTGACATCCTGCGCTGGCTGGTGGACATGGTTGCGCGTTTCACGCGCAGCCTGGACTGGGTGCTGTGCCTGGCGCTGGGTGCGCTGATGGTGATCGGCCTGTCGGTGCTCAAGAGCGCGGGCGGCGCCGCCAACGGCGATCATCTGGTGATGGCGCAAGCCGTGCGCTTCGTCATCGGCCTGGCTGCGATGTGGGGCATTTCGCGCATGTCGGTGCTACGCCTGCGCGCCTGGACGCCGTGGGTGTACGGCCTGTCGATGCTGCCGCTGCTGGCGGTGTTCGCGCTGGGCACCGGCAAGTACGGACGCCAGTGGCTGGACCTGAAACTGTTCTACCTGCAGCCGGCCGAACTGCTCAAGATCAGCCTGCCGATGATGGCCGCCTGGTATCTGCACCGCATGCCGTTGCCGCCGCGCATCTCCACCGTGCTGGTGACCGGCGTGATCATCGGCGTGCCGACCGCACTGATCATGCTGCAGCCGGACTTCGGCACCGGCGTGCTGATCGCCGCCAGCGGTGTGTTCGTGCTGCTGCTGGCCGGCCTGCCGTGGTGGTGGGTGGCGGTGGGCGTGGGCGGCGTCTCGGCGGCCGCGCCGGTGGCCTGGTTCTGGCTGCTGCGGCCGTACCAGAAGGACCGCATCATGATGTTCCTCAACCCGGAAAACGATGCGCTGGGCGCCGGCTGGAACATCATCCAGTCCAAGATCGCGATTGGCTCGGGCGGTTTCGACGGCAAAGGGTGGGGGCTGGGCTCGCAGTCGCATCTGAACTTCATTCCCGAACAGACCACCGACTTTGCGTTCTCGGTGCTCAGCGAGGAGTTCGGCTGGATCGGCGTGGCGACCGTGCTCAGCCTGTACCTGATCGTGATCGCGCGCTGCCTGTGGATCGCCGCGCAGGCGCGCGACACCTATTCGCGCCTGGTCGCCGGTGCCACCGGCCTGGCCTTCTTCGTTTACGTGCTGGTCAATGGCGGCATGATTTCCGGCCTGCTGCCGGTGGTGGGCGTGCCGATGCCGCTGATGAGTTACGGCGGTACCTCGGCGGTGTCGCTGCTGGCCGGGCTGGGCCTGGTGATGGCGGTCAAGGCGCACCGCCCGGTGCACGGCTACTGAGCCGGCGCGTTCTGCAGCCGACGCTGACAGGCACTCACCCGTGTCGAAAGAACCAATCACACCTGGCCAGGCGCACTACGCCGCTGGCGACAGGGGCATGACACGCAGCTGACGCTGCGCAAGGCGCGCGCGGTTCTGCGCGCTGCGTTGCAATGACGACCTCCCGGCACGGGGCCGCTTCGCGCATGCGGTATCGGGTTCGCTCGCCTTCTGTGAATGGGTGCGTCGCTCCGTAGAGTCCGATGCGCCGCCGTCCTGCGCGCGGCCGGGTCGCGTTGCAGCTGCAGGCGCGCGCCATTCCTCTTCCAGGTGAGCTCTTCCATGAAACTGCCAACCGCCGCGATCGGCGGTGTCTGTCTTACGTTCGCCGCTCACGCCGGCGCCATCAACCTTGCCACCGGCGATACGCGCGCGGTCTCCGAGCCGGCGATTCCCGCCACCTGCCAGCCGGTGAGCGCCAGCCATACGCCAAGCGGGCGGCTGTTCGACGCCGCGCTGGAAAGCGCGCCGCCCGACACCAAAGCCATCCAGGCCGCGCTGACTGCCTGCACCGGCAAGAACGGCAGCGTGCTGCTCAAGGCCGGCACCGGCAACGCGTTTCTCAGCGGCCCGCTGACCATTCCCACCGGCGTCACCCTGGTCGTCGATCAGGGCGTGACCCTGTACGGCTCGCGCAATCCGGCCGACTACGGCAGCGGTTGCGGTGTCGCAGGCGCCAAGAGCGGCGGCTGCCTGCCGCTGATCAGCGTCAAGGGCACCAGGTCGGGCGTGATGGGCGTACGCACCGGCGGGCGCCAGGGCACGATCGACGGGCGCGGCGATCTGCCCATGCTCGGCAAGAGCACCACCTGGTGGGAGTTCGGCGAAAACGCCAAGGCTGCCGGCCAGGTGCAGAACAGCCCGGACCTGATCAAGGTGCAGAACTCCAACACGTTCACCCTCTACAACGTCAATCTGATCAATGCGGCGTACTTCCATTTCTTCGCGCATGTCGTCGATGGCCTGACCATCTGGGGCGTGCGGGTGAAGTCGCCGGCGACCAGCCCCAACACCGATGGCCTGGACCTGGACAGCGTGGTCAACGCCAGCCTGGTCGACAACGATGTAATGGGCGGCGACGACTGCGTCGCGATCAAGACCATTGCGTCCAGGTCCGGCAACATCAGCGTGCGCGACAACCGCTGCTACGGCACCCACGGCATCTCGATCGGCAGCGAGGTGATGTCCGGGGTCAACAACGTGCTGGTCGACAACAACGCCATCACCGCCACCGACGATGCCGGCAACCGCAGTACCGACAACGCCGGGCTGCGCATCAAGACCAGCCTCGCCAAGGGCGGCCCGGTCAGCCTGGTCACCTATCGCAATACCTGCCTGTACGGGGTGACCAGCCCGCTGGTGATCAACCCGTTCTATTCGGTGGGCGGCAGCGGCACCAAGCCCAGCTTCGCCGGGGTCGTCGTCAACGGCCTGCGTACCACCGGCGATGTCGGCCTCAAGGGCAAGGGCTGGATCCTGAAAGGCTTCGACGCGCAGACGCCGCTGGACCTGACGCTGGCCAATGTGGCCACTGGCAATACCGCGGTCTCCGCCAGTGATGCGCAGATCGGGCTGAGCAACAGCGCGCTCACCCCGACCGGCAGCAACGTCACCACGTCCAGCGTGCAACTCAGTGGCAGCGTACCCACCTGCTCAACTGCGCCACGCTTCCCGGCCCTGTGATCGACCAGGCGCGGCCACCGGCCGCGCCTGACGGCCTGAGTGACATCAAAGGAAGCAAAACCTGCCACTCATGCGGTCAGATGAAGAGGCCAGAAGCAGGCCCACGGCATGCCGCAAAACGCAAAGCCTCGACAGCCCCTGGCCCGGTCCACCAGACAACCCCGGTCGGCACACGAGCACCCCCGCACCCCGCACCCCACAATTCCCGAGTCCCGAATCCCGAATCCCGAATCCCGAATCCCCATTCCCCATTCCCCATTCCCCATTCCCCATTCCCGGGCAGCACCCAAACCAATCCCCAATCCCCCTCCCAAATCCCCGCCGCTCAGAGCGGCAAGCTAAAGCTCTTTCCTTTCATGGTCTTATTGCCAGAAGTTCATCTGTTCTCTGTTACCCTCAGCCGATGATTCGACGCACTCTGACCTGCCTGCTCACCCTCGGCCTTGTCGCCTGCGCGACTCAGCCCAGCCCTCCGACCCCGCCGCCGGCCGCCAGCGCGCCCCCGGCCAAGCCGCCGAGCGCCCCGGTCGCGCCCGTCAGTGCCGCCGCCGAAGCGCCCGCGCTGCCGCCGGTGGACCTGACCCCGGTGCCGTTCGAGATCGCCCGCGCCAACTTCGTGCGCGACACCGCCGCCAAGTACGGCATTGACGCCGCACAGATCGAAGCAGTGCTGGCGCAGGCGCAATTCAAGGACGCCATCGTCACCGCGATGTCGCGCCCGGCCGAGCGGGTCAAACCGTGGAACGAATACCGCCCGATGTTCATCACCCAGGCGCGGATCGATGGCGGCCGCAAGTTCCTGGCCGAGCATCGTGCTGAGCTGAGCAAGGTCGAAGCGGCCACCGGCGTGCCGGCGCAGGTGATCGTGGCCATCATTGGGGTAGAGACCAGTTACGGCAGCAATGCCGGCAAGTACCGCGTGCTGGACGCGCTGTACACGCTGGCGTTTCGCTACCCGCGCAGCGGCGACCCGGCCAAGCTCGAACGCGAAGTGCGTCGCGAGCTGTTCTTCCGCGATGAACTTGGCCAGCTGTTCGCGCTTGGCAAGGAAGAGCAGCTCGATGTCACCACGCTGATCGGCAGCTATGCCGGCGCGATGGGCATGGGCCAGTTCATGCCGTCCAGCTACCGCCAGTTCGCCGTCGACGGCGATGCCGACGGCAAGCGCAACCTGTTCACCGACCACAACGACGTGTTTGCCTCGGTCGCCAACTACTTCGTCAAGAAGGGCGGTTGGGTGCGCGGTGGCCAGGTCGCGGTGCCGGCCACGCTGGCCGCCGGCCACGAGGAATTCAATCCCACCGACTGGTCGCCGGTGTACACGCTGGCCGACCTGTCTGCGCGCGGCTATCACCCGAATGCGCCGGTGGTGGCCGGCAGCATCGCCACCCCGATCACCCTGGACGATGCCAACGGCAAGCAGTACTGGCTGGGCTTCCAGAATTTCTACGCGATCACCCGTTACAACATTTCCAAGATGTACGCGATGGCCGTGTTCCAGCTGTCCGAGGCCATCGCCGGCAAGGAGTTACCCCCGGCATGAACAGCACGACAGGCCCCAAGTGGCTGATCCCGATGGCGCTGATGCTCGGCCTGGCGGCCTGTAGCAGTGCACCGAAGAAAAGCGCCGGCACCGGCGGCAGCGGCGCGATCAAGGGCGTCAAGGTCGACGGCAAGGGGCCGGCGTATGTGGCCACCGGTTGCCCCTCGACCTCGCCCTACGCACCCGCCAAGGAAGACCCGTCCACGCGCGGCGACTACACCGCCGGCGGCCTGTACAAGCCCGGCGTCAAGGACACCACGCCGGACCACGTGCCCAACGTGGCCTGCATCCCCGAACCGCTGGTCACCAACGAGCCGCGCTCGGCGGTGGGCAACCGCTCGCCGTATGAGGTGCTGGGCAAACGCTACGTGGTGATGGACAACCCCGGCGACTATGTCGAACGCGGGACCGCCTCGTATTACGGCAGCAAATTCCACGGCCGGCTGACCTCCAACAAGGAGGTCTACGACATGTACGCCTTCACTGCCGCCCACAAGACCTTGCCGTTGCCCAGCTTCGCCCTGGTGACCAACACCGACACCGGCGACTCGGTGGTGGTGCGCGTCAACGACCGCGGCCCGTTCCACGATGGCCGCGTGATCGATCTGAGCTACGCCGCTGCGGTCAAACTGGGCATCACCGGCAAGGGCACCGGCAACGTCGAGGTACGCGGCCTGACCGAAGCCGACAACGGCAATCTGCTGGCCAAGCGCCGCAGCGGCCGCGCGCCGGTCAGCACTGCGGTGGCCGCCGCACGGCCGGCCGCCAGTGCCAGTCAGATCGATGGGTTGGTGCAGCGCCTGCCCACCCGCACCGTGCCGGCCGCCGCCCCGCGCGCAGTGGCCGCCAGTGCCGCCGCTCCGGTGGCCGCCGCAGGGGCGGGCAGTGCAGGGGCCGCTGCGATTCCTGAGGGCGAGCGTTGGCGCTACCGCGTGGCCGATTCGCGCCAGCCCGGCAACGCCGACAACTTCGATGCCTGGATGAAGTCGCAAGGCGTGCGCGTGGCCACCGGCAAGCCGGCTGCCGCCGCGCCGCGGCCTGCCTCGGCTGCCCCGGTCGCGGTGGCGCCAGCCGCCCCGGTCGCGGTGGCGGCGATCAAGCCCGCCGACAGCGCGCCGGCACGTCCGCTCAGGAGCGAACCGGTACCGGTCAAGGCGCCGAGCGTGGCCGAGGCGGCACTGGGCGACATCCTGTTGCAGGTGGCCAGTTTCGCCAGCCGCGAGAACGCCAACCGCGCGCTGTCGCAGCTTGCCTCGGCCGGGATCGCCGGTGCCAGCGTCAGCGACATCGTCAGCGGCGGTCGCACCTTGTGGCGGCTGCGCGTCAATGCGCGCGATCACGCCAATGCCTCGGAAATCGCGCAGCGCATCGCCGGCCTGGGCTTCGGGCGCCCGCAGATCGTCGCCAACTAGCCACGATCGATCCGGCAGCCAAGGCGTCGGTGGGTAGGCCGGCGCCCGCTATCGACAGCTAGCGTCGGGCAGCCGAAATCACGACGCGCCCCATGCAGCTTGCTCGATCGCCCAGTGCGTCAGCCACGTTCGGCGCGTCGTCTGCCCCCATCGCTGAACTGCGCAGGCGCGCGCAGCATCGCGTGCGTCGCCCTGATCGCCGTGGCGCCTTACAATTTCGCATTACCCAGCCTTCGGGCCCGTCAGGAGTCGTTCTTCAATGAAATTCCGCTTCGCCGCCGCTGCGGTGGCCACGTTCGCCTTTGGCCTGGTCTGCGCGCAGACCCCTGCGCCGCAGCCGACGCCTGCCGTTGCCGCTGCGCCGGCCGCCGTCCCGGTTCCGCCCGCACCCGCGCCGGCGGTGTCCAAGTCCTGGATCCTGATGGATTACGCCACCGGGCAGGTGCTGGCCGGTGAAAACATCCACCAGCAGCTGGCGCCGGCCAGCATCACCAAGGTGATGACGTCCTACGTGGTCGCGGCCGAAATCAAGAATGGCAAGGTCAAGCGCGACGACCAGGTCATGATGAGCGAGCGCGCCTGGCGCGAGGGTGGTGCCGGCACCGACGGCAGCTACAGCGGCTTCCCGGTCAACCAGACCGCGCGTCTGGAAGACATGGAAAAGGGCATGGCGATCCAGTCCGGCAACGATGCCGCGATCGCCCTGGCCGAGCATGTCGCCGGCAGCGAAGAAGCCTTCGCCTCGCTGATGAACAGCTACGCCGCCAAGATCGGCATGAAGGACTCCTACTTCGTCAACGCGCACGGCCTCAGCGCCGAAGGTCACCATTCCACCGCCTACGACCTGGCGATGCTGGGCCGCGCGATGGTGCGCGATTACCCGGAGACCTATGCCTACAACAAGATCAAGGAATTCCAGGTCGGCAGCATCAAGCAGAACAACCGCAACCTGCTGTTGTGGCGCGACCCGGCGGTGGACGGCATCAAGACCGGCCACACCTCCGAGGCCGGCTACTGCCTGCTGAGCTCGGCCAAGCGCGGCGACCAGCGCCTGGTGGCGGTGGTGATGGGCGATTCGTCCGAGCGCCAGCGCGCCGACGACAGCCTGGCCCTGCTCAACTGGGGCTTCCGCTTCTTCGAAACCCACAGCCTGTACGCGCCCGGCAAGGTCGTGACCAAGCAGAAGGTCTGGAAGGGCCAGCAGGACGAAGTGCAGCTCGGCGTGGCCCAGCCACTGCTGGTCAGCCTGCAGCGCGGCCGCTACAACGACCTCAAGCCCAGCATGGAAGTGGCCAAGAACCTGCAGGCCCCGATCAAGCAGGGCCAGCAGATCGGCACCGTCAAGGTCAGCCTGGACGGCAAGATCATCGCCCAGGCCCCGCTGGTCGCCATCAACGCAGTCGAGGAGGGCGGATTCTTCAAGCGCCTCTGGGATGCGTTCTGGATGTGGTGGGAATCGGAGTGATCCAAAGAAAAAGCCGGCGAAAGCCGGCTTTTTCTTTGCGGGGATTGGGGATTGGAGATTCGGGATTGGCAAAGGCGAGAGCAGCAGCGAAGCACCAGCAGCCCGCTCTTGCGAATCCCCAATCCTGACTCCCCAATCTCAGCCCTCAAAGCATCCGACTGATCGTGAAACTGCCATACACCGGCGTTTCGCGCTGGGTGTCGAATTCGCGGGTGCGGTGGTAGCGGGCGATGGCGAACTTCCAGCGGCCGTACATCACCGCCAGGCCGTAGCCGACATCGCCCACGAACGGGCGCTTGTCCACGCTGTGGCTGTTGCGGAAGGTGTTGCCGTCCAGGGTGATGTCGCGCAGCACCCAGCGCGCATCGGTGGTCAGGAACAGATGGCCCGACCAGCCGCTGGCGCGTCCGAGCCGGCTGGGGGCGGTGTTCTCGCCGGCCGGGCGGGTCGGGGTGCTGCCGAAGTCGTCCGGCAGCTTCCAGCCGAAGCGCACCTCGCCACCGGCATTCAGATGCGTGGCCATGTTGCCGACCGCGCCGCCCCAATGCGAGATGAAATCCCAGCCGAAGCCGTCCGCATTGACTGCCGCGTCGCCCGGCCAGCGGCGCATGCGCTCGTGCACCAGGTTGATCAGCGGCTCGTTGTGCAGCTGGTTGTCCCAGCCCTGGAATTTTTCGTCGCCCAGCACATCGTGGATCGCATCCTGCGCTTCCTGCGCAAATGCCCACGGGCCGACCACGCCGACCTGCAGCTGGGTGGTGCGCAGATGCGCATCGTTACGCGCGTTGTAGCCGAAGCTCGCCAGCAGGATGCCCGCATACGGGCGATCGTCCGGGATCACATCGCGGCGGGTGGGATCGGTGGGAGTGAAAATCGCCTGGCCGATCGAGAACACCATGTTCTGCTGGTCGAACTCGCCCGGATGCAGACGCTCCAGATAGCCGTTGACCCAGCGCGCAGTGCGCGGCAGGCAGGGGTCGTCGGTGTAGTCGACCAGATTGGGCGACACCAGCGTCAGCACCGCGCCGTTGGAATAGCCCTGGTCCTGGTCCTCTCCGCCGAACAGGTCGTTGTCGACCCGGAAGTTCACCGCCGGCGGCGTCCGGCTCATTCTGCTGGAATCGCACTGGTCGGCAGCCACGGCCGGCATCGACAGTGCGGAAAGAGAGAGCAGCAGGGCAGCGGACAAGGCGCGCGGTCGAAGCATGGAGGGCCTGGAAAGGTAAGGAGGGGCGATGTTCAGCAAAGGTGCCTGCGGCCGCTGCTGCGCCGCGTGAATGTGCGCAGCAGCAAAAGGCATTTTCTGCCGGCGCCCCGCCGTGTAGAACCATCACCGGCACGTAGCTGTGTTTGGTCCGGGACTGTAATGACAGATTCTTGCTGAAAGTTGGAGGCGGCCCGCCCGGCTCCCCGGCCGTGACCCGCTCATCCGTTCGGCCAGTGCGGGCTTGGGTTTGTCTGGCATCGTCCCGATAATGGGTGGATGGAAATCAGCACCGACAACCCCGATCACGGCTTCCAGTTTCCCGGTACCTTCGAGCTCAGCGCCATGGGCGCGGCCGAACGCGGGCTGGAAAGCGAACTTCCGCGCCTGCTCGCCGCCACCGGTGTAGAGCTGCTGGAGGAAAGCATCAGTTGGAAGCATTCGTCCAGCGGCAAATATGTCTCGGTCAAGATCGGCTTCCGCGCCGAGAGCCGCGAGCAGTTCGACGCTGCGCACCAGGCGCTGCGCGACCACCCGGAAGTGAAGTGGACGCTGTAGCGGTCCAGGCGGCGGAAAGCCCTGTTCCCGTCCTGCCGGCGCAGTTGCGCGATCTCGGCCGACAGGCCTACGCGCCAGTGTGGCGTGCGATGCAGCGTTTCACCGATGCGCGTGATGAGGCCACGGCCGACGAAGTGTGGGTGGTCGAGCATGCGCCGGTGTTTACGCTGGGCCAGGCCGGCAAGCCCGAGCATGTGCTGGCGCCGGGCGAAATTCCGGTGCTGCAGGTCGATCGCGGTGGCCAGGTGACCTATCACGGCCCCGGCCAGCTGGTGGTGTATCCGCTGCTGGACCTGCGGCGGCTCAAGATCGGCGTGCGCGATTACGTGTGCAGGATCGAGCAGGCGCTGATCGACACGCTGGACGAGTGGAATATCGTCGCCGAGCGCCGCGAGGGCGCGCCGGGCGTGTACGTGGGCGGGGCCAAGATCGCCGCGCTCGGGATCCGGGTGCGGCGCGGCTGCACCTTCCACGGCCTGTCGTTCAACGTGGCGATGGACCTGGAGCCGTTCCACCGCATCAACCCCTGTGGCTATCAGGGCCTGCAGGTGACCTCGGTGCTAGACTTGGGCGGCCCCTCCGGGATGGACGCCGTCAAGGCGGTGCTGCTCGATCAGCTGGCGCGCCAGTTCGGTCTCGTTTTGCAGCCTGTCTCCGCGTTGCCCGACCTTTCGCTTCCGGCCTGAGCGCCCGTTACTGCCATGACCCAGCCTATCGCCCGTTCCATCCCCTTGCAGGTCGTCTCCGGCGACACCGCCGCACCTGCGCCGCTGCAGACCGGCGTCAAGCAGATCGGTGGCGACAAGATCAACCGCTCGCCGGTGCAGTTCGTCGATGCGCCGGTGTTGCGCAAGCCGTCGTGGATCCGGGTGCGGATTCCGTCCGGCAATGCAGTGCAGAACCTCAAGGCCAAGCTGCGCGAAAACCGCCTGGTCACGGTCTGCGAGGAAGCCAGCTGCCCGAACATCCACGAGTGCTTCAGCCACGGCACCGCCACCTTCATGATCCTGGGCGAGGTCTGCACGCGGCGCTGCTCGTTCTGCGATGTGGCGCATGGCCGGCCCAAGCCACCGGATGCAAACGAGCCGGCCAGCCTGGCCACCACCGTGGCCGACATGGGCCTGAAGTATGTGGTGGTGACCAGCGTGGACCGCGACGACCTACGCGACGGCGGTGCCCAGCATTTCGTCGACTGCATTTCGGCCATCCGGGTCAGCTCACCCAAGACCCGTATCGAGATCCTGACCCCGGACTTCCGCGGCAAGGGCCGCATGGACCGCGCGCTGGAGATCCTGGCGCTCAGCCCGCCGGACGTGTTCAACCACAACATCGAAACCGTGCCGGATCTGTACCCGAACGTGCGTCCGGGTGCCGACTACCAGTGGTCGCTGACCCTGCTGCAGCGCTTCAAGGCGCAGCATCCGTCCATCGCCACCAAGTCCGGCATCATGCTCGGCCTGGGCGAGACGATGGAGCAGGTGCAGGCCACCTTGCGCGACCTGCGCGCGCACGATGTGGACATGATCACCATCGGCCAGTATCTGCAGCCGACGCCGCACCATCATCCGGTGATGCGCTACTGGACGCCGGAGGAATACAAGGCGCTGGAGGACTACGGCAATGCGCTGGGCTTCAGCCACGTCGCTTCCGGGCCGATGGTGCGCTCCTCGTATCACGCCGATCGTCAGGCCGCCGGCGCGGGCGTCGCTGCTTAAGCCAGCCGATCACGCCTGCGCCCACGCTCAGGCGGGCGCGGCCGCCAGTGCCGGCGTCATCTGATGCCGCATCCGGCCGCATGCCGAGTGCATGTCGTCGCGAACTGCCCGCGACCGCCCGCGAGTAGCTCCGTTGATTTCGAGCTAGAACGACCCACACGACCCCGCACACCGCGGGGTCGTGTCGTCTCCGGCCGCTGCTCTCGGCTTGCAGGGTACGGTCGCGTTCACAATCCGCTACAGGCCCGGCGCTAGGCTGATTCAGCCAGCGGATGACAACGCCAGCAACTTTCGGCACTGTCATGCTGTCTGATCCGTTCACCGCCTTTCTTTCGTCGGCCCTGTGCCGAGAGCCATTCGATGACCTACAACGTTTCTGCGTCCATGAAGGCCGGCCTGCTGGCGCTGGTGTTGACCACTCCGATGGCATTGCTCGCACGCGCCGACACGGCGTTGCCGGCGGCAGCCACGCCCGACCAGGCCACAGCGACCAAGCTGGTCTATGGCCTGCTCTCCGACAGCCGCTATGCCTACCGTCCGCGCACGCTGGACGAGGCCATGACCAAGGACGTGTTCAAGCGCTATCTGGAAACCCTGGACGGCAGCAAACAGTTCTTTACCCAGACCGACATCACCGGATTCGCACCGCTGGAAGCAGGCGTGGGCGACGCGCTGCGCGGCGGCAAGCTGGATCCGGCGTTCCAGGTGTTCTCGGTCTACAAGAAGCGCGTCGACCAGCGCGTCAAGTACGCGCGCGACCTGCTCAAGCAGGACTTCGATTTCACCGGCAGCGACAAGTTCGAGTACGACCGCAAGGACGTGCCGTGGGCTGCCGACGACAAGCAGCTGGACGTGCTGTGGCGCCAGTCGGTGATGAACGACTGGCTGCGCCTGAAGCTGGCCGGCAAGAAGCCCGAAGACATCCGCAAGACGTTGGACAAGCGCTATGCGGCGCTGGCTGATTCGGTCAACGAGTTGAAGGCCGAGGACGTGTTCCAGTTCTTCGTCAACGCCTACACCAACGCAGTCGATCCGCATACCGACTACTTCACGCCGCGCACGGCCGAAAACTTCAATCAGCAGATGTCGCTGTCGTTGGAAGGTATCGGTGCGCAGCTGCAGAAGCAGGACGACATGGTGGTGATCCGCGAGGTCATCCCGGGCGGTCCGGCGGCGGTGGATGGCACGCTCAAGCCGGGCGATCGCATCGTCGGCGTGGGCCAGGCCAAGAACGGCGCGATCGAGGATGTGATCGGCTGGCGCATCGACGACGTGGTCGCCAAGATCCGCGGCAGCAAGGACACCCAGGTGCGTCTGGAATACATCCCGGCCGAATCGGGCATCGACGGCAAGCACCGCACCGTGACGCTGACCCGGCAGAAGGTGCGCCTGGCCGAGCAGGCCGCCAAAGGCGAGACCATCACCCTGCCGGCCAAGGGCAACGAGCCGGAGCGCCGCATCGGCATCATCAAGCTGCCGGGCTTCTATCAGGATTTCGAAGGCCGTCGCCGCAACGCGACCGACTATGCCTCGGCAACGCGCGACGTCGCCAAGCTGCTGGCCGGCTTCAAGACCGACAAGGTCGACGGCGTGGTGCTGGACCTGCGCAACAACGGCGGCGGTTCGCTGGACGAGGCGATCGAGCTCACCGGCCTGTTCATTGAGCAGGGCCCGGTGGTGCAGGTGCGCGAATCCGGCGGCCGGGTCACCGTCAATGGCGACAGCAATCCCAAGGTGGCCTGGGATGGTCCGCTGGGCGTGCTGATCAACCGCGGCTCGGCATCCGCCTCGGAGATCTTTGCCGGTGCCATCCAGGACTACGGCCGCGGCCTGGTGATCGGTGAAACCAGCTTCGGCAAGGGCACGGTGCAGAACATCGTCGACCTGGACCGCTGGCCGGCGGCGGAAGGCCAGCGCTACGGGCAGGTCAAGCTGACGATCGCGCAGTTCTTCCGCGTCAGCGGCTCCAGCACCCAGCACAAGGGCGTGGTGCCGGACATCGCATTCCCGGCCAGCGTGGATGCCACCGAGTTCGGCGAGAGCACCTACGACAACGCGCTGCCGTGGACGCGCATCGCCGCCGCACCGCACACCCAGTACGGCAACTTCGCGCCACTGCTGCCCAAATTGCAGGGCCTGCACACCGCGCGTATCGCCACCGACAAGGAATTCCAGTGGTGGGAAGAGGACGTCAAGCAGTTCCGCGATGAGAAGGCCAAGAAGTACATCTCGTTGAACGAGGCCGAGCGCGTTGCCGAGCGTCAGAAGCAGGATCAGCAGCGCAAGGATCGCCAGCAGGTGCGCAAGCAGCTGGGCCTGCCGCTGGACCCGCTTGCCGAAGACAGCGACGACGGCCTGACCGGCAACGAGCGCGATATCGTCAAGGACACCGCGCGTGAGAAGGCCGCAGAAAAGCGCCCGGATCCGCTGCTGCACGAATCGGCCGCCATCCTCGCCGATGCGCTGGGCCTGCTGTCGCAGGACCAGCCGCTGTCGGCGCAGGTGCTGCCGCAGTCGACCGCGCCGGGACGTTGGGCCGACTGATCGTTCGTCGAACAGCTGGCGACGACATCAGCGTTAAATACAAGAAACGCCACCGCATCGCGGTGGCGTTTTTATTGGCCGACCCTTTCATGTCTGGCACGACGTCGCGAGCGGATTTGACTGACGATCGATTGCCGGCTGCCGTGCCTGCGTGTCGTGCGACGCCCGTTGTGCTTACGCCAGTGCCTGCCAGACACCTTGCAGACCGAGCACCAGCAAGGTGGTGAAAAAGAAACGTCGAAACGTCTCGGCAGAAATGCGGTTGCGCACCCAGGCGCCCAGCCACATGCCGATGGCGGTAGGTAGCAGTGCCCACAACGACGGAGCGATCGCCGCGCGGGGTAGTGCGCCGTGCCAGGCCAGTGCACTGGCCAGCGCCAGCGTCGCCACGCCGAAACACCAGCCCAGGGAGCGGATCAACAGCTCGCGCGGTAGTTGCAGGGCGGTGAGGTAGGGCAGTGATGGCAGCACGAACACGCCGGTGGCGCCACTCAACAGACCGGTGGCCAGCCCGGCCAGTGGCCCTGCCCACGGTTCGTGACGTGCCTGCATCGTCCAGTGCCGACGAGCCAGCCCAAGCAAGGCGTACAGCGCCAGCAGCGCGCCCAACCCGGCGCGGACCAGGCTGGGGTCGGCGCCTGTCAGCACCCCAGCACTTAGCCAGGTGCCCAGCGTCACGGTGGCCAGCAATGGCCACAGACGTCGCAACAGGGTCGCGGTGTCCGGCCCCCAGGCTTGCTGCACATTCGTCACAAGCGAAGGCAGAACCAGTAAGGTCGCTGCCTCGGCAGGCGTCAGCCACAGACCCAGCAGCCCCATCGCAACGGTCGGCAAGCCCATCCCGGCCACGCCCTTGACCCAGCCTGCCAGCAAAAACACGCCTGCGATCAGATACCAGTGGGTGTGCAATGTCTCCATGCAGCCAAGGATCCGGGCTTGCTCCGGGGCGGACAATGCGTGATTGTTTGATGCAGGCTTCGGCAGCGCCGAAGGCTAAGGCGGGACGCCGCGCGTGCAGAGGCCCCTGGCTTGGCTGGCCTGTCCTGTCGGTGGCGAGCGCATGTCGATGACTGCACGTGCTTGTGGAGTGCTCATGCATCTGGAATTTGTCGATTTACGGTTGTTCATCGCAGTGGTCGAGACCGGCAGCATTACTGCCGGTGCACAACGCGCGGCGTTGTCGCTGGCCGCTGCCAGTGCGCGGATTCGTGCGCTGGAGCTGCAGGTGGGCGCCGTACTGCTGGAACGCGGGCGCCGCGGCGTCAGTCTGACTCCGGCCGGCGGCGTGTTGCTGCGGCACGCACGGCAATTGCAGCGGCAGGCCGAGGCGCTGCAGCTGGAGCTGGGCGGCTACGGTGGCGGTGGCCAGGTGACGCTGCGGCTGGCGGCCAATACCGCGGCGCTGTCGGCATGGTTGCCCGAACGGTTGGCGGATTTTCTCATCGCACATCCGCAGCTGGATCTGGCATTGACCGAGCAGGGCAGCGACGAAGCTGCCGATGCGGTGCGCGAGGAACGCGCCGACATCGCCGTGGTCGCGGGTCATGCCGATCTCAGTGGGCTGCAGGTGCTGCCGTTCCGTGAGGATCGACTGGTGCTGGTGATGGCTGCAGCGCATCCACTGGCCGGCGCCGCGACGCTGCAATTGAGCGAGCTCGCGGGAATGGACACGCTGGGGCTGGCCGGCGACAGCGCCTTGCAACGGCATCTGCGCGTGCACATGAACCGCGCCGGCGTGCAGGTGCGCATGCGTGCAAAGGTACAAGGCATCGACGTGTTGTGCCGCATGCTCGCACAAGGCATGGGCGTGGCGATTCTCCCGCACGCCGCAGTGCAGCGCTCATGCGTGCGCGATCAACTGGCCACGGTGCCCCTGGATGCAGCCTGGGCACCGCGGCAACTTTCGATCGTGCTGCGTTGCGAGCCTGCGCCGTCGACCATGCTGCAAGCGCTAGTGGATTGGCTGCAACACGACTGAGCTGCGTAGCGTCAGAGCGGCCGGCATCGTGACAGCGTCACGTCGCTGGCGCGATCAACGCGGCCAGGCGAATTCGGCCAGCACCGGATAGTGGTCGGACGGCAATACACCGCCGGGACGCTGATCCAGCGTGGAAAAGCGTGTCGGTGTCAGGCCGCGGAACAGGATCCAGTCGATACGACGGGTCGGCTGCGTGGTGAAGTCCTGGAAGGTTTTTTCCGGGCCTTGCGGTTCGGAGACGCGGGCGCGTGCATCGCCAAGCGAGGCGGTGAGGATGGGGTAGGTGCCCTGGTCAGGATCGCTGTTGAAGTCGCCGGTCAGCACCACCGGAATGTTTGCCGGCAGCGCCGCGATGCGCGACAGGATCAGGCGCGCGCTGTGCTCTCGGGCGGCCTCGTCCTGGTCGCGGTGGGCGAAGTGCGTGTTGAGCAGATAGAAGCGGCGCTTGTCGCTGCGACGCTCGAACAGGGCCCAGGTCACCATGCGCGGCAGGTCGGTGTTCCAACTGCTGCTGCCGGGGACCTGTGGCGTTTCCGACAGCCAGAAGTCGCCCGATTCCACCACCGACAACGCGCGGCTGTCGTAGAACACGCCCATGTGCTCGTCGCTGTCGTCGCCGCGGCGGCCCTTGCCGAACCAGCGGTAATCAGGCAATTGCGCAGCCAGATATTGCGCCTGCTCCTGCACCAATTCCTGCGTGCCGAAGACAACCGGGTGCGCTTGTTCGACCAATGCCGCCATCGCCGTACGGCGCACGCTCCAACGCTTGTCGCCATCGGTATCCACCGGCACGCGCACATTGAACGACATCACCCGCAAAGGCGCAGGCGCAGGTGCAGACAACGCAGGCAAGGCGATGCACAGCAGCGCGAGTGCGGCAAACAGGAAACGTGAGATGGCGCGAACGGACAGGCGTGACATGCAGGCGGATTCCTCAAGGACCAATCGGCGAGTCTAATCGGCATGCATGACCGAAATGTCATCGCCACGCTGCACACGCTTGACGTCGTCGCACATCGGCGTAGCATTTGCACCAAGCCATCGGATAGACCGCTGGCTGCCTACTCAACCGTGAGGGATTCTCATGGCACCGCAGTACGACTATCTCGTGTTTATCGGGCGTTTCGAGCCCTTTCACAACGGCCACGCCGCCGTCGCCCGCCACGCGCTGGGCAAGGCGAACAAGCTCATCGTGTTGATCGGCTCTGCCGATACGCCTCGCACCATTCGTAATCCGTGGACCGTCGCCGAACGTGCGGTGATGATCGAGTCCGCGTTGCCGGGCGAGAGCCAGCGGCTGATCCTGCGCCCGTTGCGCGACCATCTGTACAACGAAAGCCTGTGGATTGCCGAGGTGCAGCGCCAGGTCGCCGAGGCCGTACAGGCCGATGGCGGCACGCTCGATGCGCGCATCGGCCTGATCGGCATGGACAAGGACGCCAGCAGCTACTACTTGCGCGAGTTTCCGCAGTGGCCGCTGGAAGATGTGCAACATACCGCCACGCTGTCGGCCACCGAGTTGCGCCGCTATCTGTTCGAGGCCGGCGAGATCGGTTTCCACGGTGGGTTGCTGATGCTGCGCGGCAATGTGCCGGCGCCGGTGTACGACATGCTGGAAGCGTTCCGGCGCAACTCGCCGAGCTACGCGCAGCTGGTGGCCGAATACCGTTTCATCGAGCAGTATCGCGCCGCCTGGAAGGATGCGCCGTATCCGCCGACCTTCGTCACTACCGATGCGGTGGTGGTGCATTCGGGCCACGTGCTGTTGGTGCGTCGTCGCGCCGAGCCGGGCAAGGGCTTGTGGGCATTGCCGGGCGGTTTCGTCGGCCAGGACGAAGGGCTGCTGGACGGCTGCCTGCGCGAGCTGCGCGAGGAAACACGGCTGAAGGTGCCGGTGCCGGTGCTCAAGGGCTCGTTGCGCGGGCGCCAGGTGTTCGACCACCCCGAGCGCAGCCTGCGCGGGCGCACCATCACCCATGCATTCCATTTCGAATTTCCGGCCGGTGAGTTGCCCGCGGTACGCGGCGGCGACGATGCCGACAAGGCGCGCTGGATTCCGCTTGCCGAAGTCATGGCGATGGGCCCGCGCCTGTACGAAGATCATCTGCATATCCTCGAATTCTTCCTGGGTCGCGGCTGAGGCCGACAACGATTGCGTGCCGTCATCCACCAAATGCGTCCGCGCGCAATCCAAGATCGGCTTGAACCGTAGCCTCCCCGCCGGCGGACAGACCGCTGGTTCATTCGACGCGAAGGAGCTTCCGTCATGCATTACCTCGATAACCTGCTGCTCAACACCGACAGCTACAAGGCCAGCCACTGGCTGCAGTATCCACCCGGCACCGATGCGGCGTTTTTCTATGTCGAATCGCGCGGTGGCGTCTATGACCAGACCGTGTTCTTCGGCCTGCAGTCGATCCTGAAAGAGGCCATCAACCGGCCGGTGACGCATGCCGACATCGACGATGCGAAGGCCTTGCTGGCCGCGCATGGCGAGCCGTTCAACGAGGCCGGCTGGCGTGACATCGTCGATCGTCTCGGCGGGCAACTGCCGATCCGCATCCGTGCCGTGCCCGAAGGCACGGTCGTGCCCACGCACAATGTGTTGATGACGATCGAATCCACCGATCCCAAGGCGTTCTGGGTGCCGTCGTACCTGGAAACGCTGCTGTTGCGCGTGTGGTACCCGGTGACGGTGGCAACGGTGAGCTGGCAGGTGAAGCAGGTGGTACGCGATTACCTGCAGCGCACCAGCGACGATCCGGAAGGGCAGTTGCCGTTCAAGCTGCATGACTTCGGCGCGCGTGGGGTGTCCAGCCTTGGTTCGGCCGCGCTGGGCGGTGCCGCGCATCTGGTGAACTTCCTCGGCACCGATACCTTGTCGGCGTTGCTGCTGGCGCGTGCGCATTACCACACGCCGGTAGCCGGCTATTCGATTCCCGCTGCCGAGCACAGCACCATCACCAGCTGGGGCCGCGAGCGCGAGGCCGATGCGTACCGCAACATGCTGGCGCAGTTCGCGCGCCCCGGTTCGCTGGTGGCGGTGGTATCGGACAGCTACGACATCTACCGCGCGATCCGCGAGCATTGGGGCACCACCTTGCGCGAGGAGGTGATTGCCTCCGGTGCGACGGTGGTGATCCGTCCGGATTCGGGCGACCCGGTGGATGTGGTCGAGCAATGCCTGCTGCTGCTGGACGAGGCGTTCGGCCATCAGCGCAATGGCAAGGGCTACAAGGTGCTCAACCATGTGCGCGTGATCCAGGGCGATGGCATCAACCCGCAGTCGCTGCGCGCGATTCTCGAACGCATCACTACTGCCGGCTATGCCGCCGACAACGTCGCCTTCGGCATGGGCGGTGCGCTGTTGCAGAAGGTGGATCGCGACACCCAGAAGTTCGCGTTGAAGTGCTCGGCCGTGCGCGTGGACGGGCAATGGATCGATGTCTACAAGGACCCGATCACCGACAAGGGCAAGCAGAGCAAGCGCGGTCGGCTGACCCTGCTGCGCGACCGTGCCGATGGCAGCTATCGCAGCGCGTTGCTGGATGAAGTCGACGCGCATGCCGACAGCGAAGATGCGCTGGTGACGGTGTGGGAGAACGGCGTCATGCAGCAGGAGTGGACCCTGGAGCAGGTGCGCGCACGTGCCGACGCCGCGCGCCGCTGACGTTCGCCGCGCGGCTAGCGGCATGTACGCCTCCTTCGACGACGACTCGTTGCTGTCTGCATCGCCGCTGTTGGCCGGGTTGCGCGCCGCCGCGCCCAGCCTGCGGCGGCGTGTGCCGCAACAGGACGAGAGCAGCCGATGGCATGCATTGCGCATCGGCGCGCGCGCGTATCGGGCAGCGTTGCCGATCACCTTGACCCCGTATGCCTCGGTACGGCCATGTTCGGCGCGCTGCGGCTTCTGTTCGGAAAACCTGCGTCAACACCGTGGTGGCCCGGCGGCAGCGATGTTGCGGCCAGGGCCGGACTACTTTGCGCAGTTGCGCGCTGCGTTGCAGCTGCTGCACGGGGTGCCGTTGTCGTATTCCTTGTCCGGCCTGGAGATGACCGACGACCCGGACTGGTTGCAGGCCTTGCTGCAGACCCTGGCGACGACGCCCGACGGCCCGTGCGTGGAGCAGCGTGTGCTGTACAGCAATGGTGCGGGCCTGGCGCGCGCGCAGGGGGCACAGTTGCTCGATGCCCTGGTCGACTTCGGCCTGTCGTGGATCGAGCTGTCGCGTCACCACCCGCTGCAGGCCGGCAACGACGCGATCATGCGCTTTCGTCCAGACGAGCCCATTGCCGATGCGGCCATTTTCGCGCGGACGGCGCAACGCATCGCAGCGCGCCTGCCGGTGCGGCTGGTCTGCATCGTGCAGCGGGGCGGCGTGGACTGTGCCGATGGCGTGGCGCAGTACATCGCGTGGGCGCGTCGCTGTGGCGCCACGCAGGTGATCTTCCGCGAGTTGTCGCGTCTGGACGATGCGTACCGCAACAATGGCACCTGGCGCTATATCGCGCAGCATCGCATCGGCATGGAAAGCCTGTTGGCGGACTGCATGCAGCAGCCGTGGTGGTCGCATTGGCAAGCCGACGGCATGACCGAGGGTTATTACTTCTGGAATCTGCGCATGCGCAGCGAGGACGGCCTGGAAGTGGTGTTCGAAAGCGCCGACTACGCGGCCATGCACGCACGCCACGCCACCGGCGACCTCTACAAGCTGGTGTTCTTCGCCAATGGCCGCCTGTGCGCGGGCTGGGACCCGGATGCCGATGTGCTGTGGGAGCCGGGCGATGGATGAGCTCGACCAGCGCAGCTGGTGGACGCCGGCGCCGGATGAGCCATCCTGGGCACTGCCCGAGGATCTGCGCGCAGCCGACCCGCTTGGCGGGCGCGACTGCGGCTGGGTGAATCAAATGCGCCCGTTCGTGCGGCACTTCAGCGTGCCGGGTGCACAGGTGTTCGATCCGTTCTGTGGATTCGGCAGCACGCTGCTGGCGGCGACGCTGGAAGGGCGTGGCGCGCATGGCATGGAGATCGATGCCGCACGTGCGCAACTGGCACGCACGCGCCTGCAGCGGCACGGCGTGCAGGCGCCGGTCGTGGTCGGCACGCTGGTCGACACCGCGCCCGCTGCGGCGGTCGATCTGTGCCTGACCAACGTGCCGTATTTCGGTTGCCACTGGCACGGTGCGGCATTGCCGGGGCAGTTGTATGCCAGCGCCGACTACGCAGGCTACCTGTCCGGCATGCGGGCGGTATTGCATGCCTTGCGCAAGCGGATGCGAGCGGATGGCTTCGGTGTGGCGATGGTGGAAAACGTCGTCGTCGGCGGGCGGGTGATTCCGCAGGCGTGGGATCTGGGGCGGATCCTTGCCAGCCTGTTCACCCTGCGCGAGGAGCGGGTGCTGTGCTACCGGCGGCCGGGCGCAGCGCTGGCGCCTGCAGGCACGCACAGCAATCGCAGCCACGAGTACGCGTTGATCTTCCAGCACTGCCGTGCGCAGTTGGACCTGCAGCAGGCAGCGCTGCTGCTGCAGGCGCTACGCGCAGACGGCCTGCCGGTGCAGGTGCACGGCAGCTACGCGCGCTGGCTGCAGGCGCCCGAGTCGGTGCCGGAGGGGCCGGCGGATCTGGACCTGATCCTGCAGGCCGAGCAGCCGCTCTGGGACCGCCTCACCGTCTGGCTGCAGGCGCAGGGATTCGCCTTGAGCCTGTGGGGCGAGCCGTGCCGGGCGCCGGTCGCGCTGGCGGCGGTGCGTGCGCACCACTATCTGCGCGCCGAGCGCATTGGCGCAGACGGCAGCCGCCTGCAGCTGGACCTGCAACTGCCAGCGGATGAACCGCCGTTGCCCTGATCGGCCACGCGACGCCGCGCGCACACCGGTTGCGGCTATGCTCTGTGCCGGTTTTGGATGCCGGAATGTCTCCATGTCTTGTTCTTCCCTGATTGCGCGCGGTGCCCTGCTTGGCGCGCTGGCAACCCTGGCTGGTTGCGGTGGCAGCAAGGGCGACACCATGCTGATGCGTGAGTCGTTCAATTCCGACGACACCTACTCGCGCAGTGTGGCCTCCACCTCGCCGCAGGCCTGCGAGGCCGCGCGCCGGGTGTTGTTGAGCCAGGGCTATGCGGTGACGCGTGCCGATGCCGCTGCGGTGGAAGGCAGCAAGAACTTCCAGCTCAAGGAAGCCGACCAGAGCGAACAACTCAATCTGCGCATTTCCTGCGCCACGCAGGACGGCGGCAAGGCGCAGGTGTTCGTCAGCGCATTGCAGGACCGTTACGCGCTGAAGAAGAGTTCGACCTCGGCCAGCGTCGGCGTGGGCGTGCTCGGTTCGTTGTCGTTGCCGGTCGGCAGCAGCGGCGATTCGCTGGTGCGCGTGTCCAGCACCACGGTGCAGGACGCGGCCTTCTACAAACGCTTCTTCGACCGTCTGAATTCGTACCTGCCCAAGGTGACCGAAGCGGTGCCTGCACCTGTTGCTCCGTCACCGCCACCGCATGCGATGTCATCGGCTCCGGTGCCTGCGGCCACTCAGGCCAGCGAGGCAGCCACTCCACCGGCCACGCCCACTACAGCTGCGCCGCAACCTGCTGCAACGCCTGTCGCACAGCCGCCGGTGGCGCCATTGCCGGTGGAGGCGCAGGACCCACCGCCGACACCAGCCAAGCTGCCGCAAACCGAGCCAGCAAGCCAACCGTGACGAAGCGATTCAGGCTCTGCTCCAGAGCCTGAATAGCCGGTTGCACGCTTCACGTCGCGTTCTCGACCAAGTGGCGAAAGTGCAGCCATGACTCGCCAAGGGGCGAGATGGAGACAGACGATGAAGATGCGCAATTCCCTCGTGGGTATGTCCCTGATCGCGTTGATGGCAACCAGCACACTGGCGCAGGCGCAGACGCGTTCGTACCAGCAGCGTTACACCGAAGCAGATGAGGGCCGCAAGTTCGGCGATGGCACGCGCGTGCGCTGCCGCAATGTCGAAGTGCAGAAGAACTCGACCGATCCCAATCGCATCGGCGGGACAGTTGCCGGCGCGGCCATTGGTGGCCTGCTCGGCAACCAGGTTGGTGGCGGCAACGGCAAGAAGCTGGCAACCGTGGCCGGTGCAGTTGCCGGCGGCGCAGCGGGCCGAACCATCCAGGGCAACCGCCAGCAAGCCAACGGTAACCGTCAGGTCGAGCGCGTCTGCGAACGCCGCTGAACCTGATGCAGTGAATCCTACGAGCCCCGGTCCTGCCGGGGCTTTCTATGTCTGAGGATGCAGCAGCTTGCTGCCGATCTACACCACCTTGTACCGATGAGTGCGTTCCAGAAGCCCCGCCCGCAGCGGTGGACGGGAGTGATGCGGCCTGCGTCAGTATCAGTATTCGCGCCGCACCGACCGCGCCGCCGCCTCTCCGTGCGTCTATGCGCGATGGCGCTGCTCGGTGTGCAGCTGTTGCAGGCTGCCGCGGCCGCGCCGAGCGAGACCGCACGCAAGGCGTCCGTTGACTGTGTGGATGCCTTGCTGCAGAAGCTGGGCTGGAGCATTCGCAGCGCCGCAGTGGGTGCGCCGGTGATCCAGCGCGGCGAGCCGTGTACGCGCGGTTCGCTTGCGCAGGCGCGTGCGGCCGGCGATCTGCAGCTGACGCTGCCGGCCAGCTGGAACGCGCAGCAACGCGGCGCCGCGCTCAAGGCCTTGCTGGACGACAGCGCCACCCAATGCGCATACGCGTTCGAACTCGGTGCGGCGACGCGGCGTGCCACCACGCAGCTACAGGACAACCCGGGCTACCGGTTTTCGGCGCTGCAGCTGGGCTGGATCGGATTCGGCTGGCGTGGCGCGGCCTCGCAGGGCTGGAGCGGCTTTCGCAGTTTCGGGCGCGGCTATCAACCGCGCGGCAGCAATGCGCAGGCGCTGGATGCGTTCTATCGCGGCCAGGTGCGTTCCGAATGCGGGGTGGGGCGGCAGGTGGCCCAGCTGGCCACCCAGCGCGAGTTGTATGGCGATGCCGGATTCGATCAGGTGTTCACCTCGGGCGAGTTGTCGATCGGCACGTTTCTGACCTTGCACAACACCGACAGCATCCTGCTGGGCGCGCATGCCGGCGAGTTCTTCGCCGACGGCAAGGCGGCCAGGACCGCGCAGCTGGGGCGGCAGGCATTTGTCGGCGCGCCGGGGTTTATCGCGCATGTGTTCGACAAGTCGTTTCTGGACGACATCCACAACCAGGCCGAAAACTTCGTGGTGGTGGACGTCAGTGATGCGGCGGCGCAGGCGCTGGCGCAGCACGGCGGCTTCGCGCATTACGACGCGCGCAACCGGCAGATATGGGAGCTGGCCAGGGAGCTGCGCGGGCCGGGCAAGCGTCGCTTCGAGCGGCTGCTATACGAGCGCGATGCCGCGTTGCGTGCCACGCTCGATCCGCAGCAGCAGGCACACCTGCAAACGCTACAAGGCCTGCTGGATGACCCGTTCTACCAGGGCTTTCTGGTGTACGTGCATCCCAAGGGCATCAAGCCGATCGGGTACCACGTGGCGCGCCTGCTCGATCGCAATCCGCGCACGCCGTATGCCATCGACCTGACCCTGCACAATCTGCGCAGCACCTTGTACTGGCGTTGGATCGACTGGCAGCTGCAACAGTGCGGCGCCGGCACCGCGGCGGAACAATCCATTGAGAATTCCGCCACGCCAGCGTACGCCGGGCGTGGCACCCTGCACTGATCAGATCATGAGGAGCGAATATGGAACTGGGTATGGTGGGTTTGGGCCGCATGGGCGCCAACATGGCCGAGCGCCTGGTGCACGGCGGACACCGCGTGCATGGCTACGATCCGGGCGAAGCTGCGCGTAGCAGTGCACAGGCCAAGGGCATTGTCACTGCCGATGCGCTGGCCGCGCTGGTGTCCGCGCTGCCGAGCCCGCGCGTGGTGTGGTTGATGGTGCCGGCGGGCAAGATCGTCGACGACACCCTGGCGCAGCTGCTGCCGCTGTTGCAGGCCGGCGACATCGTCATCGACGGCGGCAATTCGTACTACAAGGATTCGCAACGCCGCGCCGCGCTGCTGCATGCCAGTGGGATCGCCTTTGTCGATTGCGGCACCAGCGGCGGCGTCTGGGGCCTGCAGGAAGGCTACAGCCTGATGGTCGGCGGCGACGAAGCGGCGGTGACCACGCTGCATCCGGTCCTGGCCACGCTGGCGCCGGCAGCGGACAAGGGCTGGGGCCGCGTTGGCCCGAGCGGCGCCGGCCACTTCACCAAGATGGTCCACAACGGCATCGAGTACGGAATGATGCAGGCCTATGCCGAGGGCTTTGCGCTGATGCAGCACAAGACCGACTTTGCGCTGGACCTGCACCAGGTCGCCGAGATCTGGCGCGATGGCAGCGTGGTGCGTTCGTGGTTGCTGGATCTCACCGCCGATGCGCTGGCGCACAATCCGACCATGGCCGGTATCGCACCGTTCGTGGCCGATTCGGGCGAAGGGCGCTGGACGGTGGCCGAGGCGATCGACCTGGAAGTGTCGGCGCCGATCATCACCTTGTCGCTGATGGAGCGGCTGCGCTCGCGCGACAAGGATTCGTTCACCGACAAGCTGCTGGCCGCAATGCGCAACCAGTTCGGTGGTCATGCGGTCAAGACCACCACGGAAGCCGCGCCGACGATCGGCAGCAAGGACGTCTGAGCGATGCCGATTCCTGCGCGCCTGCATGGCGCGCAGTGCAGGTCTGTTCCATCGCGTCTGTGTCTGGCGACTGCCGGCGTGCCCGCTGACTGATGGCAGTGCGCATCGATGCAGTGCCCGGGCGTGGCAGCGCAGAACGCGAGCGCGCCATTGCCGATGCCAAATGTCGGCTGGGCGCCTGCACCGGCGCCCGGCCGTGCATCAGTCGCGTGAAGCCGCGTTCGCGCCTTCCAGCCATTGCACCTGGCCCGAGGCGGCGCTGCGTTGTGCCAGCTCCAGCAGCTCCATCACCTGCACCGCGTCGGCAGTGCTGACCGGTGCCGGTCCGGCGCCCGCCAGGGCATCGCGAAACGCGGCGTAGCACTGGCGGTAGTCGCCCGGCGTGGTGTCGGGTTGATGGGTATGCACGCGGCCTTCGTCGTCGACGCGGGTCAGCGTGCCCGGAAGCGGGTCCACGCCCCAACCGGCGGTACCGGGGCGGCGCCCGGCGCGCAGCTGGTCTTCCTGGGTATCCAGCCCATGCTTGAGGTAACTGCCACGAGTGCCGTGCACGGCAAAGCGCAGGCCGCTGTCGGCCACCAGCGAGCCGGCGTGCAGGATCACGCGCAGCCGCGGGTAACGCAGGGTGACGTGGAAGTAGTCGTCGCTGCGTGCCTGGTTGCGCTGGCGCTGCAGGTCCGCGCCGATCGCCTGTGGCGTACCGAACAGCTGCAGCGCCTGATCGAGCAGATGCGGCCCCAGGTCGTACCAGAGACCGGCGCCGGGGATATCGCTTTCGCGCCAGCGGTCGCGCACCTGCGGCCGGAAGCGGTCGAAGTGAGAATGGAATTCCACCACCTCGCCCAACTGGCCTTCGTCGATCAGCCGGCGCACGGTGAGGAAGTCCGCATCCCAGCGCCGGTTCTGGAACACGCTGACGATGCGCCCGGCCGCCGCCGCCGCAGCGACCACTTCGCGCGCCTGTGCGGCGTCCAGTGCAAAAGGTTTGTCCACCAGTACATGCTTGCCGGCGGCCAGGGCCTGCAACGCGAACGGTGCGTGGGTCTGGTTGGGGGTGGCCAGCACCACCGCATCCAGCGCCGGATCGGCAAGTGCCGTTTCCAGATCGGCCAGCACGGCGACATCGGGAAAGTCGGCCTGCACCTGCTGCGGCTTGGACGACACCACGCTGTGCAGGGCCAGACCGGGGGTGCCGGCGATCAGCGGGGCATGGAAGGTGCGGCCGACATAGCCATAGCCGACGACGGCCAGATTGAACGGTTTAGGCATTGAAAACGGTTCATCGCAACGACGGAGGAGGCCTGCATGGTATTGCACCCACCCGTGTGCGCCGGGTTCACAACCCCTGCATCCGGCAGTCACGTGTGCACGACGAGCGCCACTGCAGACTGCGGCCACATTCACAGGAGGGTACATCCGATGAAGAACATCACACATGCACGCAAGTTGCTGGCCCTGGCGCTGTCGCTCGGTCTGACGCTGGGTGCCTCGCAGGCATTCGCTGCGCCGCAGGAGCACGCCGCGCACAAGGATCACGCTGCCGACAACATGAACGAATCCAAGAAGCCGGTGACCGACACCTGGATCACCACCAAGGTGAAGGCCGATCTGCTGGCCACCGACAATGTGTCGGGCACCGACGTCAAGGTCGAGACCAAGAACGGCATCGTCACCCTGACCGGCACGGTTGCCACCAAGGCCGAGCACGACAAGGCCGTGGCAGTTGCCAAGGGCATTGAAGGCGTCAAGAGCGTCAAGTCCACCGGCCTGAAGGTCATCGCTGCAAAGATGTAACTGCAGCGGTAGCGAATGCCGGGCCAGCCGAGGCGAGGCGGCTGAACCGAGCACAAGGCGCACTCCATGGGGTGCGCCTTTTTTGTTGCCTGCGCGCAAGACGGGCACGCCGACGGGCGGCCGGGCGCTCGCGCCATTTTCACGTTTACTGCACTTATGATATGCCCATTCAGCTATGTCGCCGTGGGAGTGATCAGGCTGAATCGTTAATCTCATCCTGGGCCTGATCGGAGACAATGCCGACTTGCCTTCGGGGCCTTGGCAGCGAGCGGATACAGACCTAGCAATGCAGACAACGGTCCAAGAAGACAGATGGGATCGCTGGCGCCTGCCATTACTGGCGGTTGCCGTGTTTCTGATTGTGGTGGTGCCGTCGCTGCTGCTGCAGCAGATGGCGCACAACGCCAACCAGGCCGCGGTGTGGGTGTCGCATAGCCAGGAGGTGCAGGAGACCGCCCAGCGCCTGGAAGCGGCGATGCGCGATACCGAATCTGCGGCCTTGATGCGCTCGCATGGCGTGCAGCGCCCGGCCCTGCTGGAGCGCATGCGGCGCGGCCGGCGCGAGTCGCTCGCGGCGGTGCAGCGGCTGATCGTGCTGACCAAGGACAACCCCGCACAGCAGGTGCGGATGGGGCGTATCCAGAGCACCATCGAGCGGCGCCTGTTGCTGGCCGAGCGGATTGCGGTGACCACCGCGCCGGAGCAGATCCGTCTGCTGATCAACGACATGACCCTGAACAACCCGATCCGCGTGCTGATCGACGAGTTGCAGGACGCCGAGGGCAAGCTGCTGGAGTTGCGCAATGCGCGCGCCGACACCGAACGCACGCATTACGCGGTGTTGAGCTGGGGCACGCTGGTGGTGCAGTTGCTGCTGCTGGGCACGGTGACCTGGTTGCTGCAGCGGCAGATCCGTCGCCGCCTGGCCGCCGAGCAGGAATACCTGCGCGCCAACGGCCGCGCGTCGTCGGTGCTGCAGACCGTGCGCGAGCCGATCGTGCTGCTGGATTCCGGCCAGCGCATCCTGCTGCACAACCCGGCGTTTGCCGAGTTGTACGGGCTGGACGAGCGCGGCAACGAATCGATGCCGCTGGAGGACGTGGGCGATGGCGTCTGGCGCGATGCGCAGATCCATCAGCGGCTGGCCGACGTGTTGCTGCGCGGCCGCGAGTTGTGGGACTACGAACACGAGCAGCGCGCCGCCGATGGCGTGCAGCGCACCATGCTGATCAACGCGCGGCGCATGCCGCTGCCGGACACCAGCGACGAAGACGTGGTGCTGATGACGGTCAGCGACATCAGCCTGCAGAAGGCCTCGCAGCTGCGCATCCAGGAGCTCAACCGGCAGATGGAAGGCAAGGTGGAGCAGGTGTCGGAGGTCAATCGCGAGCTGGAAGCCTTCAGCTATTCGGTCTCGCACGATCTGCGCGCGCCGCTGCGCCATGTGGCCGGATTCTCCGACAAGCTGGCGCGCCACCTGGGCGATGCGGCGGACGAGAAATCGCGTCACTACATGGAAGTGATCAGCAGCTCGGCGCGGCGCATGGCGTCGCTGATCGACGATCTGCTGGTGTACTCGCGCCTGGGCCGCAGCGCGCTGCGGTTGCAGGCGGTGGACATGCAGTCGCTGGTGTCGGAAACCCGCGCGATCCTGGATTCCAACGTACAGAGCGAGAACACCGGCCACCGTGTGGACTGGCATATCGCGCCGTTGCCGGTGCTGGTGGCCGACGAGAACATGATGCGCCAGCTGTGGATGAACCTGCTCGGCAACGCCGTGAAATACAGTACCAAGCGCGAGGTGGCCAGGATCGAGGTCACCTATACGCCGATGGCCGACGGCGGCCACCAGTTCAGCGTGCGCGACAATGGCGCCGGCTTCGACATGGAATACAGCGCCAAGTTGTTCGGCGTGTTCCAGCGCCTGCACAAGGCCAGCGAATATCCCGGGACCGGTATCGGCCTGGCCAGCGTGCGGCGTGTGCTGACGCGTCACGGAGGCCGGGTCTGGGCCGAAGGCGCGGTCGACGAAGGCGCCACGTTCTATTTTGTGCTTCCTCCTGCGCTTGAAGCGCCCAACCAAGAGTTCAATGTATGACCGCCATCCGTACCATTCTTCTGGCAGAAGACAGCCCGGCCGATGCGGAAATGGCCGTCGATGCCCTGCGCGAAGCCCGCCTGGCCAATCCCATCGTGCACGTCGAGGACGGCGTGGAGACCATGGACTACCTGTTGCGTCGGGGCATCTTCGCCGATCGCGAGGAAGGCCTGCCGGCGGTGTTGCTGCTGGACATCAAGATGCCGCGCCTGGACGGGCTGGAAGTGCTCAAGCAGATCCGCAGCGAGGAGTCGCTCAAGCGCCTGCCGGTGGTGATCCTGTCGTCCTCGCGCGAGGAGAGCGACCTGGCCCGCAGCTGGGACCTGGGTGTGAATGCCTACGTGGTCAAGCCGGTGGACGTGGATCAGTTCTTCAACGCAGTCAAGACGCTCGGCACCTTCTGGGCGGTCATCAATCAGGCACCGGAGCTGGACTGACCCATGCTGCAAGAGGGGGGCAAACTGGAGCAGCTGAAGATCCTTCTGGTGGAAGATTCACCGGAAGACGCCGAGCTGTTGTCCGATCAGCTGCTCGATGCCGGGCTGGATGCGGCGTTCGAGCGGGTGGACAGCGAGCCGTCGCTGCGTGCCGCACTGGATGAATTCCAGCCGGACATCGTGCTGTCGGACCTGAGCATGCCCGGTTTTTCCGGCCATCAGGCGCTGCGCCTGGTGCGCCAGAGCGGCGCCACGCCCTTCATTTTCGTCTCCGGCACCATGGGCGAGGAGACCGCGGTCAAGGCGCTGCAGGACGGCGCCAACGACTACATCATCAAGCACAACCCGACCCGTCTGCCGAGCGCGGTGATCCGTGCGATCCGCGAGGCGCGCGCCGACCTGGAACGCCAGCGCGTGGAGAGCGAGCTGATGCGCGCGCAACGGCTGGAAAGCCTGGCAATGCTGGCGGCCGGGTTGAGCCACGACCTGCGCAACATCCTGCAGCCGTTGCTGATCGTGCCCGACCTGCTGGCCGGACGCACCGACGATCCGCAGCTGCGCCAGCTGGCCAACGTGGTGGCCGAGTGCGGCCGGCGCGGGCACGAGATGGCCGAGTCGATGCTCTCGTTCGTGCGTGGCTCCAACAAGCCGCGCGAGCAGGTGTCGATCGCCAGCCTGTTCCAGGCGGTGCAGATGTTGCTCAAGAGCAGCCTGCCCGACGGCGTGCGCCTGCAGATGGACACGATTCCGCTGGATCTGACCATCGAGGCCAACTACACCGAGTTGCAGCAATGCCTGCTCAACCTGGGCCTGAATGCGATCCAGGCGATGCCGGGCGGCGGGATGCTGACCCTGTCGGCCGATCGCCACGACGGCACGCGCGTGCGCATGAGCGTGGCCGACACCGGCGTGGGCATGAACGAGGATACCCGCGCACGCCTGTTCAGTCCGTTCTTCACCACCAAGGCCGATGGCACCGGCCTGGGGCTGATTTCCTGCAAGCGCATCGTCGAAAGCTACGGCGGCAGCATCGTGGTCGACAGCCGCCTGGGCGAGGGCACGCGGTTCGACATGATCGTGCCGATGCGTGCGGCCGCGGTGACGATTGCCGACACCGAGCCGCCGCTGGCGTTGGGGCATGGGCAGCGCATCCTGCTGGTGGATGGCGAGGCCACGCGCCTGTCGCTACTGGGCAATGCCTTGTCCAGCCAGGGCTATCAACCGCAGCTGGCCACCGATGGTGCGGCGGCGCTGCAACTGGTGCAGCAGCACGCGATGCCGGACCTGGTGATCATCGACAGCGACATCATCCAGCTCTCGGCGGTGAGCGTGTTGTTGAGCATGCAGGAGCTGGGCTACCACGGCCCGGCGATCGTGCTCGAGGATGTCGGCGCGCCGCTGCAACGTTCGCATTTTCCGCCGGACATCCCGGTGCATGTGCTGCGCAAACCGCTGGAAATGCGCCGGGTGTTCCGCGCGGTGGCGCATGCGCTGGAAGCGGCCTGAGGCCAGGGTCTGGCGCGCTGCGGGCGGGCAGGCTCAGATGCGGCACGATTGCAACAGTTGACGCCCACGCTGGCCGCATGCGCGAATAACGCATGACCACCGTGCTTCTCAGCCTCGGCAGCAACGTCCAGCCGACCCACTACCTGCGCCTGGCCGTCGACGCCTTGCGCGCACGTTTCGGCCAGCTTGCCGTCTCGCCGGCGTACCGCACGCCGGCGGTGGGCTTCGACGGGCCGGACTTCGTCAACAACGCCGTGGCGCTGGACACGGACATGGACCTGGCTGCGCTGGATCATTGGCTGCATGCGCTGGAAGATGCGCACGGCCGCGATCGCAGCGGCCCGCGTTTCAGCGACCGCACGCTGGACGTGGATGTGGTGTTCTTCGGCGATTGCATCATCGAAGGCCCCGGTCATCTGCGCATCCCGCGGCCCGAGCTCAAGCATGCCTTCGTATTGAAGCCGCTGGCCGATATCGCACCCGACTTTGTCGATCCGCTCAGCGGGCAGACCCTGGCCGCGCTGTGGCAGGCGCACCCGCAGCACGGCATTGCGTTCATGACGGTGGCGCTGGACGCGGCCCCGGCGCTGGATGTGGCGCGCTAGCGCCATTGCAGCTCAACTGAGCTGGCGGCCACCGTCCACATGCAGGGTGTGGCCGGTGACGAAGCCGGCGTCGTCCAGCAGCCAGCGCACCGCCTCGGCGATTTCCTCGGGCGTGCCGATGCGGGCCAGCGGCGTGCGTGCGAGCAGCGCCTGCCTGGCCGCTGCGGATTTGCCCTCCTCCGGCCACAGGATCGCGCCGGGCGCGACCGCGTTGACGCGCACCTCCGGTGCCAGCTCCAGCGCGAGCGAGCGGGTCAGCATTTCCAGCGCACTCTTGGACGCGCCGTACAGCGGGTGATTGCGCATCGGCTGCTGCGCGTGCAGGTCGGTGATGTTGACGATGGCGCCGCGGTGCTGGCGCAGCTGCGCGGCGGCAGCCTGGGCGATGAAGAACGGTGCGCGTGCATTGACTGCGAACAGCTCGTCCCATTGCGCGGCTGTCGCTGCGCCGAGCGCGGTGGGGTAGAACGCGGAGGCATTGTTGACCACGCCATCCAGGCGGCCGAACGCGGTGATGCAGTCGGCGACCAGCTGCGCCGGCGCCTCCGGCAGGCGCAGGTCGGCGTGCAGGGCCTGTGCACTACCGGCGCGCAGGGCGCACAGCTCCGCTACGCGCGCGCCGAGCGCCGCGCCGGAGCGGTGCGCATGCAGGGCGACGCGGTAGCCGGCCGCATGCAGCGTGGTGGCGATCTGCGCGCCAATCCGGCGACCTGCACCGGTGATCAACACCACCTTGGAACTGTCTGTCATGGCGTACTCGCTCGGCGTTGCAAAGGGCTCGGCTATCCTGTGCATTGTCCCCGCAACCGGTGCCCGCATGCACGCCGACCTTCCTACTCCCGATCCGGACGCCCTGGCGCATAGCGACCGGCTGGCCGCGCATCTGCGCGCCGAGATCGCCGCCGCCGGTGGTGCGATTCCGTTCTCGCGTTTCATGGAGCTGGCGTTATACGCGCCGGGTCTGGGCTATTACAGCGCCGGCTCCAGCAAGTTCGGCGAGGCTGGCGATTTCGTCACCGCACCGGAGCTGGGGCCGTTGTTCGCGGCCACCGTCTCCGGTGCGCTGGCACCGGTGCTGCAGCAGCTCGGGCCGCAGGCGCGCGTGCTGGAAGTGGGCGGCGGCAGCGGTGCATTTGCCGAAGTCACGCTCAAGCGCCTGCTTGAGCTGGATGCGCTGCCGGAGCGTTACGCGATCCTGGAGCCCAGTGCCGACCTGCGCGAGCGTCAGCGCGAGCGGTTGGGGCGCAGCCTGATCCCGCCGGTCTTCGATCTGGTGGAGTGGCTGGACGGGCCGTTCCCGGACGATTGGGATGGGGTGCTGTTCGCCAACGAAGTGATCGACGCATTGCCCACGCCGCGCTTCACGCTGCGCGACGGCGAGGTGTATGAAGAAACCGTGGTGCTGGATGCGCAGCAGCAATTCGCGCGCGGTGAGCAGCCGGCCGATGCCTTGCTGGGCGCGGCAGTGCGGCATCTGGAACGTTATCTGGAGCAGCCGTTCGCCGATGGTTATCGCTCCGAGCTGCTGCCGCAGTTGCCTTACTGGATCCAGGCGGTGGCTGGCGGTCTGAAGCGCGGCGCGATGTTGTTCGTCGATTACGGTTACCCGCGTGGCGAGTTCTATCGTGCGCAGCGCGAAGACGGCACCCTGCGCGCGTTCTATCGCCATCGTATGCATGAGGATTTGTATCGCTGGCCGGGCCTGCAGGATCTGACTGCGTCGGTGGACTTCACCGCGTTGGCCGAGGCCGGCACCGGAGCCGGTTTCGAATTGGCCGGCTACTGCACGCAGGCGAGTTTTCTGCTCGGCAATGGCCTGGATGCGTTGTTGGCGCAGGCCGACACGCGCACCGACGAAGTAGGGCGCATGCGGCTGCGCGAGCAGATCAAGCGGCTGACCTTGCCCAGCGAAATGGGTGAGCGCTTCCAGGTGATGGGTTTTGCGCGCGACGTCGATTTTGCGCCGGCATTCCTGGCGGGCGATCTCACGTGGCGGCTGTGACGCAGACGCTGCGCCCGTTTCATCGGCCGCGGTTGTGGGTGGGGTTGTGGATCGCTGCGATCGTGGTGGTGATCGCGGTCTGCCTGGGGCCGCCGCCGGAGATTCCGGAGCTGCCGGATAACAGCGACAAGGCCGAGCACTTTTTGACCTTCGCGCTGTTGTGCTGGGGCGCGGTGCAGTTGTTTGCCACGCGCCGCGCGCAGCTTGGTGCGGCCATCGGTCTGGTGGCTTTAGGCGTTGGCATCGAGATCGCGCAAGGCGCACTGACCACCAACCGAAGCGCCGACCCATACGATGCGCTGGCCGACACGCTGGGCATTGCTGCAGGCCTGTGCCTGGCGTGGACGCCGTTGTGTCTTGTGATGTTGCGGATCGACCAGCGCCTGTTCGCGCGGGGTTGAGTTGCGTGCGCGCATGCGTGTACGAATGCGCGTGTGCGCCAGGCACTGCCGTTATCGGGCGGTGTACTTGCGATGGCGCATTGACGTATCGGTAGCGGGTAGCGGGATGTCGTGGCAGCTGCCTGCAGCGTGTGGAGTCCCGGATCCGGCGCAGGGCTGCATCGGGTAGCAGCCACGCGTACATCATCGGATGAGACGTCGATCGCAGCCTGTGGATGCGCGGGTTACAGCTTCATGTTCAGGCCAAGATAGAGCTGGCGCCCTGCCGCTGGCGAAAACATCGGCTGCGCCTGCGTCCAGAAGAAGCTGTCGTACCACACGTAGGCATACTCGCGGCCGGTGGCGTTGCGGACCTGCAGATCCACGCTCCAGGCGGGATTGATGGTGTATCTGGCGGTGAGATCCAGGGTGGCGAAGCCGCCGTATTTGCCGGCCAGGTTGCGCTCCTCCAGATAGTAGTCGCCTTGCGCGCGGCCCTGCATTCCCAAGCGCAGCGCAGCGGTCGGGCGGTACTCGACGCCGACGTTGCTGATGTAACGCGGCGTTGCGGCCACTTCGCGGCCGACCAGCGACACGCTGGCATCGCGGTCGTCGCGTTCGATCTTTGCCTCCTGGTACGCGTGCGATGCCCATAGCGTCCACCTGTCGCCCAGCTGCGCATTGATCTGCGCATCCACCCCACGCCTGCGTGTCTTGCCCAGGGTGACGGTGGTGCCGGTGGCGGGCATGTTGGAGACTTCGTTGGCCGCATCCTGTTGCCACACCGCAATGCGCGCCTGGCCGCCCTGGAACGGGCTGAATTTCATGCCCAGCTCCACGCCGGTATTGGTGGACGGGCGGACGTCCGCCTGCCCGGCGGTGAGGTAAGCCGGCGCCGTGGACCCGGTCAGCACCTGGAAGCTGCGGCCCCAGTTGGCATAGACGTTGGTGGTCGGGGTGAAGGCGTAGACCAGGCTCAGTTTGGGCTGCTCGATGGTGCCATAGCGCTGCAGCGGCGCGCGAACGCCGCCGGGCAGTTGGGTGTCGCCGTCGAAGCGGTCCACACGGTAGGCCGGCACGATCTTCAGCGCCTCGGTCGGCTGATAGATCGCCTGCACGTAGGCGCCCCAGTTGTCGAAGGTATGGCGGTCGTCGTTCTGGATGCGTGCCGGCGTGGCATTGAAATTAGTGGGCTCGGCGTAGCTGAAGCGCTCGCGTCGGTAGGCGTTGTCCTGATGCTCGTAGTTGATGCCGCCTTCCAGGGTGAGCGTGTCGCTGCTGCGCCAGGTCAGCGTGTTGAGCATGCCGACCTGGGTCTCGTCCCAGATGCGGCGCTGGCGTGGCGCATTGCCGGTGGGCAGGTCGCTGAAGGTCACCCGGCGGTCGTCGTGATAGCGGTTGGAGTAAAGCTTGGTGCCGAAAAACAGCCCGTCTGCCAGCTTCAGATCCAGATGGACGCCGAACTGGCGCATGTCGCGGTCGTCGCCGTCGTTGCGGTTGCGCAGGTCCGAACTGCGACGGTCTGCCTGCATTTCCGCTGCGGTCATGAAGCCGGGTTCGTCGGCCTGGTTGTGATAGACGCGTGCGGTCAGACCAATGCGCATGCCGTCGTCGAGGTTGCCGTAGAACCATTTGCCGCCCAACGAATACTTGCTGGAGGTGTCGTGGTCGCGGTAGCCATCGGAAGCCTGCACGCCGACGAAATAGTTCTGCGCAAACCCGTCGCGTTCGCGTCCCACGGCCAGCTGCGCATCGCGGGTGTTGAAGCTGCCGTAGGTCAGGCGCGCGTCGGTGTAACTGCCGCCCTGGCGCGTGCCGAAATTGATGTTGCCGCCGATATTGTGCAGGCCGTAGCGCGGATCATTGGTGCCGCGCACCACTTCGATGTAATTGATTTCCAGCGGGAACAGCATGTCGATGAAGCGCTGGTTGCCACTGTTGACGTTGCTGGGGATGCCGTCGATCAGCGTCTTGATCGCATTGAGGTAACCCTCGCCGTTGAAGGCGCGAAAGCTGACCTTGCCCGATTCGGCGCCTTGCCGGGTTTCGGTGAGCTGGATGCCGGGCATCTGCCCGAGCAGCTCCCAGCTATAGGACACGTTCTTGTCCTCGATCTGATCGGCCCCCAGCACGTCCACCGAGGTCAGTACCTGATGCGCGGTGAGTTGGCCTTCGCCATGCTGGTGGACATCGACCTTGCCGAGCGTCAGCGCCGAATCGGACGACTGTGCGCGTGCCTCAGGGAGCAGCAGAACGGCGCCGACGGCCGCCGCGAGAATGTGGATCTTCATGGATCGGACAGCACCAATGCGAAGTGGGAAACCGAATGTGGCATCTTTTGCAATATTATAACATAAATGACAAATCTTCGATCCGAGCTGCAGGGTGCTCGCGGTGCGCGTGCGCTGCCGGGGCTGGATCGCGGCAGCCAGAGCGCTTCGCACCGCGCTCAGCGTGGCTGCGGTCAGCAGGATTGGAGGCCGGCAGCAGCTCCGGTGACCAGGTGTGGCTGGCCCGGCGCAACAGGCTTGGGTGGCAGGCGGCAGGGGGGGCTAGTCGCGTCGGTACGTGCCGGCCGCTGGTGCCGGTGTTCTGCGGAGCGTTAGCCGGGCATGCGTAGCGCGCGTTCGCGTAGCCACTTGGTCGCCACCCACTTTTCGCCTGCCAGGACCGGTGCGCCGGCATGCAGGCTGCGTGTCATTGGATGCGGGCGGTCGTAGCTGAAGAACACCGCATTGCCTTTGACGGCGGCAACGTCCAGGTGCGCATCGGGAAAGCGCGTGGCGCCGCCGCGTTCCGGCGTGTTGAGATACATCACCAGCGACGCGACGCGTTGGCCGCCGGCCTGGAGCAACACCGGCGTGCCGGCGGCCGCAGGGTCGAAGTAATCGTAGTGCGGTTGATACTCGGCGCCGGTGGCATAGCGCAACACCTGCAGTCCTTCGCCGTGGTCCACGGGCCAGTCGAGCAGGCGGGCGATGCGTGCTTCGATGCGTTGGCACAGCGCATCCTGCCCCAGCTGCAGGCACATGCTGTGGCTGGTGCGTGCGGCATGCACGATCTGCGCGCCGTTGTCGTTGTCCACCGTGCGCGAACGCGCCAGACGTGGCTGCGCCAGTGCGATCAATGCCTCGCATTCGGCATCGGACAGGAAATCGCCCAGCACCACCACGCGCGGCAGCAACAGGCTGACCAGCACGCGCACCTGGCGATCGCCCAGGTCCAGCAACGAGGCATCGTTGTGCTGCAGCACTGCCGGCACGCGCACCGGCACCGGCAGGCCATGGGTCTGCGCGTGCTGGTGGATGTGGTCGCGCAGCAGGGCCTCGACTGCATCGATGGCGTCCTGTTCGTTCCAGCCCTGATCCAGGAGCGGCTGTAGCGCCTGTTCGGGCGGCTGGCCGGCCATTGCCTGCGCAATGATCCAGTCGCCCAGGGCAGCGGGGATGGGAGGCGGAGTCATCCTCCTACAGTGCATGTCAATGTGTGGCAGGCATGTGTCAATTGTGTCGTCGTAAGACAAATGAAACAGACAGCCCCTATAAAAGTGACGGGGATCTTGAACGTGCTCGCCACTGCAGTGAGCGGAACGCAACCAATTCTTGACGACTCCTCTTCATACCGGACCTTCCTTGACCTGGAGATCAGCCGCATGTCCGTTCGCAATAGCAGTAAGACACTTCTCATGACCTTTGGTACCGCGCTGGCCTTGTCGGCCTGCGGTGGTGGTGCCGATCGTGTCGCCTCGCCCGGCGAGGGCGCATTTCCGCCGGCACCGACGCCGGCTCCCGCACCGACCCCGGCGCCCACGCCTGCACCGACGCCCGCTCCGGCACCGACCGGCCCGGCCGCCGATTGCCCGACCGGTTTCTCCAACGTCGGCACCATCGCCAACAACACGCTGCGCGCCTGCCAGCTGCCGGACACCATCAACGGCAACCTGGTGGTGCCGGCACGTGCGGGCACGGCGTATTCGATCAGCGGACGCGTCAACGTGGGCACCGACCGCGGCGGCAACGCCATCGCACCGGCCGCCGGCAGCACGCAGGGCATCCTGACCATCGAGCCGGGCGTGACCCTGTTCGGTTCGGCGGGTAGCGACTACATCGTGGTCAACCGCGGTTCGCAGATCTTTGCCGAAGGCAGCGCCACCGCACCGATCGTGTTCACCGCGCGCCAGGCGCTGGAGGGCCAGGTCAGCGCCAACACCATCGGCTTGTGGGGCGGCATCGTGGTGCTGGGCCGTGCGGCCATCAACAACTGCCCGGGCACCACGGTCTCCGGTACGCCGGAATGCCAGGCGCAGGTGGAAGGCACCAACGCGTTCTACGGTGGCAACAGCGCCACCGACAACAGCGGCTCCATGCGCTACCTGCGGGTGATGTATTCGGGCTTCGAAATTTCGCCCAACAACGAGCTGCAGGGCATCACCCTGGCCGGCGTGGGCAGCGGCACGCGCCTGGATCATGTGCAGATCCACAATAGCTCCGACGACGGTATCGAATGGTTCGGTGGCACCGTCAACGGCAGCCACATCGTGATCACCGGCGCCGACGACGATTCGCTGGATACCGACGCCGGCTGGAACGGCGCACTGCAGTTCGGCATCGTGGTGCAGCGCGCCGGTGGCGGCGACCGCATGAACGAGTGGAGCAGCCTGCGCCGTCAGCCGTATTCGCGTCCGAAGGTGGCCAACTTCACCTACGTGGGCAATGCGCGCGCCGGCGCGGCGATCATGCTCAACCAGGGCACGCAGGCCGCGTTCTACAACTCGGTCGTCACGCGTCCGGCCGGTGGCAGCGGTGATGGCCTGGTGTGCTTCAGCCTGGCCGATGCCGACACGCTCGGGACCTTCAACTCGGTGTTCTTCGCCTGCCCGACGGCCTTCGGCAGCGACGCGCGTGCGGCCACCCAGTTCGCGGCCGGCACCAACAACGTCGCCAACGGCGTGTCCACGTTGCAGAACACCTTCGTCAATGGCGCCAATGAAAGCGCCGTGCCGGCCTTCCAGGGCTTGAACGGGGTGAGCAGCTTCTTCCAGCAGGTGAACTACATCGGTGGCGTGCGCGATGCCAACGACACCTGGTGGCAGGGCTGGACCTGTGGCCTGACCGCCGATCGTCCCTGCTGAGGCACAGCATCGCAAGGCAGCCCACGCGGCTGCCTTGCGATGCGTCCAGCTTCATCTTTCAGTTGCCAGGGCTCCCACGATGCGAACCTCCGCTGTCGCCCGTCTCTCGCGGACGGGCCTGTCTCTTTCCATTTCCACCTTGCTGTTTTCCGGCGCTGCGCTGGCGCAGTCGACCACCACCGATGCCGGCTCTGCCAGCGGCAGTAGCAGCACCGCCACCAGTGCGCCCAAGCAACTCGACCAGGTCGTGGTGCGCGGCGAGTACATTCCCGAACCGATGCTGCAGACCTCGGAGGTGGCATCGTTCGTCACCCGTGAGGACATGGAGCGCACCGGCGACAGCAGCGCGGCGGTGGCACTGACGCGTGTCACCGGGCTGAGCCTGTCGCGCGGCAAGTATGTGTATGTGCGCGGCCTGGGCGAGCGTTATTCGTCGGCACTGTTCAACGGCTCGCCGTTACCCAGCCCCGAGCCGATGCAGCGCGTGGTGCCGCTGGATCTGTTCCCCAGCGATGTGCTGGCCAGCGTGACCGTGCAGAAAACCTATTCGGCCGATTATCCGGGCGAATTCGGCGGTGGCGTGATCGATCTGCAATCAATGGCAGTGCCGGACAAACCGTTCCTGTCGCTGACCGTGGGTGGCGGCGTCAACAGCGTCAGCACCGGCGAAAAAGGCCTGACCTATTACGGCTCCGGCGATGACGAATGGGGCTACGACGATGGCACCCGCAAGCAGCCTGCCGCGTTGCGCGATGCGATCCAGAGCGGCCGGCGCGTGGATCTGGGCAGTTTCTCGCGCGAGGACATCCGCCGTATCGGCCGCAGCTTGAACGACGCCAACCTGTATGTGCTGCAGGAAAAGGACAGTATCGCCCCGGACGTCAATGTCGGCGGCAGTGCCGGTTACAGCATGGACGTGGGCGAGGCCAAGCTGGGCATCATCGCGGTGGCCAGTTACGACAACGAGTGGCGCACGCGCACCGGCAAGCAGCAGGACGGTATCTTTGTCGGCGATACGGTCGAGTTCAATTCCAACTACGACTTCGCCACCACCCGCAACAACGTGCGCACCAACGGCATGCTGGGCCTGGGCTGGGAGTACGGCCGCCACACCATCGGCTGGACCACCTTGTATGTGCACGATGCTTTGAAGGTGGCACGCAGCCGTGCCGGCCGCGATGAGCTGGCCGGTTTCGATGTGCGTGACGACAACACCGAGTGGTACGAGCGCCAGCTGATCAACAACCAGCTGCGCGGCACGCACGCGTTCGGCGAGTACGACGATCTCAAGATCGAATGGCGCGCAGCGGTGGCCAATGCCAGCCGCGATGTGCCGTACGAAACCGGCATTCGCTACGAGTTGCTCGATGGCTACTGGGCGCACGATGCCTCGCGCGTGCAGAACTACACCCGCTTCAGCAAGGTCGACGACAAGGTGGCCAGCGGCGGGGTGGATGTGACCTGGCGTTTGCCGATCGAGCACGACTTCACCGTCAAGGGCGGTCTGGCCTATCTGGACAACGATCGCAGCGCGTGGAGCCGCGAGTTCCGCTTCCTGGCGCTGGACGGCCCGCTGCCGTTCTACAACCAGTTCCAGCGTGTGGATTACCTGATCTCCGATTACAACCTCAGCAACGATCTGCTGCGCCTGCGCGAGACCACCGGCAGCTTCGGTGCGGCCGCGTACGATGCGACCCTGAAGGTCAAGGCGGCGTATCTGCAGGCCGAGGGCGAGATCGTGCCGACCCTGCGCGCCACCGTCGGTGTGCGCTACGAAGACGCCACCCAGGCGGTGCATCCGTACGACATCTTCACTGGCGTGCGCCAGGACAGCGTGGCACCGCTGGAGAACAGCTACGCGCTGCCATCGGCCACGGTGACCTGGAACTTTGCCGAGAACCAGCAGCTGCGCTTTGGTGCGTCCAAGACCATCGCGCGCCCGCAGTTCCGCGAGATGGCGCCGCAGCAGTATCTGGACCCGGATATCGATCGCCAGTTCTTCGGCAACCCGTTCCTGGTCGATAGCGAGCTGGTCAACCTGGATGCGCGGTACGAGTGGTTCTTCGAGCCGGGCGAGTATTTCACCGTCGGCGCGTTCTACAAGAGCATCGACAAGCCGATCGAAGCCATCGTCAACGATGCGCCCGGCGGCGGCATCGTGCAGAGCTTCATCAATGCGCCCGAGGCCACCTTGTACGGCATCGAGCTGGAGGCCAAGAAATATCTGGACCTGCCGATCGCGGCCGACTGGTGGGGCGACAAGCGGGTGTTCGTGTCCGGCAACTACACGCGCACCAAGTCGGAGGTGAGTGCCAGCGATGGCGACACCGTGCAGCCGTTCGGCTTCACCGCACCGGTGCAGGCGACCTTGTTCATCCGCGATGGCTCGGCCTTGCAGGGGCAGTCCGATGACATCGCCAACCTGCAGATCGGTGTGGAAAGCGAGAGCACCCATAGCCAGGCCACCTTGATCGCCAACTATGTCGGCGAGCGGGTGTCCGCGCGTGGCCGGCCGGGGCAACCGGATTACATCGACAAGCCCGGCACCTCGCTGGATCTGGTGATCAAGAAGGGCCTGGTGTGGTCGGGCAATACGCTGTCGTTGAACTTTGCCGCACGCAACCTGCTCAAGACCAAGTACCAGGAATATCAGAGCCTGGGCAGCAATCGGGTGGACCTGTACGAGTACCAGCCCGGCGTGACGTATGACCTGAGTGTGACAGCGCGCTTCTGATTCGACGCCCGCTGCCGGTATCGCAAACGCCCGCCCTGCCTCGCATGGCGGGCGTTTGCATCTGGGTCTGTGTCGCCGTGTGTCGGCCTGTGTCATCACTTTCTTCGAACTGACACATTGCTGCCGCATTCTGTCATCCGACCGCAATCCTGAGACGGATGTCCGCTTTGCAGCGCGCTTTGCCCTCCTTGAAACCCCTGATGTCGGCGCGCGGCCGCAGTGCACTGGCCTGCGTGCTGCTGGCCTTGCTCGCGTTGCAGTGCGCGCGCGTGATGTGGTTGGTGATCGCCCCGATCGGGCCGTTGGGCACCACTCAGGTCGCCACGCCTGCACAGGCTGAATTGCCGGCACTGCGCCGCGATGTGTTCTATCGCAGCGTTGCGGAGGCGAATAGCGACGGCATCGTGTTGCATGGCGTACGCGCGGGTGGCGCGCAAGCGGCTGCGTTCCTGAGCAGCGGCGACGGCAGGCAGGGGGCGTATCGCATCGGCGATGGCGTAGTGGCTGGGGTGACGGTGCAGGCGATCGCGAGCGATCACGTGCTGCTGCGTACCGGTAGCGGCGTGCGACGTCTGGCCTTGGTGGAATCCACCGCGTCTGCGGCGGCCACATCGCCGGCAACGGCCGCGCCCGCAGCAGCGGGCGGCGCACCTGCGGTGACGTCGAATGTCGGCACCGCGGCCGGCACGGCCACGGCGGCGGCCGTCGACCCGCAACAACTGCTCACCACCGCCGGCCTGCGTGCAAGCGAAGACGGCAGTGGCTTCACCGTGATGCCGCGCGGCGATGGTGCGCTGCTGCGCCAGGCCGGCCTGGCGCCGGGCGATGTGCTCACCCAACTCAATGGCCGCACGCTCGATGCCGAACACCTGCGCGAGCTGCAGGACGAACTGCGCGATGGCCAGGCGGCCACGCTGACCTACCGCCGCGACGGCCAGACCCACACCATGACCTTGAAGCGCCCGCAATGACTGCTGCCCGCCCCAGATGGCTGTTTTCGGCCACGTTGTTGCTTGCCCTGCCGGCGGTGCCGATGCTGTCGCTGCATGCCGCCGATGCGCCGGCCGTGCGCCTGCAGGATGTGGACCTGCGCGCTTTCATCCAGGATGTGTCGCGTGCCACCGGCATCACCTTCATCGTGGACACGCGCGTGCAGGGCACGGTCAACGTGGCGCGTGCGCAGGCGATGTCGGAACAGGATCTGCTCGGCATGCTGCTGGCGGTCTTGCGTGCCAATGGCTTGATCGCGGTGTCCAGCGGGCCATCGACCTATCGCATCATTCCCGACGATACCGCTGCACAGCAGCCGGCCAGCGCCGCCAGCGGCAACCTGGGATTTGCCACGCAGGTGTTCACCCTGCAACGTGTGGATGCGCGCAGCGCTGCGGAGATCCTCAAGCCGTTGATCGGGCGCGGCGGCGTGATCATGGCGATGCCGCAGGGCAACAGCCTGTTGATTGCCGACTATGCCGACAACCTGCGCCGCGTGCGCGGCCTGGTCGCGCAGATCGACACCGACCGCGCGGCGATCGACACGGTGAGCTTGCGCAATAGCTCCGCGCAGGAACTGGCGCGCACGCTGACCTCGCTGTTCGGGCAGGGGGGCGAGCGCAGCAATGTGCTGTCGGTGTTGCCGGTGGAAAGCAGCAATTCGCTGATCGTGCGCGGCGACCCGGCGCTGGTGCAGCGGGTGGTGCGCACCGCGGTGGATCTGGACGGGCGTGCCGAACGTCGCGGCGATGTCAGCGTGGTGCGGCTGCAGCACGCCAGCGCCGAGCAATTGCTGCCGGTGTTGCAGCAGCTGGTCGGGCAGACCCCGGGCAACGAGGCGCAGCCCGGGCAGGACACGCGCTCCAACGCGGTGGATGTGGCCGCCGCTGCTGCGGGCGCTGCACAGACGCAGGTGATCACACCGGCCGCCGGCAAGCGCCCGGTGATCGTGCGCTACCCCGGCTCCAACGCCTTGATCATCAATGCCGACCCGGAAACCCAGCGTGCCTTGATGGATGTGATCCGTCAGCTGGACGTGCATCGCGAGCAGGTGCTGGTCGAAGCGATCGTGGTGGAGATCTCCGACACCGCCGCCAAGCGTCTGGGTGTGCAGCTGTTGTTGGCCGGGCGCAATGGCACGGTGCCGTTGATCGCCACGCAGTACAGCGGCGCCTCGCCGGGCATCGTGCCATTGGCCGCAGCGGCGGCCGGCACGCGCAGCAACAACGGCGACGACGATTCGGTGCTGGAACAGGCGCGCAATGTGGCCGCGCAATCGCTGCTGGGCCTGAGCGGCGGCCTGATCGGGCTGGCCGGGCAAAGCAACGATGCGGTGTTCGGCATGATCATCGATGCGGTCAAGAGCGACACCGGCTCCAACCTGTTGTCGACCCCGTCGATCATGACCCTGGACAACGAGCAGGCGCGCATCCTGGTCGGGCAGGAAGTGCCGATCACCACCGGCGAAGTGCTGGGCGCGGCCAACGACAACCCGTTCCGCACCATCCAGCGCCAGGACGTGGGCGTGGAGCTGGAAGTGCGCCCGCAGATCAATACCGCCGGCGGCATCACCCTGGCGATCAAGCAGGAAGTCTCGGCGATTGCCGGGCCGGTCAGCGCGCAGTCGTCGGAGCTGGTGTTCAACAAGCGCCAGATCGAAACCCGCGTGGTGGTGGAAAACGGCGCCATCGTCGCGCTCGGCGGCCTGCTCGACCAGAACGACCGGCAGACCGTGGAGAAGGTGCCGCTGCTGGGCGATGTGCCCGGGCTGGGCGCGCTGTTCCGGCACAAGTCGCGCAATCGCGACAAGACCAATCTGATGGTGTTCATCCGCCCGACCATCATCCGCGACGCGGCCGATGCGCAGCGCATGACCGCGCCGCGCTACACCTATCTGCGCGATCGCCAGTTGGCGGATGGCGACCCGGAAGCCGCGCTCGATGCGTTGGTGCGCGACTACCTGCGTGCGCAGCCGCCGCAGCTGCCGGCCGCGCCATCGTCGGCCGTGCCCGCACCGGCAACAACGCCTGCGCCCGGCGCGCGTCCCGCGCAGCGCTGATGCCATGAACACCGCGCGCGCCAGCATTTCCTACGCGTTTGCCAAGCGCCACGGCGTGGTGCTGCTGGGCAGCGACAGCGCCGCGCAGATCGGCCTGCGCGAAGGCGGCGACGTGCAGGCGCTGATCGAGCTGCGGCGTGCGCTGGGCATGCCGTTGCAGGTGCGCACGCTGGCGCCGTCGGTGTTCGACCGGCATGTGTCGGAGATCTACGCCGATGCCGGCATGGATCAGGGCGTGCAGGTCGAGGCGCTGGACCTGCACGGCAGCCTGGATTCGTTGATCGACGACATCCCCACCGCCGATCTGCTCGACAGCCAGGACGATGCGCCGATCATCCGCCTGATCAACGGCATCATCGCCGAGGCCGCGCGCCTGGGCGCCTCGGACGTACATCTGGAGTCCTACGAATCGCGGCTGCGCGTACGCCTGCGCGTGGATGGGGTGATGCGCGAGGCGGCCACCTTGCCCGGACGCATCGCGCCGTTGCTGGTGTCGCGGGTCAAGGTGATGGCGCGGCTGGATATCGCCGAAAAACGCATCCCGCAGGATGGCCGCGTGTCGCTGGTGATGGGCGCCAAGGCGCTGGACGTGCGCGTGTCCACGCTGCCGACGCGCAGCAGCGAGCGGGTGGTGCTGCGCATCCTGGACAAGGAGCAGGGCACCTTGTCGCTGGCCCAGTTGGGCATGCCGCCGGCGGTGATGCACACGGTGCAGCGCGCCCTGCAGGTGCCCAACGGCATCGTGCTGGTGACCGGGCCGACCGGCTCGGGCAAGACCACCACGCTGTATGCGGCGCTGAGCCTGCTCAACGATGGCTCGCGCAACATCCTCACGGTGGAGGACCCGGTGGAATACGCCATCGACGGCGTCGGCCAGACCCAGGTCAATGCACGTGTCGGCATGACCTTCGCGGCCGGCTTGCGCGCGATCCTGCGCCAGGATCCGGACGTGGTCATGATCGGCGAAATCCGCGACGCCGAGACCGCGCAGATCGCCGTGCAGGCCAGCCTCACCGGCCACCTGGTGCTGTCCACCGTGCACACCAACGATGCGGTGGGCGCAGTCACGCGGCTGCGCGACATGGGCATCGAACCGTTCCTGCTCGCGTCGAGCCTGCGGCTGATTCTGGCGCAGCGCCTGGTCCGTCGCCTGTGCACGCAGTGCCGCGCACCGCGCCTGCTGGATGCCAGCACGCGGCAGATGTTGCAGGCGCCCGACGATGCAACCATCTACGCCGCCGTGGGCTGCGCGGCCTGCCACCACAGCGGTTATGCCGGGCGCGTGGGCATTTACGAAGCCATCGCGGTGGACGATGCGATGCGCCGCCTGATCGGCGACAACGCCGACGAGGATGCCCTGGCGGCAGCGGCCTTCGCACGCGCAGCGCGCCTGGGCGATGCCGCGCGCGCCGCTGTGCTGCAAGGCCTCACCACGCTGGAAGAAGCGCTGCGGGTCACCCGCCAGCAGGACGATGCGCATGCCGCGGTTTGACTACACCGTGCTCGACCTGCATGGGCACAGCCGTCAGGGCGTGATCAGCGCGGACACGGTACAGGCTGCGCGTGCGCAACTGGAGCAGCGGCAGTGGGTGCCGGTACGCGTGGAGGCGGCGGTGGCGGCCAGCAGCGTGCGTCCGGCGCGTTTCAGCGGCAAGGATCTGGTGCTGTTCACCCGGCAACTCGCCACGCTGGTGGAAACCGCGCCGCTGGAAGAAGCGCTGCGCACCATCGGCACGCAATCCGAGCGGCGCGGCGTGCGCCGGGTCACCGGCCAGACGCACGGGCTGGTGGTCGAGGGCTTCCGCCTGTCCGATGCGATGGCGCGCCAGGGCACTGCGTTTCCGCCGCTGTACCGCGCGATGGTGGCCGCGGGCGAGAGTGCCGGGGCGCTGCCGCAGGTGCTGGAGCGCCTGGCCGACCTGCTGGAGCGGCAGGCGCAGGTGCGCAGCAAGCTGCAGTCTGCGTTGGTGTATCCGGCGGCCTTGGCCCTGACTGCCGGTGCGGTGGTCATCGTGCTGATGACCTTCGTGGTGCCCAAGGTGGTGGACCAGTTCGATTCGATGGGCCGCGCATTGCCATGGCTGACGCGCGCGGTGATCGGCGTGTCTAACTTCCTGTTGCATGCAGGCATTCCGTTGCTGGTGGCACTGGTCATTGCGGTGATCGCAGCGCTGCGCCTGCTCAAGCGCCCGGAGGTACGCCTGGCGGCCGACCGTGCGGTGCTGCGCGCGCCCTTGCTCGGCCGGTTGATCCGCGACCTGCATGCCGCACGCATGGCGCGCACGCTGGCGATCATGGTCAACAGCGGGTTGCCGCTGATGGAAGGGTTGATGATCGCCGCGCGCACCGTCGACAACCGCGCCTTGCGGCTGGCCACCGACAACATGGTCGCGGCAATCCGCGAGGGCGGCAGCCTGGCCGCGGCGATGAAGCGCGCCGGCGTGTTTCCACCGACGCTGCTGTACATGGCCTCCAGTGGCGAAAACAGCGGGCGCCTGGCGCCGATGCTGGAGCGCGCCGCCGATTATCTGGAGCGCGAGTTCGCGTCCTTCACCACCGCGGCGATGAGCTTGCTGGAGCCGGCCATCATCGTGCTGCTCGGCGGCGTGGTGGCGGTGATCGTGCTGTCGATCCTGCTGCCCATCCTGCAATTCAACACCCTCGCGCTTGGTTGAGCGCGGACGCTTATCTCTGGAGATCCTCATGCAGTCCATCCCTTCTCGCGCACGTCCTGGCTCGCTCACTGCGCGCGCGCGCCTGCGCGGCTTCACCCTGGTCGAGTTGATGGTGGTCATCGTCATCATCGGCCTGCTGGCCACGGTGGTGATGATCAACGTGATGCCCAGCCAGGACCGCGCCATGGTCGAGAAGGCGCGTGCCGACGTGGCGGTGCTGGAGCAGGCGCTGGAGACCTATCGCCTGGACAACCTCAGCTACCCGAGCACCGAACAGGGCCTGCAGGCCTTGCTCAATGCGCCGAGCGGATTGACCCGGCCCGAGCGCTATCGCCAGGGCGGCTATATCCGCCGCCTGCCGGAAGATCCATGGGGCCATGCGTATCAATACCGCCGCCCGGGCCGCAGTGGTGGCTTCGACGTCTACTCGTTCGGTGCCGATGGTGCCGAAGGCGGCGACGCCGACAATGCCGATGTCGGCAACTGGCGCTGAGTCGCAGCGGTGCTCGCGCAACCGGCCATGGCAAGGCAAGCACGGGCATGTGCGTCGCGGGCGCAGGCGCGCGGCTTCACCCTGCTCGAACTGCTCGCGGTCCTGGTGATCACCGCACTGGCCAGTACGCTGGTGGTGCTGACCTTGCCCGATACGCGGCGCGACCTGCACGACCAGGCCGATGCATTGGCCAGTGCCCTGCTGCACGCACGCGACGAAGCCATCCTGAGCCTGCGCATGGTCGAGGTGACCGTGGATGCAGGTGGCTACAGGTTCCGCCGCCAGGCGCAGCAACGCTGGGTGCCGCTGGATGAAAAACCGTTCGCCGCGATGCGCTGGCCTGCCGGCGTGCAGACGCAGTTGCCGGTGGGCGGGACGCAGTTGAGCGTGCGCTTCGATCCCACCGGTGCGGCCACGCCGCAACGCATCGCGCTGGCCGACGGCCAGCAGCAGCTGCAGGTGGTAGTGGACGCCGCCGGCGTGGTACGGGTCGATGCGCCCCTGCGGTAATCCCCATGCCTGCGCCGGGTTTTCGCTGCTCGAACTGATGGTCGCGCTGGCGATCTTCGGCATGGCCGTGGTTGGCCTGCTGAACCTGTCCGGCGAAAGCACGCGCACCGCGGTGGTGCTGGAAGAACGCGCACTGGCTGCAGTGGTTGCGGAGAATCAGGCGATCGACGCGATGCTGGCGCCCACCGCCGCAGCAGTGGCGCCGGCGAACGGCCACGAAATGCTGGGCGGACGCAGCTGGGACTGGCAGCGTACGTCGATGCCGGCCGGCAGTACCGGCATCGTGCGCATCCAGGTGCAGGTGCGCGCCGCAGCGCGGGCGCAGGAAATCGCCAGCGTAAGTGTCCTGCGGAGCGCCGAATGATCCGCACACCTCGCAGCGCAGCGGGCAGCCGTGGCAGCGCGGGCTTTACCTTGATCGAGCTGTTGGTCGCCCTGGCGGTGTTCGCGCTGGTGGCGGTCGCCGCGGTGGTGGTGATGCGCCAGAGCATCGACCAGCGCGATGCGGTGCGTGCACGTTTGCAGCAGGTCCGCGAGTTCCAGCTTGCACATGGCCTGTTGCGCAGCGACCTGCAGCAGGCCGCAGTGCGGCGCACGCGCAACAGTGAGGGCGGCGCTGCACGCACCGCGTTCGTCGCCAGCCCGCCCGGTGTGCCGGGGCCGCTGTTCGGTTTTGTGCGACGCGGCTGGAGCAATCCGGATCAGGCGCCGCGCGCGTCGCTGCAATACGTGGAATACCGCGTGGTCGATGGACGCCTGGAGCGCAGTGCACGCCCCGCACTCGACGGTGCAATCGCCGGTCCGCCGCAGGTGGTGTTGCGTGGGGTGCGCTCGGCGGTGGTCGGGTTCCATTATCGCGCGCAGTGGAGCGATGGCTGGAGCGGCGGGCTCGACGCACTGCCGGATGCGATCTCGCTGGAGCTGGACCTGGAGCAATGGGGCCGCGTGCGCCAGTTGTTCCTGCTGCCGGAGGGGCGCGGATGAAGGCCTTGAACGCACACGCCGGGCAACGCGGCGTCGCACTGCTGACGGTGCTGTTGCTGGTGGCGGTGATGACGTTGCTGATGGTCGCAGTGCTGGACGATCTGCGCTTTGGCCTGCGCCGCAGCGGCAACGGCGAGGCGATGACGCAGGCGCAGTGGTATGCGTTGGGCACCGAAACCATCGCCCGGCAACGCCTGCAGGCACTGGCCAGGCGCGACCCGATGCGCACCACGCTGGAGGGTGGCTGGAACGATCAACCGGTGACCTTCCCGCTGGACGACGGCGCAGTGAGCGTGCGGCTGCGCGACCGCGGCGGCTGCTTCAATCTCAACAGCGTGGTCGCCGGTGCGCCCGAGCAATGGCAGCGCAGCGACGACGGCGCAGCGCAGTACCGCGCCTTGCTGGAGGTGCTGGGCATTGCACCGCAACAGGCGCAGGTGCTGACCGATGCGCTGGTGGACTGGATCGACAGCGATAGCCAGCCCGGTGCGCAGGGCGCCGAAGACGATCGCTACCTGCAATCGGCAGTGCCGTTGCGCAGCGGGGCAACCCTGCTGGCGGGCGTCAGCGAGCTGCGCGCCATCGCCGGCTACACGCCGCAGGTGATCGCGCAGTTGCGGCCGCATGTGTGCGCACTGCCGGAGGCGCGGCTGTCGCCGGTCAACATCAATACGTTGCGTCCGCAGGATGCGCCGGTGCTGGTGGCGCTGACCGGAGGCGCCCTGGAATTGCCGGCCGCGCGCCGCGTCATCGCCGCGCGGCCGGCCGGAGGATGGCGCGACGCCAGGACCTTCCTGAGCCAGCCAGCGCTGATCCAGGCCGAGCTTTCCAATGCAGTGTTGGAACAGATCGAATTACGCACCCGTTATTTTTCCCTCTACAGCCAGGTCGACCATGCCGGCGCGCAGGTCGTACTGGACGCCTTGCTGCAGCAGGATCCTGCCGGGCGCGTGCGGCTGGTGGCGCGCCAATGGAGTTCCGACGAATGAGTACCACCTTGCTGTTGCTGCCCGCCGATGCCACCGCGCACGCGATCGCCGTGCGTGTGGACGCGCATGGCCAGGTACTGTCGCAGCGCGTGGCCAGCGCGCCGTACGAACCGTCCGCACGCAGCGTGCTGGTGGTGCCGGGCGTGGATGTGCATCTGCGCTGGCTGAGCCTGCCCGGCCGCAGCATCGCGCAGTCGGTCGCGGCCGCGCGCCTGCAACTGGCCGAACATCTGGCTGTGGAGACGCCGGCCCTGCATGTGGTGATCGCCGATCGCAGCGAGGCCGATGGCACGCGCCTGGTCGCTGCGGTGGATGGCGCAACGATGCAGCAGTGGTTGGCGCGCGCAGCGCAGCTGGGCGTCGTCCCCGATGCGGTGGTGCCCGATTGCCTGTTGCTGGAGCCCGGCGCGGACGCTGCGGCGGCAGTGGTGGACTGGGACGGTCGCTGGCTGATCCGTGGCGCAAGCCTGGCCTGCAGCCTGGAGCCGGAGGCCGCGCGCATGCTGCTGGGCGCGCGCGCGCCGGCACAGCCGCCAGCGCAGGACACCGCGCACGCCATTGCCTGCCTTGCGCAAGGCGCCACGCGCGCACCGATCAACCTGCTGCAACAAGCGTTCGCTGCGCGGCCGGCCGCGCAGCGAACGGTCACTACGCGCCGTCTTGCGGCGCTGGCCGCGCTGGTGCTGCTGTCGCCGCTGGTGCTGGTGCTGGCGCAGACACTGCGCTACGAAATCGGCGCGCGCCTGCTGCAATCGCGCGCCGCCGCGCAGTTGGGCGTGCGCGATGCGGCGGCGGTGCCGGCCGCGCTGCAGGCACGCCGGCACACCGGGGCAGCGGCCGATCGCCTGGCCATGCAGCTCGGCGACTTGTTCGCGGCGGTCGATGCCATGCCGGCGGCGGAACTGGATCAGATCGACTATCACGCCACACAGCCGCTGCGCGGCACCCTGCTGCACGCCGATGGCGCCAGCCTGCAACAGTTGTCCACGCGTCTGGCCGGGAAGGGGTGGCAACTGCAGCCCGGTAGCAGCCAGGGCGAGGACGATCGCCTGCGGACGTCATTCGTGCTGGAGCCATTGCGATGACTGCACCTGTGCAACGCGGCATGCAGTGGTGGCAGACGCGTGCGCCGCGCGAGCGGCTGATGCTGGGCGTGATGTGCGCCGCCGTGGCTGCGTTCGTCGCCTGGTACGCGCTCTACACCCCGTTGCGGCACTGGCGTGCCCAGGCGCAGGCGCGCTATGCCGCTGCGGCGCAGTTGGTGCTCGATGCATCTGCGCAGGCATTGGCGAGCAGGCGTACCGCTGCTCCTGGTACGGCGGCACTGAGCGAGCTCATCGCAAGCAGCGCACGCGATGCCGGCGTCGGCATCACCTCGCAGCAGCGCAACGCAGCGGGCGGGGTGGACGTGCAGATCGATGCGGTCAGCGCCGCCAGCTTGTTCGGCTGGCTGGAGCGGCTGCGCCAGGCGCATGACCTGGCGCCGACGCAGCTGAGCATCGTGCGCGACCAGGGCCAACTGCGGGTACGCTGCGGGTTTACGGAGCCTGCACCGTGACGCGCCTGCGTTGGACCCTGGTCTTTTTGTTGATGGTGGGCGTTGCGCTGCTGGCATGGCTGCCCCTGCGCCTGGTGTTGCCACGCGAGGGCTTGCCGTTCTCGGCGCTGGACGTGGAGGGGCCGGTGTGGGCCGGCACCTTGCGGCAGGTGCAATGGCAGGGCATCGCCTTCGGCGATGTCATGGTGCGGCCGCGCATCTGGCCGCTATTGCGTGGACAGCGCCAGGTGCACCTGCAGGCCCCGCAGCTGCAACTGCTGCTGGTGGATGGCGCGCAACACGGTATCGGCGATGCGCAGGGCCAGCTGCTGTTGCGCCAGCCGGCGGGCATGGCCTTGATCGATCTGGCGGTGGAGCTGCAGCAGGTGGATCTGCTGTTCGATGCCACCGGCTGCGTGCAGGCAGGTGGCCGGGTCGGCCTGCAACTGCTGGCGAGCGGGGCGGGCGAGCTGCCCGGTCTGCCGCCGTTGCGCTTGTCCGGGCAGCCGCGGTGCGTGGATGACAGCGCCGTGCTGAGTCTGCTGCCCGATGCACCGTTGCCTGCCGGCGTGCAGGCCGATGCACAGCTGCAAGTGTGGCGCGATGGGCGTTGGCAATTGCAGTCACGCATCGATCCGGGGCAGGACGCAGTGTTGGGCGTGGGCCTGCAGTTGCTGGGCTTTGCCGCCACCCCGGAGCGCAGCTTGTTGCGCATCGACCAGGGGCAATTGCGCTAGGACTGCTGCTACGCGCGGCGCGGCGAGAAATCTTTCGTCTGCACCATTAGCGTGCATGCCCGGAGGCTGGTGTCTTCATCGTGGCCGCTGCGAAGGCACAGTTCATTGATCCGTTGACAACGTTGTCGGCGTAGGACCCTGCGTACTCATTGCGCCAGTTGCTGGGTTGCTTCGATAAGGCAGAAGTGCTGCTTCCGATACACGGGAGCGTGCGGTATGGACTGTCATCCAGCCCGCAACGCGTGTGCTGCGGCCACACATTCCGGACCCACCGGAATTGGTCTGGTTACCGGGGATTGGTCAGAGACTGGTCCTGTGACAACGATGCCCGCCACGCACCCAAATGATCCTTTGTGCACCGTCGAAGGTCTTGAAAAGCAGGGCTCAGACGCGTTCGCAGCCGCCGGTCAAACACTTTCGGCAGTGACTGTTGACAGGATCTTTTAAAGACCATAAGAATCAAATCCACTGAATTGGTATTTGCCAGTCAGGGCCGTTGATCAGCAATGGCATGCGATGTCCGTCCTGGGAGGGAGGCGGCATCGGCACCCACGGGGGGCCGTACGGGGTGCTCGCAGACAACAGATCGCAGGCGGTTCCGCACGTCCGGAACTGGTGGCCTATGCGCGTGTGGGTGGGTTGCCCAGCGTCGTGATCTGTCTTTGCTGATCGATCGGAATGCCAGCCGCGTCGTCGTCCAGCCATTCCACCTCAGGATCTCCCATGTCACCTGTCCCGCGTGCCTCGTTGCGTTGTTGTTCGCCCTCCTCGCTGTCCGTCGCCATCGCGCTGTCGCTGCTTGCCTGCGGTGCCAGTGCGCAGACGCAGCAATCGCCTCCGACGGCATCGGCGCAGATCTCCCAGCTCGATACCGTCAAGGTCACCAGCTCCTACCAGAAGAGCCTGATCACCGCGATGGACAACAAGCGCGACGACGTGCGCATGACCGATGGCATCTCCGCACAGGACATCGGCAAGTTTCCTGCCGAGAATATCGCCGAGGCGATCCAGCGCATCCCCGGCGTGCAGATCTCCACCATCAACGGGCGTGGCTCCACCATCAGCGTGCGTGGTCTGGGCCCGCAGTATTCGGCCACCACCATCAACGGCCAGGTGATCAAGAGCGCCGACTTCACCGACGGGTTCCGCTACGACATCATCCAGCCGGAAGTGGCCGCCGGGATCGAGGTGATCAAGTCGCCGTCCGCGGACATGGATGCCGGCGGCCTGTCCGGCACGGTCAACATCAACACCACCAAACCGCTGGACTACCAGCAGACCAAGCTGCTGTTCTCGGCCAAGACCCAATATGCGGAGTTCGCCGGTGGCTCGCCCACGCCCAAGGGCGTGCTGACCTATATCGACCAGTTCAAGTTCGGTGGCGGCGATCTGGGCGTGTTCCTCAGTGCCGGCTACCAGAAGCTCAAGGACCGCGCCGATTATCTGTGGATCGACCGCTGGTATACGCAGGACACCGACGCCGGCACCTTGTACATCCCGCGTCGTCCGCGCTATCGCTCGATCGAGCGCGAGACCACGCGCAAGATGTTCAATGGCGGCCTGCAGTGGAAGCCCAACGACCAGCTGGAGATGAACCTCACTGCGCTGTATTCGCAGGACAAGACCGCCAACGACATGAACCAGCTGGTGTACTCGTTCGAGCGCACTCCGCTGACGGTGCTGCAGACCAACGGCCTGACCGCCACGCAGGTGTCGGCATCGGACTACTGGCTGGAAAACAACCGCCAGATCGAACAACACGATCTGTCCACACAGTTGCTCACCTACGACTTCAAATGGAAGGGCGAGGCCTGGACGCTCAGTGGCGCGGCCAATTACACCCAGGGCAAGACCGACGAGAACGAACGTGCCGCGATCCTGGGCCGGATCCCCTCGGCGACGCTGCTGGATACCTCCAATCCCGACGCGATCTCGCTGACCACCGATGCCGACGCCACCGATGCCAGCGCCTGGGACAAGCGCAATCTGGTGCGCAGCGAGTACCCCAACGGCTCCATCCAGTCGCTCAGCAACAAGGAATGGTCGCTGCAGCTGGATGCCGAACGGTATCTGGAGCTGGGTGCGTTGAATGCGGTGCGCTTCGGTGCCAAATACCGCCGCGAAACCTTCGAGCGCGACGTGCGCCGGCGCGACTTCCTGTATCTGCTCAGGACCGGTGCGGTGTCGGGCTTCGACATGTTCCCGGAGCTGTCGGCCGCCAACAGCACGGTCAGCAACTTCCTCGACGGGCAGCTGGCCTCGCAGGACAGCTGGGTCACCCCGGACATCGCCGCCTACGCGCGCTCGCTGGCGGCCGCCGGCATCAGCGTGCCGGTGCTGTTCGCACCGCAGAGCAGCTACAGCATCGAGAACGACATTTCCTCGGCCTATGCGATGGCGCGCATCGACACCGACATCGGCAGCATGCGCCTGCGCGGCAACCTCGGCCTGCGCTACGAAAACACCAAGCGCACCACCGACACCTACCTGACCCAGGCGCAGGCCGCCAGCGACGATGCCAATGTGGTGATCGGCACCGCGCGTGCGCCGTACGAGTATTCCAACTGGTTGCCCAGCCTGAATCTGGTGCTGGACATGCGCGACGACCTGCTGCTGCGCTTTGCCGCCGCCAAGGTACTGGTGCGGCCGATCCTGGACAGCAACACCGCCATCGCCTCGACCATCTCCACCGGCACCAATACCGGCGGCACCACCACCTACGTCGTCACCCAGGGCCAGACCGATCTGAAGGCACTGACCGCCGACCAGGCCGACCTGAGCCTGGAGTGGTACTACGGCAACGGCGGCGCGCTGACCGTGGCCGGCTTCTGGAAGAACATCAAGAACGGCACCTTCAACAGCATCGTCTGCCCGGCCGCCTTCAACGGCACTGCGCTGTCCAGCAATGCGGCCGGCGACTGCGTGGACAGTGGCGGCGATATCTACGAGATCACCGCCACCACCAACGACCCGAGCAAGGTCAAGATCCGCGGTTACGAACTGGGCTGGACGCAATCGCTGGATGCCTGGTTGCCGATCGACGGCTTCGGGGTGACCACCAACTTCACCCGGGTGATTCCGCAACGCGATACCGATTTCCAGATCCGCAACCTGTCCGAGCAGACCTGGAACGCCACCGCGTACTGGGAGAGCGCGCATTATTCGGCGCGTGTCTCGCTCAACCATCGCAGCGAGTACGAACAGGACAGCAGCGACAGCTTCTTCGCGCGCGAAGGCCACACCATGAAGGCGCGCACCCAACTGGATGCGGTGCTCGGCTATCAGGTCAACGACAAATTGAGTTTCCAGCTCGGTGGCCTGAATCTCACCAACCGCACCGAGCAGGCCTACAAGGACATCGCCAGCCGCTGGCAGATGACCGGCGTCACCGGCCGCAGCTACTACCTGTCGATGCAGTGGGACATGCTGTGATGCCGGGCCAGCGAGCACTGCGCCGGCAGGCATCGCTGCGGGTGGCAGCCAGCAGCGCAGGCAATGCCGCAGGTGTGATGGACGCGCGCCATGCAGTGGCTGCGCGCGTGGATGCGCGGCATGCGTCACGGAGCGCGCCTGCGGTGCAGGCTGGCGGGCGCCATCATGCGCAGGCGTGAGTTCCTTGCCGGCAGCGTCTGCGCCTCGTCGCTGCTTGGCGTGCCGGCGCTGCTGCCGGGCGCGGCGAACGCTGTAGCGACGCGCGCGGGCAGTGGCGGCACGCCGCGTCCCGCGCCACCGCCAGCGGGCACCGATGACGCCGGCCAGTGGCTGGACCTGGACGAGGGCTGGCGCTTCCACGCGGGCGATCTGCCGTTCCCGCGCCTGCTGGCGCAGGACGAGACCTACGACAACGCCAAGGCCGGCCGTGCCTGGGGTGCAGCGGCGCCGGACTACGACGACACCGGCTGGCGACAGCTGCAACTGCCGCACGACTTCGTGGTGGAGCAGACTGTGCGTGCCGACGCCAATATCGCGCAGGGCTATCGCCCGCGCGGCATTGCCTGGTACCGGCGCACGCTGCGGCTGGACGAATCCGTGCGCGGCCAAGCGGTGGAGCTGCGTCTGGACGGCATCGCCAGCCATGCCACCGTGTGGGTCAACGGCATGCTGATGGCGCGCAGCTGGAGCGGCTACAACGGGCTGGTCATCGATCTCACGCCGGTCGCGCGCTACGGCAATGCCGTGAACAGCATCGCCATCCGCGTCGATGCCGAGGCGATGGATGGCTGGTGGTACGAAGGCGGCGGCATCTACCGGCACACCTGGCTGGTGCTGCGTGCGCCCTTGCATATCGCCGGCGATGGCCTGGCGGCGGCGCCGCGCGAAGGCCCGGGCGATCTCTGGCAGCTGCCGGTGCAACTGGACCTGGTCAACAGCGGCGAACAGCCTGCCGAGGCGTGGGTGGATGTGGCGCTGCGCGACCCAGACGGTGTTGTCGTGGCGAGTGGCGAGACGCAACTGCGCGTGGCTGCATTCGGTACCGTGCAGGCGGCCATCAGCATGTCGGTGCCGCAACCGCAGCGCTGGAGCGTGGACACGCCGGTGCTGTACCGCGTGCAGGCCAGCGTGCGTGGCGCGGACGGCCGCAGCGACCGTGCCGAGTGCGAGATCGGCTTTCGCAGCCTGCGCTTCGATGCCGACCACGGCTTCTTCCTCAATGGCCGCCCGCTCAAGATCAAGGGCGTATGCCTGCATCAGGACCATGCCGGCGTCGGGGTGGCGCTGCCCGATGCCTTGCACGCGTTTCGCCTGCAGCGCTTGAAGTCGATGGGCTGCAATGCCATCCGCCTGCATCACGCGGTGGCACCGGAACTGCTGCAGGCCTGCGACCGGCTCGGCATGCTGGTGATGGCCGAGAACAGGCTATTCAATCCCGCACCCGAGTATGTGGCGCTGCTGCAGAACATGGTGCGGCGCCAGCGCAACCATCCCAGCGTGTTTCTGTGGTCGCTGCTCAACGAGGAGCCGCTGCAGGGCACCGCCACCGGTTACGCGATCATGGCGCGCGCCGCCAGCGCCGTGCGCGCGCTCGACGACAGCCGCCCGATCACCGCCGGCATGAACGACGGCATGTTCGCCATCCGTGGCGCGGCCGATGTGGTGGACGTGCTCGGCTTCAACTACCGCCAGTTCAACTACGACCGCGTGCATGCGGCGCGGCCGCGCACGCCGATGCTGTCCAGCGAGGACACCAGCGCGTTCCAGACCCGCGGCGCGTGGTTCACCGACCTGGACGCGCACGTGGTGGCCGAAGACGACAGCCTGGCCGCGGACTGGGGCAATACCCACCGCCGTGCCTGGCAGCTGATTGCCGAACGCCCGTTCGTCGCCGGCAGCTTCGTGTGGACCGGCTTCGATTATCGCGGCGAACCCACGCCGTTCGAATGGCCGTCGGTGGGCGCGTTCTTCGGCATCATGGATCAATGCGGATTTGCCAAGGGGGCGTACTGGTTGCGCCGCGCGCTGTGGATCGACGACGCGCCGGTGCTGCACCTGTTGCCGCACTGGAACTGGCCCGGCCGCGAGGGCCGGCCGATCAAGGTGATGGCGTTCTGCAATGCCGCGCAGGTGGAGCTGTGGCTCAATGGCCGCTCGCTGGGCAAACAGGCGGTGGATCGCGCGCAGATGAATCAGTGGCAGGTGGACTATGCGCCGGGTGTGCTCGAAGCGGTGGCCTGGCGCGACGGCCGCGAGGTGGCGCGTACGCGGGTGGAAACCACCGGCGCAGCGGTTGCGCTGCGGCTCACGCCCGACCGCCCCCAGCTGCGCGGCGATGGCCGCGATGCGCAGCCGGTGACATTGGAAGCGGTGGATGCGCAAGGTCGCCACGTGCCCGATTGCAATGCAATGCTGACGCTGCAGATCAGCGGTGGCCGCTTGCTGGGGGTTGGCAATGGCGACCCGAATGCACACGCCGCCGATCAGGGCATGCAAGTGGCCCTGTTCAACGGGCTGGCGCAGGCGATCGTGCAGGCCGAGCGTGGCGCAGGCGTATTACGGCTGCAGGCGCGCAGCGCAGGCGTGCGCGATGCGGTGGTCGAGATCGCGTGCGTGACGGTGCCGCTGCCAGCCACGGTGCCGATCGTGGCGCCGGTGATGGTGGTCGAGAGCTGGCGCCACACCGCCGCCTTCGCGCAGCCGCCGGCGCCGGATCTCTCGCGCCGCCCCAACGACAACAACAGCTGGAGCAACACGTTGCCCGGCACCCTGGAAACCGCGCCCGAACGCGCCGGCTACGTGTTGTACCGCACCCGGTTCACGCCGTGGCAAGGCGTGCAGGCCCACGGCGGCATGCTCGACCTGGGCCGCCTCAGCGGGCCGGCGCAGGTGTTTCTGGATGGCCGTGCAGTGACGCAGGCGGCGGCCGGCACACCGATCAAGTTCGCGCTTGCACCCGCGACCGGCGCGCGCACGCTGGCGGTGATCCTGCAGGTCGCTGCGGATCAACCGTTTGGATTCCACGACGTCGTCACCGTGCAGTATCGGAACTCACCATGATTAGCTCATCGTTTTTCCCGTCCGCGCCCGCGCGGCTGTTCGCCGGCGCAGTGCTGAGCACCTTGCTCGCCATTCCCCTCACCGTGCTGGCCGCACCGCCCGCACAGGCGGTGCTGCAACGCCTGATCGGCGCACGCGCCGCCCAGTTCGAGATGCGCGTGGCACCGCGCGGCGACGGCGCGGACTGGTATCGCATCGATGCCGGCGGCGACACGGTGCGCATTGCCGGCTCCTCGCAGGTGGCCTTGGCGCGTGGCGCCTACGCCTATCTGGGCCAGGCCGGTGCAGCCTCGATGAGCTGGGAAGGCAACCGCGTGGTGCTGCCGGCGCAATGGCCGGCCTACAGCAGCGGCCAAGTGCGCACGCCGTTTGCCCATCGCGCCTATCTCAACACCTGCACCTACGGCTACACCACGCCGTTCTGGGACTGGCCGCGCTGGCAGCGCGAGATCGACTGGATGGCGCTGCACGGCATCGACATGCCGCTGGCGATGGAAGGGCAGGAGGCGATCTGGCAGGCGCTGTGGCGCGAGTTCGGCGTGGGCGATGACGCGCTGGCGGAGTATTTCTCTGGCCCCGCCTTCACCCCGTGGCAGCGCATGGGCAATATCGAAGGTTATCGCGCGCCGTTGCCGCAGCAATGGATCGACAGCAAGCGCGTGCTGCAGACGCAGATCCTCAGCCGCATGCGCGAGCTGGGCATGCAGCCGGTGCTGCCGGCGTTTGCCGGCTACGTGCCCAAGGCATTCGCGCAGGCGCATCCGAACGCGCGCATCTACCGCATGCGCGCCTGGGAAGGTTTCCACGAAACCTACTGGCTGGATCCGCGCGATCCGTTGTTCGCCCAGGTCGCGCGCCGGTTTCTGGAGCTGTACACGCAGGCCTACGGTGCAGGCGAGTTCTATCTGGCCGACGCCTTCAACGAGATGCTGCCGCCGGTGGCCGACGACGGCAGCGACGTGGCCGCCGCCAAGTACGGCGACAGCATCGCCAACTCCGATGCCGCACGTGCCAAGGCCGTGCCGGCGGCGCAACGCGATGCACGCCTGGCCGAGTACGGGCAGGCCTTGTATCGCTCCATCGCGCAGGTTAATCCGCAGGCCACCTGGGTGATGCAGGGCTGGCTGTTCGGTGCCGACCGCGAGTTCTGGCAACCGCAGGCGATCGCCGCGTTTCTCGGCAAGGTACCCGACGCGCGCTTGATGGTGCTGGACATCGGCAACGACCGCTATCCCGGCACCTGGAGGGCGGCGCAGGCCTTCGACAACAAGCAGTGGATTTACGGCTACGTGCACAACTACGGCGCCAGCAACCCGTTGTACGGCGACTTCGCGTTCTATCGACACGATCTGCAGGCCCTGCTGGCCGATCCGGACAAACGCAACCTGCGCGGCTTTGGCGTGTTCCCAGAAGGGCTGCACAGCAACTCGGTGGTCTACGACTATCTCTACGCGCTGGCCTGGGAGGGCCCGCAACAATCCTGGTCGCAATGGCTCAGCCAATACACCCGCGCGCGCTACGGCCGCAGCGATGCGGCCTTGCTGCAGGCCTGGTCGGATCTGGAGGCGGGCATCTACCAGACCCGCTACTGGTCGCCGCGCTGGTGGAACAAGCGTGCCGGCGCGTATCTGCTGTTCAAGCGGCCGACCGCCGACATCGTCGGCTTCGACGACCGCCCCGGCGATCCGCAACGCCTGCGCCGCGCCATCGACGCGTTGCTGCAGCAGGCCGACCGCTATGCCGACGCGCCGCTGTACCGTTACGACCTGATCGAAGACGCGCGGCATTACCTGAGCCTGCACGCCGACCGTCAATTGCAGGCGGTGGTGCAGGCCTACGACGCCGGCGACTTCGCGCGCGGCGATGCGCTGCTGGCGCGCACCACACAACTGGTGCAGGGGCTGGATGCACTGGTCGGCGGCCAGCACGAAACCCTGGCCGACTGGACCGGCCAGGCCGCCGCAGCCGCCGGCAACGATGCCGCACTGCGGCGTACCTATGTCGGCAATGCACGTGCGCAGGTCAGCATCTGGGGCGGCGACGGCAATCTGGCCGATTACGCGTCCAAGGCATGGCAGGGTATGTACGCGGATTTCTATCTGCAGCGCTGGACGCACTTTCTCGGCGCATACCGCGCGGCACGCAAGGCGGGCACACCGTTCGACGCAGCGGCAGTCAACGCGCAGCTTGCCACGTGGGAGCGCCAATGGGTCGCGCAGGACGAAGTGCCGAAGCGACAGCCACCCCGCGACCCACTGACCTTGCTGCGCGGCTTGCTGGCGCAGGTGGACGCGCAAGAGGGTTTGCAAAGCGCCATGCAACGCAATGTGCAAGGCAGTACGCGCGATGCAACGCAAGGCGTTGCCCAAGGCGACGTGCACGGCATGGCGCACGGTGCCATTCGCAGCACCCCGCAAGGTACTGCCCAATGAGCAGATCCATATTACACATCGCGGCCCTCCATGAGCGCTTCAGCGCCGATGCAATGACGCTCGTCACGGGCAGCACGTCTGCACGTCGGCTCCACCTGCAGTCGCTGGGCAAGGAACTGCAATGAGCGCACAAACACTCCCTGCTGCAACTGGCACTGCAACCGCAGCACCCAGGCGCGAACGCTTCCTGTCGCTGGACGTGTTCCGCGGCCTGACCATCTTCCTGATGATCTTGGTCAACACCGCCGGCCCCGGCGCGCAGCCATATGCGCAGCTGACCCACGCGGCCTGGTTCGGCTTCACGCTTGCCGATCTGGTGTTTCCCTCGTTCCTGTTCGCCGTCGGCAGCGCGATGAGTTTTGCGCTGGCCACCGGCACGTCGCACCGGCAGTTCCTCGCCCGCGTGGGCAAGCGCGCCGCGCTGATCGTGATGTGCGGCGTGCTGATGTACTGGTTTCCGTTCTTCCACCCGCAGCCCGATGGTGGATGGGCGTTCACTGCAGTCGATCAACTCCGCCTGACCGGCGTGCTGCAACGAATCGGCCTGTGCTATCTGCTTGCGGCGCTGCTGGTGCGCTATCTGCCGCCACGCGCTATCGCGCCGGTTTGCGTCGCGCTGCTGCTGGGCTACTGGGCGTTGCTGTACGTCTTTGGCCAGCCCGGTGCGGAGCTGAGCAAGACCGGCAACGCCGGCACCCGGCTGGACCTGTGGCTGTACGGGCATGCGCATCTGTATCGCAAGGATGGCGGCTTCGACCCCGAGGGCCTGCTTGGCACGCTGTCGGCCACGGTCAACGTGCTGGCCGGCTATCTGGGCGGGCGCTTCCTGCAGCGGCACGGCAAGACCGGTGCCGCCACGCGCAGCCTGTTGCTGGCGGGCGCGGGGCTGGTGCTGCTGGCACTGCTCTGGCACCCGGCCTGGCCGCTGTCGAAGAAGCTCTGGAGCGGGTCGTTCGTCGCCTGCACGGTAGGCCTGGATCTGCTGGCGCTGGGCGTCCTGGTCTACCTGCTGGAGTTGCGCGGCTGGAGCGGCGGCAGCGGCTTCTTCACCGTGCTGGGGCGCAACCCGCTGGCGATCTACCTGTTCTCCGAACTGTTCGTGGTGGTGCTGCGGCTGATTCCGGCCGGCAGCTCCGGGCTGGACCTGTACGCCTGGGCCGGCATCCGCGTGTTCCAGACCATCGCGCCGGGCCCGCTCGGGTCGCTGCTGTGCGCGCTGAGCTACACGCTGCTGTGTTGGTGCGTGGGCTGGTGGATGGATCGGCGGCGCTGGTATCTGCGGCTGTGATTGCCCGACCCGGCAACGGGTGACGCAGCCCCGGGGCGCGGACAGTGCCGCACCGGCTTGGTCATCGGCATGCATCCCGCCCTTGACCAGCGCGGTGGACGCCTGCGTCAGCCAAGCTTGTCATCGCTCCCGACGATCCACAGCCGCTAATGCGCTGCAGGCAAATTGGTACTATATTGGACCTAACGAATCCAAGTCGGTCCGGAGGACAGGCAATGGCCAAACCGAAAACCGAAGCCAGGACGGACACCGACCCCCGGATGGACGCGCTGACGCTGGACGCCTCCGCGCCGACGCCGCTGTATCTGCAACTGGCGAGCAAGCTGGACGAGCAGATCCGCGGCGCGCAGTGGAAGGCCGGCGAGGCGCTACCGGCCGAGCGCCAGCTGTGCGAGCGGCTGCAGATCTCGCGGGTGACCCTGCGCCAGGCCGTGGACGTGCTGGTCGAACAGGGTTTGGTCTCGCGCCGGCAAGGCGCCGGCACCTTCGTCACCACGCAGATCCAGCACCAGCTCAGCGGCCTGACCAGTTTCAGCGAGACGCTGCGCATCAAGGGCTACGAGCCCGGCACGCGCTGGCTGGAGCGGCGGCTGCGTCCGGCGCATGGCGAAGAGATCCTGCGGCTGGGCCTGTCGCCGGATGCGGCTGTGGCCTCGCTGACCCGCCTGCGCAGCGCCGACGACCGGGTCATGGCCTACGAGCATGCGGTGTTGCCGCAGCGCATCGTTGCCGACCCGCAGCAGATCGGCGATTCGCTCTACAGCTACCTGGACGCGCAGGGCACCCCGGTGGTGCGCGCGCTGCAGTACTTCCGCGCGATCAATCTGCCAGCGCGGCTGGCCGAACACCTGCGCATGAAGACCGGCGAGGCGATCCTGCATGTGGTGCGCGTGGGCTATGCGCGCGACGGCAGCGCGATCGAATTGACCGACACCTATTGCCACAACGATTTCTACGATTTCGTCGCCGAACTGCGTCGCTGATCCAGCGCGGCGCCCCCCAACCGACAACTCAAGAGCCAGCCGATCCATGACTACCGCCAGGCCCGCAAATCCCGTTGTCTCGATCGCCATCGTCGGCGTGCTGTTCTTCATCATCGGCTTCTTCACCTGGATCAACGGGCCGCTGATCACCTTCGTGCGGCTGGCGTTCGACCTCAACGAGGTCAATGCCTTCCTGGTGCTGATGGTGTTCTACCTGTCGTACTTCTTCCTGGCGCTGCCGGCGTCGTGGATCCTCAAGCGCACCGGCATGAAGAAGGGGCTGGCGCTGAGCCTGGTGGTGATGGCGGTGGGCGCGGCCGGCTTCGGCCAGTTCGCCACCCAACGCTGGTATCCGGGCGCCTTGGGCGGCCTGTTCGTGATCGGCAGCGGCCTGGCGCTGCTGCAGACCGCGATCAACCCGTACATCAGCATCCTCGGGCCGATCGAGAGCGCGGCGCGGCGGATCGCGCTGATGGGCATCTGCAACAAGATCGCCGGCATCCTGGCGCCGATCCTGATCGGCTCGCTGGTGCTGCACGGCATCGGCGATCTGTCCGCGCAGGTGGCCAGCGCCGATGCGGCGACCAAGCAGCAGTTGCTCACGGCCTTCGCCGCCAAGATCCACGCACCGTATCTGGTGATGTCCGGCGTGCTGCTGTTGCTGGCGATCGGCGTGCTGTTCTCGCCGCTGCCGGAGCTGCGGGCCTCCGAGGCCAATGCCACGCCCGGCAGCGCGGTTGGCGTGCAGAAGTCCAGCATCTTCCAGTTCCCGCACCTGTGGCTGGGCGTGTTGTGCCTGTTCGTCTACGTGGGCGTGGAAGTGATGGCCGGCGATGCGATCGGCACCTACGGCCACGGCTTCAATCTGCCGCTGGACAGCACCAAGATCTTCACCTCCTACACGCTGGGCGCGATGCTGGTTGGCTACATCGTCGGCCTGGCGTTGATTCCGGGTGTGATCTCGCAGGCGCGCTACCTGAGCGTGTCGGCGGTGCTGGGCGTGCTGTTTTCGCTGGGCGCGCTGCTGACCCACGGCTATGTGTCGGTGGGCTTCGTGGCCGCGCTCGGTTTTGCCAACGCGATGATGTGGCCGGCGATCTTTCCGCTGGCCATTCGCGGGCTCGGCCGCTTCACCGAGATCGGGTCGGCCTTGCTGGTCATGGGCATTGCCGGCGGCGCGATCATTCCGCAGCTGTTCGCCATTCTCAAACAGCACTACGACTTCCAAGTCGTGTTCGCTGCGCTGATGGTGCCGTGCTATCTCTACATCCTGTTCTATTCGCTGCGCGGTTACCGTGTGGGCCTGCCGGCCCAGGCCAAGTGAACCAGGCAGCATGATGCGTTCCGACGAACAAGGCACACCCATGCGCAGGCCCACCATCAAAGATGTCGCCGAGCGCGCCAAGGTCTCGTTGAAGACCGTGTCGCGCGTGATCAACAACGAACCGTCGGTGATGCAGGCCACGCGCGCGCGCGTGCTGCGCGCCATCGCCGATCTCGACTACGAACCCGATCCGTCCGCGCGCAACCTGCGCAGCGGCACGCCGTTCGTGATCGGCCTGGTCTACGACAATCCCAACCCGTATCACATCATCGGCATCCAGAACGGCGTGCTGGCCGCCTGCCGCGAAACCGGCTTCGGCCTGCAGATCCATCCCTGCGATTCCACCTCGCCATTGCTGGCCGAAGAACTGGCCGAATGGGTGCAGCGCTCGCGGCTGGCCGGCGTGGTGCTGACCGCGCCGATGTCCGAGCGCCCCGAGTTGATGGCCGGCCTGGCTGCGCGCGGCATCAAGAGCGTGCGCATCATCGCCGCCACCGACGATCCGGGCGACGGCCCCTGCGTCTATATCGACGACCGCGCTGCCGCCTACGAGATCACCGAGCATCTGGTCCAGCTGGGCCATCAGCGCATCGGGTTCCTGTGGGGTGGCCCGCAGCACCGCTCCAGCGGCGAGCGCTACGCCGGTTACGAGGCCGCGTTGAAGGACTACGGCATCACCCTGGACAAGCACCTGGTGATTCCCGGCGATTACACCTTCGACGACGGCTTCCGTGGCGCGCGCCGGCTGCTGTCGTTGCGCGAGCCGCCCACCGCCATCTTCGGCAGCAACGATGAAATCGCCGCGGGCGTGCTGGCCGCGGCCAAGTCCACCGGCATGAACGTGCCGTATCAATTGTCGATCGCCGGCTTCGAGGACAGCCCGTTCTCGCGCCAGTCCTGGCCGGCGCTGACCACCGCCAAGCAGGCCACCGACGACATCGCGCGGCATGCCGCACGCCTGTTGATCAGCCAGCTGCGCAGCGATGCCTACGACGACCAGCCCGCGCAGTTGCAGAACCGCGGCTTCGTGCCGCAGCTGGTGGTGCGCGGTTCCACTGCACCGGCGCAGACGCCGTCCGCCAAATCCCTTCCTCCCGAATCCGCCTGAGCACGATGAGCCTTCCCACCGAAACCGAGACCTTGATGTTCCGCGAGGCGGCGCAGACCGCCGACGTGGTCGCCGCACAGTTCGCCCGCAATGCCGACACCGTCGCCGCCCTCGCGCAGTCGCTGCGCGATACGCCGCCGCCGTTCGTGGTGACCTGTGCACGCGGCAGTTCCGATCACGCAGCGACCTATGCCAAGTATCTGTTCGAAACACAACTGGGCATCGTGACCGCCTCTGCATCGCCGTCGGTGGGCTCGGTCTACGCATCGCCGCTGCAGTTGCGCGGCGCGCTGTACATCGTGATTTCGCAATCGGGCAAGAGCCCGGACCTGCTGCGCAATGCCGAGGCCGCCAAGGCGGCCGGCGCGCGCGTGGTCGCCCTGGTCAACGTCGAGGATTCGCCGCTGGCCCAGTTGGCCGAGGTGGTGATTCCGCTGGGCGCAGGCCCGGAAAAAAGCGTTGCCGCCACCAAGAGTTATCTCGCCTCGCTGGCTGCGCTGCTGCACCTGGGCGCGGTGTGGAAGAACGACCCGGCCCTGCTGGCGGCGGTGGAGGCACTGCCGCAGCAGTTGCGCGCCGCCTGGCAGGCCGACTGGTCCGCGCTCACTGCCGGCCTGGTGCCGGCACACAACCTGTTCGTGCTCGGTCGCGGCCTGGGCCTGGGCGCGGCGCAGGAAGCGGCGCTGAAGTTCAAGGAAACCTGTGGCCTGCATGCCGAGGCGTACAGCTCGGCCGAGGTCAAGCACGGCCCGATGGCGCTGGTGGGGCCGGGCTTCCCGGTGCTGGTGTTCGCCCAGCCCGACGAAACCGGCGCCGGCACGCGTGCGCTCGCCGCCGAATTCCGCGCGCGTGGCGCGCAGGTGTGGCTGGCCGCCCCCGACGGCGACCTGCCGCTCGTGGATGCGGCGCACCCGGCCAGCGCGCCGCTGCTGACCGTGCAGAGCTTCTACCGCGCGATCAACGCGCTGGCCCTGCAACGTGGCAACAATCCCGATCTGCCGCCGCATTTGAACAAGGTCACGGAAACCGTTTGAACATGGATGCTTCCCCGATTCAGGCGTTGTGCAATGCACGCGTGCTCACCGACGATGGCTTGCAGGATGGGCTGGTGGTGCTGCTGGCCGGCACGCAAATCCAGGCGGTGGTGGCGGCCGACAATGCGCGCGCTGCGCAGGCGCATACGCGCGTGGATCTGGGCGGCGCCACCTTGCTGCCCGGCTTCATCGACATCCAGGTCAACGGCGGTGGTGGCGTGTTGTTCAACAATGCGCGCGACCCGCAGGCGCTGGCCACGATCGCGGCGGCGCATCGCCGCTACGGCACCACCGGCATGCTGCCGACATTGATCAGCGACACCGCCGAGGTGATGGCCGAGGCGATCGCCGCCACGCGCCAGGCCATCGCGCAAGGCGTGCCCGGCGTGCTCGGCATTCATCTGGAAGGCCCGTACCTGAGCCCGGCCCGCAAGGGCACGCACGACGCGCACAAGTTCCGCCTGCCCGACGCGCACGAGATTGCCGTCGATACCTCGTTGGACAACGGCGTCACCCTGATCACGCTCGCACCCGAGCGCGTGCCGCTGGACGACATCCGCGCCTTCGTCGCCGGCGGCGCGATCGTGTTTGCCGGCCACACCGCGGCCAGCTACGAGCAGGCGCGCGACGGCATTGCCGCCGGCGTCAGCGGTTTCACCCATCTGTACAACGCGATGTCGCAGCTGGCCGGGCGCGAGCCCAGCGCGGTCGGCGCCGCGTTGGAAGACCCCGATGTGTGGTGCGGCATCATCGTCGATGGCGTGCACGTGCACCCGGCCAGCCTGCGCGTGGCGCTGGCCGCCAAACCGCGCGGCAAGCTGTTGCTGGTCACCGACGCCATGCCGATGGTCGGTGCCGACAGCCCCAGTTTCGACCTGTACGGCGAAACCATCACCGCCGTGGACGGCGTGGTACGCAATGCCGACGGCGCACTGGCCGGCTCGGCGCTGGACATGGCAACGGCCGTGCGCAACAGCGTGCAGTGGCTGGGCGTGGATCTGGCCGAAGCCGCGCGCATGGCGTCCACCTATCCGGCGCAATGCATCGGCCTGGGCCAGCGCCTGGGCCGCATTGCACCCGGCTATCAGGCCGACCTAGTGCTGGTGGATGCCGACGTGCAGGTACTTGCCACCTGGGTCGCCGGTCAGCGCGACTAAGTCCGCGCGCCGCCGCACGAACCCGTTCGTGCGGCGCGATGCGCTTGAAACCTTGTTTGCGGTCGTGTCTGCGGTGAACCGCCATCGTCGGTACGCTGCAGCATGATCGTGCGTGCGTGCGTGCGTGCGTGCGCGAGTGCAGGGCGTGCTTTCGCCAAGCTCCGGAAAGGCATCAGTGTCGAACGCTGGAGCAGCCAAGCAGAACTCGGGCGCTTGCGGCGTCACGCAACGCGTAGTGCAACCGACGCGCTTTCTGTTGCAGTAGACGCTCGACGATGACTGCAGCCGCGTGCGCTTGCAGCACGTCAGCACTGCAATCGCAGTGGTTTGGCAAAGCGCCGCATACACCAGCCACCACAACAAAGCCTGCAACACACTCTGCATCGCAACATCCGGCTGCGCAGCCTTGTGGCATCAGGCCGCTACGCGCAGTGGTCTGCACCGTCGATGCACATGAGTGCGAACACGATCACGCTGTCATTCCAATATCTGCGTCGGCGGTGCGGTTTCAGGCATGAAACTGGGCTTTTGTGGCAGCGAGTTGACAGCCCCCGCCGCGAAAGGCACCTTCGCTGATAACGTTGTCAGCGAGCAGGAGCCACTTCTGAATTCTTGAAAGCGTTGTCGTCCGGCCGCTGGTCGGACTGGCGCTGACCCGCACGCCGCTACGGCAGTGCGGGACGCTGCTCGCATCCGGCACAGGGGACGGAGTGCGGGCATGTCACGCGCATCGCGCGTTGTCGTGCAACCACATGGTTGCCACCTGACATCCGTCAAGAGGTCTACGCAATGCCGTCTTCCCGTGTATTCGAGTTGTCCCGTCACCTGTTCTGTCATGCGCACCCGCTGCGTCGTACTCCATTGAGCACTGCAGTCCGCGGCCTGTTGATCGGTGGCGCTACCCTGGCAGGTCTTGCCGCGTTGCCCGCAGGTGCGCAGGAGCAGGCTGCTGCCCCGCAGGAACAGGCGCCCGCGCAAACCAATCCCTCGGTGTCCACGCTGGACGAGGTCAAGGTCGTCGGCTATCAGGCCAGCCTCGGCAAGGCACTCAACGTCAAGCGCAATGCCGATGCGATCGTCGATGCGATCAGCGCCGAAGACATCGGCAAATTCCCCGACACCAACGTTGCCGAGTCGCTGTCGCGCCTGTCCGGCATCACGGTGGATCGCCAGTTCGGCGAAGGCGAAAAGGTCAGCATCCTCGGCACCGATCCGGCACTCAATCGCGTGTTGCTCAACGGCCAGACCATTGCCTCCACCAGTTGGGGCGGCGATCCCAACGACCCGGATAGCCGCTCGTTCAACTACAGCACGCTGGCGCCGGAAGTGGTCGGCCTGATGGAGGTCTACAAGACACCGGAGGCACGCATCGACGAGGGCTCGATCGGCGGCACCGTGATCGTGCACACGCGCAAGCCGCTGGATCTTGAGCGCAATACGCTGACCGGCACGCTGAGCTACGGCTATAACGATCGTTCCGAAGAAGGCAAGCCAAATGCCTCGGCGCTGTACAGCTGGAAGAACCAGGATGAAACGCTCGGCGTGCTCACCTCGGTGATGCATTCGCAGCGCGTGTTGCGCCGCGATGGCGTGGAGATCTTCGGCTACGACAATGTGCAAGGCGCGGGGTTTCCGGCGGCCGTGGTCGGCAACAACACCGGCGTGTTTCCGACCTCGATCAACACCGCGTTGTTCCAGCAGACGCGCAAGCGCGACGGCGTCAGCGCGGCGTTGCAGTGGAAGCCGGATGCCGATTTCGAGCTCAACCTGACCGGTTTGTACGTCAAGGAAAGTTTCGACAACTACAACCAGAGCCGCTATGGCTACTGGGGTTCCACCCCCGGCGATGCGCAGGCGCTGGGCTTCGAGAACGGCGTGGCGACCTCGGGTACGTTCGGCGACCAGTCCAACACCTACCTGGACGGCTATCTGCGCAACAGCGAGGTCAGCACCGGCAGCATCCATCTACGCGCCGACTGGCATGGCGATGGCTGGAATGCGTCCAGCCAGGTGGGCTACACCAGTTCGCAGGGCGGCGCCGAGCGCATCTACGGCATCCAGTTCCGCAACCTCGCCGGTTACAGCTACAACATCGACGGGCGTCGCACCGCGATGGACTACAGTACCGACCCCACCAACGCGTCGGCGATGCAACTCAACAACGCCTCGGCCAGCCACAGCCCGCAGTACGACAAGGAACGCTACCTGCAGCTGGACTTCGACCATGCGGTGGAGTGGGGGCCGTTCACCCAGATCCTGACCGGCATCAAGCTGACCAATCATGCCACCGGGCAGTCCTCCTACAGCCGCACCTGGACACCGAACGACGGCAGCACGCTGGCCGCATTCTCGCCGGGCACCACGCCGTCGGGCTATCTGGACGGCTTGTCGACCAGCGCCGACATGCAGCGCTGGTCGACCATCAACAGCGGCGCCATCAGCCAGTACATCGGTGGCCTGGAGGGCGATGACGGCTTGCCGATCAGCTACGCCGGCAACTACAGCATCGAAGAGCAGAACCGCGCCTGGTTCCTGCAGGGCAATTTTTCCGGCGAGCGCTATCGCGGCAACGTCGGCGTGCGTTACGTGCACACCCGCGATTCCACCGATGGTTTCAGCTATGCGCCCGGTGGCGGCTATACGCCGGTCAACTTCCTCAACAGCTACGGCAAATGGTTGCCGTCCTTCAACATCGCCTACGACCTGCGCGACGATCTGATGCTGCGCTTTGCTGCGTCCAAGGTGATCGCACGGCCGCGCTACACCAACATGACCCCGTACGTGGCCACCGACGACACCACGCTCACCGCGTCCACGGGCAATCCTGGATTGAGTCCGTACGAGTCCACCAACCTGGGCGCATCGCTGGAGTGGTACTTCTCCGACAGCAGCCTGCTCAGCGGCGAGTTCTTCTCGCGCGATATCTCCAACTACATCCTGACCACGGTGGAAGACCGGGTGTTCTTCAACAACGCCACCGGCGGCTCGAGCACCTATCAGACCTCCGTGCCGACCAACGCCGGCGATGCCAAGGTGCGCGGCGTTGCGCTTAACCTGCAGCACAACTTCGGCAACGGGTTCGGCGTGGTGGCCAACTACACCTATTCCGATTCCAAGACCGACGGCGATTACAGCCTGCCGTACAACTCGCGCAACGCCTACAACATCAGCCCGTACTACGAGCAGGGCAAATGGAGCGCGCGGGTGAATCTGGGCTGGCGCTCGGAATACTTCACCCAGATCGGCCGCCTCAACGGCCAGCAGATGACCGATGCATTCACCCAGGTCGATGCCTCGTTCGGCTACCAGGCCACCGAGCGCCTGCGCATAGCGCTGGAAGCCACCAATCTGCTGGACGAAACCTACTTCAGCTATATCGGCAACAAGAACCAGCCGTACTACATCTACAAGAACGGCCGCTCCTTCATGCTGAGCCTGAATTTCAAGCTGTGACGTCGGCCGGGCGGCTGCTCTCGGGCAGCCGCCTTGTTGCAATGGCGGCGGCTCGCGGTTGCAATTTCGCCCCCGGGATCTTTCGCTAGTCCGGATCTGAGCGGCAACGCTTTGCTTGGCACGGCTACATCCCTGTCGTGTTGCGACAACGGTATGCGCGATGCATCGGCTATGTGCCGGCCTTTCTTGCGGCCGCAATCGCCGCAATCCGCGCCTTCGCCAATGCCTCGCCGATCTGCGGGCCTTGCAGGCCTTGTGCGGCCAGGTCGCGCGCATTGATGGCCAGCGCAGCGGCGTGCAGATGCTTGAGCTGTTCGCCCTGCGGATATGCGGCGTGTTCGCTGCCCAGGCGGCCACGCTTGTCGGCTTCGCAGACCAGCGCGAGTTGCGCGATGCGCTCGGGGCGGCGAAACGCGTCGCAGCGCACCAGCAGCTCGTGCACGGTGCGATCGCGCAGTTCGGCCAGGCGATGCACGTTCAAGTGTTCGCGGCAGGCGGTGATGGCGAGCTGGCGATAATCCTGCGGCACCTTGAGCCGCTCGCACAATGTCTGCAGCGGGGCAACGCCGCGCTGTTCGTGCATGATGTGGCGCGGCCATTCTTCCGCCGGCGTGAGCGCCTTGCCCAGGTCGTGGGTCAATGCGGCAAAGCCCACCAGCGCGTCGCCGGGCGCCAGTCGCGCGGCCATGTCGCTGACCATTTCCTGGTGAATGCCGGTATCCACCTCCGGATGAAACTCGGCACGTTGCGGCACGCCATACAGCGCATCGATCTCGGGCAGGATGACGCGCAGCGCATCGGTGTCGTGCAGCGTGCGCAGGAATGCCGACGGCTGCGCACTCTCCAGCACGCGGCGCAATTCCTGCCACACACGTTCGGGCACCAGGCTGTCCAGCTCGCCGCTGGCGGCCATCTCGCGCATCAGTGCTGCGGTCTCTGGCGCGACAGTGAAACCAAGCGGTGCCAGCCGTGCCATGAAGCGGGCAGCGCGCAATACGCGCACGGGATCTTCGACAAAGGCCGGCCCCACGTGCCGCAGCACGCGCGCCTGCAGATCGCGCGCGCCGCCATACGGATCGAACAACTCGCCAGTGTCCTCGTCGCGTGCGATCGCATTGATGGTGAAGTCGCGGCGCAGCAGATCCTCTTCCAGCGTCACCGAAGGATCGGCATCCACCACGAAGCCGCGATAGCCGCGCCCGGACTTGCGCTCGGTACGCGCCAACGCATATTCCTCACCGCTGCGCGGATGCAGGAACACCGGGAAATCCTTCCCCACCGGTTTGAAGCCCAGGCGTTCCATCTGCGCCTGATCGGCACCGACCACTACCCAGTCGCGGTCGCCAGCGGGCTGGCCAAGCAGGGCATCGCGGACTGCGCCGCCAACGAGATAGGTCTTCATCGCGACATGATGCCCGATGCGGTGCGTGCGTCGTAGAGCGACTGATCCATTGCTTGGCTGTAGGGCCCTTGCCCACCCATCATCGCGACATGCCGCAAGGCAGCGTGGCCCATCTACGGCTTTGCGCATAGATCCGCTGTAGAGCGGGTGATGTGTGGCTTTACTGAAGAACCCTTGCCCGCCCACCATCGCGGGACATGCCGCAAGGCAGTACGGCTTTGCGGATAGATCAGCTGTAGAGCGGGGTGATGTGTGGTTTTGCTGCAGGGCCCTTGCCCGCCCACCCTCGCAGGACACGCCGCAAGTACGTCCATGTAGGCTCTTACGCGGCATCCATGCCGCGTAAGGTCCCGCGACGGTGGACGGGCAAGGACCAGTCGAGATGGTCGGTGTGCACGGGCAAGCAGGGCAGGACGCGCATTGTTCGAATCACGCCGTGTCCGACCAGCCTCTCATCGCAACCTGGGCAGCAGGCAGGCTTTCAGCAAGCAAGCTACAAGTCCCCCATCTGCCCAAGGCAGGTCGGGCAACACGCTTTCAAGAAGCAGCCGACCAACTTTCTGGTGCGGTGTCCTTGCCGGTTGCGGGACCGTGTGGCGGCACGGATGCCGCCACCGAGCCTCCACGGACGGATTCACGGCGTGTCCCGCAAGCGGTGAGGGCACCGCGCCCTCGACGACCCGAGCCTTCGATGCACCGAAACAACGCAACGACGGGAACGCTTGGTTGGCCCCAGAGCCCCAGAGCCCCAGAGCTTGAGAGCCTGAAGCCTCAGAGCTTCAAGCCTAGGAGCGAACGAAAGGCAAGTATCAGAGCGGCATCGCCTAGCTTGCGCCCCAGGCCAAGACAACCACGCGCAACCGCGCAAGCACGGTCACCTCATCCAGCCGCCATGCCCGGCGGCTGACTGGGAGCTCAGTCCTGCGCCGCGTTATTGGTCGCCTGGCCTGGCGTGCACACCGGTTTCAGACGTTTGTCCACCAGCTTGCCCATCAGGCGATCGCTCAGCGGCAGCATGTCGCCGTTGAGCCGCCAGTCGTAGATCACGCTGAAAGCCAGCACACGCGCGACGTACTCACGGGTTTCCTTGTAGCTGATGGTCTCGATCCAGAAGTCCGGCTCGAAGTTGGGCCGTTGCGATTGCCAGCGCCCGGTCGGCCCCGGGCCGGCGTTGTAGGCGGCGATGGTGAGGTAGGGCAGGCCGTAGGTATTGAGCAACTGGCGCAGGTAGGCGGTGCCGATGGCGATGTTGGTGTCCGGCTCGTACAGGCTGGTGGCGCCCGCGTAACCGGGCAGGGCGATGCCCTTGGCCACGGCCGCGCCGGTGCCCGGCAATACCTGCATCAGGCCCATCGCGTTGGCAGGCGAGCGCGCGCGCGGATTGAAGATGCTTTCGGCACGGATCTCCGCTGCCACCCAGGCCGGGTCGATCGCGTTCTTGGCCGCTTCGCGGCGAATGCTGTCGTCGTGATTCAGCGGAAAGCGCAATGCATAGAGGCGTTGTTCGTCCGGCTGCTTGCCGAGCGCGAACACTGCGCGATCGAACCAGCCATTCTCGCTGGCCACCTGCACCGCCAGCCGGCGCTGGGTGTCGTCGAAGCGGCTTGCGGCATCGTTCCACTCGGCCACGGCCCAACCGGGGCGGTCGATCTGGAACAAGGCGATGGCACGGAGCAACGCCGGATCGCGCGCGACGGCGGCCTTGGCCTGCGGGGTGTCCTTGGGCTCCCACGGGCACAGCCGATAAGGCTGCTGCAGACGATCGGCGGCCAGGAAGCCGTGGAAGGTCGGCGATTGCGCGGCTGCGCGATACAGCGGCTGCGCGGCCGCGGCAGCGCCGGTCTTCTCGGCCAGGCGCGCTTCGAAATACTGCCAGCGCGAATCGCTGCGCTGGGTGGCGGGCATCTTGCGGATCGCCGCCAATGCCGCCGGCCAGTCGCCACGCGCCATCGCCTCGCGCGCGCGCCATTCGTGCAGGCGCTCGTCGTACGAGGCATCGGGCACTGCATTGAGGCGACGCGCCGAATCCCGCAGGTAAGACGCCACCGTCCACAGCGCGATCTGGTACAGCACCTGGCCGCGCTGCGCCTCGCTGAAGCCGAGCGCGCTGGCCAGCTGCGGCAACTGCTGCTCGGCCGCATCCGGGTCGCTCTTGGCCAGCTTGGCCAGGCCATCGACCGCGATGCGCCGGCTGCGCTCGGTCCTGGGCCAGCTCGATGCACGCGGATGCACCTTGTCCAGAAACGCGGCGTAGTCGTTGGCCAGGGCCAGATCGGCTGCCGGCAGACCGCGTGCGGCCGTGCGCATCACCGCGGGCAGTTGCGCATCGGCGGCCGCCTCCACGCGCTCCCAGCGCAGCGCCGGAGTGAGCTCGCCGCGCGACTCCAGCCCGGCGACCACCGGATCGCAGGCGTCGGGCAGGCCCTTGCCAGTGCGCCATAACGTCAACGCATCGCGACTCCACTGCGCATCCAGCTTGCCGGTTGCCTGTCGCGCGGTCAGCTGCGCACAGCGCAGGCCGACGTTGTCGGTGGGTTTCCAGTTGGCCAGCAACGTGGTCCAGTCCTGACGACGCGCCACCGCCGGCAACCAGGTGCTGCGGAAGCTTTCGGCCACCGGCTGGCCTGCATAACGCTGCAAAAATCCCTGTGCCTGCGTGTTGGAGACGTTGTCGATATTGCGCTTGAGCGTGGCAAATTCCAGCCAGCCATAGAGCGGGTGACGGCTCAGGGCACCGAGCTGACCGGCATCGGACTGGCCGCGCTCTGCGGCGGCGATGGCATCGCGCATGGCGGTCAATTGCGGGTCGAGGCTTTGGGCATGCAGCGTGGTGCTGCCAAGGCACAGCAGGCCGACGAAAACAGTGGCAAGACGGGGGGCATAAGTCATTGCGCGATGATACCGAAGCGCGCCCGCGCGCCTGAGTGAATACGTGCAGGATCGACGCCCGTCAGCGCTGTCGGCAGCGACCTGCGCCGCGAGGCGCAGATGCGTCCCGTTGGCGCGCGGTCTTGGTCTGCGGCCCGGCGCGCAATGGGAAGCGTCTCTCACTGCCTGCATGGTTGGCTTGCGGGGCGTTAAGGTTTCGTTTAAAAGTTGGGGCGGACCGCAGGGCACGGGGGCGTGCGGACACTTAGCAGTCCTTCTGGAGAGAGAAAGGATGAAGCGTCTGATTGGCTCCCCGCGGTCATGCCTGGCCGTGCAGTTGTCGTTGTGTCTGATTCCCACACTCGCCTGGGCGCAACAGCCCGAGGCCGCCCCGAGTACGCGCACGCTCGACAGCGTGCAGGTCACCGGCACGCGCATCAAGACCGCAGAGTTGCAGGGCCAGGTGCCGATCCAGACGCTCAACCGCGCCGACATCGAACGCACCGGCCTGACCTCGATCGGCGAGGTGCTGCAGGAACTCACCGCGTCGGGTTCGGCGCTCAACGCCAAATTCAATTCGTCCGGCAACTTCGGCTTTCCGCCCGATGGCGGCGGCGTGGGCGCCGGCTCGGCGCAGGTGGATCTGCGCCATCTCGGCTCCAAGCGCGTGCTGGTGCTGGTCGATGGCATCCGCTGGGTCAACGAGTCTTCGGCCTCCGGCGTGGGCTCGTCGACCGATCTCAACACCATTCCGTTGGCGATCGTGGAGCGCATCGAGGTGCTCGAAGACGGCGCCTCGTCGCTGTACGGCTCGGATGCGATCGCCGGCGTGGTCAACATCATCACCCGGCGCAGCTTCGACGGTGCGCAGGTCACGCTCAACTATGGGCAATACGGCAAGGGCGACGGCGCCAACCAGGGCATGGACCTGGCCTGGGGCACCAGCGGCGAGGATTTCAGCCTGTTTCTGGGCGCCAGCTACGTCAAGCAGGATCCGATCTACGCACGCGACCGCGCGCAGGCCCGCTTCCCGATCCCGGGCACCGGGTTGACCTTTGCCAGCTCGGCAACGCCCGATGGTCGCTTCCAGTTCGTCGACCCCAACACCGGCGTGCGCCAGAACCTCACGCCCAATGCCGGCGTCGGCACGCCGCAATACGATGGCAGCGCCGGCTGTACGCGTAGCGACGACTACCACTGTTTCGGCACCGCAGACCGCTACAACTTTGCAGAACAGAACCTGTTGCTGACACCGTCCGAGCGCAAGGGCGTGTTCGCGCAATTTCGCTATTACTTCAACGACGACGTGCAGTGGTACGTCAAGGCGCTGGGCAACCGGCGCGAGTCGACCAACCAGGCGGCGCCCGAGCCGATCTTTCTCGGCCCCGATGCCGGCACCGGCAATCCGCTGGCCGACAACATCGTGATTTCCGCGCTCAATCCGTTCAATCCGTTCGGCTTCGAGCTGAACTCGGCTACCAACCTGATCCAGATCGGCCGCCGCCCGGTGGAAGGCGGGGCGCGCCGTTTCGAGCAGCAGGTCGACACGCAATACTTCGGCACCGGTCTGGTGGGCACCTTCGAAGGTGCGGCGCGCACCTGGTTCTGGGACATCAACGGCATGTACAGCAAGAACAAGGCCGAACAGACCAACTACGGCAGTTACAACCTCTACAACATCAACCTTGGCCTGGGCGATCCGGCCGCGTGCGCGGCGGTGGCCGGCTGCGTGCCACTGGATATCTTCAGCGGCGCCGGCAGCATCACGCCGGAGATGTTGCGCTGGATCCAGCCGGTGGTGCGCGACCGCAGCCAGAACGAGTTGAGCCTGTTCACCGCCAATCTGAGCAGCGAGCTGTTCCAACTGCCTGGTGGTGCGGTGTCGTTCGCCACCGGCTACGAATACCGCAAATACGAAGGGTCCTACCAACCCGACCCGCTCACCGTGGCGGGGCGCTACAACGGTGTGCCGTCGTTGCCGACGTCAGGCAGCTACGACGTCAACGAGGCCTATCTCGAACTCAATATCCCGATCTTCGCCAATTCGTCGTTGGGCGACAAACTCGACCTGAATATCGCCGGTCGTTATTCGGATTACTCCACTTTCGGTGGTGAGTTCACGCCAAAGTACGGCTTGCGTTGGCAGGTCACCGATGAGCTGGTGCTGCGCACCACTTATGCAGAGGGCTTCCGTGCGCCGACCATCGGCGAGCTATTCGGTTCGGCCGCGCGCGCCGATCTGCAGCTGTCCGATCCATGCTCGATCGGGTTGGGCGGCACCGCGCCGCGCGGCAGCGCCGCGAACTGCGCATCGCTCGGCGTACCGGCCGGCTATCAACAGGCCAACCAGCAGATCTCGGTCACCACCGGCGGCAACGAGCAACTGGATCCGGAACGTTCGCGCAGCTTCAGTGCCGGCTTTGTGTTCAGTCCTGGCTTTGCCAGCAATGCCAGCTGGTCCGACCGCCTCGACCTGGAGATGACGTTCTATCGCCATCATGTCGATGGCGCGATCCAGGCGATCAATGCGCAAACCCAGCTGGATCTGTGCGTGGATACCCTGGACGCACTGTATTGCAATGGCATCGGGCGCGCCTCCACCGGCGGCATCAATGCGTTCAACAACCGGTTGACCAATCTGGGTTCGATCAAGACCGACGGTTGGGATGTGGACCTGTTCTGGACGCTGCCGGAAACCGGGTTGGGGCGATTCAAGTTGTCCTGGCAGAACACCTTTGTGGGCCGCTACGAGGCACTCGGTGCGGCAGGGCAGCGCCAGCCGCAGGGGCCGGGCATCGAAGTGGTGGACAGCGCGATCCCCGAGTGGACCAGCAACGCGGTATTGGACTGGTCGCTGGGCAACTGGACCGCATCCTGGACGGCGCGCCACATCTCCAAACTCACCGAGCAATGCGGCGATGCAGTGGAATTTGCGGTGTGTTCCGATCCTGCAGTAGGCACCAATCGCCTGGATGCGATCACCTACCACGATGCACAGCTGGGTTATCGCGTCGATTGGCTCAAGGGGCTGCAGCTCACGGCCGGCTTGAACAACGTCTTCGACAAGGACCCGCCGCTCTGCCTGTCGTGCTCACTCAATGGCTACGACGCCTCTACCTACGACATCCCCGGTGGGCGCTTCTGGTATGCGCGGGTGGATTTGAAGTTTTAGTCTACGGTGTGGATGTAGCACCAGCAGAGCATGCGATCTGCTGGTTCGCCACAAGGCCCTTGCCCGCCCACCATCGCGGGACACGCCGCAAGTACGTCCCTGTAGGCTCTTACGCGGCATCCATGCCGCGTAAGGTCCCGCGACGGTGAGCGGGCAAGGACCATCGAAGATGGTCGGTGTGCATGGTTGCAAGCAATGCATGACGTGCGCTGCTCGGTAATGGCGCATCCGATCAGCTCCGCAACGCAACGAGATCAGAAGACAGGCTTTCAACAAGCAACCTGCAAACTTTCTGGTGCGGTGTCCTCACCGATTGCGGGACCGTGTGGCGGCATGGATGCCGCCACCGAGCCTACAAGGACGTACTTGCGGCGTGTCCCGCGAGCGGTGAGGGTACCGCGCACTCCACTAACCACGCTTTTGATCGCATCTAAACGGCGCTACGACTCTAAATCTCGGTTGTCTTGAAGTGCTTGGAGAGTGCGGATAGATCAATTGCAGAGCGGTTGATCTGTGACCTCGCTGCAGGGCCCTTGCCCGCCCACCATCGCGGGACACGCCGCAAGTACGTCCGTGTAGGCTCTTACGCGGCATCCATGCCGCGTAAGGTCCCGCGACGGTGGGCGGGCAAGGACCAGTCGAGTTGGTCGGTGTGCATGGTTGCAAGCAATGCATGGCGTGCGTTTTTCGGTAATGACGCATCTGATCAGCTTCGCAACGCAACGAGATCAGAACACGGTCTTTTAGCAAGCAACATGCAAATTTTCTGGTGCGGTGTGCTTACCGATTGCGGGACCGTGTGGCGGCATGGATGCCGCCGAGCCTACAAGGACGTACTTGCAGCGTATCCTGCGAGCGCTGAGGGCACCGTGCACTCGACCCAGGGTAGCGCACTGCGTTTTCTAGCATCACCCGCGCACAGGCGCATCGCCGGCCACGTAGTAGTCGGCGGTGCTGCGCGGCAGTGGCGTGCGGCCACGCATGCGGTCGGCGATCTTCTCGGCGATCATGATGGTGGTGGCGTTGAGGTTGCCGGTGATGATGCGCGGCATGATCGAGGCATCGATCACCCGCAGGCCCTCCATGCCGTGTACGCGGCCCTGTCCGTCGACCACCGCCATGTCATCTGTGCCCATCGCGCAGGAGCAGGACGGGTGATACGCCGTCTCTGCGCGTGCGCGCACGAAGGCATCCAGCTCGGCATCGGTCTTGCAGTCCGCGCTCGGGCTGATTTCGCGGCCGCGGTAGGCGTCCAGTGCGGGCTGGGCGATGATCTCGCGGGTGATGCGGATCGCATCGCGAAATTCCTGCCAGTCCTGATCGGTGGATTGGTAGTTGAACAGGATCGACGGATGCTGGCGCGGGTCGCGCGACTTGGCATGTACGCGCCCGCGGCTGGGGGTGCGCATCGAGCCCACATGCGCCTGGAAGCCGTGTTCCTTCACCGCATTGCTGCCGTTGTAATTGATTGCCACCGGCAGGAAGTGGTACTGGATGTTGGGCCAGTCGAATTCTTCGCGCGTGCGGATGAAGCCGCCGGCCTCGAACTGGTTGCTGGCCCCGGTGCCGGTGCCGGCGAACAACCACTGCGCGCCGATGGCGGGTTGATTCCACCATTGCAGCGCCGGATACAACGACACCGGCTTGGTGCAGGCGTACTGGATATAGACCTCCAGGTGGTCCTGCAGGTTCTGGCCGACGCCGGGCAGGTCGTGCACCAGCTGCACGTCGAGTGCGCGCAGCAGATCCGGCGCGCCAATGCCAGAGCGTTGCAGCAGCTGCGGCGAGGCAATTGCGCCAGCACACACCAGCACTTCGCGGCGCGCATGCGCGTCGATGCCCTCGCTGCTGTTGCCGACCAGGTAATGCACGCCGATCGCGCGCTTGCCGGCAAACAGGATGCGATCGGTGGTGGCATGGGTGACGATGTGCAGGCCATCGCGCGGACGCGCCATGTCCAGATAGCCGCGTGCAGTGCTTGCGCGGCGCCCCTGCGGCGTCACCGTGCGGTCCATCGGCCCGAAGCCTTCCTGCTGATAACCATTGAGATCGTCGGTGCGCGGGTAACCGGCCTGCACGCCGGCGTCGACCATGGCATGGAACAGCACGTTGTTGTCGTTCTTCGGCGTGGCCACGCTGACCGGGCCTTCGCCGCCGTGATAATCGTTGGCGCCGATGTCGCGTGTCTCGGCCTTGCGGAAGTACGGCAACACGTCGCGGTAGCTCCAGTCTTCCAGGCCCGGCCGCTTGGCCCAATGGTCGAAATCCAGGGCATTGCCGCGGATGTAGCACATGCCGTTGATCAACGACGAGCCGCCCAATCCCTTGCCGCGCCCGCATTCCATGCGCCGGTTGTCCATATGCGGCTCCGGCTCGGTCTCGTAGGCCCAGTTGTAGCGACGGCCCTGTAACGGGAACGCCAGCGCCGCCGGCATCTGGGTGCGGAAATCCAGCCGGTAATCCGGCCCGCCGGCCTCCAGCAGCAACACGCTGACGCCCGGATCTTCGGTCAGGCGCGCGGCCAGCACGTTACCTGCCGAGCCGGCGCCGATGATGATGTAGTCGTATTCGCGTTGCATAGGGTTCTCCTTGTTGCGGTGCCGGTGTGAAGCGGCTTTCAAGACGATTGCGCGGTGGGCGGCTGTTCTTGTTCGAAATGGCGGCGCGGTCTACAGGCTTCAGCTCGCGCAGCTCGCCGGTATCGCCGGCGACGGCCTGCCAGGTGGCGTCGGCCGGTCAAAACACCGACGCGTAGCGTTCCAGTTCGACCTGGATGGATTTGGTGCGGGTATAGGCCTGCAGCGTGGCCAGGCCGTTCTCGCGACCCACGCCGGATTGCTTGTAGCCGCCCACCGGCATCGCTGCCGGCGACTCGCCCCAGGTGTTGATCCAGCAGATGCCCGCCTGCAGGCGATGGATCAGCCGATGCGCGCGCGCCAGGTCGGGCGTCACCACACCTGCGGCCAGACCGTAGGTGGTGGCATTGGCGCGCGCGATCGCTTCGTCTTCGTCGTCGTAGGTGAGCAGGCTCAGCACCGGTCCGAAGATCTCCTCGCGCACGATGGTCATCACGTCGGTGCAGTCGCTGAAGATGGTCGGTGCGACGTAGCAGCCCTGTGCCAGCGCGCCATCGCGCAGACGTTCGCCACCGCATAGCAGGCGCGCCCCCTCGGCCTTGCCCTGTTCGATGTAGTCCAGCACGCGCTGCATGTGCGCGGCGCTGACCAGCGGGCCGAAGGTGGTGCGCGCGTCCAGCGGGTCGCCGATGTGGATGCGTTGCACGCGTGCCAGCAGCCGCGCCTCGAAGGCGTTGCGCAGCGCGCGCGGCACGAACACGCGGGTGCCATTGGTGCAGACCTGCCCGGAGCTGTAGAAGTTGGCCATCATCGCGATGTCGGCGGCCAGATCCAGATCGGCGTCGGCGCAGACGATCAGGGGCGACTTGCCGCCCAGTTCCATGGTCACGTCTTTCAGCGACGAACTCGAGGCACTGGCCATCACCTTGCGCCCGGTCGCGGTGCCGCCGGTGAAGCTGATCTTTTCGATCTGTGGGTGCTCGGTGAGCGCGGTGCCCACGCTGGCGCCGTCGCCGGGGAGCACGTTGAACACGCCATCGGGCAGGCCGGCCTCGGTGAAGAGTTCGGCCAGCTTGAGTGCGGTCAGCGGTGTCACTTCGCTGGGTTTGAAGATCATTGCGTTGCCGGCCGCCAACGCGGGCGCGGCCTTCCACAGCGCGATCTGGATCGGGTAATTCCATGCGCCGATCGCGCCGACCACGCCGAGCGGCTCGTGCCGCGTGTAGAAGAAGCTGCCTTCGCGCAGGGGTACCTGTGCGCCCTGCAGCGCCTGCGCCACCCCGGCGTAGTACTCCAGCACGTCTGCGCCGGTGACGATGTCCACGCTGCGGGTTTCGCTCAGCGGCTTGCCGGTGTTGAGCGTTTCCAGCTCGGCCAGCGCGTCGTTGCGCTCGCGCAGCAGCGCCACCGCACGCAACAGGATGCGCGAGCGTTCCACCGCGGTCAGTGCCGCCCATTGCTGCTGGCCGGCCGTGGCGCTGTCGACCGCGGCATCCAGGTCGTCGGCACCGGCGTTGTGCACATTGGCCAACACTTCGCCGGTGGCGGGGTTGACCACTTCGAAGGTGTGGCCGCCGCGGGCGGGAACATAGCGGCCGCCGATATACAGCAACTGGTCGGGAAAACGTGGCATGACAAACCTCCTGTGGGGCGCACGCGGCAGCGGCGGCACCTCAGCGAGTGAGATGCAGGAACTGCAGGTGACGCTCGTATTGATCGATGATGTCGTTGATGATCTGCTCGCGGCTGTAACCGACCAGGTCGTAATCCTGGCTGCCTTCGTACAGATACACTTCGGCGCGGTAATAGCGTTGGTTGCGCAGGCGTTGCGCGGCGAAAGACGGCGTCAGGTAGCCGCGCATCACCACCTGGTAGCGGAAGCCCTGCTGCTCGCCGTGGTCGACGCTGATTTCCATGTCGTCGTCGTCCAGCCGGCTGCTGACCTGCCAGCCTTCTTCCTGCAGTTGCGCGGTGACCGCTTCGATCGCCGGGCGCACCTGGTCGTGCATGAAGCGATAGACCTCATCGCGCGCCGGGAAATGCATCGCCTGGCCCAGGCGCTGACGCCAGCCGCGGTGATGCCGCGATTGCCCGATCAGCGGGCTGGGGCTGTAGAGCTGTGCGCGCTTGCGTTGCGATTCTTCGCTGAGCGCGCGCGACAAGCCCCAGGCCATCAGCAGCAACACCGCAGAGAACGGCAGCGAGGCCAGCACCACGGCCGATTTCAATGCGTCCATGCTGCCGGCCAGCAGCAGGCCGCCGGTCACCACCGCGGTGAGCACACCCCAGAACACGCGCAACCAGCGCGGGCCATCGTCGTGCGGCTCGCCGCCGTGCGAGGACAGCGTGGACAGCACCACCGTGCCGGAATCGGCAGAGGTGACGAAGAACACGAAGCTGATCGCCACCGTCACCGTGATCACCGTGCGGCTCCACGGGTAGCCCTGCAACAGCGAATACAGCACCGTCTGCGGCGCATCGATGGCCTGCTGCGCCAGCGCGCCCTGGCCGTGATGCAGCAGCTGGTCCAGCGCGCTGTTGCCGAAGATCGACAGCCACGCCAGGGTGAAACCGAGCGGTATCAGCAACACGCCGAGCACGAATTCGCGAATGGTGCGGCCGCGCGAAATGCGTGCGATGAACAGGCCCACGAACGGCGCCCAGCCGATCCACCACGCCCAGTAGAACACCGTCCAGTTGCCGAGCCAGTCGCTGCGGCCGCCGTAGGCATATACATCGAAACTCTTGTTGACCACGCTGCCCAGGTAGTCGCCCAGGTTCTGGATCAGCGCGTTGAGCAGGTACTGCGTGGGGCCAGCGAACAGCATGAACAGCAGCAGCGCGATCGCCAGCAGCATGTTGATGTCCGACATCCAGCGCACGCCTTTCTCGACGCCGGACACCGCCACCACGATCGCCGCGCCCATCATCGCCACGATCAGCGCGACCTGCACCCAATGGGTATGCGGCACATCCATCAAGGTGCTCAGGCCGGCGTTGAGATGCAGCACGCCAAAGCCCATGTCCGCGCCCAGGCCGAACACGGTGGCCACGATGCCCAGCGCATCCACCGTGTAGCCGATCGGCCCGTTGATGCGCTTGCCGATCAGCGGATACAGCGCCGAGCGCAAGGCCAGCGGCAGGTTGTGGCGGAATGCGAAATACGCCAGCGCCATTGCTGCCAGCGCGAACACGCCCCAGCCATGCAATCCCCAATGCAGGAACAGCAGCTGCATCGCCTGCCGCGCGGAAACTTCACCGCTGCCAGTGCCGCCCTGCGGCGGTTGCAGGTAATGGGTGAGCGGTTCGGAGACGCAGAAGAAGAACAGCGTGATGCTGATGCCTGCGGCGAACAACATGCCGGCCCAGGAGAGATAGCTGAATTCCGGTTCGTCGTGATCGGCGCCGAGCTTGATGTTGCCGTAGCTGGACAAGGCCACGCCAAGCACGAACACCAGATACACCGTCATCGCCAGCAGGTAGTACCAGCCGACATTGCGCGAGGCCCAGGTCTGCGCGTCCAGCAGCACGCGGCCCGCTTCGAGCGGAAACAACGACACCAACAACGCAAACGTACACACCACCGTGGCCGCCAGCACGAACACCGGGCGCAGGGTGCGCACCGGCAACAGCTGCGGCTCAACCGCACTCATGCCGACACACTCATATGACGCGTATCACGTGCTGTGCTCCCAACGAAAAACCGCCTGCGTTATCGCACAGGCGGTGTCGAGGGGGTGTCATCGGTCGAGTCCGCCAGTGCGAACCCGTAGCCACTTTGCGTGGTGGCTAACGCAGCAGCTGCAGTGGCACGCGGATATCCATGCCCACCGCAAGATGGTCGGAGAACGCTGCGGGAATCGCTTCGATATGCTCGATGGTGAGGCTGTCGCTGACCAGGATATGGTCGATCGCCCGGTCCGGACGCCAGCTCGGAAACGTATGCACTTCGCAGCTCGGCGGCTGCAACCGCGTGTGCCGGTACAGCGCCTGCATTTCCGGCCGGTCGGCCATGCAGTTGAAATCGCCCATCAACATCGCGTTGGGATGCTCGGACAACAATTCGGCGATGAAGGCCAGCTGCGCCATGCGCGAATTGGCGCCCAGCGACAGATGCGCCACCGCCACCGCCAGGCCTTCGCGCCCCTGCCCGAACTTGGCCAGCAGGATGCCGCGTCCGCCGATCCGGCCGGGCAGGGCGTGGTCCTGCACTTCCAGCGGTTCCAGCTTGCTGAGCAAACCATTCGCGCTGGAGGCCACCCCGCCCATGCGGCGGTTGGGCTGGTGGCTCCAGTAATGGAAGCCGGCGCGCTCGGCCAGATAATGGGTCTGGTTGGTGAAACCCGAGCGCAGGCTGCCCGGGTCGGCCTCTTGCAGGCCGACGATGTCGCGCTCGCCGGCCAGCTTGGCAATGCTGTCCAGGCTGGTGCGCTTGCTGCCCAGCGGCAACGCATGCGACCAGCTGCGCGTGACGTAATCGCTGTAACGGCGGGTGCTGGAGCCAGCCTGGATATTGGCCGTCAGCACCCGCAGGGTGCGCGAATCCGAAGCGTTCACAGGGCGGCGATCGACAGGATCACTTGGCCAGCGTGGCGCGTTCGCGCGCAATCAGGTGATCGGCAATGCGCAGCATGTCCGGGAAGCTCTGGCCCTTGACCAGGTACTTGCCGTTGACGATCAGCGACGGGGTGCCGGTGAGCTTGCTGCGGGTGGCGAACTGCTTGGCGCGGTTGGTCTTGGCCGACACGCCGAAGCTGCTCATGGTGTCGATGAAGGTCTTCTGGTCCACGCCGTACTTGGCGTAGAACGCGGCGATGTCCTGCACCGAATCCTTGCCGCGCTCGCCCTTGAGGGTCTGCTCGGTGTGGATGGCCTTGTACAGCGCTTCGTGGGTCTTTTCCTGCACGCCCAGGGTTTCAGCGGCGTAGAACGCACGGCCGTAGTCGTCCCACGGGCCGCCGAACATCGCCGGCACGTAGACGAAGTGCACGTCCGACGGCAGGCCGGCCTTCCACGGCCCGATCAGCGGCTGGAACGCGTTGCAGGCGGGGCAGACATAGCCGAAGACCTCGGCCACTTCGATCTTGCCGGCGGCCTGCTGGTACGGCTGGCCGCCTTCGATATCCAGATAGTCGGTGCCGGCGACCGGCTCGGGGCCGTTCGGCGCGCGCGGTGCGGCGCTGGGGGCGGCGGCCGGCGGGGTGCTGGCGCTCTCGCCAACCGCAGGCGGTGCGGCGGGGTCGGCGGCCGGCGTGGCAGCGGCCGGAGCAGGCGCCGTTGCGGCAGCCGGCGTGGTGGCGGCAGGTGCGGTATCGGACGAGCCGTCCTGGGCCTTGCAGGCGACCAGGATCGGCAGCAGCGCCATCAGCGTCAGGGCGAAGCGGGTCTTCATCGGATTGGATCTCCAGCGTGGGGCGAGGAAAGGGCCGGACGGCCGCGGGGCGCATGATGCCACGGGCGGCCGTCGGTGGCGGTTACGCGGTTCAGCGCTTGGCAGGCGCGGCGTGTTCGCGGGCGATCAGGTAGTCGGCCACGCGCAGCATGTCCGGGTAGTTGCGCGCGCCGATCAGATAGCGTCCGTTGACGATGATCGCCGGGGTGCCGGGCAGCTTGCTGCGCTTGGCGAACTCGCGCGCGGCATCGAGCCTGGTGTCGACCGCCTGGCTCTTGTAGGTCTCGATGAAGCGCTGCTGCGGCACGCCATAGCCGGCGTAGAAGGCGGCCAGTTCCTCCGGGGCGACGTTCTGGGTCGGCACGGTCTGCTTCTCGTGGATCGCCTCGAACATGGCGCGATGGCTGCGCTTGGCCACGCCCAGGATGTCGGCGGCGAAGTAGGCACGCGCGAAGGCATCCCAGAACCCGCCGAAGGCCGCCGGCACCGGGGTGAAGCGCACATACGACGGCTGCTTGGCCACCCAGGCCTCCAGGGTCGGCTCGAAGTGCGCGCAGTGCGGGCAGGTGTAGCCGAACACCTCGACCACTTCCACCTTGCCGGCTAGCGGCGCGTACGGCTGGCCGCCGTCGATGACGATGTAGTCGTCGCCTTCGACCGGCGGGGCGTTCTTGTCGGCGGCACAGGCCGCCAGCGGCATCAACAGCAACAACAGCAGGGACAGGCGGGAAAGCAGATTCATGCAGGCTCCGTGGGGGTGGGAAGGGGGAGGGCGGGAAACGACGACGCCGGTCGCGGGACCGGCGTCGTGACACGCTGTGGCGGTTGCGGCGGTCAGCTCATGAGCGTGCGGGCGTTGCTGCGGGCAGTTGTGCGGCGGCGGCATCGTCGGCGCGGTCGTGCAGACCCTGCAGATAGCTGGCCAGCGCCTGGATCTCCTGCTCGGTCAGCGGGTGCGCCACCTGCGCCATGATATTGAACAGCGCCGGGTTGCGCTCCTGGGTGGTGCCGGCCTGGTATTCCTTCAGGCGCCGCGCCACGTACTCGGCATGCTGGCCGCCCAGGCGCGGATACGCCGGGCCGGGATTGCCGCTGCCGGACGGGCCATGGCAGGCCATGCAGGCCGGCACGCCGCGCGCGACATCGCCACTGCGGTAGAGCTTCTCGCCGACTTGGTAGAACTTCAGGCCCTGGTACGGCCCCTCGTTGACCACCGCATCGTCGGCCACCCCGGCAGCGGCTTTCTGCGTGGCGAAGTAGGCGCCCAGGTCGCGCATGTCCTGCGCGGTGAGGTCCTTGACGAACGGCACCATCACCGCCGACATGCCGGTATTGCGCTCGCCGCTGGCGATCAAGGCGACCTGGTGCGCCACGTAGCGCTCGGTCTGGCCGGCGATGCGCGGGTACATGGCCACCGCCGGATTGCCGTCCGGGCCATGGCAGGCCGCGCAGGCGGCGGCCTTGGTCTGGCCGGCCTTGGCATCGCCCCAGGTGGTCTTGGACAGGTCCACCTCCAGCGGGGCGATGCGCACCGGCGGCGGATCGGGGATCGGCGTGACCGCCGACTGCGCAAACGCCACGGCGGCGATGACCGGCACGGCGAGGGCGGCGAGGACTAGCACACGAGCATGGCGCATCAGCTAAAGCTCCGTATGGACCCGGCCCGCGCGCGTTGGGTGCTGGCTGTGGCAGGCGTGCTTCGATTATCGACACGCCTTTGCGCCAGGGTCAACGAACAGTGCAGCAAAACCGTCAGGCCCCGAACGTGCGATCCTAGGGAGATGTCGCTCCTTATCGAACAAGCCCGCTACCACCTGTCCGCCCACAACGCCCGGCAATTGCCCGACGATGGCGGCTACGAGGTCGCCTTCGCCGGCCGCTCCAACGCCGGAAAATCCAGCGCGCTCAACGCGCTGACCCGCCAGAACGCACTGGCCCGCGTGTCCAAGACCCCCGGCCGCACCCAGCAGCTGGTGTTCTTCCAGATCCAGCCCGAGCGCTATCTGGTGGATCTGCCCGGTTACGGCTACGCCAAGGTGCCGCAGGACCTGCAGGCGCACTGGCAGGCCTTCATCGACCGCTATTTCCGCACCCGCGAAGCCCTGCGCGGGCTGGTGGTGGTGATGGACATCCGCCATCCGCTCAAGGATTACGACCTGCAGATGCTCGGCTATGCGGCCGAGCGCGGCCTGCCCGCGCACGGTTTGCTGACCAAGGCCGACAAGCTCGGCCGTGGCCAGCAGATGCAGACGCTGCAGAAGGTCAAGAAGGAAGTGACCTCGCGCTTTGGCGACAGCGTGACCGTGCAGACCTATTCCGGCGAGTCGCGCCAGGGCGTGGACGAGTTGCGCGGCATCGTCGGCGGCTGGCTGGGCCTGGACGTCGCGGCGCCTGCCGCGGAGTGAGCCGGGCCGGGCCTGGCGCATGACGCCTGGCCTTCAGAGCATCAGGACGGCGAGCCAGGGCTCGCCGATTTCATTGCGGCACCGCGCCGAATTCGGTCGGCACCCAGCCGAACGCCTTGCCCTCGCGGCGCACATGACCCAGCCCTGGGAACGGCAGATGCGCGCCGGCCACCCACCAGCGGCCGGCGGCGGCCTGCGCCAGCAGACGACGCCGTGATGCGATCGCCTTGCTGCGGTCGCTGTCGGCCTCGAATGAAGCGTCCGGCCGGGCAAACTGCACGGCGTGGTAGTGCAGCACATCGCCCCATACCAGCACCGTGTTGCCGGTGCCACCGTCGAAGCGGTACGAGACATGGCCGGGCGTGTGGCCCTGGCTGTCCAGCGCGGTGATGCCGGCCGGCAATGCGCTGATGCCGGGCTGGAAGCGGCGCAGCCGACCCTGGGCCTGATACGGCGCCACCGCTGCGCGTGCCAGCGGGAAGGCGAACTGCAGCGTCGGCGCGGCACCGGCCTCCGAGGCCGGATCCAGCCAGTACGCGGCGTCGGCCTCGGACAGCCACACCGTGGCGTTGGGAAAGGCCGGCCTGCCCTGTGCATCGAGCAGCCCGCACAGGTGGTCCGGATGCGCGTGGGTGAGCAGCACATCGTCGACCTGGGCGGGGTCGTAACCGGCGGCGCGCAGGTTGCTCAGCACCTGACCCAGGCCGGGCCCCAGGCACTGCGCGGTGCCGGTATCGACCAGGCTGAGGTGGCTGCCGTCCTGGATCAGATAGGCGTTGACTGCCGTCTGCAGCCCCTTGCCGTCTTCGGGCACGTAGCCCTGCGCGAGCAGGCGGTCGCGCTCTGCCGGGGCCACGTTGGACAGCTGTTGCCGCGTCAACGCCACGCTGCCGTCGAACAAGGCGGTGACGCGCAGCGTGCCGATGCGCTGCAGGTAGAAGCCGGGGACCTGTGCGTGGGTGGATGCGGGCGCAGCGGCGTGCGCCAGCGTGGCGCTTGCGGCGAGCAACAGCGGCGCCAGCGGACGCAGGGCGGGAAAAACAGGCATGAGCAACTCCAGGACAGGCGGCAAGCGCCGCGGTGTCGCCATGCTGGCCGCTGCGACCTGCGCGATTCGCTCATTGCGCTGCGCGAAGCGCTCGCGTCGGCGATCTAGCGGCTATTGCCGATGCTGGCCGGATCCAACCCGTAGCGCTGCTGGAAGCGCTGACTGAAGCTGCGGGTAGAGCGATAGCCGGCCCGCGCGGCCACGGTCTTGAGCGGCCAGCGTGTGCTGTAGAGCAAGGCCATGGCGTGCGCCAGCCGCGCGTCGGTGATCAGTTCGCGCAGCGAGCGGTGTTCGGCAGCCAGATGCCGGCGCAAGGTGGCGCCGCTGATGCCCAGGCTGTCCTCGATATCGCGCGAGCGCCACGCCCGCTGCGGTTGCGCGGTGATCAGCGTACGCACCTGCTCGGCAACGCTTGGTGCCGGCGGCAGCAACAGGCCGCCGTGGCCGCGGCGGCAGAGGGTGACGACCAGTGCGGCCAGCGCCAGGCGTGCTTCGGTATACAGGCCGTGTTGCAGCGCATCGCGCCATTGCCGCAGCGTCAGCGCGAAATCGATCGCCGGCAGTTGCGCGATGTCGGCGCCGGCCTCGGGCAGCGGCTCGTTCCACAATGCGCGTGCAGCGGCCAGCGCCTCTTCGCAGAGGGGGACCACCACGCTCAGGTAGAGCCCGGTCTGCGGGTCGGGCGTGTTGATCACATCGATGCGGCAACGGCGCGTCACCAGGAACAGGTCGCCCGGCACGAACTGCAGCGATTGGGTCGCGCTGCGCACCTGCTTGCGGCCCTGCAGCACCATCGCGAACTGCGCCTGGGTCAGATCCACCGAGCGCGCCCCGTGTTCGCGCCGCGCACTCACGCAGGCAAACCCCTCGGCGCGCTCGCAGTGCAGCAGGCTGGCCATCTGCGCGAGCAGGGCGTCGGTGGGTGTGGGCGCAACGGTCATGGCCGGGCGATGCTACAGGATCGCGGCTGCGCGGCTGAGGACGATCAAACGCCGTGCATCCGCGCCTGCGGGAAGTTGCGGGTGTCCAGTTTCAGCCTGGACGGTTGCGACCCACTGCGCCTCCGTCACGCCCGGCCTCGGCTGCCGCGGCCACGCCGTGCGCATGGATGGAAATCTCAGACCCGGCCGATGGCAGCAATTCTTTCCATGCCCTGCGGTTATAGTGCGGGCCTTGCGGTGGCAGGGGAGGACCCCCACATCGTTCCCCTAAATTTTCCTGCGAGCCTGCCCTTGTCGAGTCCCAGCCACGTTGCCGAAACGCCGATCACCGAACGCGCGGAGCTGGTCCAGGTGCTGGCCTCCGGCGAGAAGCCCAGCGCTGACTGGCGGATCGGTACCGAGCACGAAAAGTTCGGCTTCCAGCTCGACGACCTGCGCGCGCCCACGTTCGAAGGCGAGCGCGGCATCCAGGCGCTGCTGACCGGGTTGACCCGCTTCGGCTGGGAGCCGGTACAGGAAAATGGCCACACCATCGCGCTGCTGCGCGATGGCGCCTCGGTGACGCTGGAGCCGGCCGGCCAGCTGGAACTGTCGGGTGCGGCGGTGGAAACCCTGCATCACACCTGCGTGGAAACCGGCACCCATCTGGACGAAGTGGCGCAGGTGGCCGGTGAGTTGCAGCTGGGGTTCCTGGGCATGGGCTTCCAGCCCAAGTGGCGCCGCGATGAAATGCCGTGGATGCCCAAGGGCCGCTACCAGATCATGAAGAACTACATGCCCAAGGTCGGCTCGCTCGGCCTGGACATGATGACCCGCACCTGCACGGTACAGGTCAACCTGGATTACGCCACCGAAGCGGACATGGTGAAGAAGTTCCGCGTGTCGCTGGCGTTGCAGCCGATCGCCACCGCGTTGTTCGCCGATTCGCCGTTCACCGAAGGCAAGCCGAACGGCTACCTCAGCTACCGCTCGCACATCTGGACCGATACCGACGCCGACCGCACCGGCATGCTGGACTTCGTGTTCGAGGACGGCTTCGGCTACGAGCGCTATGTCGATTACCTGCTCGATGTGCCGATGTATTTCTCCTACCGCGACGGCGTCTATGTCGATGCCAGTGGGCAGAGCTTCCGCGATTTCATGCAGGGCAGGTTGCCGGCATTGCCGGGCGCGTTGCCGACGCTGCGCGACTGGTCGGACCACATGACCACCGCGTTCCCGGAAGTGCGCCTGAAGAAGTATCTGGAAATGCGCGGCGCCGATGCCGGCCCGTGGGACCGCCTGTGCGCGCTGTCGGCGTTCTGGGTGGGATTGCTGTACGACGACACCGCGCTGGATGCGGCCTGGGATCTGGTCAAGGATTTCAGCACCACCGAGCGCCACGCGCTGCGCGACGGCGTGCCCAAGCATGCGCTCGGCCTGCCGTTCCGCAATGGCACGGTGCGCGATTTGGCGGTGGAAGCGGTCAAGATCGCCCGCGAGGGTCTGCGTCGGCGTGCGCGCCTGAATGCCGATGGTCAGGACGAAACCGGCTTTGTGGATGTGATCGCCGAGATCGCCGAGAGCGGTGTCACCGCCGCCGAGCGTAAGCTGGCGCTGTATCACGGTGCATGGAAGGGCGACATCGATCGCGTGTTCCGCGAGTTTGCGTACTGAGCGCTTGCTGATTGCAGCAGTGGTCGCGCGCGGCTGATCGATCGCGCGGATCGTTGCTTGCAGGCGTGAACTCTCGGGTGCGCGCCGGCCTGCACCGCCGAGCCTGCGGGCGGGATAACGTGCTCCAACCCGGCCCTAGCGCCGCTCCGGAATGCACGGCAGGCGCACCGTCACCCGCAGGCCGCCACCTGTTGCACGGTTGTCCAGGCGTAGGTCGCCGCCATGCGCCAGCACGATGCTGTGCGCCACCGACAAGCCCAGCCCGATGCCGCCGGTGTCGCGATTGCGCGAGGACTCGCCACGCACGAACGGCAACAGCAGCTGTTCGCGCTGGGTCGGGTCGATGCCGGGGCCGTCGTCGTCGATCCACAGCACGCCCTCTTCGCCGTCGCGCTGCAGTTGCAGGCGCGCGCGCTTGCCGTATTTCAGCGCGTTCTCCAGCAGGTTCATCACTGCGCGCCGCAAGGCCAGCGGGTCGCCATCCAGGGTGATCGCCGGGCCGGGCAGCAGTTCGGCATCGGCACCGATGTCGGTGGCGTTGTCGACCACGCTTTCCACCAGCAGGCGCAGGTCCAGCGGCGCGCGTTTGCCGCGGTGGCGATCGTTCTGGATGAAATCCAGCGCGGCGGAAATCATCGCCTTCATCTCGTCGATGTCGGCCAGCGCCTTGTCGCGCAACGGCGGCTGCAGGCCGTCCAGGCGGAACGACAGGCGCGCCAGCGGCGTGCGCAGGTCGTGCGCGATCGCCGCCACCATGTGGGTGCGTTCGTTGATCAGGCGGTTCAGGCGGGCCTGCATCGCATTGAACGAATCGGCCGCGCGCACGATCTCCGGTGGGCCGCTGCGTTGCAGTGCGGCAGCATCCGGGTTGCGGCCCAGCCGGTCGGCGGCTTCGGCAAAGCGCTTGATCGGCGCCGACAACGCACGCGAGAACCACCACGCCAGCGGGACGTTGGCCAGCAGGCCGGCCAGGAACAGCAGCACCACATGGGTCTTGAACTCGGCCGACAGCCGCCGCGGTGGCGATTCGACCGTGCGCCAGCGGCCATCGGGCTGTTGCAGCGCGGCGGTGAAGCCGTCCAGCAAGGGCACGCCCGGGGTCAGGCGCTCGCTTTCCCAGGCGCCGGGGCTGTCGTCCGGACGCAGTCCATTGCCGAACGGTGGGGCACCGGGGTGGCGCTCGCGCGGCCAGTCGCCTGGCGCCGGCGGCGAGCGCTGCAAGGCCTCGTGGCGATTGCCGGCGTAACTGGCATCGCCATCATCGGCCCCGAATGCCTGCGATTGGCCGGGCATGCGCGGCGGTGGGGACATGCCGATGCGCGGGCCCTGGCGATCGTCGGCGTTGCGGTAGAAGCGCACGCGCTGCTCGGGGACATCCAGCCAATGGGCCAGCAGCATTTCGGCGAACCCGTCGCGCACCTGGCCTGCCGGCGGCAGCGGGGCCTGGGCCGATTCGTGCACCGTCAGGGTCTGGGTGCCGGCCGGCATGCGCGTGGACAGCAGCGCCACCACCTCCGGCGGATGCACCGGCGGCTCGTAGACCGGGGTGCGCATCACCAGCAGGGTGATGCCGACCGCCTGGGCGGTGAGCAGTGCCACCGCCAGCAGCACGAAGGTACGGGCAAAGATCGACAGCCCGCGACGTGCCGGTTTACTCACAGACGCGAGACGCCCGGCAGCAGCATGTAACCCTCGTTGCGCACGGTGCGGATCAACTCGGTATGCACGCGCTCGTTGATCTTGCGGCGCAGGCGGCTGATCTGGCTGTCGATGGCGCGGTCGTAGACGTCGGTGTCGCGGCCACGGGCGTAGTCCAGCAACTGGTCGCGGCTGAGCACCCGCTGCGGATGCTCGACGAAGGTACGCAGCAGCGCGAACTCACCGTCGGACAGGTTGATGAAGATGCCGGTGGGGTCACGCAGGTCGCGCCGCACCACGTCCAGCCGCCAACCGGCGAACTCGTAGACATTGCCACGGTGGTCGGCCTGCTCGCTGCTGGCCTGGCTGCGGCGCAGCAGGGCGCGTACCCGCGCCAGCAGTTCGCGCGGATTGCAGGGTTTGGCCAGGTAATCGTCGGCGCCCACTTCCAGGCCAATGATGCGGTCGGTGTCGTTGCCCAGCGCGCTGAGCATGATGACCGCAGGTGAACCGCGCTCGCTGGCCAGCGCCCGCGCCGCGCTCAGGCCGTCTTCTCCGGGCATCATCACGTCGAGTACGATGAGGTCCGGGCGGCGCTGGGCGATGCTCTTGCGCATCTCCGCCACGTTTTCGGCAACGTCCACCTGGTAGCCGTGGGCGCTGAGGAACTCGCCGATCAGCTTGCGCAGGTCCGGGTCGTCGTCGACCACAAGAACGCAGGGTTGTTGCATGTCCATGGAGATCATCGTCGGTGGCGCGGAGCTTGGCCCGCGCAGGGTGGTGGCGACCGGGTACATGGTGCTCGCAGTTGCAGGGCTGGAGCACGCATCATAATGATTGAATTTGTCAACCTTTGGCACACGTGTGACGCAACATGACAGAACGGGACATCGCGCAGGAAACCGGGCCATCGACACTGTGCCGCAGCAATGGCGAGTGTACGCATGACAAGGCGTTTCCGATGATGCGGGTGATCAGCCGCGACAACGGCGTGGGCCTGACCCGGGACATGGTGCTGATGGCGCAGACGCTGCGTGCCGGCGGCATACCGGTGCAGGAAGTGGGCTTCACCAGTCAGCGGCTGCACGACACCGCACGCGAAGCCCGTCTGTGGGCCAGTCGCGCGCTGTTCGGGCGGGTGCCGGTGCAGATCTTTTCCGAGCGCGTGTATGCGCGCTGCCTGCCGCTGGGCCAGACCAACCTGCTGGTGCCCAATCCGGAATGGTTGCTGCCCAAGTGGCTGCCGCGGCTGCCGCAGTTCGACGCGGTGTTGTGCAAGACCCATCACGCGGAGCGGATTTTCCGCAGTCTGGGCTGCACCACGCGATTCATCGGCTTCACCAGCCCGGATCGCTACGACGCACAGGTCGTGCGTCAGCGTGCGTTCTTCCATCTGGCCGGGCGCAGCACCGCCAAGGGCACCCGTGTGCTGCTGGAGACCTGGCAGCGGCATCCGGAATGGCCGCTGCTGACGGTGGTGCAGAATCCGCGCACGGCCGGCAAGCCGGTGGTGGCGCCGAACATCGACCACCGCGTCCGTTATCTCGACGACGCCGAACTGCGCCGCCTGCAGAACGCGCACCTGTTCCATCTGTGCCCATCCGAGGCCGAAGGCTTCGGGCATTACCTGATGGAAGCGCTGAGCGTGGGCGCGGTGACGCTGGCCACCGACGGTGAGCCGATGAACGAACTGGTCAGGCCCGAGCACGGCGTGCTGATTCCGGTGGCCGAGGTGCACCAGCGGCGTCTGGCGTCGTACTACTTCGTGGACGCGGCGGGCATTGCGCAGGCGGTGGAAACCGCGCTGGCCTTGTCGCAGGCGCAGCTGGATCAGCTGTCTGCCAACGCGCGGGCGTTCTACCAGGCCAACGATGCCGCGTTCGCCGCGCGCTTTCGCAATGCGGTGTTGGCGTCGTTGCCGGCAGATGCGGCGGAGGTCACCACGGACGTGGCCCAGGCGGTCGTCGAAAATTGATGCGTTAGCCCCTGGCTTGGCCGGGTCACCGCTCTGACAAAGCCCTGCGTGTTGGATGCAGCACGGTGCTGGCGTGGTCCCAGGTCTTGCACGCTGCATGACGGCGCACGCCAGCGATCGGCGCGCAGCGGCAAATGCACGACATATCGCGATGCAACGCTCTCCCTGACCAAGCGGGTACAGCCCGCCATTGCCATGTGCGTGCGGTAAGCGCATGCGCCATCCAGCCAGGGAGATTGACGATGGTCCAGACACGTTCCACAGCCGTTGCCATCAGTGCATTGCTCGCAGTGCTTGGCCTGGGCGGCTGCGCCAGTTTCTGCGGCGCGCCTTCCGGCGGGCCACCGCCGCCGCCCGCGCCACCACAGGCACAGCGTGGTCCGCCACCACCACCGCCACCGAGTGCGAGCGATCTGGCCGCGATGCAGGCCTGTGCTCAAGAGCAGGGAGTGGCCTTGCCCCCGCCAGCTGCGGCCACGCCGCATCCCGATGCGCCCACGCAGGGCATGGACCGCAGTGCGTTTGAGCGCTGTCTGGCCAGCAACGGCGTGCGGCGGCCAACGCCGTTGCCCGGCGGGCCCTGGCGCGACGGCCCGGCGCCAGATCGCCCGCACGGGCCTGGCGAACCACATGGTCCGCCACCCCACGATCCCGACTTCGACGCCGCGTTGCAGGCCTGTGCCACCGCGCAAGGCATCGCGTTGCCTGCGCCTGACGCGCCGCCCCTTGGCCCGCCTCCGCCCGCGCTGTCGCAATGCCTGGAGGCCGAAGGTTTCGCGCCACCGCCGCGGCATGGCTGATCGTGCTGATCACGCCGCCCGTCGGTTCCAGCTGCTGGCGGCGACGCTGCAGCTGGAGTGAGTTGCGCAGGAGCGGCGGTCGCCCTGCACGATGCATTGCTGGATCCGGACGAAGCGGACACTGGCCGCGCTTGGCGGCCTTTACCTGGATCCTCTGACAATCGCCAGGCAGTCGCGAGGCCGACTGAAGCGATTTCCCTCCGTGATGCTTCAGCCGGGTCCTATCCGTACGCCAGGCACTCGACGACACTCGGCAGTGTCGAGCACGCTACTGACAAGCTCTTCGCCATCGATTGCCCACTGTGTGGGCTCACCCGGTACGAATGATCGACGACGATGCGCGCAGGCAAGAGCCGGCCACGATGAGTGCCGTGCCCGACGACACCATGCAGGACAACGCGGCGCTGCGGGACGAGCTTTCCGGCATGCGTCGCCTGCATGCACTACAGGTGAGCCTGGCGGCACAGGCCGATGCGCGCATCGCGCTGCAGGAGATCACCGCGCTTGCCTGTGCCTTCGCGCGTACCGACTGCGGCTGCGTGCAACTGGTCAGTGCACACAACAGCGAGATGGAGCTGCGTGTCTATCGCGGACATGACGAACGCAGCGCATTCGTCCAGCAGTTCCTGAAGGACGGCTTCCAGGCGACCTGCGACACCGTGCGGCGCGAACGTCGGCAGTTGGTGATCGAGGACATCGAAACCTTCACCCCGTTGAAGGGAACGCCCGATTACGAGGCCGCGCTGTGCAGCGGCATCCGTGCTGCCCAGTTCACTCCGTTGTTCAATCGTGCCGGTGGCCTGCTGGGATTGCTCGGGACCCAATTCACGGTGCCGTATCGGCCTGCGGAGCACGAACTCAGATTGCTCGAACTGCTCGCATGGACGGCTGCCGACTACATCGAGCGCCATCGCGGCGAGCTGGCCTTGCGCATGAGCGAGTCGCGGCTGGCCGCGCTGTCGGCGGCAAGTTCCGAGGTGCATTACCGCATGAGCGCCGACTGGGACGAGATGCACCAGCTGACCGCCGGCGCACGCACTGCCGATGCGATGGCGACCAGCCGTTCCTGGATCATGGATTACATCCCTGCAGAGGATCAGGCGCTGGTGCGGAGCAGGATCGATGCAGGGATCCGCGCGCGCAGCGCGATCGTGTTCGAGCACCGGGTGCGACGCGCCGATGGCAGCATTGCGTGGATGGCGACCAAGGCGGTACCGGCACTGGATGCGGACGGGCGCATCACCGAGTGGTTCGGTGCCGGCGCCGACGTTACCGCGCGCAAGCAGGCCGAGGAACATCTGCGCGAGAGCGAGGCGCGGCTGACCTATGTGCTCGATCAGGTTCCGATCGGAATCGGCCTGTTCGATACGCAAGGCCGCTTCACCTACCGTAATCCACAACTGCGTGAGCAGCTGGCAGAGCGGGTGCCCTCGCGCGAGTCATTGCAGGAGCAACCGTGGGCCGGGGTCGACCAGCAGGGGCGGGCGGTTGCGATCCAGGAATTTCCCTGCGCCCGTGCGCTGCGTGGCGAAGATGCGACCATGCCGGTGGATTTCCTCGATCCCCGTGACACTGCGCAGCGCTGGTTGCGCATCACCGCGGTGGCGCTGCGCGAAGAGGACCGTGTGACCGGTGGCGTTGCGGTGGTGCAGGACGTCACGGTGCAGCGCCAGGTGCAGACGGAAGTGGGCGCGCTTGCCGAGCGCAATCGCGACATCCTCGAAAGTATTTCCGATGCCTTCTATGGCGTCGACGCGCAGGGGCGCTTCACCTACATCAATCAGAAAGCCGAACTGCTGTGGGGGCGTGCACGCGACCAACTGCTGGGAAACCTGCTGTGGGAGCAGTTTCCCGACTCGATCGGGTCGCTTCCGTATCAGGCGCATGTGCGCGCGGCACAGACACGCCAGGTGGTCAGACTGGAAGCCTTGTCGCCGGCATTGGGGTACTGGGTGGATATCAGCATCTATCCCACCAACGATGGCGGCATGTCGGTGTACTTCCGCGACATCTCCGACAAGAAACGCGCCGACGCGCGGCTGCGTGCCAGCGAAGAACGCTTCCGCACCGCATTGACGATCGAAACCGTCGGTGCGACCTACTTCGACATGGGCGGCCGCCTCACCGATGCCAACGACACCTTCCTGAAAATGAGCGGCTACAGCCGTGCCGACGTGGAAGCGGGCACGCTCTCCTGGCAGGCGCTGACCCCACCCGAAGCCAGGGACCTGTGCGAGCGGGCGTTCGAGGAACTCAGGACCAAGGGCAGCGCCACACCGTATGAGCGCCAATACCTGTGCAAGGACGGAACCCGGCGCTGGGCCCTGTTTGCGTCCAAGCGCTTGCCCGACGGCACCGGCTTCGAGTTCGTGCTCGACATCACCGACCGCAAGCTCACAGAAGCGGCGCTGCGCGAGGTGCAGGACCGCAATGCCTTCCTGCTGAAACTCTCCGACGCGCTGCGGCCGCTGTCCGATCCGGCTGCGATCCAGGGCGAGGCCGCGCGCGTGCTGGGCGAGCATCTGGCCGTCGGCCGCGCCTACTACGTCGAGGTGGATGCCAGGGCGCAGCAGTACGTGGTCGAGCGCGACTGGCATCAGCCCGATGAAACCAGTCATGCACGTCGTTTCGCGTTGACCGACTGGCCGATGCCCTGGCTGCTCGACGCGCAGACCTGGGTGGTGCGCGATGCCGCCACCGATCCTGCATTGCCCGACGATCAGCGCGCGGCCTATCTGGGCAACCAGATCGCTGCGCTGATCGTGGTGCCGCTGATCAGGGACGGCCGGCTGGTGGCGACCTTCGTGGTCAATCAACGCAGCGCACGCAACTGGAATGCCGCCGAGATCCTTCTGGCAGAGGAAACCGCCGAGCGCACCTGGGCAGCGCTGGAGCGTGCGCGTGCACAGGGCGCGCTGCTCGAAAGCGAGGAGCGCTACCGGGTGATTCTGGAGAGCGCGCTCGACTACGCAATCTTTACCACCGATACGCGCGGACACATCCAGACCTGGCCACCGGGAGCGGAGGCTGTGTTCGGCTGGACCGCGGAAGAGGCGATCGGCCAACACATCGCGATGACCTTCGTTGCCGAAGATCGCCTGACCGGCGTGCCGCAGCGCGAGATCGAGCAGGCGCATTACACCGGCGGCGCGCCGAATGTGCGCTGGCATCAGTGCAAGGATGGCCGGCACGTCTTCATCGAAGGCGCAACGCGGCCGCTGCGCAATGGCAGCGCCGAGCCGCTGGGCTATCTCAAGATCGGCCAGGACGTGACCCGACGACGGCAGTGGGAAGATCGCCAGCAGGTGTTGCTGGCCGAGCTGCAGCACCGCACGCGTAATTTGATGGGTGTGGTGCGTGTGGTCTTCAATCGCACGCAGCGCAGCAGCAAGACCATCGCCGAGCTGGCGCTGATCTACAACGATCGCCTGGATGCCCTGGCGCGCGTGCAGGGCCTGCTGTCGCGCCTGAACGAGGGCGATCGTATCCTGTTCGACGAATTGATCCGGGTCGAGCTGTCGGCCATGGGCGCGATCGATGCGCAAGGCCAAGGCGACCGCGTGACACTGGACGGCCCCGCCGGCGTGCGTCTGCGCTCCAGCACCGTGCAGACCTTTGCGCTGGCCCTGCATGAGCTGGCGACCAATGCCAACAAGTACGGCGCACTTGCACAGGCCGGCGGCCAGTTGCGGGTGCGCTGGCGCCTGCTGGGTACCGCCAAGGGCACCCGCCTGCATATCGAGTGGAGCGAGACCGGTGTGCATATGCCGGCGCCTGGCGAAGCGGCGCAGGGCTCCGGCTATGGGCGCGAGCTGATCGAACGCGCGTTGCCGTACCAGCTGCAGGCCGAGACGACCTACGCGCTGGGGCCGGACGGCGTGCGCTGCACCATCGAGCTGCCGGTATCGCAGAGCATGCGTCTGGACAGCGACGACAGCTGACGGGCGCGTGTTGCGCCTGCACATGCCCGCCAATGGCGTGCTGCAGTGCGGCGGCGGCGGCCGGCGGGCCGAATCCGCCGCCGTGCAGCAGCAAGGGGCGAGGAGCTGCGGACGCCTGGATGGACCTTCAACGCCATGGCTGGCGTGGTGGTGTCGCAGCTGGACTCCGATCCAGTCCACAACCGTCAGCAGCCTCTTTGCGCCGACATGCTCATGGGCGTGGATTTTTTCGGGCGAATCCATATACTGCCCCCCAGTATCTGGCCGGAGCCGTCATGCCGCATTCGCCGCAGGAAAAAAAGCGGGCGCTAGCACGCGTGCGACGTCTGCGCGGGCAATGCGACGCGCTTGAGCGCGCGCTGGAGGCGGGCGCAGACTGTGCGCCTGTGCTGCAGCAGATCGCCGCAATCCGGGGTGCCGTCAATGGACTGATGTCGCAGGTGCTCGAAGCGCATATCCGCGAGGACTTCGGCCACGCCGCCGCTTCCGACGCGCAGCGCGCCGAGCGGGTGCAGGAGCTGCTCGGGCTGGTCCGGTCCTATCTCAAATGAACTCCCACCGGGCCGGCGCCTGCCGTGCCCGTCCTTGAACCCCATCGTCAGGAGCGCCACCACATGAAATCCCGTGCAGCAGTTGCATTCGGACCCGGCAAGCCGCTGGAAATCGTCGAGATCGACGTCGCACCGCCACAGGCTGGCGAAGTGCTGGTCCGCATCACCCACACCGGTGTGTGCCACACCGACGCGTTCACGCTGTCCGGCGACGACCCGGAGGGCATCTTCCCGTCCGTGCTGGGCCACGAGGGCGGCGGCATCGTCGAGCAGGTCGGCGAGGGCGTCACCAGCGTCAAGGTCGGCGACCACGTGATCCCGCTGTACACCGCCGAATGCCGCAAGTGCAAGTTCTGCCTGTCGGGCAAGACCAACCTGTGCCAGGCCGTGCGCGCCACCCAGGGCAAGGGCCTGATGCCCGACGGCACCACGCGCTTCTCCTACAACGGCGAGCCGATCTACCACTACATGGGCTGCAGCACCTTCAGCGAGTACACCGTGGTGCCGGAGATCTCGCTGGCCGTGGTGAACCCGGAAGCGCCGCTGGAAAAGGTCTGCCTGCTCGGTTGCGGCGTCACCACCGGCATCGGCGCGGTGCACAACACCGCCAAGGTCAAGCCGGGCGAAAGCGTGGCGGTGTTCGGCCTGGGCGGCATCGGGCTGGCGGTGATCCAGGGCGCGGTGCAGGCCAAGGCCGGGCGCATCCTGGCCATCGACACCAACCCGGGTAAGTTCGATCTGGCGCGCAGCATGGGCGCCACCGATTGCATCAACCCCAAGGACTACGACAAGCCGATCCAGGAGGTCATCGTCGAGCTGACCGATGGCGGCGTGGACTTCAGCTTCGAGTGCATCGGCAACGTCAACGTGATGCGTTCGGCGCTGGAGTGTTGCCACAAGGGCTGGGGCGAGAGCGTCATCATCGGCGTGGCCGGCGCCGGCCAGGAAATCAGCACCCGTCCGTTCCAGCTGGTGACCGGCCGCGTATGGCGCGGGTCGGCCTTCGGCGGCGTCAAGGGACGGACCCAGTTGCCGGGCATGGTGGAGCAATCGATGAACGGCGAGATCGATCTCGATCCGTTCATCACCCACACCATGCCGCTGGAAGAGATCAACGAGGCCTTCCACCTGATGCACGAAGGCAAGTCGATCCGCACCGTGATCCATTTCTGACCGTACGGCCAGGAGCGGCGCGCGGCCGCTTCCGCGCACGTGGTACCCGATACTCCGGGAGGGGCATGATGACCAGCGTCTCGATTCATCCTTCGGTAGACAGTGGTATAGCGCGTGGCGGTGCGGAGAGCTTTCAGGGCGGAACCCTTGAATGCCACTGCGCCAGCGACAAGGTGACCGTGGACGTGGCTGCGCAGACCGCGCACAACCACGCCTGCGGCTGCAGTAAATGCTGGAAGCCGGAAGGAGCAACGTTTTCAGTGATTGCGGTGGTGCCGCGCGACAAGGTCACGGTGACCGCGCATGCGGAAAAGCTCAAGGTCGTCGACGAAAGCGCGGCGATCCAGCGGCATGCGTGCACCGGCTGCGGCGTGCATATGTTCGGTCGCATCGAAGACAAGGGGCACGCGTTTTACGGTCTGGACTTCATCCATACCGAGTTGTCGCAGCAGTCAGGCTGGTCGCCGCCGGGCTTTGCGGCGTTCGTGTCCTCCATCATCGAAACCGGCACGCCGCCGGCGGACATGGACGGCGTGCGTGCGCGTCTCAACGAGCTCGGGCTGACCCCGTACGACTGCCTGTCGCCGGGATTGATGGATGCGCTGGCCGCCAATGTGGCACGCAAGAAAGGTTTGCTGCACTGACCGTCCAACCCCGCGGCCGGCGCTCGTGCCGGCCGCGGGTTTTTTATCGAAGGAATCTCATGGAACGTATCGAACACCACGCCTGCTTCGGCGGCTGGCAAGACGTCTACCGGCATCAGTCGCAGAGCTTGAACTGCAGCATGCAGGTCGGCGTCTATCTGCCCCCGCAGGCCGCCGATGGCCCGTTACCGGTGCTGTACTGGCTGAGCGGGCTGACCTGCACCGAACAGAACTTCATCAGCAAGGCCGGCGCGCAGCGGTATGCGGCCGAGCATGGCGTGATCCTCGTCGCGCCCGACACCAGCCCGCGTGGCGACGATGTGGCCGACGCGGATGGCTACGACATCGGCAAGGGCGCCGGCTTCTATGTCGATGCCACCGAGCAGCCGTGGGCGGCGCATTACCGCATGTACGACTATGTGGTGAACGAATTGCCGGCATTGATCGAAGCGCAGTTCGCCACCACCGGTGCGCGCGCGATCAGCGGCCACTCGATGGGTGGCCATGGCGCCTTGACCATCGCGTTGAAGAATCCGGGCCGCTATCGCAGCGTGTCGGCATTCTCGCCGATCGTCGCGCCCAGCCAGGTGCCATGGGGCGAGAAGGCATTCGGCCAGTATCTGGGGGCGGACCGCGCAGCGTGGCAAGCGTACGACGCCACCGCGTTGATCGCACAGGCACAAGAGCGCCTGCCGCTGTTGATCGATCAGGGCGATGGCGACGAATTCCTCGAGAACCAGCTGAAGACGTCGCTGTTTGAACAGGCCGCCAAGGCCGCCGGTTATCCGGTCACGGTGCGGCTGCAGCCCGGTTACGACCACAGCTATTACTTCATCGCCAGCTTTATCGGCGAACACATCGCGCACCACGCCGCGGCGTTGCGTGGTTGATCGGCTGGTCGAGTGCGCGGTAGATGCGTGGTATGCGATGGTGGATGGTAGTGGGCATTGCCTTACCTTGCATTGCCGCGCTGCCGTGTTGCGTGGGCCGCGGCTTGAGCAAGGCGTCGAATCGACCTCCCTTCTCCTATCGGAGAAGGTGCCCCTCAGGGGCGGATGAGGGTACGGGCTCACTGGCGGATGAGGTGACGAGCAAAGCTGGTGGAGCAGGCAGGTGGGCTTGTAGAGCAGCCGATCTGCGGCGTGGCTGCAGAGCCCTTGCCCGCCCACCGTCGCGGGACACGCCGCAAGTGCGTCCCTGTAGGCTCTTACGCGGCATCCATGCCGCGTAAGGTCCCGCGATGGTGGGCGGGCAAGGACCAGGCGAGATGGTCGGTGCGCTGGTGCAAGCAGAGCATGGCGTGCCGTTGTTTGGATAACGGCGTCCTGTCAGCTTTTCAATACAGCGCATTCAACAGGCAGGCTTCAACACAACGCCCTGCAAACTTCCTGGTAAGGCGCGCAAGCAGCCTTTTCGCATCTGAAGTCTGCGTCGACCAGCTGCGTCACATCATTATCTTGTCGGCTATAGCCATTGCCACAAACCAAGAACGGCTAATGCACTACCTGCGCCGCAAGCTTGCCCAATCGGCGCATCGCGCGCTCCAGCGTGTCGCTCCATGGCTGGCCGCAGGTCAGCCGCAGGTGGTCTGCGTAGTCGCCACGGCTGGAGTACAGATGACCGGGCGAGGTGCCTATACGTTCTGCCAGCGCGGCCTCGAACACGGCCTGGCCGCTACCGCCGTCGGGCAATTGCAGCCATAGCGATAACCCGCCTGCCGGGTCGCCCACGCGCGTGCCTTCCGGCCAATGCCGCACGATGGCATCGCGCAGCCGCTGCCCGTTGTCGGCCAGGGTGCGGCGTAGCTTGCGCAGGTGCCGTTCCAGATCGTGTTGCGCCAGGTAGTCGGCCAGTGCCAGTTGCGGCAGGCTGGCGCTGCCGACGGTGGAAAAGTACTTGGCGCGCACCAGGGCGTCGGTCCAGTCGCCACCCAGCAACCACCCCACCCGCAGGCCGGGCGAGAGCACCTTGGAGAACGAGCCGCAGGTGATCACGTTGGCACGGGCATCGAAATGGCGCAGCGGACGTGGACGTTGGCCCGACCAATCCAGTTCGCCGTAGATATCGTCTTCGATCACCACGGTGCCATGGCGTGCGCAGCTGTCGAGCAATGCGCGCTTGGCGCTGTCGGGCGTGAGGCTGCCGCTTGGATTGTTGAAGTTGGGAATCAGCACTGCCGCACGCACCGGCGTGCGCTGCAACAGCGTATCCAGACGCGCGACATCGATACCCTGGCCGGGACGGTTGGGTACCTCCAGCACCTTCAGGCGCAGTGCCGCCACCGCCTGCAGGATGCCGTGATACGTGGGCGTTTCCACCAGCACCACATCGCCTGGTGCGGTGAGCGTGCGCAGCGCCAGGCTGATCGCCTCCATCGCGCCGGCGGTGATCACCACCTCTTCTGCGTCGACGGTGGTTGCGCAGTGTGCATAACGTTGTGCGATCTGACGGCGCAGTGCGGCGTGCCCTTGCGGCGGTGCGTAATCCAGCGCCGCCGTGCGCTGGCGACGCAGCTGCCGCGACAGGGCTGCGGCCAGTTGCGAGGTGGGCAATAACGCAGGCGCGGGGGTGGCAGTGTGCAGCGGCACCAGGTCGGTGCGCGCCAAGGTGTCGAGTACGCGCTGCAAGGCCGGGTTGTCGACCATGCTCGGTTTGCGCCGACGTGTGACGGGTGCGGCGGCCGGCAATGCAGGCGCCGCGCTGCGCACAAAGTAGCCCGAGCGCGGGCGCGCTTGCACGCGCCCCTCGCGTTCCAGTTGCAGGCAGGCCTGCACGGCGGTGGCGGTGCTGATGCCATGGTTGGCGGCCAGTTGCCGGATCGAGGGCAGGCGCTCGCCGGCACGCAAGGTGCCGCCGTCGATCTGCTGCCGCAGCTGCGTGGCCAGCGATTCGTACAGCAGCATTTGCGGACGCCTTCCATCTGTATTGGTCAATTTGCAGCGTATCTGAATCTGTGATGGTCGGGTAGCACGTTGCAGACTGGCCGTGCCCGGTGAGTACCCCGGGTATCTTCCCCTCTGTGAGGTTGGCCGTGCTGCTTCCTGTGTTTATCGTCGATGCGTTCACCACGCTGCGTTTCAAGGGCAATCCGGCAGCCGTGGTGCCATTGCAGGCCTGGTTGCCGGAGCCGGTGATGCAGGCCATCGCCAGCGAACACAATCTTTCGGAGACCGCCTTCTTCGTTCGCGACGACAGCGGGGTGTTCGACATCCGCTGGTTTTCTCCGCTCAAGGAGGTCGGCTTCTGCGGGCATGCGACCTTGGCCAGCGCGTTCGTGATCGCGACGCACCAGCTGGCGGCGTTTCCACTACGCTTGCGTGCGCCGGCTGTCGGTGAGATCGGCGTTTCCAGGATGGATGAGCGCAGCTTCGAGCTGCGCTTTCCCAACCATGAGCCGTCGCTGCTGCAAGTGGTGCCGCACGCGTTGTCTGAGTCGTTATCGATCGCGCCCCAAGCTGTCTATGCGAACGCGCAGGCGTATATCGCCGTCTACGCCGACCAAGCACAGGTGCGTGCGGTGACGCCGGATCTGGGCCGGATGCTGGCACTGGCGCCGCGCGATGTGGCGGTCACCGCGCCAGGCCTTGAGCATGATTTTGTTTCTCGCTACTTCTGGCCCTGCAACGGCGGTAGCGAAGATCCGGTTACCGGATCGATTCATGCCGCGCTTGCGCCGTTGTGGGCGCAGCGGCTGGGCAAGACGCAGCTCACCGCGCTGCAGGCCTCCGCGCGTGGCGGCGAACTGCAGTGCCGGGTCGAGCCGCGGCATGTCTACGTGCGCGGCAGCGCTGTCCAGTATCTGCAGGGAACCATTGCGCTATGAACACTTCTTTATCTGTGCATGCAGTATCGGCCGGCGCTGGGCGACGGGCGGTCTGGCAATTGTTGGTTGCCGAAGTCCTGATCGGTTCGGTCGGCGTGTTCGTCCACGAAAGCGGGCAGGATCCGGTGACGGCGGTGTTCTATCGTTGCCTGTTCGGGGCGCTGTTTCTTACCGTATGCGGCTTGGTCGGTGGACAGCTACGAGGGCTATGGCGCGAGCGTGCGCTGTTGCGCGATGCCATCGTCAGCGGTGTGCTGCTGGTGTTGAATTGGGTGGCGTTGTTCGCCGGCATGGCGCGCTCGTCGATCGGCGTGGCGACCATGGTCTACCACGTGTTTCCGTTCGTGATGTTGCTGCTGGCCGCGCTGGTGCAAGGCGAGCGCACGCGGCGTGCCGATCTGGGCTGGACGTTGCTGGCATTCGTCGGCGTGGCCTGCTCGGCAAATCCGGCGCGGTTGTGGCAGGCGGCCGACCGTGGCTATCTGATCGGCATCGCGCTCACGCTGTTGGCGGCGCTGCTATGCGGTGCGTCGCTGCTGATGTCGCGCCGTATCAGTCGCGAGCGGCCGCTGGCGGTGGTGACGGTGCAGTGTTGGGTCGGCACGTTCCTGCTGGCCGGGTTTTCCAGCAGTGCGGCGTTGCATCCGGGTCTGCACTGGCTGTGGCTGGCGGGCCTGGGCGTGATCCACAGCGGCATCGTCTATGTGCTGTTCTATTCGTCCTATCGCCATCTGCATGTGGCCACGATTGCGGTGCTGGCGTTCGTGTATCCGCTGGTGACGCTACTGCTGGACTATCTGCTCTACGGCCACGCATTGGTGCCGGTGCAGTGGCTGGGCCTGGCGCTGATCGTGATGGGCACGCTGGCGGTGAATCTGAAATGGCGCTGGCCGCGGCGTGTGGCAGACAGCGCACCGGCCTGAACAAAGTGCCGCCGCGCAGTGCACGCGGCGGCCGTGGAACTCAACGTACGTCGCGCAGTTCCCAGTGGTGCCCGGCCAGGGCCTGCATGCGCTGCTTGAGCAGGTCGCCGGGGATGCTGGTGGTGGCGACCAGGTCCACACGCAGGTCGCCCTGCTTGCCGGTAACCGTGGCCGATGGATCGGTCACGCCCAGGCTGGGGTCCACCGCGTCCGGGTCGGCCTGCAGCTGGCGCCAGCGATCGAACCAGGCCGGATCACGCAAGGCGGCCTGCAACTGTTCGGCAAAGGCCTCGGCACCATGGGCACTAAAGCTCACGCTCGCATCGCCGCCGCGGGCGAGCTTGGGGTCGGGCAGGCTGATCGAGTAGCTGACAGGCATGTGCAAGGACTCTGATGGATGACGCCGGTACGTTAGTGCAGCGACGGTGATCGCTCCGTCGACAGGTGGGGACAGGTGGGAGCCTCCAGGTGCGAAGTCACGGCCTGTTCCGCGAGCGAAGAGGGTGCTGTGCGCTCGTCCCGCCAGGTCTTGACGGCATCTGGTGAACGAGGCTGCAACTCGGAATCCCGGCTGATTTTGGCTCCTCGTGTATTAGGAATGAGGTCGCTCGGCTAGATCAGTTGTAGAGCGGCTGATCTGCGGCTCCACTGCAGGGCCCTTGCCCGCCCACCATCGCAGGACACGCCGCAAGTACGTCCGTGTAGGCTCTTACGCGGCATCCATGCCGCGTAAGGTCCCGCGACGGTGGGCGGGCAAGGACCAGTCCAGATAGTCGGTGTGCACGGGCGAGCAGGGCGTGGCATGCAGTGTTTGCAGCATGCCCAATCAGTTGCCAAGACGAGCCGAGCAATCAGCAGGCTTTCGATAAAGCAATCTCAGAACGTCCTGGTGCGGTGACCTTGCCGGTTCCGGGACCCTTGGCGGCATGAATGCCGCCAAGGAGCCTCCATGGACGGATCTACGGCGTGTCCCGGAAGTGGTGAGGGCACCGCGCCCTCGACCAACGCGGCTTTGCTACCACCTCATAACGTCCTGACTCAAAACCTGGTCGTCCTGAGTTGGGACTAGAGGCCGAAGTTGCCCGGAAACGGCTGCATAGCGTGGAGACGTGACTGCAGACCGTCGCCACACAGCATTTATGCGGAATTTACGCGGCGGCTGTCGCAGATCCATAGCGACTTTACGCAGCCCGGGCAGACACTGCGCAGGTTGGCGGAGCGGTTCCGCCGTGGACGATTCCGATGCATCCCTTGACCTGTCTGCTCCATCGCCGCTGCGCGCGCGGTGCGGCAGCGCTTTGCCTTGTCGGCCTGCAGACGCTGCATGCGCCGCCGCATCTCGCATCCATCGCGCCGCGTTGCGCGCGCCTCGGGGAGTAGCTGACATGCCTGCCTGGTTGTCCCTGTTGTGCGGCGTGGCCGTACTCGTTGCCGCCGCGTACCTGTTGTACGTGGTCCTGCGCCCCGAAGACTTCTGATGCGAGTGCGCTCCAATGATTGAAACTCTCCTTGTCTACGCGCTGGCCATCGTGCTGGCCTGGCCCCTGGGCCGTTATCTGGCAGCGGTGATGCGCGGCGCCCCGATGCGTGGCGACGTGCTGTTCGGCTGGATCGAACGGCCGTTGTATGCGTTGCTCGGCACCCGCCCGCAGCAGGGCATGTCGTGGCGCGGGTATGCAGTGGCGTTCCTGCTCAGCAACCTGGTTGTCGGCCTGCTGACCTGGGCAGTGTTCATGACCCAGGCGTGGCTGCCGTTCAACCCGGACGCCATCCCGAACATGCGCTGGGACACCGCGCTGCACACCATGGTGTCGTTCGTCACCAACACCAATCAGCAGCACTACTCGGGCCAGGCGCAGTTGTCGTATCTGGCGCAGATGACCGGCATCGTCGGCCTGCAGGTGGTCACGCCGATGATGGGCCTGGCATTGGCGGTGGCGACCTTGCGCGCATTGTTCGGTGGGCGTGCCGTTGCAACTGTGTCCGACGCCTTGCCGGCATCCAATGCGACGGCCAGCGCCAAGCCACGGGTGGCCGGGCTGGAGGAGCCGGAGATCGTCACGCCGCGCCCGGGGCGGCAACAGTCGGCTGCCGGATTGGAAGCGTTGCCGGAGGCAGACGTCGGCAATTACTGGGCGGATGTGATCCGCGCCAGCGTGCGTGTGTTGCTGCCGCTGTGCCTGCTGTGGACTGTGCTGCTCGGCTGGCAGGGCGTGCCCTCCACGCTGCAGGGTGCGGCCACTGCCGCACCGCTGGACAGCAGCGCCGGCATGTCCAAGCAGACCATTCCGGTCGGGCCGGTTGCGGCGATGGTCGCGGTCAAGCAGCTCGGCACCAACGGTGGCGGCTGGTACGGCCCCAACAGTTCGGTGGCGCTGGAAAATCCCACGCCGCTGAGCAACCTGCTGGAGACCTTGGCGCTGGTGCTGTTGCCGATGAGCGTGGTGTTTATGGTCGGCTATCTGACCGGGCGCAAGCGTCTCACCGCGCTGGTGTTCGGCACCATGCTGACGATGTCGGTCGCATCCACCGCGCTGTTGCTGTGGTCCGAAGCGCATTCGGCCAGCGCCAGCTCGGCTGCCTTGATGGAAGGCAAGGAGGTGCGTGTCGGCGCAGATGCGTCTGCGTTGTGGGCGGCCTTGACCACGCAGACCTCCAACGGCTCGGTCAATGCGATGCACGATTCGCTGGCGCCGTTGAGCGGCCTTGTCACGCTGGTGGACATGCTGATCAACGCGATCTGGGGCGGCATCGGCTGCGGCCTGCAGCAGTTCGTGGTGTATCTGCTGCTGAGCGTGTTCCTGGCCGGTTTGATGACCGGGCGCACGCCGGAGTTGTTCGGCCGCAAGATCGAAGCGCGCGAGGTGCAGTTGCTTGCGCTGCTGATCCTGCTGCAGCCATTGGTGGTGCTGGGCTTCACCGCAGTGGCGCTGGCGGTGCCGGCATTTACCGCCAATTCCAATCCCGGCTTCCACGGCATCAGCCAGGTGTTCTACGAGTACACCTCGGCCTTTGCCAACAATGGGTCGGGTTTCGAAGGCCTGGGCGATGCGACGTACTGGTGGAACCTGAGTTGCTCGGCGGTGCTGGCATTGGGCCGCTATCCCGCGCTGATCCTGCCGCTGATGGTGGCCGCGCGCATGGCAGTGAAGCGGCGCGCGCCGGAATCGGCCGGCAGCCTGCATGTCGAAACGCCAACCTTCGCGCTGACCCTGATGGCGATCGTGCTGGTGCTCACCGTGCTGCAGTTCATGCCGGCACTGGTGCTGGGTCCTATCGCTGAACACCTCGCCCTGGCGGCGTCCTGAGAGTTTGAGCAATGTCTACGATCGATACGACTGAAAAACGCGCGCGCGGTGACGCGGCGTTGTTCGACGCCGCCGTGCTGGTGGCGGCAATGCGCGCGGCCTTCCTCAAGTTGGCGCCGCGGCATCTGCTGCGCAGCCCGGTGATGGCGGTGGTGATGGGTGGCACGCTGCTGGCGGCGGTGATCACCGCCAGCGGGTATGGCAATGCCGGGTTCGGCTGGGCGGTGACGGCGATCCTGTTCGTCACCGTGCTGTTCGGCAATTTCGCCGAGGCCATCGCCGAGGCGCGCGGGCGTGGGCAGGCCGCATCGCTGCGCCGTGCGCGCAAGGATCTGGTCGCCCGCCGGGTGGAAACCGCACTCGGCGGCCGCGAGACCCGCGTGCCGGCGGCAGAGCTGCGCCCGGGCGACTACGTGATGGTGTCCGAAGGCGAATTCGTCCCGGCCGATGGCGAGATCGTGCGCGGCGTTGCAACGATCAATGAAGCGGCGGTCACCGGCGAATCGGCACCGGTACTGCGCGAGGCCGGCACCGATCGCAGTGGCGTGATCGGCGGAACGCGCGTGCTCTCCGACGAGATCGTGTTCAAGGTCACCGCCGAGCCGGGGCATAGTTTCCTGGATCGCATGATCGCCTTGGTGGAAGGCGCCAACCGGCAGAAGACGCCGAACGAAATCGCGCTCACCTTGTTGCTGGCGGCGATGACGCTGACCTTCCTGATCGTGGTGGCCTCGCTGCCGGCGATTGCGGGTTTTGTCGGCGTTACGCTGGATCCGCTGTTGCTGATCGCGCTGCTGGTGTGCCTGATCCCGACCACCATCGGCGGGTTGTTGCCGGCGATCGGCATCGCCGGCATGAACCGCGCGCTGTCTGCCAATGTGCTGGCCAAATCCGGCAAGGCGGTGGAAGTGGCCGGCGACGTGGACGTGCTGTTGCTCGACAAGACCGGCACCATCACCTACGGCGACCGGCAGGCCACCGCGTTCCATCCGCTGGCCGGTATCGACCGTGCGCAGCTGCGCGATGCGGCAATGCTGGCCTCGCTGGCCGACCCGACGCCGGAAGGCAAATCTATCGTCAAGCTGGCACGCCAGCAGGGCGCGGTGGCGGTCGAGCCGGAGGGCGCGCATTTCATCGGCTTCACCGCGCAGACCCGCATGTCCGGCGTGGATCTGGCCGGGCGCAGCATCCGCAAGGGTGCCGGCGATGCGATCGTGGCCTATGTGCAGGCGCAGGGCGCCACGGTGTCGCCGGAGTTGAACGGCCGCATCGAAGAAGTCGCGCGCGGCGGCGCTACCCCGCTGGTGGTGGCCGAAGGCCGGCATGTGCTGGGCGTGGTCGAGCTGAGCGATGTGGTCAAGCAAGGCATCAAGGAAAAGTTCGCGCAGCTGCGTGCGATGGGCATCAAGACGGTGATGATCACCGGCGACAACCCGCTTACGGCCGCCGCGATTGCCGCCGAAGCCGGCGTGGACGACTACATCGCCCAGGCGCGCCCGGAAGACAAGCTGGCCCGCATCCGTGCCGAGCAGGCCGGCGGGCGGCTGGTGGCGATGGTCGGCGACGGCACCAACGATGCGCCGGCGCTTGCCCAGGCCGACGTGGGCCTGGCGATGAACTCCGGCACGCAGGCGGCCAAGGAGGCCGGCAACATGGTCGATCTGGATTCGGATCCGGCCAAACTGCTGGCAGTGGTCGAAGTGGGCAAGCAGCAGCTGATCACGCGCGGTGCGTTGACCACGTTCTCGTTGGCCAACGACGTGTCCAAGTATTTCGCGATCCTGCCGGCGCTGTTTGCGGCGGCGATTCCGTCGATGGCCGCGCTCAACGTGATGCAGTTGTCCAACCCGCGGCATGCGGTGCTGGCGGCGTTGATCTTCAATGCGCTGATCATCCCTGCATTGATTCCGCTGGCGTTGCGCGGCGTGCGCTTTCGCCCGTCCAGCGCCACGGCCCTGCTGCGCCGGAACATGCTGATGTACGGCGTCGGTGGCGTATTGCTGCCGTTTGCCGCGATCAAGTTGATCGACCTGGCGCTTGTCGCCACTTTGGGGAACTGAGTCATGACGATTTCTTCGAAAGCCGGTCCGTCCACGGCGCAGCCGTTGCGTGACGACGGCGCCCTGCGCGGGGCGGTGATGCTGGCGTTGTTCATCCTGCTGGGCCTGGGCTTGAGCTATTCGCTGGTCGCCACCGGCATCACCGGCGCGCTGTTCCCCGAGCAGGCGCATGGCTCGTTGCTGCGCGATGACGCGCGTGTGGTCGGCTCGGCCCTGGTGGCGCAGCCGTTTGCCAATGCGCGCTATTTCCAGCCACGCCCCTCGGCGGCCAAGTACGACCCGAGCGCGGCGGCCGGCAGCAACCAGGCGCGCTCCAATCCCGACCTGCAGAGCCGCATCGCCGCCACGCGCGCCGAGGTGGCTGCACGCGACGGCATCGCACCGGAGGCGGTCCCCGCCGAGCTGATCACCCAATCCGGCAGTGGCCTGGATCCACACCTGAGCCCGGCCGGCGCCCAGGTCCAGGTGCGCCGGGTCGCCGCCGCGCGCGGCTGGCCGGAACAGCGCGTGGCCGCGCTGGTAAGGACCGCCACCGAACAGCCACAGTTCGGTCTGCTCGGGCAGCCGCGGGTGAATGTGCTGGCACTGAACCTGGCGCTCGATCGCGCTGGGAATGGGGAGTCGGGAATCGGGAATGGGTCCAAGCAACAGCACTAGAGCTGTCAGCTCGCGGTAGGCTGCACCAATCCCCAATCCCCAATCCCCAATCCCCAATCCCCAATCCCGCTTCCCCAATCCCGGCCTCCATGATTGACGCCCGCACCCAACAAGCCGACGCGCTGATCGGCGAACTGCAGCGCGAACATGGCGGGCGCCTGACCGTGTTTCTGGGCGCGGCGCCCGGGGTCGGCAAGACCTACGCCATGCTGTCGCGGGCGCGCGAGCGCCTGCGTCAGGGCATGGACGTGGTGGCCGGAGTGGTGGAAACCCATGGCCGCAGCGAAACCGCGGCACTGCTGGATGGCCTGCCGCTACTGCCGCGCACCCGTATCAACTACCAGGGCCGGGAGCTGGAAGAACTCGACCTGGACGCGTTGCTGGCGCGCAAGCCGAAGCTGGCGCTGATCGACGAGCTGGCCCATCGCAACGTGCCGGGCAGCCGGCACGAACGGCGCTGGCAGGACATCGTGGAACTGCTTGATGCCGGCATCGATGTCTACACCACGGTCAACATCCAGCACCTGGAAAGCCTCAACGACATCGTGCTGCGCATCACCGGCGTGCGCGTGTCCGAAACCGTGCCCGATGCGGTGTTCGACCGCCTGCGCGACATCGTGCTGGTGGACCTGCCGCCGCGCGAACTGATCGAGCGCCTGCAGCAGGGCAAGGTGTATCTGCCCGAGCAGGCGACACAGGCCTTGCAGGCGTTTTTCTCGCCTTCCAACCTCACCGCGCTGCGCGAGCTGGCGATGCAGACCGCGGCCGACCGCGTCGACAGCGACCTGCGCGACACCCAGGCCGCACGCGGTTTGCCGGGCACTGCCGCCTTGCGCCGCCGCGTGGTGGTGGCCATCGATGGGCGTGGCAGCTCGGATTATCTGGTGCGGGTGGCGCGGCGGTTGTCCGAACGACGCGATGCCCCGTGGACGGTGGTCACCGTGCAGACGCGCACCGTGGCCGACGCCGCCTGGCAGCTGGAGATCGACCGCGCCTTCGCACTTACACGCCGCCTGGGGGGCGATACCGCGCTGCTGCACGGCGCCAACGTCGCCGAGGCGTTGCTGGATTTCGCCGCGCAAAACGGCGTGTCCACGCTGGTGCTGGGGCGCACGCGCGAACGCCCGCTGGCGCGCATGTTCAACCGCACGCTGACCCAGCAACTGCTGCAACGTGGCGCGCATTACGAACTGGTCATCGTCAGTTCCGCCGATGCGCGCGCACGCGCACGCCAGCGTTGGCGCAATCCGCGCCAGTGGCTGCAGCGTTACGACCTGGCCTTCGCGGCGATCGCCGCCGCTGCCGCGGTCGCGGTGGCGTGGGTGATCCAGCGCTGGACCGACATCGACGACCTGTCGATGGTGTTCATCGTCGCGGTGGTGCTGGTGGCCTCGCGCACGCGCATGGCTGCCGCGGTGATCGCCGCGCTGCTGAGTTTTGTCGCCTACAACTTCTTCTTCATCGAACCGCGCTTCACCCTGCACATCAGCGCGCGCCAGGGCGTGGTGACGGTGTGCCTGTTCCTGATCGCTGCCCTGGTCGCCGGCCGCCTGGCCTCGCGCCTGCGCAGCCAGGTGCTGGCCTTGCGCGCCGCCAATGCGCATGCCAATGCGCTGCAGACGCTGGCCCGCGAGCTCAGCACCGCCGCCGACCTGGGGCAGGTGCTGGAAGCCGGCCGTCGCGCGCTGACCACGGCCCTGGATGCCGAGGCCTGGCTGCGTCTGGAGCAGCGCGAAAGCGATGCACCGGCCAGCTTCGGTGCACTCGATCGCAGCGCGGCGGACTGGACCCAGCGCCACGGTCAGCCGGCCGGCCGCTTCACCGATACGCTGGCCGGTGCGCAGTGGTGGTGCTTGCCGGTGCGGCACGAACGCGGCAGCCTGGGGGTGGCCGCGCTGCGCTTCCGTCAGAGCGTGCAGCGGCCCGGCCTGGAGGAGCGTCGGCTGGCCGAAGCGATGGTGGAGGACATCGGCCAGGCGGCGCTGCGCACGCGCCTGGTCGCCGATCTGGAAGGAGCGCGTGTCAGTGGCGAAACCGAGCGCCTGCGCTCGGCATTGCTGTCCTCGGTCTCGCACGATCTGCGCTCGCCGCTGGCCTCGATGATCGGCTCGGCCAGCAGCCTGGCCAGCTACGGCGATGCGATGGACGCGCAGGACCGCCACAGCCTGCTCGACACTATCCAGCTCGAAGGCGAGCGGCTGGATCGCTACATCCAGAACCTGCTCGACATGACCCGGCTCGGCCACACCGGGCTGACCTTGAAGCGCGACTGGATCGGCGTGGACGAGCTGATCGGCTCGGCCACGCGGCGGCTGCAGCGCTACCAGCCGGCGGTGCGCCTGCAACTGGATCTGGCCGCCGACCTGCCGGCGATCTGGGTGCACCCGGCGCTGGTGGAACAGGCCATCTTCAACGTGCTGGAGAATGCGGCAAAATTTTCGCCAGCCGGTGTGGCCGTCACCGTGCAGGCACGGCTGCAGGCTGGCGCGCTGCAGATCGATATCGGCGACCAGGGTCCCGGCATTCCCGAGGACGAGCGCGCGCGCATTTTCGACATGTTCTACAGCGTGGAGCGTGGCGACCGCGGCCGTCACGGCACCGGGCTGGGCCTGACCATCTGCCAGGGCATGATCGGCGCGCATGGCGGCAGCGTGGAGGCGCTGGCTGGTGCAGATGGTCACGGCACCACGATCCGCATTACGCTGCCATTGCTCGTTCCCGCTGCGCCACCTCGCCCCGATGCCGACTGACCCCACTGCCATCCCGCCTGCCCGCGTGCTGATCGTCGACGACGAGCCGCAGATCCGCCGCTTTCTCGACATCAGCCTGCGTGCGCAGGGCTACCGCGTGCTGCAGGCCGGCACCGCCGAGGAAGGCCTGGCCACGCTGGCCGGGCAGGGCGCCGAACTGGTGGTGCTGGACATCGGCCTGCCCGATCGCGACGGCCACGAGGTGCTGCGCGAGATCCGCCAGTGGTCCAACGTGCCGGTGATCATGCTCACCGTGCGCGCCGGCGAAACCGAAAAGGTCGCCGCGCTCGATGCCGGCGCCAACGACTACGTCACCAAACCGTTCGGCGTGCAGGAACTGATGGCGCGCATCCGCGCGCTGCTGCGCCAGGCCGGCGCCGGCAGCACGGTGGAAGAGAGCGTGTTCGACGACGGCCGCCTGCACATCCACCTGGGCCTGCGCGAGGTCACCCTCGATGGCGAAGCGGTGCCCTTGAGCCGCAAGGAATACGCCCTGCTCGCGCTGCTACTCAAGCACGCCGGCCGCGTGGTCACCCAGCCGCAACTGCTGCGCGAGGTGTGGGGCCCCACCCACGAGGAAGACACCCATTACCTGCGCATCCTGGTCGGCAAGCTGCGCCAGAAACTGCACGACGATGCCGCCGACCCGCATTACATCGTCACCGAACCGGGCGTGGGTTTGCGCTTTATCGGGGTGACGCGCTGAGGCGACCACGCCACTAGCGCGTTGGCAGCACCTTGCCCGGATTCAGGATCCCGTCCGGATCCAGCGCGGCCTTGATCGCGCGCATCGCCGCCAGCGTCTCTGCGCTGAAGGCTTGGGCCATGAAGTCGCGCTTGGCCACGCCGATGCCGTGCTCGCCGGAGAGTGTGCCTTCCAGCGACAGCACCAGTGCGAACAGACGCGGCAATGCGGCATGTGCGCGCGCGTCCTCGTCGGCATCGGCCGGGTCGTACATGATGTTGACGTGCAGGTTGCCGTTGCCGGCATGGCCGAAGGCCACGATCGGCAACGCGAATTCGGCGGCAAGCGCTTCCACGCCGGCCACCAGTTCGGGGATGCGCGAGACCGGCACCACCACGTCCTCGTTGATCTTGCCCGGCTTGATCGTGCGCAATGCCGGCGACAGCGCACGCCGCGCGGCCCACAACCTGTCGCGCGCGCTGCCATCGGCGGCCACGTCCAGGCTCACCACGCCTTCGCCATCGGCGGCATCGTGCAAGGCCTGCAATGCGTAGGGCAGGGTGTCGTGATCGCCATCGGCTTCGATCAGCAGCATCGCGCCGGCCTCGGGCACATCGCTGCCGTTGCGGCGCAGTAATGCGATCGCACTGGCATCCATGAATTCCAGCATCGTCGGCGTGGTCGGTTGCGCCATGATGCGCGACACCGCCGCCGCGGCGCTGGCCGCATCGCGATACAGCGCGCGCACGCCGGCTTGCGCGATCGCGCGCGGCGTCAGCTTCAAGGTCGCTTCGACGATGATCGCCAGGGTGCCTTCGCTGCCGACCAGCAGATGCGTCAGGTCGTAGCCGGTGGAATTCTTCGTGTACGCGCCGCCGCAGCGGATCACCTCGCCGGTGCCGGTCACAGCGACCAGGCCGAGCACGTTGTCGCGGGTGGCGCCGTATTTCACCGCGCGCGGGCCGCCGGCATTGGTGGCCAGATTGCCGCCGACGCTGCAGATGTCCGCGCTGGACGGATCCGGCGGCCAGAACAGGCCATGCGGCTGCAAGGCCTGCTGCAATTGGCCGTTGAGCAGGCCCGGTTGCACGATGGCGCAGCGATCGGCCGGACGCAGCGCAAGGATGCGATCCATGCGTGCCATCGACACCACCACGCCGCCGGAAAACGGCACCGCCGCACCGGTGGTGCCGGTGCCGGCGCCGCGCGCGACGATCGGCACGCCATGCGCGCGGCAGGCCTGCACGATGGCCACCACATCCTCGGTATCGCCCGGCAAGGCGACGGCGGCGGGCAATGCCCAGCGGCGCGAATCGTCCTCGCCATAGCGGCGCCGCGCGTCGTCGCCGGTCAACCAGCCATCGGGGCCAAGCCGCGCGGCCAGTAACGCGGCCAGGGCAGTGGGAAGCACATCGGTCATGAAGTGTGATCCTGTGGTGCCGCGCGCTGGATGCATTTCCATCCCAGCACCGCGACGGTGAGCGGCAGCCAGACCCAGCGCAGCTCGGAGAGCAGCGTGGCAAGGCCGCGCGCATTGAAGAAACCGTTGGCGAAAGGCGACACGCGAATCGGCCGCCATGGCGCGAACCAGCGCGCCTCGCTCCAGGGCCAGGTCAGTGCAACGCCCAGGCCACCGGAGGTCATCGCATCCAGCAATGGATGCGATGCGGCGCAGACGAACAAGAACGCTGCTGCCTGCAGCGCGTCCGCACGCAACAGGCGATGCGCAACACCACCCAGCAGCGCGATCAGCCCGGCAAACAGCAACGAGTGGCTGGCACCGCGATGGCCGAACGCATCCGCATACGGAACATGCAACGCGAACGCCAGCACGTCGGCATCGGGCAACATCGCCGCGACGATGCCGGCACCGAGCAGGCGCGGCGACAGGCGGCCGCGTTCACTGGCGCACCAGAGCGCCAGCGGCACCGCGGCATGGGTGATGATGGTCGGCATCGCGCGTGGGTCGTCGTCGTCAGCAATCGTCGGCGCGGAAGGCGTCGCGGATCCAGTTCAGCACCACCGGCTCGCCGCTGGCTTCCACCACATCGAAGCGGCACGGCAAGGTCGCCAGCGCCGGGTGATAGGCAAGGAACAACTGCGCGGCCAGCACCAGCTTGCGGCGCTTGCGCGCATCCACCGATGCCGCGCCGCCGCCGAAGCGGTTGTCGCGGCGATAGCGCACTTCCACGAACACCAGTGCCTGGCCGTCGCGCATCACCAGATCCAGTTCGCCGCCGCGGTAGTTGGCATTGCCCACCACCAGCTGCAACCCGGCCTGCTCCAGCAGCGTGCGTGCGGCCGCCTCCACCGCCGCACCCCGCTGCTGGCGCGCTGCCGGCATGGCGTCAACGGCCGTCGGCGATCGGCACCGGGCGGCCACCGTTGAAGGTGGACCAGGCCGGGGTGCGCAGCACGTTGCCGAAGCCATCCAGATGCAGCGTGCCGGTGGCGCCACGCAGGCCGCCGTCGGTGCCGGTGGCGAGTTTTTCCAGATAGGCGCTGATCTTCCAGGCGTCGTAGCCGAACGCGAACAGGCGCGCGCCGGGTCCGCGTGCGCTGGGCAGCGTGCTGGCAACCTGGGTGGAGGCCGGCAGCCCGGACACGCCCAGCGCGGTCCAGGTTTCGCTGGGGTAGATGATGCCGTCCAGGGCCAGGTCGTCTTCGACCTTGCCGGTGCCGGCCACCAGCTGCGAGGTGCCCACGCGCGATTTGCCGGCGAATCCGCTCAAGGCCAGTTGCGGCGCCAGCGCGCGCGCGGTGTTGCCGCGCACCGCCAGGAATACCGCATCGGCAGCACCGTAGTTGCGCAGCTGCGCACCGATGTCGCCCGGTACCTCGGCCACGCTGATGCTGCCGGCGACGCTGCCGCCGCGTTCGGTGAAACGGTCGCGGAAGGCCTTGATGGTGCGCTTGCCGTTGTCGTCGCTGGTGCCGACGATCAGCACGTTGCGGCGCTCGCGCGAGAGCAGGTATTCGGCGGCCATGATGCCGTCGTCTTCCGGCGCCAGCGAGAAGCCGGCGCTGCCGCTGGGCGGTGCTTTGTTGTCGGTGGGGCGGTTGAGCGCCAGCACCGGCACTGCCAATTGGCCGCGCGCGAACACGGCGCTGACCTCGTCGCGACCCAGTGGGCCGACCACGTAGTCGACCCCGGCGCTCACCGCCTTGTCGTAGGCGGCATTGGCGCCGGCGGCAGTGCCGGCGGTATCGAAGAAGCGCAGTTCCGGGCGGCGGCGGGTTTCGGCGTAGTAACCGGCCAGCAGGCCGTCGCGCACCGGCGCCGAGGCGGTGGCCAGGCTGCCGCTGAGCGGCAGCAGCACGCCCAGCTTGACCGGCGGGCGATAGCCGTCGCGTTCGGCCGGCGGGCGCTTGCTGGTGTCAAAGCCCCATTGCGCGTCGCGATCGAACGCGCGTGGCAGCGCCAGCCCGCGGCTGATCAAGGCGCGGCCGGCAAAGTTGTACAGCGGGTCGCCCGCCGGCAGCGCCGCAGTGCGGCCCTTCAGCGTGGCGTCGTCGAGTGCGGCGAGCAGGCGCACGATCGCGCGCTGGTTCTCGCTGCGCGGGGTGCCGGTCAGGCTGGCGTCGGCGCGTGCGCGGTCGGCGGCGGCCCCGAACAGGTCGCCGGTGCCTTCCAGTGCGGCGGCGCGTGCCAGCAGCCAGCGGGTCTGCAGCGGCTGCGGCAGGCCTTGCGGGCTGTCGCCCAGGGCCTGCAGCGCCTGCGCGGCCTGCTTGTCGATCACCGCCAGCTCGCCGGTCAATAGCGCGAAGCGGGCGCGGTCTTCGCCGCTGAGATGGCGCGGGGTCACCTGCGCCAGCAGCGTGCGCGCACGTGCGTCATCGCCAGCGTCGTGCCAGCCGAATGCAGACGCGGCCAGCAGGCGGCTGCGCTGCGCACCGCTGGCGCTGGCGGCCTCGGCTTCCAGTTGCTGCGCCGCCTCGCGCGGCTTGCCCTGGTCCAGCAACGCCAGCGCCGCGCTCTGGGTCGGCGAGGCGGTCTGGGTCACGCTGCTGGTGGCGCAGCCGGCGGCCAGCATCACCATCAGCGACAGGGCGGAGATCCTTGCAACACGCTTGTTCATTTCAGATCCATTGGACGGGGCCCGCCGGGGCGGACCGTTAAAAACGCTACGATTCTACCCTTTGCCCTACGGAATACCGTTGATGACCTCCCCCGGAACCCTGCACGTGGTCGCCACGCCGATCGGCAACCTGGCCGACCTGTCGCCGCGTGCGCAGGAGGTGCTGCGTGGCGTGGCCGCGATCTGCGCCGAAGACACCCGCCATACCCGCCAGCTGCTCGGCCATTTCGGCATCGACCGCCCGCTGCTGGCCCTGCACGACCACAACGAAGAGGCGATGTCCGAGCGCATCGTCGCGCGCCTGCGCGAGGGCGAGTCGCTGGCCATCGTCAGTGACGCCGGCACCCCGCTGGTCAGCGACCCCGGCTTCAAGCTGGTGCGCGCCGCCCGTGCGGCCGGGATCCGGGTCAGCCCGGTGCCGGGTGCCTGCGCCGCCATCGCCGCGCTCAGCGTGGCCGGCCTGCCCAGCGACCGTTTTGGCTTCGAAGGCTTTTTGCCGGCCAAGAGCGCCGCCCGCCGCGAGCGCCTGGCGCACCTGGCCGGGGAAACCCGCACCCTGGTGTTCTACGAGTCCTCCCACCGCATCGTCGAGTCGCTGGCCGACCTGCGCGGGGCCTTCGGCGACGAGCGCCCGGCGGTGATCGCCCGCGAGCTGACCAAGCTGTTCGAAACCGTGCTCGACGGCACCCTGGCCGAGCTGCAGGCCAGGGTCGAAGCCGACGACAACCAGCGCAAGGGCGAGTTCGTGGTGATGGTGCAGGGCGCCGCCGACGCCGCCGAAGGCCAGCTGGCCGAAGGCCGCCGCGTCTACGCCAAGCTGGCCGAACACCTGCCGCCGTCCACCGCTGCCAAGCTGGCTGCCGAGCTGACCGGTGCGCCGCGCAAGGCCTTGTATGGCGGCTAGGTGTGCTGTTGCAGGAGCACGTTGACGTGCACTGGGATTTTTCTCGGTAGCGCCTCTCGCGCCCGGGTGCGCTCCTACGGGCAATTGCGGGCCTGCCGGCGATGGCGGGGCCGGCTCGCGGCGCCGTTCTGCACGGTGGCGATAGCGTATAGTGCGCCCCGGCGGAGTCGGCCAGACAGTCGCGTCACTCGCAAGAGTGCCGAGGAAAGTCCGGGCTCCATAGGGCAAGGTGCCAGGTAACGCCTGGGCGGCGCAAGCCGACGGAAAGTGCAACAGAAAGATACCGCCTACGTCCCTCGTCACCCCTCTGCCGCCACTGAAGCGTGTCGGCGATGCATATAGGCATCGCCAAGTGCGTTCGGAGGCCGCAGAGGGGTGGCGAGGGGCCGGTAAGGGTGAAATGGTGCGGTAAGAGCGCACCGCGAGTCCGGTAACGGACCGGCACGGCAAACCCCACCTGGAGCAAGACCAAATAGGGATCCATTGGCGTGGCCCGCGCTGGATCCGGGTAGGTTGCTTGAGCGCTGCGGTGACGTAGCGCCTAGACGAATGACTGTCCACGACAGAACCCGGCTTACCGGCCGGCTCCGCCACCTTACTTTCGGGCGTTCGCCCTTCTCAACGCGGGGCCCCTCTGGGGGCCAGAATTCCGCGGCTGTGTCGCTGCCTTCTTTGGGTGTTCGCCCTAAGCAGACACCCACGCTTCGTACCGCCTTTGGCAGTACAAAACGCGGGCCCCGCTCCTAGGCATGCCAAAACCCTGCGGCTGTCGCCGCGCCCCCTTGACTCAAGGGGGCTTGCACTTGGGTGCGTTGCTGGGCGCCTTGCCTTGGCTGCGATCACTGTGCGCTGGTTGCGGCAGTCATTGTCGACGCGTCCCGACGATGTCCAGCCGCGTTTCGCCCTGGAAGATCCCGGCGGGGCCGAAGCGGCGTTCGTGGATGAAGCCGCTGCCCTGGTGGTCCACCGCGACGATGGTGCTGGCGCGGGTGCCGTAGCTGGAGCCGTTGATGAAGGCGGCCGAGAGCAGGCGTTCGGTGGGCAGGTCCACGCCGGTGTGGGGCAGGGCGGCGTCGGGCGCGATGGCGGGGTTGCCCAGGGCGCTCCACAGCGGTTGCAGGTCGTCGCTGCCTGCCGCGCACCAGTCGTGCAGGACTGCAGTCAGCGCGGCGGTCTTGGGCCAGTGCGCGTCCAGCGGGCCGTTGGACATGCCGTGGATGCCCGGCGCCAGCGTGCGTGCCAACGGCGGGTGGTTGCTGAGGTGTTCGCAGCGCTCGGCGTCGCACAGCAATAGATTGAATGGCGGGAATTCGTGCGCGGCCGCTGCCAGGTCGCCGGCGTACACGGCCGCGTCCAGGCTGCCGGCCAGGTAGTCGGCAATGAGATGTCCGCGCGAGCGGCCGGACGCCGTGGCGAGCGGGTCGCGGACATTGGTCACCACCGCGGCGCGGCCGTCGCTGCCCAACCCCACCCAGCTGCCGCCCGAGCGCAGGTCGCGGCCCGCCAGCACGCCGTCGGCGGGTGCCGGCCAGGGCGCCAGTGCAGCGGTCGGCCGGTCGTGGAATTCATCGCGGTTGCCCGCCAGCAGCAGACGCCAACGGGGGTGGGTTTTCCAGGCAAGAGCGACCAGGCACATGGCGCCGATTGTCGCCTGTTTGCGCAACGACCATGTGCAGCTGGCGCAGTGTGAAGTGAGACTGCGGTCGGGTTTACATGGCCTTCACGCCCCTGAATTTTTGTTCAATCTCAAAATCTGAGATGAAACAGCAACTTGTGGATAACCTTTGAACAAGTCTCTAAAGAGTGCTGCAACTCATTGATGCGACTGGCGATTTGTGACCTTCAAAGTTGTTGACAACCTTTGACGCGCTGCTAAGGTGGGCAACGGAGGGAAAACCAGGTGTTTTGTGGTTTTTCGTGGTTCAATGATCCCCCAGCGGGTATTCGAGGTTGTATTCGGTGTTTCAGGGCGAGACTGCCATCACGGTGGACGACAAGGGGCGTATGGCGGTGCCAACCGCGTACCGCGACCTGGTCACGCGTGTGAGCGGCAATCGCCTGGTGCTCACCTACAACCCGTTCGAAGCCGGGTGCCTGTGGCTGTACGCGGAAAAGGAGTGGGAGCGGGTGCGTGACGATGTGATGTCCAAGCCCAATACCCAACGCGTGATCCGCACGCTGCAGCAGAAACTGGTGGGTTCTTCCGCAGTGCTGGAGCTGGACGCCAATGGCCGTCTGAGCATCCCGGCCAGCCACCGCAATGCGGTCGGCATCGAGAAGAAGGCCGTGCTGCTGGGCATGGGCGACAAATTCGAACTTTGGAGCGAGCAGGCACATCGCGCACTGATCCAGCAGACATTGTCTGACGGGGATCTGGGCGATGAATTGCTCGATCTCAGGTTGTGAGCCGGGGTGCCCGGATGCGCGGTGAAGCGCAGCCCGGTCACCCGGTGTCGCAGCCACCGGCGGCCCATGTGCCGGTGCTGTACACGCAGGTTCTGGACGGCCTGCAGGTGATCGAAAACGGAACCTATCTCGATGGCACGTTCGGACGTGGCGGACACGCCCGTGGCGTGCTGCAACATCTTGGCCCGGGAGGTCGACTGCTGGTGATGGACAAGGACCCCGACGCGATCGCCGTGGCCGAACAGTCGTTCGGTGACGATGCGCGCGTGTCCATCCATCGCGGCAGCTTTGCCGGCCTCGGCCAGGTGGTCGCTGCGGCAACCGTCGACGGCATCCTGCTGGATCTGGGCGTGTCCTCGCCGCAGCTGGACGTGGCCGGGCGCGGTTTCAGTTTCGGCAAGGACGGCCCGCTGGACATGCGCATGGATCCGGACGCCGGCCAGAGCGCGGCCGAGTGGCTGGCGCATGCCAGCGACCGCGAGATAGCCGACGTGCTGTGGACCTATGGCGAAGAGCGCCAGAGCCGCCGCATCGCGCGCGCCATCGTGGCCCGCCGCGCCGAACAGCCGCTGCTGCGCACCGCGCAACTGGCCGAGCTGATCGCCTCGGTGATGCCGCGCGGCGACAGCAAGACCCACCCGGCCACGCGCAGCTTTCAGGCGATCCGCATCTACATCAACCGCGAGCTGGACGATCTGGAAGCCGGCCTGGACGCCGCCCTGGGCGCGCTCAAGCCCGGCGGCCGCCTGGCGGTGATCAGCTTCCATTCGCTGGAAGACCGCATCGTCAAGCAGTTCATGGCCCGCTACGCCAAGGCCCCGCCGAGCAACCGCCGCCTGCCCGAAGCGCAGCCGTTCGTACCGACGCTGCAGCTGATCAGTGGCGCCATAAAGGCCGACGACGCCGAACTGAGCGTCAACCCGCGCGCCCGCAGCGCGGTGTTGCGGGTGGCTGAGAAGCTGGGATTCGGGAGTAGGGATTCGGGATTGGAAAAGCGCTCTGAGCGAATCTCGAATCCCGAATCCCCAATCCCGGCGTCTCAAGGAGACGCTGCATGAGCCGCCTGCTGCTCATCGTGCTGCTTGCCTGCAGCATCGCCTCGGCGATCGGGGTCGTGTACATGCGCCACATGCATCGCAAGCTGTTCGTGCAGTTGTCCAAGCTCGAGCACACGCGCGATGAATTGAATATCGAATTCGGCCGGCTGCAGCTGGAGCAGGCCACCTGGGCGGAAAGTAATCGCGTGGATCAGGTTGCGCGTGCGCGCATCGGGATGAAGTTCCCGGAGACCAACGACATCGTGGTGGTGCGCCCATGAGCAGACGGCAGGTGACCGAACGGCAGGACAGCCGTTGTGCACGGCGTAGCCGCCCGCAGGGTGGCGCACACGGAGGTGCGGAATGAAGGCCGGCCGCAACCGCGCGCGCAGCAACTTCAATCTGCGTGGCCGCTTGACGCTGGTCGGCATCGCGCTGGGCCTGTGCTCGGTGACGCTGATCGGCCGGGCGGCGTTCGTGCAGCTGGTCAACCGCGATTTCTACCAGCGCCAGGGCGAAGCGCGCTACCTGCGCGAACTGCCGATCGCCACCTCGCGCGGCATGATCACCGACCGCAACGGCGAGCCGCTGGCGGTGTCCACGCCGGTGGAATCGATCTGGGTCAATCCGCAGGAACTGTTGCGCAACCCGGACCGCGTCCCCGAGCTGGCCAAGGCGCTTGGCCAGCCGCTGGACGAGTTGAACGCCAAGCTGGCGCAGAAGGCCGGCAAGGAATTCATGTACCTGCAGCGCCGGATCAACCCGGACAAGGCACATGCCATTGTCGACCTGAAGATCCCCGGTGTGTTCTCGCAGCGCGAGTTCCGTCGCTTCTATCCGCAAGGCGAGGCGATGGCCCACGTGCTGGGCTTCACCAATATCGACGACCGCGGCCAGGAAGGCCTGGAGCTGGCCTTCGACGAATGGCTGCGCGGCAAGCCGGGCTCCAAGAAGGTGGTGCGCGATGCGCGCGGCGCGATCGTGGAGAGTGTGGATCTGGTACGTCCGGCCCAGCCGGGCAAGGACCTGACGCTGAGCATCGACCGCCGCATCCAGTTCCTGGCTTACAAGGAGCTGCGCAACGCACTGGTCGAAAACAATGCGGCCGGCGGGTCGATGGTGGTGATGGATGTGGCCACCGGCGAAGTGCTGGCGATGGTCAACCTGCCCACCTACAACCCCAATGCGGTCACCGGCATCAACCCGTCGGCGCGCCGCAACCGTGCGGTCACCGATCTGGTCGAGCCGGGCTCGACGATGAAGCCGCTGACCGTGGCCACCGCGCTGACCGCCGGTGTGGTGACCAAGGACACGGTCATCGACACCAACCCCGGCTACATGTCGGTGGGGCGCTTCACCATCCGCGATGTGCCGCGCAACAACGGCGTGCTCAACGTCACCGGCGTGATCACCCGCAGCTCCAACATCGGCGCGGCCAAGATCGCCGCCAAGGTGCCGGACCAGACCTTCTATCAGTCGATCCGCAACTTCGGTTACGGCGCTGCCCCGCACAGCGGTTTTCCCGGCGAATCGGCCGGCGTGGTGCTGCAGCCGGCGCGCTGGAGCGGCCCGTCCAAGACCACCATGTCCTACGGCTACGGCCTGTCGGTGACGCCGCTGCAGATCGCGCAGGCCTACGCCACGCTGGGCAACGGCGGCAAGCTGACCCCGCCGACCTTCGTGCGCGGCCAGCACAACGAGACCCGCCAGGTGGTCACTCCGGAAGTGGCGCGCCAGGTCATCGACATGATGGAAACCGTGGTCACCCAGGGCGGCGCCAAGGGCGCGGCGATCCTGGGCTATCACGTGGCCGGCAAGACCGGTACCGCCCGCAAGAACGGCGCCAACGGGTACGAGCGCGGGCATTACAACGCGCTGTTCGCCGGCCTGGTGCCGGCCACGCGGCCGCGCTTTGCCACCGTCATCGTGATCAACGATCCGCAGGGCAAGGTGTATTACGGCGGCCTGGTGTCGGCGCCGGTGTTCCACAGGGTGATGGAAGGCGCGCTGCGGCTGATGGACGTGCCGCCGGACGACATCCAGTCGTGGCTGGCGGCGCAGGCCGCCGGCAAGACCGGGCAGCCGGTGGTCAAGCCGCAGCCGGCCGATCTGGACCCGGCGTTGGTGCCGGACCCGGTGGATGAAGTGTCTGCGGGTATTCCCACCGCACTCGCACCGGCTGCACTGCCCGCACCCGCCCAGCCTGCACCGCTGCAGGAGAGCCGCCAGTGAGCCGCAGCATGCCGCTGTCGCAGTTGTTGCCGGACGTGCCGCTTGCGCGCGAGGTGCAGGTGTCGGGCCTGGTGATGGACAGCCGTGCGGTGCGTGCGGGCGATGCCTTCGTGGCGATCGCCGGTTTCGGTGCGCATGGTCTGGGCTTTGTCGACCAGGCGCGCGCCAATGGCGCGGCGGCGGTGTTGTTCGAGCCGCCGGCGCCGGCCGATCTGCCGGCACCGGCCGACGCGATCGCGGTGCCGGGCCTGCGGGCGCGCCTGGGCGCGATGGCCGATCAGTTCCACGGCCAGCCCTCGCGGGCGATGCGCATGGTCGGCGTCACCGGCACCAATGGCAAGACCTCCACCGTGCAATTGCTGGCGCAGGCCCTGACGCTGCTCGGCACCCCTGCCGGCACGCTCGGCACCCTGGGCGTCGGTCTGTACGGCAGCGCCGTGCCGACCGGTTTCACCACGCCGCTGGTGCTGCAAACGCATGCCTTGCTGGCGCAGTTGCGCGACGCGGGCGCGCAGGCGGTGGCGATGGAAGTCAGCTCGCATGCGCTGGACCAGGGCCGCGTGGATGCGGTGCATTTCGACGTGGCGGTGTTCACCAATCTCACCCGCGACCATCTCGATTACCACGGCGACATGGCGCAGTACGGCGCGGCCAAGGCCAGGCTGTTCACGCGCGCCGGATTGAAAGCCGCGGTGGTGAACCTGGACGATGAATTCAGCCGCACGCTGCTGGCCTCGCTCGACCCCGCGCTGCGCGCGATCGGCGTGAGTTCGCGCGCGCAGGCCCAGGCAGGCGTGCGTGCGCAGGCACTGCAGCTGGATCACAACGGCATCAATTTCGCGCTGCATCTCGACGGCCAGGTGCACCCGGTGCACTCGCCGCTGCTGGGCCGCTTCAACGTGGACAACCTGCTGGCCGTGGCCGGTGCGTTGTCTGCGCTGGAGATCGCGCCGGCGCAGATCGCCGAAGTGCTCGGTCGGTTGCAACCGATCCACGGCCGCATGAATCGCCTCGGCGGCGCGCATGGCGCACCGCTGGTGGTCGTCGACTACGCACATACGCCCGACGCGCTGGAACAGGCATTGGCCAGCCTGCGTGCGCATGCACAGGACCGGCTGATCTGCGTGTTCGGCTGCGGCGGCGAGCGCGACACCGGCAAGCGCCCGCAGATGGCGGCCATTGCCGAGATCAATGCCGACGTGGCGATCGTCACCGACGACAACCCGCGTGGCGAGGATGGCGATGTGATCGTGGCCGATATCCTGCGCGGCTTCGCACGTCCGGATGCGGCCATCGTGCAGCGCGACCGCGCCGCGGCGATCCATCAGGCCATCAGCATGGCCAGTGCCTCCGACATCGTGCTGATCGCCGGCAAAGGTCACGAGCCGTACCAGGAAGTCGCCGGCGTGCGGCATGCCTTCGACGACGCCATCGTGGCGGCGCAGGCCTTGTTGCCGCGTACCGTGCTGGGAGTGCGCGCATGAAGCTCACGCCGCTGTCGTTGATCGCCCACTGGGCCGGTGGTGAGCTGCATGGCGACGACGCCATGATCGACACCGTCGGCAACGACACCCGCACGCTGGCCAACGGCAGCCTGTACGTGGCGCTGCGCGGCGAGCGTTTCGACGGGCACGACTTTGTCGCAGACGCGGTGGCGCACGGCGCCAGCGGTGTGCTGGTCGATCGCCTGCTGCCGGCGCTGAGCGTGCCGCAGGTGCTGGTGGAAAATACCGAACTGGCGCTGGCGCGTATCGCCGCCGGCATGCAGCGCGATCGTGCCACGCGGGTGATCGCCTTGACCGGCTCCAACGGCAAGACCAGCGTCAAGGCGCTGCTGCTGGCCATCCTGACCGAGGCCGGGCGTGTCGACGGCACCACCGTGTACGCCACGCCGGGCAACCGCAACAACGAGATCGGCCTGCCGCTGGCGGTGATCGCCGCCCCCGACGATGCGGACCTGGCGATCTACGAAATGGGCGCCGGCAAGCCGGGCGACATCGCCTATCTCACCGAGATCGCCCAGCCGCACGTGGCCCTGGTCAACAACATCGCCCCCGCCCATCTGGAACGCCTGGGCAGCCTGCTCGGCGTCGCCCGCACCAAGGGCGCCATCTACGCCGCATTGCCGGCCGATGGCGTGGCGGTGATCAATGCCGACGATGCCTTCGGTGCCTGGTTCGAGCAGCAACTGCATGCGCAGCCGGTGCAGGGCCGCCGCGTGTTGCGCTACGGCCTGCAGGCCAGTGCCGACATTACCGCGCATGGCTTGCGGCTGCAGGCCAGTGGCGCGCAATTCACCCTGGTGACCCCGCAAGGCCAGGCGCAGATCGCGCTGCCGTTGCCGGGCCGCCACAACGTGCTCAACGCGCTGGCGGCGGCCGGCCTGGCCTTGGGTGCGGGCATCGCCTTGCCGATCATCGCCGCCGGTCTGGCGCAGGTGCGTCCGGTGGCCGGCCGTCAGATCACCCACGCCCTGCCTGGCGGCGCGGTGCTGATCGACGACAGCTACAACGCCAACCCCGGCTCGCTGGATGCCGCCATCGACACCCTGGCTGCTGCGCCTGGCGAAGGCTGGCTGGTGCTCGGCGACATGCGCGAACTCGGCCCGGAAGGCGCCGCCCTGCATGCCGCCGCCGGACGTCGCGCGCGCGCGGCCAAGCTGCAGCGCCTGTACGCGCTGGGCGAGCTCAGTGCCGCCGCCGCACAGGCGTTCGGCGAGGGCGGCCGCGTGTTCGCCACCCATGCCGCGTTGATCGCGGCCTTGCAGGCGGATCTGGCGCAGCTCGCCGTTTCGCCGACCCAAACGCAGGAATCTTCTTCGATGTACGAACACACCGGTGCGGCGGCGCAGACTGCCGCCACCACGGCGCAAACCCCGCCCACGCTGCTGGTGAAAGGCTCCCGTGGCAGCGCCATGGACCGCATCGTCGCCGCGCTGCTCGCACCGGCGGAGGACGCATCCCATGCTGCTTGAGCTGGCGCGTTGGCTGCAGCAACTGGAGAGCCTGTTCGGGCTGTTCAACTATCTGACCTTCCGCGGCATCCTGGCCGCGCTGACCGCGCTATTCCTGTCGTTGTGGATGGGCCCGGCGGTGATCCGCAAGCTGGCCCAGTTCAAGGGCGGCCAGCCGATCCGCCAGGACGGCCCGCAGACGCATTTCTCCAAGGCCGGCACGCCGACCATGGGCGGCTCGCTGATCCTGCTGACGGTGACCTTGTCGGTGCTGCTGTGGGGCGACCTGCGCAACCGTTACGTATGGTTGGTGCTGGCGGTGATGGTCTGTTTCGGTGCGATCGGCTGGTACGACGACTGGATCAAGATCGTGCGCCGCGATCCCAACGGCCTGAAGTCGCGCTGGAAGTATCTGCTGCAGTCGATCTTCGGCCTGGCCGCGGGCCTGTTCCTGTACTACACCGCCGACGTGCCGGCCGCGATCACCTTCTACATCCCGATGTTCAAGTCGATCGCGCTGCCGCTGGCCGGCGTGAGCTTTGTGGTGATCGCCTATTTCTGGATCGTCGGCTTCTCCAACGCGGTCAATCTGACCGACGGTCTGGACGGCCTGGCGATCATGCCGACCGTGCTGGTGGCCTGTGCGCTGGGCGTGTTCGCCTACGCCTCGGGCAACGTGGTGTTTGCCGAATACCTGAAGATCCCGCTGATTCCCGGGGCCGGCGAGCTGATCATCATCTGCTCGGCGATCGCCGGCGCAGGCCTGGGCTTTCTGTGGTTCAACACCTATCCGGCCATGGTGTTCATGGGCGATATCGGCGCGCTGTCGCTGGGCGCGGTGCTGGGCACCATCGCGGTGATCGTGCGCCAGGAGATGGTGCTGGTGATCATGGGCGGGGTGTTCGTGATCGAAACGCTGTCGGTGATGATCCAGGTCGCCAGCTTCAAGCTGACCGGCAAGCGCGTGTTCCGCATGGCGCCGATCCATCACCACTTCGAACTCAAGGGCTGGCCGGAGCCGCGCGTGATCGTGCGCTTCTGGATCATTTCGGTGGTGCTGGTGCTGATCGGCCTTGCCACGTTGAAGGTGCGCTGATGAACGACATGTCCCGCCAGGCCACGCGACTGGACGCCATCGGCGGCCGCTACGACCCGTGGCTGCTCGGGGCAGCGGCCACGCTCGCCTCGCTGGGCGTGGTGATGGTGGCGTCCAGTTCGATCGAGCTGTCCGACAACCCGTTCTATTACCTGACCCGCCATCTGCTGTTCCTGGGCATCGGCGTGGGCCTGGCGTTCTGGGCGATGCGCACCGAGCTCAAGACCATCGAGCAGTACAACCAGGTGTTGCTGCTGGCCTGTTTCGGCCTGCTGATGGTGGTGTTCGTGCCCGGCCTGGGCAGCAGCGTCAACGGCGCCAAGCGCTGGATCAACCTGGGCGTGTCGAAATTCCAGACTGTCGAAGCGGTCAAGGTGCTCTACATCGTGTGGCTGTCCAGCTACCTGGTGCGCTTTCGCGACGAGGTCAATGCGACCTGGCCGGCGATGCTCAAGCCGCTGGGCGTGGCGATCGCCCTGGTCGGCCTGCTGCTGATGCAGCCGGACTTCGGCTCGTCCACGCTGCTGCTGGCGATCACCGCCGGCATGCTGGTGCTGGGCGGGGTGAACCTGCCGCGCATGTCGATGCCGATCGTGTTCGGCCTGCCGGTGTTCGCCTTCATCGCGATCCTGGAGCCGTACCGGCTACGTCGCATCACCTCGTTTCTGGACCCGTGGGCCGACCAGCTCGGCTCCGGCTATCAGCTGTCCAACGCCTTGATGGCGGTCGGCCGCGGCCAGTGGACCGGCGTGGGCCTGGGCGCCTCGGTGCAGAAGCTCAACTACCTGCCCGAAGCGCATACCGACTTCATCTTCTCGGTCATCGCCGAAGAACTCGGCTTTGTCGGCGTGTGTGGGGTGATCTCGCTGTATGCGCTGCTGGTCGGCCGCGCGTTCTGGCTGGGCATGCGCTGCGTGGAAATGAAGCGTCACTTCTCCGGCTACATCGCCTTCGGCATCGGCTTGTGGATCAGCCTGCAGAGCTTCGTCTCGGTAGGCGTGAACCTGGGCATCCTGCCGACCAAGGGCCTGACCCTGCCGCTGATTTCCTCCGGCGGTTCGTCGGTGCTGATGACCTGCGTGGCAATGGGCCTGCTGCTGCGCGTGTCCTACGAAATGGATCGTGCCGAGCGCCTGCGCAGCAAGTTGTCGCCGCAGGGTGCTGGCGCACCGTCGGCCGAGCCGGCCGAACCGGTGGTCGAGTCGGCCACGCCGGCCTACGCGCCCGCGCGCAAACCGCAGCGCGAGCCGGTTGCCGCCGCGCCGGCACCGGTTGCCGCAGCCTCGGCCACGTCTGCGCATGCGTCTGAGTTCCTGCGCGGCACCAGCCGCATGCAGCCGCGCGTGGAACCGACCTTCGGGAGGATTGCATGAGCGCTCATGCGAATCCCGCGCAAACGCCTGCACATCCAGGTGCGGGGATCCGACCAGTGATGATTCTGGCTGGCGGCACCGGCGGGCATATCTTCCCGGGTCTGGCCGTGGCCAAGGTGCTGCGCGCGCGTGGCGTGCCGGTGACCTGGCTGGGCGCCGACGGCGCAATGGAAACCCGGCTGGTACCGCAGCACGATATTCAACTCGATACGCTGGCCATCAGCGGCCTGCGCGGCAAGGGCCTGGTGAAATTGCTCGGTGCACCGGTGCGGGTGATGCGCGCGGTGCGCGCCGCCGGCTTCGTGCTGCGCAAGCGCCAGCCGCGCGCGGTGATCAGTTTCGGCGGCTTTGCGGCCGGCCCGGGCGGCCTGGCAGCGCGGCTGCTCGGGGTGCCGTTGCTGGTGCATGAGCAGAACCGCGCGCCCGGCATGACCAACAAGGTGTTGTCGCGGTTTGCGCGCCGTGTGCTGACCGGTTTCCCGGGCAGCTTCGCCGGCGAAGAAGCGGTGGGCAATCCGGTGCGTGCGGAAATCGCAGCGCTTCCCGCGCCGGCCACGCGCCTGCTCGGCCGTGGAACTGCGGTACGTGTGCTGGTGCTCGGTGGCAGCCAGGGCGCACGCGCATTGAACCAGGCCGTGCCGGCGGCACTGGCCGCGCTCGGTCACCCGGATGTCGAGCTGCGCCACCAGTGCGGCGAAAAGCTGCGTGCCGAAGCCGAGGCCGCGTACGCGCAGGCGGGCGTCAACGCCAGCGTCGAACCCTTCATCGCCGACATGGCCGCCGCCTACGCCTGGGCCGACCTGGTCGTGTGCCGCGCCGGTGCCTCCACGCTGGCCGAACTGTGCGCCGCCGGCATCGGCAGCGTGCTGGTGCCCTTCGCCGCAGCGGTGGACGACCACCAGACCCGCAATGCCGAATACCTGGTCGGCGCCGACGCCGCCGTGCTGCTCAAGCAGGACGACACCCTGGCCGCTCGCCTGCAGCAGGTCTTGCAGACCCTGCTCGCCGACCCCGCCCGCCGCCTGGCGATGGCGCAGGCCGCCCGCACCCTGGCCAAGCCGGACGCCGCCGAACGCATCGCCGACATCATTCTTCAGGAAGCCGGGAGTGGAGATTCGGGATTGGGGATTCGTAAAGAGCAACAGCACAAGCAGGAAAGCATGCAGAAATCCGTTAATGGTCAATTCTCGGCGCGATCGATCGCCGCCGTTGCCAATCTCCAATCCCGAATTCCCAATCCCGGCACCTCCACCGGAGGTGCCGCGTGATCCGCCGTCTGCAGGACAGTGGCGATCTGGTGCGTGCGTTTCCGCGCGTGCATTTCGTCGGCATCGGCGGCACCGGCATGAGCGGCATTGCCGAGGTGATGCTGACGCTGGGCTATGAAGTCTCCGGCTCGGACAACTCCGATAACGCGGCGACGCGGCGGCTGGCCAAGCTGGGTGCGCGGGTGATGCGCGGGCATTCGGCGGCCAACGTGCTCGGCACCGATTGCGTAGTGGTGTCCAGCGCGATCCGCGAAGACAACCCCGAGCTGATGGAAGCGCGCAGCCAGCGCATTCCGATCATGCCGCGTGCGGCAATGCTGGCCGAGTTGATGCGGTTCCGTCGCGGCATCGCGGTGGCCGGCACGCATGGCAAGACCACCACCACCAGCCTGGCCGCAGCGGTGCTGAGCGAGGGCGGGCTGGATCCGACCTTCGTCATCGGCGGGCAGTTGCTGGCCGCCGGCGCCAACGCTAAGCTGGGCGGCGGCCAGTGGCTGGTGGCCGAGGCCGACGAGAGCGATGGCAGCTTCCTGCGCCTGAATCCGCTGATGGCGGTGATCACCAACATCGATTCGGATCACCTGGAAAACTACGGCAACGATTTCGCACGCATCCAGGCCGCCTTCGCCGAGTTCCTGCAGCGCCTGCCGTTCTACGGCCTGGCGTTGCTGTGCATCGACGACCCGGAAGTGGCCGCGCTGGCCGGCAAGACGCCGCGCCACGTGATGAGCTACGGCATGAGCGAAAACGCCGACGTACGCGCTGAAGACGTGGTGCAGGACGGCCCGCGCATGCGCTTCACGCTGCGTCTGCCCGAAGGCACCACCACGCCGGTGACGCTGGCCTTGCCGGGCCGTCACAACGTGCTCAACGCACTCGCGGCCGCTGCGATCGGCTGGCAGCTGGGCGTGGCGCCGGAGACCATCGCGCGTGCGCTGGAAAACTTCGCCGGCATTGGCCGCCGCTTCAACGACCTGGGCGAAGTCACCACCAGCACCGGTGCGCGCGTGCGCGTGGTCGACGATTACGGCCACCATCCGCGCGAGCTGGAAGCGGTGTTCGCCGCCGCCCGTGGCGGCTGGCCGGACAAGCGTCTGGTCGTCGCCTTCCAGCCGCATCGCTACAGCCGTACCCGCGATCAATTCGATGCCTTCGCCGCGGTGCTGAGCACCGTCGATGCGCTGGTGCTGAGCGAGGTCTATCCGGCCGGCGAAGCACCGATTCCAGGCGCCGATGCGCGCGCGCTGGCGCGTGCGATCCGTGCACGCGGCCGCAGCGAACCGGTGGTGGTCGGGCAGATTTCCGGCCTGGCCGAAGTGCTGCCGGACGTGCTGCAGGACGGCGATCTGCTGCTGATGATGGGCGCCGGCGATATCGGCTATGTCGCGCAGCACATCATCAACAACGGTTTCACCGGAGCGAGCGCATGAGCGCGGTGATTCCCAACGCACGTACCAGCGATCCGGCCGCGTTCGGACGCGTCGCCGTGCTGCTCGGCGGTACCTCGTCCGAGCGCGAAGTGTCGTTGAACTCCGGCAGCAACGTGCTCGACGCACTGCGCGCGCGCGGTGTCGACGCGCAGCCGGTCGACGGCATTCCAGCCCTGGCGCAGGCGCTGGTCGAAAAACGCTTCGATCGCGTCTTCAACGTGCTGCACGGCCATAACGGCGGCGGCGAAGACGGCATCGTGCAAGGCCTGATGGAAGCCTTCAAGGTGCCGTACACCGGCTCCAACGTGCTGGGTTCGGCGTTGAGCATGGACAAGATCCGCACCAAGCAGGTGTGGCTGTCGCTGGGCCTGTCCACGCCGCGCTATGCATGCCTGGCCGCCGGTGCCAGCGCCGACGACATCCATGCCGCCGCCCGGCAGATCGGCTTGCCGGTGATCGTCAAGCCGGCCAATGAAGGCTCCAGCGTCGGCATCAGCCGCGTGTTCGACCAGGCCCAGCTCGAACAAGCCGTGCTGCTGGCGGCGCGCTACGACGGCGCGCTGCTGATGGAGCAACTGATCGAAGGCGACGAACTCACCGTGGCCGTGCTCGGCGAGGTCGCGCTGCCGTCGATCCGCATCGTGCCCAAGGGCCAGTGGTACGACTACAACGCCAAGTACCTGGCCGACGACACCCAGTACCTGTGCCCGGGCCTGGACGGCGATGCCGAGACGCAACTGCGCCAGCTCGCCCTGGACGCCTTCCGCGCTGCCGGTGCCCGCGGCTGGGGCCGCGTCGACGTGATGCGCGACCGTGCCAGCGGCCAGCTGTATCTGCTGGAGGTCAACACCGCCCCCGGCATGACCAGCCACTCGCTGGTGCCCAAGGCCGCGCGCCAGCTCGGCATCGATTTCGAAGAACTGGTCTGGCGCGTGCTGGAGCAGACGCTATGACGCGGGGATTGGGGATTCGGGATTCGGGATTGGCCAACAGCGACGCCATGCGCGCCGTTGTTGTTGCCGTGGCGAATCTCCAATCCCTAATCCCCAATCCCGCGCGCGCAGCGCGCGCCGTTGCGATTCCCTATTCCCGATTCCCCATTCCCGCGCGCGGAGCGCGCGCATGAACGCCACCTTGCGCATCCTGGCGTGGTTGCTCGCGGTGGCGCTGGTCGCGTTGCCGGTGGTGGCCGTGCTCAATGGCTGGGTCGGTGCCGAGCGTTGGCCGTTGGCGCGCTTGCGGGTGTCGGGCGACTTCAAGCGGGTGCCGGCCGAAGAGTTGCGCGCGGTGGTCCTGCCGTATGCGCGCGCGGGCTTTTTCGCGGTGAAGTTGCAGAACGCGCAGGACGCCATCGCGCGCCTGCCGTGGGTGGAAAGTGCGCAGGTGCGCAAGCGCTGGCCGGACGTGCTGGAAGTGCACGTCACCGAGCACAAGCCGTTCGCGCGCTGGGGCACCGACCGCATGTTGTCCGAGCAGGGCCGGTTGTTCCGCACCCCGCCGTTGTTGAAGGATTTCAAGCTGCCGCAACTCGGTGGCCCCGACAGCAAGACCCAGGACGTGGTGGCGCTCTACAACGAATCGCGCGCGTTGTTCGCGCCGACCGGGCTGGATGTGGAGCGCCTGGAAATGGACGCGCGCGGCAGCTGGTCGCTGGGCCTGAGCAACGGCGTGCAGATCGTGATCGGCCGCGACGACGCCCGCGCGCGCCTGCAGCGCTTCGCCCGCGTGCTGCCGCAACTGGCCGACCCGCAACGTCCGATCGCCCGCGCCGACCTGCGCTACACCAACGGCTTCACGGTCGAACGGAATTTGGAAAACGCGGTGCCCGAGACCAAGAAAAAACCTCCGCCGGCCACGCCCGCCGCACATCACACGGTCGTGCTGCAACTCCCTCGCACCCATACCCCGCTTTTCTCCAATCCCGAATCCCAAATCCCGAATCCCGGCTTTAAGACATGAACCGCAAAGGCGACAAATCCCTCATCGTTGGACTGGACATCGGCACCTCCAAGGTCGTCGCGCTGGTCGGCGAGTACTCGCCCGGCAATCCGATCGAAGTGATCGGCATCGGTTCGCATGAATCGCGCGGTCTCAAGCGCGGCGTGGTGGTGGATATCGAATCCACCGTGCAGTCGATCCAGCGCGCGGTGGAAGAGGCCGAGCTGATGGCCGGCTGCGAAATCCGCTCGGTGTACGCGTCGATTTCCGGCAACCACGTGCAGTGCAAGAACTCGCCCGGCATCGTGCCGATCCGCGACGGCGAAGTGACCTGGAGCGATCTGGAGCGCGTGCTGGATGCAGCCAAGGCCGTGGCCATTCCTGCTGACCAGCGCATCCTGCATGCGATCCCGCGCGAGTACGTGCTGGACGATTCGCAGGAAGGCATCCGCAATCCGGTCGGCATGACCGGCGTGCGCCTGGAGGTGCACGCGCATCTGGTGGTGTGCGCGCAATCGGCAGCGGCCAACATCACCAAGTGCGTGCAGAAGTGCGGCCTGCAGGTGGACGATCTGGTGCTGTCGTCGCTGGCCTCCAGCGTGGCGGTCCTGACCGCCGACGAGCGCGAACTGGGCGTGGTGCTGGTGGATATCGGCGCCGGCACCACCGATCTTGCGGTCTACGTGCAGGGCGCGATCTGCCACACCGCCTCGCTGCCGATCGCCGGCGACCACGTCACCAACGACATCGCGCACATGCTGCGCACGCCCACCCCGGAAGCCGAACAGATCAAGGTGCGCTACGCCTGTGCGCTGGCGCAGCTGGCCACCGCCGAAGAAAGCATCCAGGTGCCGTCGGTCGGCGATCGTCCGCCGCGGCGCATGCCGCGGCATGCGCTCGCGCAGGCAGTGCAGGGCCGTTACGAGGAAATCTTCGAAATGGTGCAGGCCGAACTGCGCCGCTCCGGTTTCGAGGAAATGGTGCGCGCCGGCATGGTGCTCACCGGTGGTGCGTCGAAGATGGAAGGCGTGGTCGAACTGGCCGAAGAGATGTTGCAGATGCCGGTGCGCGTGGGCATTCCCCAGCACGTCACCGGCCTGGGCGAAGTCGTCGGCAACCCGGTGCACGCCTCCGGCGTGGGCCTGTTGCTGATGGGCAGCCAGATCGAACACCCGCGCCGCCCGTCGATCCCGACCGGTCGCGCCGGGAGCTTGTTCAAGAAATTGAAGAACTGGTATCGCGGGGAATTCTGAGGGGCCGGGATTTGGAATTCGGAATTTGGGATTGGCAAGGGCGAAAAAAAGCAGAGTGGTAGCAACGATTAAGTGGAGAGCGGCGAGCGGGTAGGCGGTAAAATTTTTTGCAGGCATTGCGTCGAGGAGTAGGTGCCGTGAGTCGTAGAGCGCAACAGCGCATCCATGGCCCAGGCACACGAATCCCGACTTTCAAACAACAACACTCGCCGTGATGCGGAGTGGGACAGGGACCAGCGCGTTTGCGACTCCCCAATCCCCACCCCCCAATCCCGGCTCAAGAGGACACTGACATGGCACATTTTGAACTGATCGAAAAGATGGCTCCCAACGCGGTAATCAAGGTCGTTGGCGTGGGCGGCGGCGGCGGCAACGCGGTTGCGCACATGGTCAACACCAATGTCGATGGCGTGGAGTTCATCACCGCCAACACCGACTCGCAGGCGATCAAGAACTGCGGCGCCAAGCTGCAGCTGCAGCTCGGCACCAACGTCACCAAGGGCCTGGGCGCGGGCGCCAATCCGGAAGTCGGTCGCCAGGCCGCACTGGAAGACCGCGAGCGCATCATGGACGCGCTGCAGGGTGCGGACATGGTGTTCATCACCGCCGGCATGGGCGGCGGCACCGGCACCGGCGCCGCCCCGGTGGTTGCACAGCTGGCCAAGGAAATGGGCATCCTGACCGTGGCCGTGGTCACCAAGCCGTTCCCGTTCGAAGGCCGTCGCCGCATGCAGGTCGCGCTCAAGGGCATCGAGGAACTGAGCCAGCATTGCGACTCGCTGATCACCATCCCCAATGAAAAGCTGATCACCGTGCTCGGCCGCAACGCCACCATGATCCAGGCTTTCCGCGCTGCCAACGACGTGCTGCAGGGCGCCGTGCAGGGCATCGCCGACCTGATCGTGCGTCCGGGTCTGATCAACGTCGACTTCGCCGACGTGCGCACCGTGATGTCGGAAATGGGCCTGGCCATGATGGGCACCGGCTCGGCTCGCGGCGACGATCGCGCGCAGGCCGCTGCCGAAGCCGCCATCCAGAACCCGCTGCTGGACGACGTCAACCTGGCCGGTGCCAACGGCATCCTGGTCAACATCACCGCCGGCCCGGACTTCACCATGTCCGAGTTCGACGAGATCGGCCGCACCATCGAAGCGTTCGCCTCGGAAGATGCGACCGTGGTCGTCGGCACCGTGCTCGACCCGGACATGCAGGACGAAGTGCGCGTCACCGTGGTGGCCACTGGCCTGAACCGTGCGGTTGCCCGCCAGACCCAGCGTCCGGACCAGCGCGCGCCGATCAAGCTGGTGCGCAATGCCACCACCGGCCAGCCGGAGTTCGGCGATTTCGACACCAGCGGCGGCGATGCGGTGTCCAAGGCCGTCGGCGGCAGCATGGGCCTGGGCCTGCGTCGTCCGAGCAGCGACTCGGTCGGCAGCGGCAGCGGCAGCAACAACGGCGGCGGTTCGGCTGCGCCGGCCGCAGACCTGCCCAACGACTACCTGGATATCCCGGCGTTCCTGCGCCGCCAGGCCGACTGAGGATCGTCGGCTGCGTCGCTACGGCGGCGCGGTCCGTTCCGCCCCGGGGTTCGCCCCGGGGGTTGCAGTGCCATGTCCTTTCTGCCGGATCGGCCACGATCCGGCAGCTTTTGCAGTGGCGTGACCCGGGGATTACAGTTCCCGTCACGCGCGACTTGTTAAAATTCAGATAATCTCTACGGATTAGACAGCCGGTTCAGCGTCTGTCTGCATTGTTCATCCAGACTTCGCATATGACCCAGCAACGCACTCTCAAGAACACCATTCGCGCCACCGGCGTCGGCCTGCACAGCGGCGACAAGGTGTACATGACGCTACGGCCGGCTCCGGTCGATCATGGCGTGGTGTTCCGGCGTGTGGACCTGGAGCCGATCGTCGAAGTCCCCGCCGATGCCGAGCTGGTCACCGAGACGACGCTGTGCACCGGCCTGACCTGCAATGGCGCCAAGATCCAGACCGTCGAGCACCTGATGTCGGCACTGGCCGGCCTGGGTGTGGACAATGTCATCGTCGAACTGTCCTCGGCCGAGTTGCCGATCATGGACGGTTCGTCCGGCCCGTTCGTGTTCCTGCTGCAGTCGGCAGGCATCGTCGAGCAGAACAAGGCCAAGCGCTTCATCCGCATCAAGCAGACGGTGGAAGTGCGCGAGGGCGACAAGGTCGCGCGCTTCGAGCCGTACGAGGGCTACAAGCTCGGCTTCACCATCGAATTCAATCACCCGATGATCCCGGCCAAGCAGTCGCGCCAGGAAATCGAGTTCTCCACCTCGGCCTACGTCAAGGAAATCTCGCGCGCCCGCACCTTCGGCTTCATGCGCGACCTTGAATACATGCGCGAGCGCAATCTGGGCCTGGGCGGTTCGATGGACAACGCCATCGTGCTGGACGAGTTCCGCGTGCTCAACGAGGACGGCCTGCGCTATACCAACGAATTCGTGCGGCACAAGATCCTGGACGCCATCGGCGACCTGTACCTGGCCGGCGGCGCCATTCTGGGCGCCTACGAAGGCTTCAAGTCCGGCCACGCGCTCAACAACAAGCTGGTGCGTGCGCTTCTGGCGGATCAGGCCGCCTGGGAATGGGTCAGCTTCCCGGAAGGCACCGTGCAACCGCCGGTCACCTACGCCAGCCCCGTCTACGCCTGATGTCGGGGAATGCCGCAGTCGGCGTTCGAAGTGTGAACTGCGTCGGATTACCGGCCCGTTCTTAACTTTTATTTAAGACTTCTCTAACTCCTGCGTGGCTGAGGCCCGCTAGGATGCGTCGGGTCGTGCGCGGTCTTCGCAATTCTTTCACGCTGCGGCGGCCGCTTCGCACCAGCGGCGCGGTGCTCACCGTTTGGTGGGTGGAACATCCTGCAGGGAGGCCAGCGCATCGCGCAGACCTCTGTGCGTGGCCTCCGAGACGGGGCGCGGACGCTCGCGATTCTGCTGCATTGGGGAATGCAGCGGGGTGGTAGTGGTCTTGATGGTCACTGCGGTGGCCTTCAGTCCGATGGATCGGGCGGCATCCAGTAATTGGGTCTCGGCAAGTCGCAACTTGGCATGCCAGACAGGTGAATCAACCAGAAAAACGAGCTGTTCGTCTCTGACATTGGCCAGCCGGCAACGGGTGGCCAGATGAGGCGGTAACAGGGGGCGCAACTGTCGGTCCAGCGCATCGAGCCACAACGCTCGGCGCAAGGGGTCGCCAGCCTTTTCACCCAACGCGGCCTCGATGGCCGGTTGTGGGACGGAAGGGTTGCGTGCGTTGGACTTGGGCTTGGACATGACACTCATATGGCGTTGAAGAAAGTTGTAATCAAATCTCGCGAAACCCGGGCGCAGCGGTTGGCCCGCCAGTTCCAGGGCTTTGCCGCGGATCGACCGATGGTAGTCCTCGGCGCCGTGCTTGGGCTGGGCATGTTGATCGGCATCGGTGCCAGCACCGCCACCGGCATGGTGACCAATTCCGCGTTGCAGGCCAAGGTTGCCCGGCAGCAGGCCGAGCTGGCCCAGGCGCAGCGCGCCTCGCAGGCGCAGGTCAACGCACTGGCCGCGCGCATGGGCGAGCTGCAGGCGCAGGCCACCCGTCTCAATGCATTGGGCGAGCGGCTGACCGAAATGGGCAAGCTGAAGGACGGCGAGTTCGACTTCGACGCCCCGGTCGGCGTCGGTGGCGGCGACGAGCCGGTCAGCGACATGCCGGTCGAGTCGCTCAAGCAGACGCTGGGGCAGGTCGAACAGCAGTTCTCCGCCTCCGGCCAGCAACTGAACGTGCTGGCCGCGCTGATGTTCGATCATCAGCTCGAACAGAATTCGGTGCCCTCGCGGATGCCGATCCGCAACACCTACATCACCTCCGGCTTCGGCGGCCGCGCCGATCCGTTCGACGGTGGTTCGGCCTTCCACAAGGGCGTGGACTTCCACGCCAACGTGGGCGACCCGGTGATGTCGGTCGCCGACGGCGTGGTCAGCTATGCCGGCGTGCGCGGCGGCTACGGCAACGTGGTGGAAGTGGACCACGGCAACGGCTATGTGACCCGTTATGCGCACAACTCGCGCCTGGTGGTGAAGGTGGGCGACCTGGTCCGCGCCGGCCAGCAGGTGGCCCGGGCCGGATCCAGTGGCCGCTCCACCGGCGCCCACGTGCATTTCGAGGTGTGGGCGGACGGGCGGGTGGTCAATCCGCGCAAGTTCCTGGGCGATACCAACACGCCGGTGGGCCGCCGCGGGCGCGGTTGACGACGGCGCGGGCGGCGCTTGATTCGTGAAGGCCCGCCCCAAGCTACAATAGGGTGTTGCCATCGACAGGGCGCAGTGCGCCCTGTTTCGTTTACGGCGGCCGGGTCTTGGGGACCGGCGTCGGTCAAACCGTTCCTTTTCAACCGGTTTCTTCAATGATCAACAGTCTGCTTACCCGTGTCTTTGGCAGTCGTAACGAACGCCAGCTGCGCCAGCTCAACCGCCTCGTCACCCAGATCAATGCGCTGGAGCCGACGATCGAGAAGCTCTCCGACGCCGAGCTGCAAGCCAAGACCCCGGAGTTCAAGCAGCGACTTGCCGCCGGCGAGTCCCTGGACAAGATTCTTCCCGAAGCCTTTGCGGTGTGCCGCGAGGCCAGCCGCCGCGTGCTCGGCATGCGCCATTACGACGTGCAGCTGATCGGCGGCATGGTGCTGCACCTGGGCAAGATCGCCGAGATGCGCACCGGTGAAGGCAAGACCCTGGTCGCCACGCTGCCGGTGTACCTCAACGCGCTGCAGGGCGAGGGCGTGCATGTGGTCACGGTCAACGACTACCTGGCGCGCCGCGACGCCGCGCAGATGGGCAAGCTGTACAACTGGCTGGGCCTGAGCGTGGGCGTGGTGTATCCGGGCATGCCGCATAGCGACAAGCGCGAGGCCTACGGCAGCGACATCACCTACGGCACCAACAACGAGTTCGGTTTCGACTACCTGCGCGACAACATGGCGCTGTCCAAGGCCGACCGTTACCAGCGCAACCTGCATTACGCGATCGTCGACGAAGTCGACTCGATCCTGATCGACGAGGCGCGTACCCCGCTGATCATCTCCGGCCCGGCCGACGAGTCGCCGGAGCTGTACATCCGCGTCAACCGCATCGTGCCGCAGCTGACCAGGCAGGAAAGCGAAGAGGGCGAGGGCGACTTCTGGATCGACGAGAAGGGCAAGCAGGTGCATCTGTCCGAGGCGGGCATGGGCCACGCCGAAGAATTGCTGATGCAGGCCGGCATCCTGGAAAATGCCGAGGACGGCCTGTACGCCGCGCAGAACCTGAGCGTGGTGCATCACCTCAATGCCGCGCTGCGCGCGCATGCGATCTATCAGCGCGACGTGGACTACATCGTGCGCGATGGCGAGGTGGTGATCGTCGACGAATTCACCGGCCGTACGCTGAGCGGGCGCCGCTGGTCCGACGGCCTGCATCAGGCGGTCGAGGCCAAGGAGGGCGTGCCGGTGCAGCGCGAGAACCAGACGCTGGCCAGCATTACCTTCCAGAACCTGTTCCGCATGTACAAGAAGCTGTCCGGCATGACCGGTACGGCCGACACCGAAGCCTACGAATTCCAGAGCATTTACGGCCTGGAAGTGGTGGTGATCCCGACCAACCGCCCGACCGTGCGCAAGGACCATCCGGACCAGGTGTTCCTCAACCGCAAGGGCAAGTTCAACGCGGTGCTGGCCGACATCGAGGACTGCGCCAAGCGCGGCCAGCCGGTGCTGGTGGGTACCACCTCGATCGAGACCTCGGAGATGCTGTCCGAGCACCTGCGCAAGGCCGGGGTCAAGCATGAAGTGCTCAACGCCAAGCAGCACGAGCGCGAAGCCACCATCGTGGCCAACGCCGGCCAGCCGGGCGCGGTGACCATCGCCACCAACATGGCCGGCCGCGGTACCGACATCGTGCTGGGCGGTTCGCTGGAAACCGAGCTGCATGCCATGGGCGACGACATCAGCGACGAGCAGCGCCTTGCGGCCAAGACCGAATGGCAGCGTCGTCACGATGCGGTCAAGGCGGCCGGCGGCCTGCACATCATCGGTACCGAGCGGCACGAGTCGCGCCGTATCGACAACCAGCTGCGCGGCCGTGCCGGTCGTCAGGGCGACCCGGGTTCGTCGCGATTCTATCTATCGCTGGAAGACAACCTGATGCGCATCTTCGCCTCGGACTGGGTCCAGAAGGCGATGCGCATGATGGGCATGAAGGAAGACGACGTCATCGAAGATCGCCTGGTCAGCCGGCAGATCGAAAAGGCGCAGCGCAAGGTGGAAGCGCACAACTTCGACATACGCAAGAACCTGCTGGACTTCGACGATGTCAACAATGACCAGCGCAAGGTGATCTACGCCCAGCGCGACGAATTGCTGGATGCCGAATCGGTCAAGGACAACGTCGACGGCATCCGTGGCGATGTGATCTACGACCTGGTCGCACGCTTCGTGCCGCCCAACTCCGTCGATGAGCAGTGGGACCTGAAGGGTCTGGAAGCCACGCTGGAATCGGAGCTGGGCATGCCGCTGGCGCTGAGCGAGATGGCACGCACGCAGGAAGAACTGGACGCCGAGCAGATTGCGGCCAAGGTGCAGGCAGCGGTGGATGCGCACTTTGCCGAGAAGGAAGCGGCGGTGGGCAACGACACCATGCGCGCATTGGAAAAGCACGTGATGCTGACCGTGCTCGACCAGGGCTGGAAGGAGCATCTGGCCAAGATGGATTACCTGCGCCAGGGCATCTATCTGCGCGGGTATGCGCAGAAGCAGCCCAAGCAGGAATACAAGAAGGAAGCCTTCGAGCTGTTCTCGGAGATGCTGGAGAACGTCAAGCGCGAAGTGATCAACCTGCTGGCGCGCGTGCGCATCCGCAGCGAAGAGGAAGTGGCCGAACTGGAAGAGCAGGAGCGTCTGCAGGCGCAGGCGCGCTTGATGGCCTCGCAGTTCCAGCATCAGGACGCCGGCGGCTATGGTGCCGACGAGGAAGTGGAACAGATGCAGGGCGGCAACGCCCCGGTGCCGGTGTCGCAGGTGACCCGCGACGAGCCCAAGGTGGGCCGTAACGATCCGTGCCCCTGCGGCAGCGGCAAGAAGTACAAGCACTGCCACGGTCAACTCAGCTGAGCTGAGTTGACCGTGCACCAGGCATCCGCTCCGCGGATGCCTGGTGCACGGTCCTTGCTTCCGATCCCCGCGCCTTTGGCGCGCCCCCTTACCAAGGGGGCTCTGCTTACGGATGGGATCCTGAGGGGGTCTTGAAGCAGGAAAGGGGATATCGCAGACCGGGTACGAGGCCACGCTCAGGTTTCGCCGCCTTTGGCCAATTCCCCGCGAAGGCATGGCTTGCATCGTTGCCAGGCAACGACGGGACACCAACCGCATAGACGCTGGAAGCGTCCGGCGAGCTGTCTTGCGGCGGGCCTCGGCACGGCAGGTCCGCCACACGCTGTCCATCTCTCGCGGCGCCAACGGCGCCTGCCGCATACAAGCGTCTCCGCCGGTGCCACTGCGGGGCGTATGCTCGATCCATATCCTGCGTGGAGTGCGGTCATGGCGTTGCTGTCCAGCCAGCAATTGAAGGTGTTCGTGCCTGCGCGCGACTACGCGCTGTCGCAGCGGTTCTATCGCGCGCTGGGCTTCGTGCAGGAGGACGAGGTAGGCAATGTGACCTGCTTCCGGCATGGCACGCATTGCGCGTTTCTGCTGCAGGATTTCTATCTGCGCGAACTGGCCGAGAACCTGATGCTGCACCTGTGGGTGGACGATGCCGACAGCTGGTGGCAGCACGTGCACGACACCGGCCTGGGCGCGCAGTTCGGGGTGAGCTGCAGCGCGCCGGAAGATCGGCCGTGGGGTGCACGCGATTTCACCTTGCACGATCCCAGCGGTGTGCTCTGGCGCATCGGGCATCCACTGTAGGCCGGGATTGGGGATTCGGGATTGGCAGAAGCACACGTGCCGCGCTTTGACCAATCTCGAATCCCCAATCCCCAATCCCCGCCGCCAAGCGATTGCACTGAACGGCTCACTCGCGGCACTCTTGTGCCATGCCTGATTCTCTAAGATCCATCCACGTCGTTGCCGGCGTGATCACCGACGCCCGCGGCCGCATCCTGCTGACCCGCCGTACCGAAACCCGCGACATGCCCGGCCTGTGGGAGTTTCCGGGCGGCAAGCGCGAACCTGGCGAGACCTCCGAACAGGCACTGGTGCGCGAACTCAACGAAGAGCTCGGTATCGAGGCGCAGGTCGGCGAGTGGCTGATGGACGTGCCGCAGTTGTACCCGGACAAGCGGCTGCGCCTGGAAGTGCGCCACATTACCGCATGGAAAGGCAGCCCGCGCGGCCGCGAAGGCCAGGCGATGACCTGGGTGGCCGCCGACAAGCTGACCCGCTATTCGATGCCGCCGGCCGATGTGCCGGTGGTCGGTGTGCTGCGCCAGCCCGACCGCTATCTGATCACGCCCGAGCCGGACGATGACGCGCTGTGGCTGGAAGGTCTGGAGCGTGCGCTGCAGGACGGCATCACGCGCATCCAGTTGCGTGCGCGGCAGGCCGAACCGGCGCGCTGGCAGGCCTTGCTGCAGCAGGTGATGCGCCTGCGCGGCCGTGCGCGCGCGCAACTGCTGCTCAACCGCGACATCGCACTGGCCAGCGAACTCGGCATCGGCGTGCACCTGGGTTCGGAGCAACTGGCCAGCCTGCAGCAGCGCCCGTTGCCGGCCGAGCAGCCGGTCGCCGCCTCGTGTCACGGGCTGGAAGACCTTCGCCACGCCCAGCGTCTTGGCTGCGATTTTGCGGTGCTGGGCCCGGTGCAGGCGACCGCGTCGCATCCGGGTGCGACACCCCTGGGATGGGAAGGATTCGAACGCTTGCGCGAGCAGGTCTCCTTGCCGATCTACGCACTCGGTGGCATGCAGGTCGACGACCTGCGCGAAGCCCGTTCGCATGGCGCGCAAGGCATCGCGGCAATTCGTGCGCTGTGGCCGCAGTGACCCTGCAGTCAGCGATCTTGGTGGTGTTCGGCGGATTGCCGGGCGTCGGCAAGAGTTCCATTGCCCAGGCGCTACTGACGCAATGCACTGCGTTTTATTTGCGTATCGATACGATTGAGCAGTCACTACGCGAAAGTGGTGTACTCGCCAACGACGTCGGAGCAGCCGGCTACATGACCGCCTACGCACTTGCCGAGGCCAATCTGCAGCAGGGTCACGTGGTGGTCGCCGATTGCGTGAACCCGTTGCCGGTCACCCGTGAAGCGTGGCGCGATGTAGCTCGTCGCACACGGAGCCGTTTGCTGGAGATCGAGGTAGTGTGCAGCGATCGCAACGTGCATCGGCAGCGCGTGGAATCGCGGCAAAGCGACGTGGTCGGATTGCGCGTGCCGGGGTGGGCCTCCGTGCTCGCGCATGATTATGTGGCCTGGACCGAGCCGCACTGGGTGATCGACAGCGCCGTGCTGAGCCCGCAGCAGGCGGTCACGCAGATCATGGGCCGGCTTGTCGTATAGCCTGCAAGCGTCACCTATGAGGCATGAGGTTCGGGGTCTCTGAGCCGATACGCTCACTGCCTCGCAGCCCACACCACCATCGTCACCATCACCGATTGCCGGGGCAATGCGCCGTCGCATGTACTTGGCCGCTGCAATCCGCTCACGCCGGGCGCTGCGCTAAAACGTCACCCAGAAGCAGTTGTACTGCCGGCGCAGCCGCAACACGCTGCTTGCCGGCGCACCGCTGGCGAGGTTCTGTTCCAGGCGCAGGCCCCAGGGGCGTGGGCGGCTTGGCGGTGCCGGGAGTGGGGCGTCGATGGCGCTGCCGTCCAGGGATGAAGCCGCTGCCGTGCCGGCATCGGCTTCCCAGGTCGGCGGATCGCGTTGCGGGTACATCGGCACGATGTCCAGCAATGGGCGTTGCACGATCGCCTCCAGCCGGCTCAGCACTTGGTTGGCAGCGGCGTCGGACTGGCCGCTCCACAGGTAGAGGCTGGAGAGCCGATTGACGTCGCGGCTGTCCACCGCCAGTTGCAGCAACGACACCAGTTCGCTCAGCCGGCGCGGGCAGCCGTAGCGATGCAGGCCGGTGTTGCCCTGCGTGCGCGCGGCCGGCGGCGGGCGCGCCGCGGCGCCGACATCTTCGCAGCGGCGGTCGGTGAACATGGTCTGCCCGTCCGCTGTCACGCAGCGACGGATCTCCTGCGCCTGCACGCGCGTGGCCGGGCACAGGCAGAACAACAGCAGCAACGGCAGCAGGAGGCGAGGCATCGGCGCAGCGTAACGGGGCCTGCGTGAGCCGGCGAGCAACGCGCCGGGACCGAAAGAGCTTGCACGGCGTTTGCGCATCACACGCGCGTTTGCCAGTGATGTGCCCGCACAGATACGCCTGCCGAGGGCATGGCTGCGAGCGGCTGGCTCAGCGCCCGAGCAGCTGCAGCACCTGCGTGGTCGGCTTGGCCAGGTTGAGCGTGTAGAAGTGCAGGGCAGGCGCGCCGCCGGCGATCAGGCGCTCGCACACGGTGGCCACCACTTCCGCACCGAAGGCGCGCACCGCATCGGCATCGTCGCCGTAGGACTGCATCTTCTTGCTGATCCAGCGCGGAATTTCCGCACCGCATTGCTCGGAAAAGCGCCGCAACTGCGAGAAATTGGAGATCGGCATGATGCCGGGGATGATCGGGATCTCCACGCCCATGCGCTGCACGGCGTCGCGGAAATGAAAGTACGCGTCGGCGTTGTAGAAATACTGGGTGATCGCGGCATCTGCGCCGGCATCCACCTTGGCCTTGAAGTAACGCAGATCGCTGAGCGCGTCGGTCGCCTGTGGATGGGTTTCCGGATACGCACCGACCTCGATCCGGAACGCATCGCCGTGCTCGGCGCGGATGAAGGCGATCAGGTCCGAGGCGTAACGCAGGTCGCCCGGATGGCCCATGCCCGAGGGCAGGTCGCCGCGCAGCGCGACGATGCGGGTACAGCCGATCGCGCGATACAGCTTGAGCAGCTCGCGGATCTCCTGGCGGCTGCCGCCGACGCAGGACAGATGCGGGGCGGCTTCGAAACCGTGCTTCTGCTTGAGGTGACGCACCGTCTCGGAGGTATAGCTGAGCGTGGAGCCGCCGGCACCGAAGGTGCACGACACGTATTCCGGCGCGTAGCCCTTCAGCCTGGCCGCCGTGCGGTCCAGCTGGGCGCGCTGGTCGTCGGTCTTCGGCGGGTAGAACTCGAAACTGAGATGCGTCATCGCGGCAGGTCCGGCGGATCGTGCCAGCATAATATCGCTTCATCGCGATGAATGCATATTTGGTTGCGGGTGTCGTGCATTCGGTTACCTGGGGTGCTGTCAGCGGAATGACAGCGCGCTCTGCGGGGCCCTGCAGGCGCTTGCCGCGCGGTGGCGAGCGAAGCCTTGCCTTGCAGCGGGCAGGCGAATCGCGTTTGTCGCCGCACTGGTTTCACGCGTGATGCCGGTCATCGCGTGGTTGCTTACCGTGACTTGGCGGAGACAGTGGTTGCGCTGCGCCTGCGTGCCATGTCGCGAGCGGGCTTGCGCCGGACGTTGACGCGGGCAGCTCTACACTGGGTGCACTTTCTACGGAGTGCTGCGCATGAGCGATACCACGATGACTGCAATCGCCATACGCGATGGCAAGGGCGATGCGGATGCACTGTACGCCAGCGAGCAGCCGCGCCCGCGTCCGGCGCCGGGGCAGGTGCTGATCCGCGTGCATGCGGCCGGGATCAATCGTCCCGATCTGCTGCAGCGTGCCGGCCACTATCCGCCGCCGCCCGGCGCGCCGCAGACGCTCGGGCTGGAAATCGCCGGCGAGATCGTGGAGCCGGCCGGTCGCTGGAAGGTCGGCGATCGGGTGTGTGCACTGCTGGGCGGTGGCGGATACGCACAGTACGCAGCGGTCGACGCGCGGCATGTGCTGCCGATTCCGCCTGGCATGGATCTGGCGCATGCCGCGGCGCTGCCGGAAACCATCTTTACCGCGTACACCAACCTGTTCGAGCATGGCCGGCTGGCGGCCGGGGAATGGCTGCTGCTGCATGGCGCCACGTCCGGGATCGGCGTGACTGCGATCCAGATGGCCAAGGCCGTCGGTGCGCATGTGCTGGCGACTGCGCGTTCGGCAGGTAAGGCGGCGCAGGCGCGCGAACTGGGTGCCGATGTGGCGATCGACTCCACCACCGAATCGTTTGTCGACGTGGCCAAGGCGCACGGCGGGGTGGATGTGTCGCTGGACATGGTGGGCGCTGCGGTATTCGCCGACACCCTGGAGGCGCTCAACCCGCGCGGGCGCATCGTCTATATCGCCTCGCAGGCCGGCTCGACCATCGAGGTGCCGATCCCGCTGCTGATGCGCAAGCAGGCCATGCTCACCGGCTCGACGCTGCGCCCGCGCAGTGCCGACGAAAAGGCGCGCCTGGCCGCGGAAGTGGAGCGCGTGGTGTGGCCGTGGATCGCGCAGGGCAAGCTGCGCGTGCTGCTCGACAAGCGCTTCCCGCTCGGCGAAGCCGCTGCAGCGCATCGCTATCTGGAGCAGGGCAGCCACCTGGGCAAGGTCGTGTTGGAGATGTGAGCGCATCGCAAGGCGCATGCAGGTAGCTTTTTCTGCAGCCGGCGTCGCAGGCCTGGCCATACATCGGCCGCAGGCCGGGCGCCCCACCGCAGCCGCCGAGTGCTCCAGCGCGACCAGGTGGAAGGCCACGAACGGCAAGGCGTGCCGTGCAGTTGCACCGATGCAGCATGGCGGCTCCTGCACGGCCACCGGGCGGCGCAGGTATAGCAAAACAAGCAGGAGCGATGTCTCGCAGCGAACCGCAGCCTGACCTTACACTGCGCCGTTGCGTGCGCTGGTGCAGCGCGCCGCTGCCGCAGTGTCCGTGCATGCGCCTGAAACGGGCGATCGCGCGGGTCCCGCCACGTCACTATCAGCCCGAAGGTTTCGATGAAGCATCCAGACGCATTGCGCATTGCCCTTGTCGGCATCGGCAAGATCGCCCGCGACCAGCACGTGCCCACCATCGCCGCGCGTGCCGATGTGCAGCTGGTGGCCACGGTGAGCCGGCATGGCACGGTCGATGGAGTGCCGGCCTATCACAGCCTGGAAGAGGCCTTCGCGGCGCATCCGCAGATTGAAGCGGTGGCGCTGTGCACGCCACCGGTCGGCCGCCACGCGCAGGCACAGGCCGCGCTGGCCGCCGGGCGCCATGTGTTCCTGGAAAAACCACCGGCCGCCACCCTGGCCGAGATCGACGATCTGCGCGCGTTGGCGCAGCGTGCGCAACGCAGCCTGTTCACCAGCTGGCATTCGCGCTGCGCTGCTGCCGTGGAGCCTGCGCGGGCGTGGCTGGCCGACAAGCAGATCCTGCGCGCGCACATCACCTGGAAGGAAGACATTCGCCATTGGCACCCGGGCCAGGACTGGATCCTGGAGCCGGGCGGCATGGGCGTGTTCGACCCCGGCATCAATGCGCTGTCCATCGTCACGCATCTGTTGCCGCGCCCCTTCGCGCTGCGCGAAGCGGAGTTGCACACGCCCGAAAATCGCCAGGCACCGCTGTACGCCAGGCTTGGTTTTGTCGATACCGCAGGGGTGCCGGTAACGGCGGAACTGGATTTTCTGCAGACCGGCCATCAGCGCTGGGATATCGAAGTGGACACCACCGACGGCCTGCTCATGCTCAGCGAGGGCGGTGCCAGGCTCAGTATCGATGGCCAGCCGCAGCCAGTGGAAGCCGCCGGCGAATACGACGGCTTGTACCGGCGTTTCGTGCAATTGGTGCGCGCCGGCGAATCGGAGGTGGATGTCACCCCGTTCGTGCACGTGGCCGATGCGTTCATGCTCGGCGCGCGCAAGGTCACCGCGCCGTTCGCCTGGTAGCCGGTCGCACCATCCAACGTGTTGCAGCATCCAGAACACCGGCGATAAGCCGGTGTTTTTTGTGTCAAAGGCTGGGTGTCTTTAAGACGTGCTTCAACCACGCAGCGGACGCCTCGTGCTGGCCAGACAGCTCAGCGGCGCCACATGCGTGCACCGCGCGCCGGCAGCGTGAAGGTGTAGGAGCCGCTGGAAATGCGCACCACGCTGCCCGAGCCCAGTGCATCCACATAATCCGCATTCCAGTACAGCACGCTGCCATTCATCGCCACGGTGGTGGTGACCGGATTGCCGCACTTGTTGATGCCGACGATGCCCAGGCTGCCGCGCCGGAACAGCACATGGCAGGAGCTGGACGACAGCACCTGCATGTCGCTGCCTTGCACGCCGTTGTGGAAGCCGATCATGCGGCGCAGGTCGTCGCGCAGATAGGCGTTGACCCAGCGGTTGTCGCCGCTTTCGTTGTTGTCGGTGTAGACCATCGGCATGCCGCCGTTGCGGCCGATCAGATACGCGTATGCCAGCGTCTCGTCGACGGGGTCGAGGATGGCGTAGCGGAAGCCGGCATTGTTGGGGATGTCGTGGGTGACGGCGAAGGTCACCGCGCGATTGCCCGGCAACGCCTGTCCGGTGGACGCGGGATCCACCAGCTGCTGCAGGCTGGCGCCAATGGCGAATGCATTGCGCACCGCGTTGAACAACGGGAAATCGTAGGCCGCATGCGGCGTGGACTGCAGGTACGGCGCCAGGAACTGGTCGTAATCGCCATTGCCGCTGCCGCCGCCGGTGATCACTTCGCCGAACACATACACGCCGGAGCGAATGCCCGCATCGAAGACCCGATTGAGATGGTCGAAGCTCATATGCTTGGCCGCATCGACACGGAAGCCGGTCACACCCAGGCCCTTCAGCGCTTGCAGATAGGCGCGCTGCTGCTGCACCACCCAATCGTTGCCGACCAGGTCGGGCAGGCCCGGATCGCTGCCGCCGCCGCAGATGCGATAGGTGCGCACCTGGTAGGCGTCGTTGTAGTTGGTGATGCACTGGGCCGGACCGAAATCGCTGGCGCTCAGGAAATTCGATTGCAAGGTGCCGAACAAACGCAAGGTATCGTAACGACCTGGATTTGCAGCGTATTGTGCGAGCACGGCGCTGCCGGGGTAGTTGAGATCCGAGCGTGTCGCGGCCTCGTTGGCCATGTGGTTGAGCACCACGTCGGCATAGGTTTCCACGCCGTTATTGGCCAGCGCCTGCACCATGCGCGAGAACGCGGCGGTGTCGCCCAGCGGGCCATCGATCACGCGCAGATCCTGCGGCTGGTAGCGTGCCCACCACGCGCTGCCTTGCGAGCGATAGGCGGGAGCGACCAACACCTTGCGATAGCCGGCATCGGCAATCTGCTTGGCGCGTGCTTCCACGGTGGCATACGGCCAATTGAAGGCATGCAGGATCACATCGGCCTGCACATTGGCGGTGGTCAGCAGCAGCACCAGCGCGGCGAGCAGCAGCCGCGAGCTGCGTTGAAGCCGTGAGGGTGGGGGTGGAGTGTGCGTATCGCGCATCGGATGGATCTCCAGTCGGTAAGCGCGAGCACACGCATGCTGTGCGATGCCCGCATCAAGGCCTCCGGCCCCTGTTCCGGAAAGCGCGCGCACGGCGTGCAGCGCGCGGTGATGCTAAGCGTGCATCGCGGCGCAACATCGCTGTTGTGCATACGTATTCAATGCGAGTACCCGCGAAAACCCCGATGCAGGTCGCGCTTTGCGCGGTGCGGGTGGATCGCGGTACCGCGGTACGGCGCGGTGCTGCAGCCGGGGCGGGCTTGGGCAGTCAGGCTGGGTGGCGCGGGGCGCGGTAAACTGGGCGCACATTCACCGGTTCCCCTCCCATGCGCAATCCGCTGCAAGAACAACTGCTCAAGGCCGGCCTGGTCAAGAAGGCCCAGGTGGACAAGGTCGCGCGCGAGCAGAACAAGCAGCGTCATGCCAAGGGCGCGGCCGTGGCACCGGCCGAGGTCGACAAGGTGGACGCGGCGCGGCTACAGGCCGAGCGCGCCGAGCGCGATCGCGCGCTGGCCGAAGAACGCAAGCTGCAGCTGCGGCGGCAGGAAGTGCTGGCCCAGGTCCGGCAGATCGTCGAGACCAACAAGGTCAAGCGCGATGGCGAGATCGACTACCGCTTCAACGACGGCCGCGTCATCCGCAGCGTGCTGGTCAATCCCACGCTGCGCAGCCAGCTGGCCAGCGGAGCGCTGGTGATCGTGCGGCATGGCGATGGCTTCGAGCTGATTCCGCGCGCCGCCGCCGACAAGGTCTACAGCCGCGATGCGGACACTGTGGTGCTGGATCATGGCCGTAGCAGCACGCCTCCGGCGCCGGACAGCGACGACGACTATTACAGCCAGTTCAAGGTGCCGGACGATCTGATCTGGTAAGTGGTCGCATGGCAGGGCTGCAGGCTACCCTGGCGTTCTTTGCCACCCACCACCGTCATGTCCATCGTTCTCACACCGTTTGCCCGCACCCGTCTGTTTCCCCGCGATGGTCGTCGCAACGCCATCCAGGACTGCACGCCCGAGCAGTTCATCCAGCGGCTCAATGAAGAGGCGCCGGTGCGCGTGATCGAAGGCTATGCGCCGTTCTGCCAGCTGCATGTGCACCGCAACTGGACCTCGACGCGCTGCCTCACTGCACCGATCACCGACGACAACCGCCACCAGCTGCGCTCCGGCTACGAGGCACGCAGCACGCAGGAGTTACCGGTGCTGGTGCGCTGGTTCGAAGGTGTGGAGCCACCGGTGGCGACGTATCTGCTGCCGATCCTCTATAGCCGCGATCAGCTGGCCAAGGAGGGCGCGCCGATCGACGCCGACTGGGGCGTGGTCGGTTGCCTCTACACCACCGAGCCGGAAGAAATTCCAATGGCGCCCATCACCATGCTGCGCAATGCACTGGGCGTGGACGAGGGCGGCTCGGGTGTGGCACTGGATCGCGATGCGTACCGGCGCAGCGTTGCGTTCTGGGAACGCAATGCGAACTGGCGGCCGTAGCGGGCCGATAGCCGCGGCATGTCGTGCAATTCTTCCGCGCGGCAGGGAAAGCGGCGCTGCTCTTGAACTCAGGCGTGGCGGTGCGGTGCCGCTCGCCACCGCGAGCGCTTGTTTTCGTCGAGCACAAACGTAGCTGCAGGTGCGACTGCAGAGCCGAGCTGCGTCTGCAGTTTTCGGACTTGCCGCAGCGCGACATTCTCAAGCGCGGCATTGCGTGGATCGCACCGGATCAGCTGCCGGCACCCCTGGCGCAGATGCGTGCTAGCCGACGCCGAGCACGGGCATGTCCGGGGCGACCCATACGACGGTAGTGATCGTGCCTTGCACCAGTCCCTGATCTCTGAGCTGCGCGAAGACGGCCGCAGGCGGCCAGCCCGCAGGTGCGTCGGCGAAGGGAATCTGCAGTGATTGCAGCAGGCTGAGGATTTCGGCAAGTTCTTCAGAGCCCTTGAAGCTCAGACTGATGCGGTCTTGCATCGAACTGCCGCGCATCAGCAATCGCTGGCGCAGGGCACTGTCGCAGATCACATGGACATGTTGATCCAGGACAGCGGAAACATGGTTCATGCGTTGCAGCCGCTGCTCAGATCTCGCTGAGGATATGGCTGCGGCGCTGTTGGTACTCCGCATCGGTGATCAATTGCTGCGACCTCAGCGTGTCCAGCTCCAGCAGTCTGGCGTGAGCGCTCTTCGGCACTGCTGACCCCGTCGTTGCCACAGTCGATTTGCGCGACGCGCGCTTTGCGACCCAGACGATCAGGCTGATCACGGCAGCAATGCTGCAGAAGAAGAAAAGAACGATGATCCAGTGCCAGATGCTGAAGCCGCCCATGTTGGTTCCTTTTGACGATGGGTGTTACGTAGTGGTTGACCGGTCTTGCTGCCACGCAGGTAAGTCGCAAGCCTTGCGCGAGTATCGCACACGGCAACAGCTGGCACGCCGACGGCAAGGCTACCCGGCGTGCTGGATTCCATGGTGTCTTGCTCGAGGCGTTGCATCCATGCGATGCATGTCGATGCCGCAGGCACGAACGCAGATTGGTCGCCATGTGGGTCCGCTTGCACGCGGGGCCATCCAGCATCCTGCAAAGAAACGGGCGCCTTGCGGCGCCCGTTCTGTTCAAGCGGTGACATGCGGGCAATCAACCGCCCGGTTGATCAGTAGCGGTAATGATCCGGCTTGTACGGGCCGGCCACGTCCACGCCGAGGTAGTCGGCCTGGTCCTTGGTCAGGGTGGTCAGCTTGACGCCGATCTTTTCCAGGTGCAGACGTGCCACTTCTTCGTCCAGGTGCTTGGGCAGGATGTAGACCTTCTTCTCGTAGCTGTCGCGCTTTTCCCACAGGTCGATCTGCGCCAGGGTCTGGTTGGCGAACGAGTTGGACATCACGAAGCTCGGGTGGCCGGTGGCGCAGCCCAGGTTGACCAGGCGGCCATCGGCCAGCAGGAAGATCGCATTGCCGTTGCCGAACACGTACTTGTCGACCTGCGGCTTGATGTTGATCTTTTCCACGCCCTTGAGTGCGTTCAGCGCATCGACCTGGATCTCGTTGTCGAAGTGGCCGATGTTGCAGACGATGGCCTGGTCCTTCATCGCCTGCAGGTGCTCGACGGTGATGATGTCTTTGTTGCCGGTGGTGGTGACGTAGATGTCGCCGCGGCCCAGGGTGGATTCGATGGTGTTGACCTCGAAGCCTTCCATCGACGCCTGCAGGGCGCAGATCGGGTCGATCTCGGTGACGATCACGCGGGCACCGTAGGCACGCAGCGAGGCGGCACTGCCCTTGCCGACGTCGCCATAGCCGCAGACCACCGCGACCTTGCCGGCCAGCATCACGTCCATCGCGCGCTTGAGGCCATCGGCCAGCGACTCGCGGCAGCCGTACAGGTTGTCAAACTTGCTCTTGGTGACCGAGTCGTTGACGTTGATGGCCGGGATCAGCAGCTTGCCGGCTTCGGCGATCTGGTACAGGCGGTGCACGCCGGTGGTGGTCTCTTCGGAGACGCCCTTCCAGTCCTTGACCACACGGGTCCAGTAACCCGGACGCTCGACGGCCACGCGCTTGAGCAGCGCCTTGATCACGCCTTCCTCGTGCGAGGACGCCGGCTCGTCGACCCAGGTGCTGCCATTTTCGAGCTCATAGCCCTTGTGGATCAGCAGGGTGACGTCGCCGCCGTCGTCCACCACCAGTTCCGGGCCGGTCTGGGTGCCGTCGGGCAGGGTGAAGGTCAGCGCGTCCAGGGTGCAATCCCAATACTCTTCCAACGTCTCGCCCTTCCAGGCGAACACCGGCGTGCCGGAGGCGGCGATCGCGGCGGCCGCGTGGTCCTGGGTGGAGAAGATGTTGCACGAGGCCCAGCGCACGTTGGCGCCGATGTCCTTGAGCGTTTCGATCAGCACTGCGGTCTGGATGGTCATGTGCAGCGAGCCGGTGATGCGTACATCCTTCAGCGGCTTGGTCTGCGCATGCTTGCGGCGGATCGACATCAGGCCCGGCATCTCGTGCTCGGCGATGTCCAGCTCCTTGCGGCCCCAATCGGCCAGGGAGAGGTCGGCGATCTTGTAATCGGTATGTGGGGCGATTTTCGTGACAGCGTTCATGCAATAGCTCCGGTAAGCAGACCAATGTCTGCAATGCGGGGCGCCGTTGAACGATGAATGCTTGTCGAGCCTGGCCGTATTTCCTGCACTTTTCGTGCAGTTGGCGGATCAGTCCGCCATACCGGTCGCAGCGCCCCTCGACGAGAGCGTTGATTATATCGGCAGCACCCCCCTCCGGCATGAATTGGCCGGCTTGAATCGGCACGCGCCCCAACCAACGGCAGGGGAGCGGGGGGCGTGTGGCTGCTATGGTCCGGAGTCGATCGACACTGGGGATGGACAATGCAGGCGACACCCGATGCACGGCACGGCAAGCGGCAACAGCGATGGGCCCTGGCAGGCGTACTGGCGCTGAGCGCACCACTGGCTGCGGCCGCAGCCGTCGCGCCGGCTGGCCCGCCTGCCGCTGCGGCAAGCACTGGCTACCAACTGCCCTCCAAGGCGCTGCAGGCAGTGGTGGATGCCCCTCGCGCGCCGCTGCTGCACCTGTCGCCCAAACGCGACCTGGGCGCGATGGTGCAGTTGCCGGCGTTGCCGGACATCGCCGAGGTGGCCCAGCCCGAACTCAAGCTGGCCGGCCTGCGCATCCATCCCAAAACCTTTGCCAGCAGCCGGTTCTCCTTTGCCGACAAGCTATGGCTGCTGTCGGTGGCCGACGGCAGCGAGCGGCAGATCGCCGGGCTGCCGTCACCGTTGTCGCTGGCCACGTTGAGCTGGTCGCCCGATCAGCGCTACCTGGCGTTCCGCCGCGAGGACGCGGCCAGCGGCGCCAACGAGCTGTGGCTGGTGGACGTGGCGGCCGGGCAGGCGCGGCGTCTGGTGGCCGGTTTGAACACCAGCGTCAACGACGATCTGCGCTGGTTGCCCGATGGCAGCGGCCTGCTGCTGCAGCAGCAAGTGGCCGGGCAGGGCGCGCCGCCCACCCGCGATGCGGTGCCCGACGGCCCGGCGATCCAGCAGACCAGTGCCGCTGCCGGCGTGCGCTCGCTGCCGACCTATCAGGACCTGTTGCGCAACGAGGCCGATGCGCGCGTGTTCGAGTATTACGCCACCGGCCAGCCGGTCATCGTCAGCGTGAGCGGGCAGGTGCGCCCGATCGCCACGCCCGGCATCTATCTCAATCTCTCGGTGTCGCCGGATGGCCGTTACATCCTGAGCGAACGCAGCGAACGGCCGTTCTCGTATCTGGTGCCAGTGGACAACTTCGCACGCCGTATCGAGGTGCTGGACCTGCAGGGCAAGCTGGTGCGCCAGATCGCCCGGCTGCCATTGGTGGAAGGCCTGCCGACCGGCAACGATGCCGTGCCCACCGGCGTGCGCGACATCGCCTGGCGCGTCGATGCGCCGGCCACGCTGGTCTGGGCCGAGGCGCAGGACGGCGGCGACCCGGCACGCGAGAGCAAGGTCCGTGATGCGGTGATGATGCAGGCTGCGCCATTTACGCGTGCGCCGGTCACGCTGGCGCAACTGGGCAGCCGCTTCGAAGGCATCCAGTGGGGCCGCGGCGATCTGGCCATCCTCAGCGAAAGCTGGTGGAAGACCCGCCGTACCAAGCAGTGGCGTATCGCACCGGACCAGCCGCAGCGCGCGCCCGAATTGCTGTGGGACCGCTCCTCGCAGGACCGCTACAACGATCCCGGCACGCCGGCGACCGTGGCCGACGGCAAGGGCCGCACGCTGCTGCAGACCGGTGCCGATGGCAACAGCCTGTTCCTGCTCGGCAAGGGCGCCTCGCCGGAAGGCGACCGCCCGTTCGTGGATCGCTTCGATCTGCAGAGCAGACGCGCCACGCGCCTGTTCCATTCGCAGGCGCCGACCTATTCCGCACCGCTGGCATTGCTGGATGCGCAAGTCACGCAGTTGCTGCTCAGCCGCGAGTCGCCTGAGGAGCCGGCCAACTATGTGGTGCAGGCATTGGGCGATGCAGCGCCTGCGCCGCGGGCGTTGACGCATTTCGCCCATCCGCTGCCGCAGTTGCGTGGCGTGCAGAAGGAGCAGATCCGCTACAAGCGCGCCGATGGCGTGGACCTCACTGCCACGCTGCTGCTGCCGCCCGGTTACGACCCCAAGCGCGACGGCCCGCGGCCGCTGCTGATGTGGGCCTATCCGGGCGAGTTCAAGAGTGCCGACACCGCCAGCCAGGTCACCGACTCGCCCTATCGCTTCAACGCGATCAGCTACTGGGGGCCGCAGGCGTTTCTGGCGATCGGCTATGTGGTGCTCAACAACCCCACCATGCCGATCGTCGGCGAAGGCGATGCCGAACCCAACGACACCTACGTGCCGCAGCTGGTCGCCGATGCGCAGGCCGCGGTGGACGAAGTGGTGCGGCGCGGGGTCACCGACCGCGAGCACATCGCCATCGGCGGGCACTCCTACGGCGCCTTCATGACCGCCAACCTGCTCGCGCACACGCGGCTGTTCAAGGCCGGCATCGCGCGCAGCGGGGCCTACAACCGCACCCTCACCCCGTTCGGCTTCCAGGCCGAGGAGCGCAACTACTGGCAGGCGCAATCGGTGTATCAGGCGATGTCGCCATTCAACTACGCCGACAAGATCAAGGATCCGCTGCTGTTGATCCACGGCCAGGACGACAACAACACCGGCACCTTCCCGATCCAGAGCGAACGCATGTTCGCCGCGATCAAGGGCCTGGGTGGGAACGCGCGGCTGGTGCTGCTGCCCAACGAATCGCATGCGTACCGCGCGCGGCAGTCGATCCTGCAGATGCTGGCCGAGAGCGAGCAGTGGTTGAAGACCAATCTCGGCGAGCCGGTGAAGGAGACCGGCGCTACGCGCACGCGGTGATCGGTGGTGCGTTTGGACCGGTAGGAGCGCGCTTGCGCGCGATGCGGCTTTATCGATAACGCCTCGTCGCGCCCGGGTGCGCTCCTACCGGTGATCGCGGCAATCGCGTGGACGGCGCAGCGAATCTACCCGGGACGCGAGGCGGACGCATTCACCGGTAGGAGCGCACCCGGGCGCGACGCAGCATGACCAGGACAGCCACCTCGCGTAGCAGCGGACCTGCCCGCGATGGGGCATCACCGGGAAAGCCCCATCGCGCGCCAGCGCGCTCCTACGGGGTCATGGGCAGGCACGATGGTTGGTGTTGAAACCGTCGTGCCGGTCGCGATCATCTAATCCTTTTGGGTTAGTCTTCGACGACTTTGCGCTTGAGAGGGTGTGCGTTTCCGATGAACGAGTACCGCAGCAGTCTTGTGTTCGCTACCCCCGATCTTGCCTTGCGCGACGATGTGCGTCGGCTCGGTGCACTGGTCGGTGACCTGCTAGCCGAGCAGGTCTCTGCGGAATTTCTCGAGGAGATCGAACGCGTCCGCACCACGGCGATTGCGCGCCGCGAGAGCGATGCGCCGCCGTCGACGCTGAGCGAGCAGCTGGCCGGGCGCGAGCCGCGCGAGGCCGAGTCGCTGGTGCGCGCCTTCAGCACCTATTTCCAGGTGGTCAACATCGCCGAGCGCGTGCACCGCATCCGCCGCCGCCGCGAATACCAGCGCAGCGGCACCGACACGCCGCAGCCGGACGGGTTGCACGATGCCTTGCGCCGGCTCAAGGCGCAGGGGGTGACGCTGGACGAACTCAGCGAGTGGTTGCCGCGGATTGACGTGGAGCCGGTGTTCACCGCGCATCCCACCGAGGCGGTGCGCCGCGCGCTGCTGGAAAAAGAGCAGCTGATGGTCGCCAGCCTGGTCGACAACCTGGACGGCATGCGCACGCCCAACGAGCGCGCCACCGACGCGGCGCGCTTCCGCATGGCCTTGACCGCGTCCTGGCAGACCGCCGACTCCTCGCCGGTGCGCCCCACCGTGGAGGACGAGCGCGAGCATGTGGGCTTCTATCTCACCCAGGTGCTGTATCGCGTGGTCCCGGTGATGTACGAAACCCTCGAACACGCCATCGAAGAAACCTACGGCAGCGTGCCGACCCTGCCGCGGCTGCTGCGCTTTGGCACCTGGGTCGGCGGCGACATGGATGGCAACCCCAACGTGGATGCCGTCACCATCGCCGGCACGCTGGATGCGCAACGGCGTGCGGTGCTGGACCGGTATCAGAAGGAACTCTGGCAACTGGCCAGCCTGCTCAGCCAGTCGACCACGCTGGTGGCGGTGAGCCCGGCGTTGAGCGAGCAACTGCAGCGCTACCGCGCGTTGTTGCCGGAGGACGCCGCACGCTCGCGTCCGCGCCACGGCGACATGCCGTACCGGCTGCTCAACGATCTGATGCGCGCGCGTCTGCAGGCCACGCTGGACGATGCCGAGGGTGCCTACACCAGCCCGTCCGAGCTGGAACACGACCTGCAATTGATCCTGGACAGCCTGCAGGCCAACAAGGGCCTGCACGCCGGCTGGTTCGCGGTGCGCCGCCTGTTGTGGCGCGTGCGCACCTTCGGCTTCCACCTGGCGCGGCTGGATGTGCGCCAGGAATCGAGCGTGCATGCACGTGCGGTGGCCGATGCACTCGGCCAGGCGGATTGGGACGAACAGGATGCCAGGCAGCGCGCTGCATTGCTCGGTCCGTATGCAGCCGGTGAGCAGGCGTTGCCGCTCGTGGATGACGAAGGCAATGCGCGGCTGGATGCGGTGTTTGCCGCGCTTGCCGATGCGCGCAGCCGCCACGGCGCCGATGCGCTGGGCAGCTACATCATCTCGATGGCGCACAACCGCGCCGACGTGCTCACCGTACTGGCGCTGGCGCGGCGCGGCGGCCTGGTCGACGACGCCGGCGCAGTACCGCTGGATATCGTGCCGCTGTTCGAAACCGTGGACGATCTGCGCGGCGGCACCGGCACCGTGCAGGATCTGCTGGCCGACCCGGTCTACCGCCAGCATCTGGCCGCGCGCGGCGATACGCAGATGGTGATGCTCGGGTATTCGGACAGCGGCAAGGACGGCGGCATCACCGCCTCGCGCTGGGGGCTGCAGCGCGCGCAGGTGGAACTGCTCGAAGCCGCCGCCGAGCTGGGCGTGCGGCTGACCTTCTTCCACGGCCGTGGCGGCTCGATCGCACGTGGCGGCGGCAAGACCAGCCGCGCGCTGGATGCCGCACCGCGCGGCAGTGTCGATGGCCGGCTGCGCGTGACCGAGCAGGGCGAGGTGATCCACCGCAAGTACGGCATCCGTGCACTGGCGCTGCGCTCGCTGGAACAGATGACCGGCGCGGTGCTGCTGTCCAGCCTGCGCCCGCGTGCGCCCGAGCCGCGCGAGGATCGCTGGCGGCCAGTGATGGACCTGGTCGCCGAACGCAGCACCGTGGCGTATCGCGCCTTCGTCGGCGCGCCGGATTTCATGCAGTACTTCCGCCGCGCCACGCCGATCGATGTGATCGAACGCATGACGCTGGGCTCGCGCCCGTCGCGCCGGCTCGGCCAGGACGCGGCCTTGTCCAACCTGCGCGCGATTCCGTGGGTGTTTGCCTGGAGCCAGGCGCGTGCGGTGATCCCGGGCTGGTACGGCGTGGGCAGCGGCCTGCAGGCGGCGGTGGATGCCGGGCATGAGGACACCTTGCGCGAGATGGCGCAGGACTGGCCGTTCTTCCGCACCTTTCTCGACGACGTGGCGATGGTGCTGTCCAAGGGCGATCTCACTATCGCCGAGCTGTTCTCGCGGCTGTCGGGCGACCTGCACCAGCGGTTCTTCCCGGGCATCGGCGCCGAGCTGGCGCTGACCAAGGGCTGGGTGAAGGCATTGACCGGCCAGCAGTCGCTGCTGCAGCACGACCCGCGGCTGGCCTTGTCGATCCGTCTGCGCAACCCCTACATCGACCCGATCAGCGTGCTGCAGGTGGACCTGCTGCAACGCTGGCGTGCCACCGATGGCGAGGACGACGAACTGCTGCGCGCGCTGGTCGCCTGCGTCAACGGCGTCTCGCAAGGCGTGCAGAACACCGGCTGATCCGGTTCGCTGATTGGACCGTCGGATTCGATGGTCCAATCCGATCCGACCGTTGGTCGGAGAGGGCGCGAAATCGACAAGCGGACTCTGGCGTAACCGGACAAATCTGTCCGATAATGCCGCGATGACGACTTCCCGCCCTGATGCCGCGCTGCGCCGCCGGCAGATACTCGATGCCGCCGACGAAGTGTTCAGCGAACACGGCGTCAATGCCCCGCTGGAACTGGTGGTCGAGCGTGCCGGCCTTGGCCGCGCCACGTTGTACCGCAATTTCCCCGACCGGCTCGCGCTGATGACCGCGCTGATGACCCGCGGCCTGGATGGCCTGGAGCGGCTGGCCGCCGATCTGGCCGAGCGCCCGGACGGACTGGCCGTGCTGCTGCACGACGTGGCCGAGCACATCGCCCAGTCCGCGCCGCTGGTGGATTTCTGGCGGTCCATCGAACGCGCGCACCCGGCGGTGGAAACCGCCGACCGGCGCGTGGTGAGCATCTTCCTGCCATTCGTGCACCGTGCCCGCGACGCGGGCCTGTGCCGTGCCGATGTCGACGACGAACAGCTGCTGCTGGTGATCGACATGCTGGGCAGCTGCCTGCGCGGCAATGACGAGTCCGAACGCAAACGCCTCGCCCATCGTTCGGCCGATCTGTTGATGCACGCATTGGGCATGCAGGTGCCGGAAGGCGGCACCCGATGAAACCGGCCACGCGTTCGCGCATCGGGCGCTGGGCGTTGCGGGTGGCGCTGGTGCTGGCCGCGCTCTGGGGCGGGCTGGCGATCTATTTCGCACTGACCGGCAATGCGTTCGTGCGTGCGGCGTGGGTGGGCTCGTGGTGCGCGATGGCAATCGCGGCGTTGTGGGGCCTGCGCCGTGGCCGCGAGAACTGGGCCTTGGTGGGCATCTTCAGTGCGGCGTTTGCGGTGCTGGCGGTGTCGTGGTGGATGATGCAGCCCAGCCAGGACCGCGACTGGGCCGACGATGTCGCCCAGCGCCTGCAGCCCGAGGTGCACGGCAACATCGTCACGCTGCACAACGTGCGCAATTTCGACTGGCATAGCGAAACCGACTACCAGCCGCGCTGGGAAACCCGCCAGTACGATCTGGACCGTCTGGTCAGCGCCGATCTGGCGCTGTCGTACTGGATGGGCCCGGCCATCGCGCACACCCTGGTGTCGTTCGGTTTCGACGACGGCTCGCACGTGGTGTTCTCGCTGGAAATCCGCAAGGAGCGCGACGAGTCGTTCTCGGCATTGGGCGGGTTTTTCCGCAGTTTCGAAGAGACCCTGGTAGCCGCCGACGAGCGCGACATCCTGCGCGTGCGCACCAATGTCCGCGGCGAGGACATGTATCTGTATCGGCTGGCGATTCCCAAGGCCGGGCTGCGCCGCATGTTCATGGGCTACGTGGGCCTGGCCAACGACTTGAATCGCGCGCCGGCGTTCTACAACACGCTCACCAGCAACTGCACCACGATCGTGTTTGCGTTGGCGCGGCAATTACAGCCCACATTGCCGCTGGATCATCGCCTGCTGCTGTCCGGCTACGCCGACGAATACGCCTACGATCACGATGGGCTGATGCCTGGCTACGACTTCGCGACACTGAAGCAGCGTGGGCATTTCACCGCACGCGCGATCGCCGCAGACAAGGCGGCCGATTTTTCCGAGCGCATCCGCGCCGGCATGCCGCAGGCACCGGCGCCTGGGGCCACCGCGAGCGCACCCCGGTGACGCCGCGCCTGCGTGGATGTCGTACCGCCGCGGTGCTGGCGGGCATGCTGGCGAGCCTGTGGCTGAGCGGCTGCGCCATGGTCACGGTGCAATCGCACAGCAGCGGCGACTTCATCGCGCGCACGCGTGGCGATGTACTCAGCACTGGCGCGTTGAGCCAGGCCAGCGGCGAGACGGTGCAGGTGGCCGGTCTGCAACCCAAGGCCTGCCGCAGCGACCCGATGCCCTGCCTGCAGCAACTCGCCACCGTCGCAGGCATCGGCGATGAGCGCCGGCTGGCAACGCAGGCCGAGCTATGGACCGCGCATGCGATTGCGCTGGGCGGGCGCGACCCGACAACCATGAGCGATGCCGCAGTCGACGCCTGGTTGGAGGCCGCGCGGCATGCGTACGCGTATCTGTTTTTCACCGATCGGGCGCCCAGCGCGCGTGCGTTCGAAAATCGCCAGACGCAGGTGCGCGACTACTACAACTACGCCGTGCAGCAGGTGATCGAACGCCTGTTCGCACGCGCGCAGCAGACCGGCCAGAGCGAGCGCGAACCGACCAGCATAGGCCGCTGGCAGGTCGGTATCGACATGTCTGCATATCGGTTGCCGGGCGGCGGCAACACGCCGCGCGCGATCTTCGCCGCCTCGGCATTGCGCTTCGATGGGCTGCGCAGCACGTATCGACGCGACGGCTTCGGCGCCGAACTGGTGGCCGAGGTGGACCCGCAGGTGGTCGGCGACCCTGCCGGACTGGCCTTGCAACAATCTGCTGCCGCTGTCGCGACACCTGAGCGTCCGCTGCCTACCTTCAGCGAGATGCCGTATGCACCGGCAACGCTGCTGCTGCGCTTCGAGGGCGATACGCTGGATGCGGTGCTGCGCGGTCGTGCCGTCACCGTGGTGCCTTACGACCCGTATCGCCAGAACGAAGTGGTACTGCATGGCCAGCGCGTGCCGCTGGCGGCCAACTTCACCGCCGCGTATGGCCTGTGGCTGGCCAGGTCCGGTTTTGCCGCGCAGTCCCTGCGCTCGATGCTGGGCAGCGCGCGCGGCATCGACCGCCCGCATCTGTATCTGATGCAGCCCTACGACCCGAACCGACGCGTGCTGCTGATGCTGCATGGCCTTGCCAGCAGCCCGGAAGCCTGGGTCAATGTCGCCAACGAAGTGATGGGCGATGAAGCGCTGCGCCAGCGCTACCAGATCTGGCAGGTGTACTACCCCACCAACGCGCCGGTGGCGGTCAACCGCGCCGAAATCCAGGCGCTGGTGGAGCGCAGCCTGCAGCACTTCGATCCGTCCGGCACGGCGATCGCATCGCACGACATGGTGTTGATCGGCCACAGCATGGGCGGGGTGATCGGGCGCCTGCTGGTGTCTTCGTCGGGCGAGCGCCTGTGGAATTCGCTGCTGGAAGACTACCGGCTGGACGGCGAGCGCGGCGCACGCATCCGCGCGAAGTTGTCGCCGCTGCTGCATTTTTCGCCAATGCCGCAGGTCGACCGCGCCATCTTCATCGCCGCGCCGCATCGCGGCACGCCCTTGGCCGAAGGTGGTCTCGGGCGCTTCGTCGGCCGCCTGGTGCGTTTGCCGATCGCCTTGCTGGATCGCTTCGGCGATGTGTTTCAGGACCTGGCCAGCAGCGAGCGTGGCGGCCAGGGCGACGACCCGCGACGCAAGCGGCGCCTGCTGCCGCCGACCAGCATCGACAACCTGCGCGATACCGACCCGTTCGTGCGCGCCAGCATGGACCTGCCGATCTCCCCGCAGGTGCATTACCACACCATCGTCGGACGCGAAAAACCGCAGGTGCCGCTGGCCGATTCCGACGATGGCCTGGTGCCGTATCGCAGCGCGCATCTGGACGGTGCCGAGTCGGAGCTGGTGGTGACCTCCTGGCATAGCGTGCAGGAAACCCCGCAGGCAATTCTGGAGATTCGCCGCATCCTGCACGAGCAGCTGCAATCGGAAGCGGCAGACACAAACCAGGCGCAGGCCGCGCGCCCGGCTGCGACGCCTGCGACGTTCTGAGTGCGCTGCACCCTCGCTGGAAGGTGTGGCTACTAGTCACGCACCGCGGGGTGTGGAGTTTGTCCGCTGCCAATGCGCACCATTGTCCGGTACGCGTCCCGGCGTTGCGATCGCTCACGCCTGGGCCGGCAAACCTGGGCAACACGCGGTCATCCGGTGGGTGCGGACGACGCGCAGGAGGCGGAGTGCACGAGCATGCCGATCCCGGCACCGACCGCACTGCCTGACGGTCGCGCAGTCGTTGCGTTGGCCGCGTTTAGCGCGTTGTTTACCTGGCCCGTGCTATCAGGCGGTTCTCGAACACGCTCGAACCAGGGAAGACGCAATGCGCAAGACGCTGTCGGCAGTGATCTGGGTGCCCTTGCTGCTGGCCGGTTGCGGCCGCGGCGAAGGTCAACGCGAGGCGGCCGACCCTGTGGGTGCCACGCCGCCGGCAGCGCAGACCGCAGCGCCTCCATCCGCATCGCCACCGGTCGCCGATGAAGCGGTGCCCGAGTTCCCGGCCATCCCGTCGATCGTGGTGCCGGAGATTGCTGGCGTGACCCCGGCGCAGCGCGCGCTGGAAGCCTCGCTGCAGGACATTCTGGACCCGATCGAAGGCGTCAGCGTGACGCCGGCACGCTGCGGCGATGGCGGCAGCCTGATCAACGACGCCGGCATCACCAGTGTCGATGCCAACGGCAATCTGCTGCGCAACGGCGACGGCGGGCTATTCGACCTCAAGGCCGATGGCAGCGGTAACGCCAACTTCGACGGCGGCCTGATCCGCGTCAATGCCGACGGCAGCGGCACCATCAACGCCAGCGGCGCCGGTGGCGACGACGCGATCATCCAGGTCCAGGCCAGCGGCGCCGGTACCTACAACGGCCCGGCCGGCCTGATCAGTCTGGATGGCAAGGGGGCAGGCACCTGGAACAGCGACAAGAGCGGCTTGGTCGACAACCACGGCGATGGCAGCGGCACCTGGAACGGCCCGCGCGGTCTGATCACCATCAATGCCGACGGCTCGGGAACCTGGAACGGCCCGGACGGGCTGGTGCAGAACCGCGGCAATGGCACCGGCACCGTCGGTACTCCGCCGCGCGAAGTGCGCATGCCGCCGCTGCCGAAGGTGCCGCCGGCCGGGCGCTTCCCGCTGCTGCAGAAGTTCGCACTTCCCGGCGCACCGTGCGGCTATCTGATCACCTTGAACGAGCGCATCCTGTTCGACTTCGACAAGGCCGAAATCCGCCCCGATGCCGCGCGCGTGCTCGACGTGCTGGCGGCCGCACTCGGCAAGGTCAGCGCCAAGGACATGGAGGTTCGCGGGCATACCGATGCCAAGGGCAGCGACGCCTATAACCAGGCGCTGTCCGAGCGCCGCGCCGAGGCGGTGCTGGCCGCATTACGCACCCGCGGTGCCGCGCAGTCGGCCGGCGCAAAAGGCTATGGCGAATCGCAACCGGTGGCACCCAATACGCTGGATGGACAGGACAACCCCGGCGGGCGACAACTCAACCGACGCGTGGAAATCTTCCTGCGCACCTGAGTGGGCCGATCTGCACGCATACAGTCGCATGCAGGCGCAGGAGCACGACGGTCCCGGATAGCTGGCGCGCCGCGCAGGCGTGTGTCGATGGACGGATGCCGGTCCACCTCATGTCAGCGCGGCGCGGCCTCGCGCAGTGCGTCCTGATGGTCGGTGCGCGGGTGATCTACTCAAAGTGGCGCACCACGCGGTGAGTTGCGGGTGTACAAAACTGATGCCGCGCTTCGAGCGGCCAACACATCGACTGCGCCGCCGGCATGCGGGGCGGCCGTGCTCGGAAGCATCACGGACCACTCGTACATTTCGATTCTGGGCGCGCGTCCGCACCTACCTGACGACCGTCAGCGTTCTTGTGTTGGCCGCTCTGGTACCGCAACCGTGCGACCGCTTCCGGGCATTCATCGCCGCGTGGTGGCTACCCGGACATGTTGGATAAGTTCCGCCAGGTGTCGTCTGCCTTGCACATTGGCCCGGTAAATTCCGCGATGAACAACGGGATGACTGACAGGTATGGGTTCCAGGCAAGCGAAGAAAATGGGGCAGGGCGGTGAACAGACGCCCGCAGGCGATGACGGCAACGACGCGATGGGGATCGCGTCGTTGCCGTCGTGCGGGATCAATGCGCCGTTGCACGCAGGTGCCAGGCAACGTGCGACGACAGCGCTGCGGTCGCGATGGCGGATGCCGGCACTCGCACTCGGCGCGCTGTTGCTGATCGGCTGCACGCCGCGTCCGCCCGGGCCGCCCGCAATCGCGCAGACCGCGCAATTGGAACGCGTGGTCGCTGTCTTCCGGCACGGCGTGCGCGCACCGCTGCAGGGCGAAGCCGCCGCAGCGCACTATGCCGATGCGCCGTGGCCGCAATGGTCCACACCGGCCAGCCTGCTGACGCCGCACGGGCGCATCGGCGTGCAGCTGAGCGGTGACTATCTAAGGCAATGGCTGGCGCAGCAGGGCGTGCTACCGCGTGGCGGGTGCCCGGCAGCAGGCAGCGTCTCGGTCTGGGCCAATACCGATCAGCGCACCATCGACAGCGGCGCCTTGCTGGCCGAGGCGCTGGCACCGGGCTGCGGGATCGTCGCCGGACATCGCCAGGCCGGCAGCAACGATCCGTTGTTCCGCCCGATCGAAGCCGGCGCGGTGCCGTTCGATGGCACGGCGGCGGTTGCGGCGATCGAAAGGCAAACCGGTGGCCCCGCCGCATTGCTGCGAGGGCACGCAGCCGAGTTGCAGGCAATGCAGCAGATCCTGGGTTGCACGCGCACGCCCTGCGACTTCGCGCAGATGCCGTCCACGCTGGCGCCGTCGGTCAACGGGCGCGGCCTGGCCCTGGGTGGGCCGATCGATCTGACCTCCGGCACCGGCGAGGTGTTGCTGCTGCAATACGCCGAAGGCCTGCCGCTGTCACAGGTCGGCTGGGGCCGCGCCACACCCGAGCGGCTGGCGCAGGTCTCGCGCCTGCATGCCTTGTTGTTCGACATCTACGCGCGTCCGCATTACATGGCCTCACGTTCGGGCGCACCGCTGGCGCGCGAAGTGCTGCAGCGCTTCGGCGATCTGCAGGCGCCAAAGGTCTCGGTCTTCGTTGGCAGTGATACGCATATCGCTGCGTTGAGCGGTTTGCTGGGCGTGCACTTTCATCTCCCCGGCTACGGTGCCGACGATCCGCCGCCGGGTGGTGCATTGCTGCTGGAGCTATGGCGCGAACCGAATGGGCAGCAGGTGGTGCGTGCGCGGTATCTGGCGCAATCGCTGGATCAACTGCGGACGCTGGCGCCGCTAAATCTTGAACATCCGCCGTTGCAGCAGAAGTTGGCGCTTGGAGTTTGCAGAGCAGAGCAACGCATGGCGTGTCCGTTGAAGGCGTTCGCTCAGGCGTTGGAGCAACAGTTGCAACGTGAGCCTTGAACGCAATGCCGGGGCTGCGATGTGCAGGCACCTTCAGCTCGTCGAAGCATCCGCATGGAGCGGGTAGATGTCGTGCGCAAGATTGATCGGAGTACGGAATTGGTCGGCAGCGCGGCCCCGCATCCGGTGTCGGGACACGCCGTAAATCCATCCGTGGAGGCTCGGTGGCGGCATCCATGCCGCCACACGGTCCCGCCCCCGGACGCGACACCACGCTCCCAGCATTGCTGCTGCTGATCGGCAAGCACTGTTTTCAAGCAGACGTAGCGCCTGCGGATTGGGTCGGCCAGGTCGTCGAGATCACCTCAACACTTCGTCGTTAGGTAGTGGCGGTAGAAACAAGATCCAGGCCACGACCAGTCAATCAGCCGCCGCTTTTCTCTCAGTTGCCGACAATGATCGGTGGTGCTTGCGCGGGTGCCGGCGTGGGACCTTGAGCGGCATGGATGCCGCGCCAGAGCCTACATGGACGTACTTGCGGCGTGTCCCACGCTGGTACGCGTGCAAGCGCCCGCAGCAAACCGAAGCAGATGCATGAAACGCAAGGTGTCGTGCGCAAGATCGATCGGTGTACGGAGTCGGCCGGCAGCGCGGCGGCGCACCCGGTGTCGGGACACGCCGTAAATCCGCCCCTGGAGGCCCGGTGGCAGCGTCCATGCCGCCACACGGCCCCGCGCTCCCAGTATTGCCACTGCTGATCGGCAGACACTACGCGTGCAAGCGCCTTCAGTGGCCGAAGCCCTCAGTAACAAAGCATCAGTGACCGGAGCATTCGCACAACCCCACTAGACGTCCAACACGGAGATTCGTCAGTACGCGGTGGCTGCATCAAAAAACCGGACACGCAGTGAATCCATCCGTGGTGCTTCGTTGGACGCATCCACTCCACCAAAACGCACATGGGCCGCATCAGCGGCCCATGTGCAATTCACTATATTCGCTCCCGCAGGAGCAGCTGGCTTACTTCAGCTTGGCGTCGGCGCGCAGGGCGTCGGCGCGGTCGGTCTTTTCCCACGAGAACGCGGTGGCGGTGTGCTGCGCACCGGTTGCGTCGGTGTAGGAGAAGTCCTTCGGCTTGCGGCCGAAGTGGCCGTAGGACGCGGTCTGCTGATACATCGGGTGGATCAGGTCGAGCATCTGGATGATGCCGAACGGACGCAGGTCGAAATGCTTGCGGATCAGCTTTTCGATCTGCTCGTCGGCGATCTTGCCGGTGCCGAAGGTGGTGACCGAAATCGAGGTCGGCTCGGCCACGCCGATGGCGTAGGAGACCTGCACTTCGCAACGGTCGGCCAGGCCGGCAGCCACCACGTTCTTGGCCACATAGCGCGCGGCGTAGGCTGCCGAGCGATCGACCTTGGACGGATCCTTGCCGGAGAACGCACCGCCACCGTGACGCGCCCAGCCGCCGTAGGTGTCGACGATGATCTTGCGGCCGGTCAGGCCGCAATCACCCACCGGCCCGCCGATCACGAACTTGCCGGTCGGGTTGATGTGGAACTTGGTGCCCTTGTGCAGCCACTTGGCCGGCAGCACCGGCTTGAGGATTTCCTCGCGCACGGCCTCGACCAGATCCTTCTGCTTGATGCCAGGATCGTGCTGGGTCGACAGCACCACCGCGTCGATCGCGGTCGCAACGCCGTCTTCGTAGCGCAGGGTGACCTGCGACTTGGCGTCCGGACGCAGCCACGACAGCGCCGAGTTCTTCTTCTTGCGGATCTTGGCCTGCTGCTCGACCAGGCGGTGCGCCAGATGGATCGCGGCCGGCATGTGGCTGTCGGTCTCGTTGGTCGCGTAGCCGAACATCAGGCCCTGGTCGCCTGCGCCCTGCTGTTCCGGGTTCTTGCGATCCACGCCCTGGTTGATGTCCGGCGACTGCTTGCCGATCAGGTTGAGCACGCCACAGGTCTCGCCGTCGAAGCCGACGTCGGAGCTGTTGTAGCCGATGTCCAGAATGACCTTGCGGGTCAGCGCTTCCAGGTCGATCCAGGCACTGGTGGTCACTTCGCCGGCAACGATCGCCACGCCCGTCTTGACCATCGTCTCGCACGCCACGCGGGCGCGCTTGTCCTGGGCCAGGATGGCATCCAGCACTGCGTCGGAGATCTGGTCGGCGATCTTGTCCGGATGGCCTTCGGAGACCGATTCGGAGGTGAACAGGTAGCTGGACATCAGGCTTATATCCCTTGATTCGGATGAAAAGATGGGTGCGGATGATACACCGTCCGACAACCCCGTGCATTGTGCGCCTGAACAGCCCGCTGTGGCGTTAAACCCGTGTCGTGGCGGGGTTTGCACGGTCATCCGGGTGTCGTCAGCTTGCCATGCAGCGGTCGTACTGACCGGTCAGCATGCGCGCGTGCCTGGCGGCATGGCTGCGTGCAGCCACGCCGCTGGAGGGGAATGAGCCATATCGTCGGACAGCGTGCCGGGGCGAGGGGCGCATGGCTGCCATGGCGACCACGAGCCGGGATGCGCGCGTCCGATTGCAGTGCTACGCCGCGGCTTGCTGCGGGGCGCATCTGTGTCAGCGCGCTGCCGATGCCTGCGGGCGGCGCACGCAGCCTGCCTGCGCAGCGCCCGATCGCGGCCGACATTTTTTGCCCTGGAGATGTCCGCATGCACGTGTCCACATTGCACCCTCCCGTCCGCGCCCTGTTCCTGTCCGACCTGCACCTGGGCTCGCGGCACTGCCATGCTGCCGAGATCGCCGCGTTCATCGGCCGCCAGCGTTGCCAGACCCTGTATCTGGTCGGCGACATCATCGACCTGTGGTGGATGTCGCAGCGGCGCGCGGTCTGGGATGCGGCGCATCAGCAGGTGATCGCCGCCCTGCATGCGCAGGCCAGGCGCGGCACCGAGATCATCTACGTGCCCGGCAACCACGACCGTGCCATCCGCCGCTTCTGCGGCCTGGTAATGCCGGCCATGCAGGTGCGCCGACGCAGCGTCCACACCTTGCTGGACGGGCGCCGGCTGCTGGTCACCCACGGCGACGATTACGACGCGCAAACCCATTTCGGCGGCTTGCAGGAACGATTTGGCGACTGGCTCTATTACCGCATCCTCACCGGCAATCAGCTGACCAATCGTCTGCGGCGGCGCCTGGGCATGCGCTACTGGTCGCTGGCCGAGTTCCTCAAGCGCCGCAGCGGTGCGGCCGAGCGCTACATCGGCCGCTTCGTGGCGGCCGGCCTGGCCGATGTGGTGCGTCGCGATCTGGACGGCATCGTCTGCGGGCACATCCATCGCGCCGCACTGCGCATGCAGGCCGGCCATCTCTACGCCAACACCGGCGACTGGGTGGAGAGCCTGACGGCGCTGCGCGAAACGCAGTCCGGCGCACTGCAACTGGTCAACCATCACGGCGACGTGCTGGCCGAGCTGGCGCCGCAACCTCATGCCGCGCAGCAGCGCGCGGCGTGAGGTTGGCCAGGCGCAGCAGCTGCCGGCAGACCGCAGCTGCCGGTATGTGCCATCGGACGTGCGCGGCGTGCAGCGTTCGCTGTCCTGGTGCAAGGACTGCGGACGGCGGCTGCAGCGCCGTTTTCGACCGCGAGCCGCAGCGCGATGCGAGCACTGCGGCTACTGGCTGACTGCCGGCCGGCCGGAACGCACGTGATGGCACTGGACGATGCCCGTCCTGCTAGCATCGGCCGATGGATTCATTGACCCAGATCGTTCTTGGTGGCGCCGTCGCTGCCGCCATCGCACCGGCCGGACAGCGCCGTGCAGCCCTGTTGGCCGGCGCCGCACTGGGCACCTTGCCCGATCTCGATGCGCTGGTATTGCTGCCGCTGACCGACGATCCGGTCACGCTGATGACGGTGCATCGCAGCGCCAGCCATTCGTTGTTCGTGCTGCCGTTGCTGGGCTGGCTGATCTGGTGGCTGTTTCGCCGTTACGGCAACGGGCGCGTGGCCACTGCGCCCAAGCGCTGGTTCTGGGCGATCCAGCTGGCCTTGATCACGCATCCGCTGCTGGATGCCTTCACCGTCTACGGGACTCAGCTGTGGTGGCCGCTGCAGCCGCATCCGGCAATGTGGTCGAGCGTCTTCATCATCGACCCGGCCTACACGCTATGGCTGTTGCTGGCCTGCGCGGTGGCATGGTTTGCGCGCGCGCGGCCGCTCGCGCAGCACGCGCTGGTGATCGGGCTGGCGCTCAGCTCCGCCTATCTGGGCTGGTCGTTGCTGGCCAAGCACATGGTCGACCAGGAGGCGGACCGTGCGCTGGCCGCGCTCGGCTTGAAGGATGCGCCGCGCTTCTCGGTGCCGATGCCGCTCAACACCTTGCTGTGGCGCGTGGTGGCGATGACGCCCAACGGTTATGTGATCGGCGAACGCTCGCTGGTGGCCGACAAGGGACCGATGCAGTTTCGCGGCTATTCCAGCAACACCCAGGCCCTGGGCGAGGTGGCCGGTTTCGACGCGGTGCGCCGGTTGACCTGGTTCAATCGCGGCTTCATGCGCGCACGCCTGGTCGATGACGAGCTGATGCTCAGCGACCTGCGCATGGGTCTGGAGCCGGACTACAACTTCAACTTCGTGGTGGCGCATCGCCAAGACGGGCAATGGCAACCGATTACGCCGCGACAGATCCAGGCCGCCTACCGCGCGCCGGTGGCGCGCGATCAGATCGGCGAGGTGCTGGCGCAGATGTGGCGCCGTATCTGGCACGAGCCCGCCGGCACGGTGCTGACCGGCGACCTGGAACACGCCGCCACGCCTGCTCCGGCAGCTCGGTAGGCCTGCTTGGCGGGGGGCGCTCGGCAACGCGGACGTAGTAAGCCCGAGCAGCCCGCCGGCTCAATACACTGTCGCGCGCGCCTGCACGAACGAGTAGAAGAACACCGCGTTCGGGTCGCTGTGCACCTGCGCCAGTTCGCGGCGCATGCCATCCACGGTGTCTGCGTTCACCGCACCGGCCTCGCGCAACTGGTCGGCCGCCGACAGCAGCACTTCTTCCCAGAACCCGATCATGGTCTTGCGCCGGCCCGGCTCGCGGTTGTCCAGATGCAGCGTCTTGATCTCGGTGTGCACATCGCGAAAGCCGCCGGCCAGCAGCAGGTTGCCCAGCTTGGCGCCGACGAACGGGTCGCCGCCCTGGTCGTGCTGGAAATCGTTGAAGGCCATCCAGTAGCGCCACAGATTGGGCGAATACGGATGCAGCAGGAACGAGGCGTTCATCACCTCGGTGACATACACCGGCGAGCCCGGCAGCAGCACACGCCGCACCTCGTTGAGCACGCGCGCAGGCGAGGGCACATGCTCCAGCACCCAGCACAGGAACGCCGCATCGAACTGACGCGCCTCGAACGGCAGATCGCTGGCATCGGCCTGCTGTAGCGTGTAGCGCTCGCGGCACCATGCCAGCCGTTCCAGATTGGCGCGTGCCGCGCCCAACTGCGCCTCGCTCAGGTCCACGCCGGTGACATGCAGGTCGGGGAAACGGCGCAGCAGGATTTCGGTCTGCGCGCCCACGCCGCTGCCTACTTCCAGCAGCCGGCGTGCGCCGCTGTAGTCGATCTGGTTGAACAGCGTGGCTTCCAGCAGGCGCGCCTGTTTGAGCAGGCGTGCCTGTTCGGTAGACGAAAACCCATGCAGATAGGTCGGGGTGTCGCTTGGTGCGGTCATGGCTGCAGCTCCAACAACGCAGGAAAACTCAGGCGGCAACCGACAACGCTGGCGGCACACCGGCGATCAAGGCGTCGAAATACGCGCGGGTCAGTTCCAGCTGCGCTTCCGGCGTTTCGGCGCGATTGACCACTGCACGGAAGTCGGCGCTCTGCGGGTGATCCTTGGCGTACCAGCCCAGATGCTTGCGCGCGATGCGCACGCCCTGCGGCTGCCCGTAGAACGCATGCAGCGCTTCCAGATGGCCGAGCAGGGTGTCGCGCACGAACGCCAACGACGGCGGCGGCAACAGCTCGCCGGTGGACAGATAGTGCGCCACTTCGCCGAAGATCCATGGGCGCCCCTGCGCGGCACGCCCGATCATCACCGCATCCACGCCGGTCTCGCGCAGCACCTGCGCCGCCTTCTGCGGCGAGTCGATATCACCGTTGGCGATCACCGGAATCTGCAGCGCCGCCTTGATCTGCGCAATCGTGGCGTACTCGGCAGTGCCGGTGTAATGCTGATCGCGGGTACGCCCGTGCACGGCCAGCGCGGCGATCCCGCAGTCCTGCGCGATGCGCGCGATGGTCGGGCCGTTGCGGTGATCGCAGTCCCATCCGGTGCGGATCTTCAGGGTCACCGGCACATCCACCGCCTGCACCACCGCGCTGAGGATGCGTGCCACCAGGTCTTCGTCGCGCATCAGCGCCGAGCCGGCCCAGGCATTGCAGACCTTCTTGGCCGGGCAGCCCATGTTGATGTCGATCAGCTGCGCACCGTGGTCGACGTTGTAGCGCGCCGCCTCGGCCAGTTGCTGCGGCTCGGTGCCGGCAATCTGCACGCTGACCGGATCCGGCTCGCCGGCATGATCCATGCGGTGCAGCGATTTGCGCGTGCCCCAGAAGCGTGGATCAGAGATGGTCATCTCCGACACCGCCAGCCCGGCGCCCAGCCGCTTGCACAGCAGCCGGAACGGCTTGTCGGTGACGCCGGCCATCGGGGCCAGGATCACTTTCGGGTCGATGGAATAGGGGCCGATCTGCATGGTGGCATTGTAGCTGGGTGGGGATTCGGGAATCGGGATTCGGGAATCGGGAATCGGGAATCGGGAATCGGGAGAGCAGTTCCGGCCTTCGGTCTTGTGCGGTTGCTGTGTGGGTCAGGTGACCAGTAGAGCGAGGGCAGCGGCGAGATTGCTGGCTGACCGTACCTTCACCCCAACTCCTCTCCCGTCGGGAGACGGTGTCGCGTCAGCGCCGGATGAGGGTACGAGTGCCCGACGCGGCATCACGCCGGGTCCTGCCGCCCAGACTGCTATCCGATGAAGAAGATCGAAGCTCCGGCGCAGCGGGTCTGGCGGCGTCCGTCGATGGACAGGCCTCGACATGCTGTTCGCGGATCGAAGCAGTCTCCTGTGTATGCCGACGCCTTGAACGCAAAAGGCGACCGCATCGCTGCGGTCGCCTTCGTTGTTTGCTTGAAGCGTGCGGATCACACGGCCGGTTCGGGCACCATGCGCGGCATCGAGGTGGCGGCGCCTTCCACTTCGGTAGAGCGCGCGGCGTAGCGGGTGGCAAAACGCACGTGGGTGATGAAGCTGGCAGTCGGCGCCTGCGCCAGCGAGGCGACCAGCGCGCCATTGAAGGCGTCGCCAGCGCCAGTGGTGTCCACCGTCTGCGCGCTTTCCGCGCCCACGCGGTAATGCGCGGCCGTGTCGCCGCGCAGCTGTTCTTCCGCATGCGAGATGAAGGCGCCCACCGATCCCAGCGTCACCACCACGGTACCGCCCGGCAGCAGCTTGCGGCACAGCGAATGCAGCGTGTTGCCGTCCAGCGCCGCCACATCGTCGGCATTGATGCGTTCGCCGACGTGGCGGCCGAGCAGGGCTGCAAATTCGGTTTCGTTGGGCGTCAGCACGTCCGACAGCTTGAGCAGGCCGATCGAGGTCGGCGCATTGGCCGGTGCGGCGTTGAGCACGGTCAGCACGCCGCATTCGCGTGCCAGCGCCAGCGCCGATTCGATGGTCTCCGCCGGCGACTCCAGCTGCGCCAGCAACACGCCGGACGAGGCCACCAACGCGCGCTGGTTGTCCACAAACGCTGCGCTCAGCACCGAGTTGGCACCGGCGCCGATCACGATGGTGTTGCGGCCGTGCGCGTCGACATAGATGCCGCCGGTGCCGGTCGGCTCGTTGCTGGGCTCGGCGATCAACGCAAAGCCGTCGTGCGCAGCCAGCGAGCGCGCCAGCGCGCCGCCGGCGTCGTCGCCCAGCGCGCACAGGAAGTGCGTCCTGGCACCGGCACGTGCGGCCGCGACCGCCTGGTTGAAGCCCTTGCCACCCGGGCCGGTGCTGTAGCGACCGGCGATGGTGGCACCCGGCGCAGGCAGGACATCACAGCGCCACACGTGATCGACATTGAAGGACCCGACAACGACGACCGAACTCATAAATACCCTTGACTTGAATGACTGAATGAAACGTGGCGTGCGGCGATTAGACCGTCACGCCGATGAACCCGCGCCGCCTCAACCGAAATGCGAGAGCACGCCGGCAATGGTAGCGGTCATGAACGTGGCGATCGAACCGCCCAGCACTGCGCGCAGGCCGAATTTGGCCAGATCGTGACGGCGTTCCGGTGCCAGCCCGCCGATGCCACCGATCTGGATCGCAATCGAGCTGAAGTTGGCAAAGCCGCACAGCGCATACGTGGCAATCAGCCGACCTTCCGCGCTCAGGCCCACGCCCGGCACTTCGCCCTTCACGATACGCGACAGCTCGCTGTAGGCGACGAACTCGTTGATCACCACCTTCTGCCCGATCAGCGAACCAACCGTGGTCGCGTCCACCCACGGGGTGCCGATCACCCAGGCGATCGGCGCCAGCACGTAGCCGAAGATCGTCGACAGGTTGGTCGGCCGGCCCAGCAGTGCGGCGGCGCCGGTGATCTCGCCCAGCCAGGTCAGCGGTGCGTTGATCAAGGCGATCAGCGCAATGAAGGCCAGCAGCATCGCGCCGATGTTGAGCGCCAGCCGCAAACCGTCGCCGGCGCCGGCGGCCGCCGCATCGATGACGTTGCTGGTGGTCTTTTCCACTTCCATCTTGACCGTGCCGCGGGTTAGCGGGGTGCCGGTCTCCGGCACCAGCAGCTTGGCCACCACCAGGGTGGCGGGCGCGGCCATGATGCTGGCAGCGAGCAGATGCTTGGCATAGAACGCCTGCTGCGCGGGGTCGCTGCCACCGAGCATGCCGACATAGGCGGCCAGCACGCCGCCGGCGATATGCGCCATGCCGCCGATCATCATCGTCAGCAGCTCGGACTGGGTCATTTTGGGGATGTACGGACGCACCGTCAGCGGCGCTTCGGTCTGGCCGATGAACACGCTGGCGCACACGCTGGTGGTTTCGGCACCGGACACGCGCATCACCTTGGTGATTGCCCACGCCATCGCGCGGACCACCACCTGCATCACGCCCAGGTGGTAGAGCACGCCCATCAGCGCCGAGAAGAAAATGATGGTGGGCAGCACCTGGAACGCAAAGATAAAGCCGTAGCTGTCGATGTTCATCAGGTTGCCGAAAATGAAGGTGGACCCCTCATTGACGAAGCTCAGCACCTTGACGAAGCCCTTGCCCAGCGAGTCGAACACATCGCGTCCGCCCGGCACCAGCAATACCAGCGCGGCGAACGAAATCTGCAGCGCCAGACCGGTGGCGACCAGCCTCCAGTCGATCGCGCGGCGGTTGCTCGAAAACAGCCAGGTGATGCCGATGAGCACCGCCAGACCGAACAGGCCGAAACCGATCCTTCCCAAACCTTCGACCATTCCAATCCCCGGGGCTGCTGACGGCAAAACGAGAAGCCTAGAGCAGGGGGTGACCGTGGGCAAGGTGAGCAGCATTCAGGGCCCGCCCGTTGGCCCGCAGGCAAGCCAGGGCGGGCGCGGGCAGTTGCCTGCGCCCGGGCGGGCGAGCCGCGCTTGCGCAAGGTCTTGGGGCGGGGGCGTCGATTCGACGCCCGTGCGTCGCCCGCAAAGACCGCGCCCCGAAGCGCGATCACCTTACCGGACGCCGCTTTTCCAATCAGCCGTCGACAAAACCCGTGGTGCTTGCGCGCGTACCGGCGAGGGACCTTGAGCGGCATGGATGCCGCGCCAGAGCCTACATGGACGTACTTGCGGCGTGTTCCACGCCGGTACGCGTGCAAGCGCCCTCGGTAGACCGGAGCTTGCACTGAGAACCTGAAGATCTCATGCGCGTGGTCGGTCGGCGGCGCGGCGCCGCATCCGGCGTCGGGACACGCCGTGAATCCGTCCCTGGAGGCTCGGTGGCGGCATCCATGCCGCCACACGGTCCCGCCCCCGGACGCGACACCACGCTTCCAGCATTGCCACTGCTGATCGGCAAGCAATGCGTCAAGCACGTGTTGATCTCTGCGGACTCCGTGGCCGCTGTGATCGGTAAGCGATCCATCTGGCGTCACGCGCCAGGAATGGACGCTAGGAAGAACGTGCAGCTCATCTGGCTGTTCGCACTTCTTTCCGGAACCGATAGAACCGGTGGTACCTGCGCGTGCCGGCATGGGACCTTGAGCGGCATCGATGCCGCGCAACCCTGTCGCCCCGGCAGCACCACGTCCTACACTGCGCACGCCGATCCGGGGCAGGGCGCCGCGGAGGTTGCTGGAGTCTGCCAATGCAATACCGTCGTCTGGGGTCCACCGGGCTGCAGCTGTCGGCCCTGTCGTTCGGGGCCTGGGTCACCTTCGGCAAGCAGATCGGGCGCAGCGAAGCGCGCAACCTGATTGCCGCCGCCTGGGACAACGGCATCAATTTCTTCGACAACGCCGAGGTCTACGCACGCGGCCGCGCCGAAGAGGTGATGGGCGATGTGATCGCCGACCTGCGCCTGCCGCGCGATGGTTACTGCGTGTCGAGCAAGGTGTTCTTCGGCGCGGTGGACAGCCCGCGCCCGACCCAGCGCGGACTCTCGCGCAAGCATGTCACCGACGCCTGCCATGCCGCGCTCAAGCGCCTGCGCGTGGACTATCTGGACCTGTACTTCTGCCACCGGCCCGATCCGGACACGCCGATCCGCGAAACCGTGCGCAGCATGGATGCCCTGATCCGCCAGGGCAAAGTGTTGTACTGGGGCACCTCCGAGTGGAGCGCCGAGCAGTTGCGCGAGGCCATCAGCATCGCCGGGCAGGAACACCTGCACGCTCCGGCGATGGAGCAACCGCAGTACAACCTGCTGCACCGCGACCGGCTGGAGCGCGAATACGCGCCGCTGTGCGAGGGCGGGCTGGGTACCACGATCTGGTCGCCGCTGGCCTCTGGCCTGCTGACCGGTAAGTACAACGCCGGCGTGGACGCGGACAGCCGCCTCGGCCAGCCTGGCAATCAGTGGCTGCAGGACGAAGTGCTGGGCGCACCGGAAGCGCGCCGCCTGGAACGTGCCCGCACCTTCTGCGCGTTGGCCGCCGAGCTGGGCCAGTCGCCCGCGCGCCTGGCGATCGCCTGGTGCCTGCGCAACCCGCACGTGTCCACGGTGATCCTGGGGGCCAGCCGGGTCGCGCAGCTGGAAGAAAATCTCGGCGCGCTGGAGACCCTGACCCAGGTCGATGCCGACGGTTGGGCACGGGTGGAGGCGGCGACGCGCTGAGGAATGCCCCATGCGGTGGGTGCAAGTGCGGGACGGTTGGCTGCGACGCTTTTTCGTCGGGCGCTTCAAAACAAGCGAGAAGCCGCATCTGACCGGTCGTGCACGTCAGCCAAATCCATGCATCGCAAGGTGCTGCCGTCCGCTCAGTCCTCGCGCTTGCCCAGCGTAGTCCTCACCACCGATGTGATCAGCAAGGCCACGAGCTCTGCACGGAAAACCCCAATCAGAAATCGCGGCTGAATCTTTTCAATAGGATTGGTGAATCGAAATCGTCTGAACCATGCAAAGGTCGTGTCAAGAAGATGAGAATGGCTCTTGATCATTAAATGAGAATGGTTATTATTTGTCTGGCCAACCGACTGGAGATCCAGATCATGACCGCTCATCCCGTGCTGCTCCGCTCCGAACCGGTCAACCTGCGCGACCGTGCTGCTCCGCGCGCCGTCCCCGCAGAAGACCTCATCAGCAGCGAGGCGCTGCTCAAAGGCCGTCGCGAAGTGCTGATCCAGCATGGCGACCGGGTCTATCGCCTGCGCCACACCAGCAACGACAAGCTCATCCTGACCAAGTAAGTTTTTACCCTCCGATTCCGCGCAGTGGCGCCGGGGATCGGGTTGTCTGCCGCGGGCGTTGCCGCCGCCGTCCGCGCATCCCACGCTCTTTCCCGGCGGCCGGTCGCGGCCTAGTCTGCAGCACACGCTGCCGGGAACTTCCCTCAAAGGTTCCCGATGATTCGCCTGCATCCGCTGGTGGTCGCGCTGTCGCTTGCGCTGCCCGCTCTTCCGTTGAGTGCCCACGCTGCCGACCTTGCCGCCAATGGTGACGCCGCGCGTGAGGTCCACGACTTCGACCGCTTGCAGGTGACCGCCACGCGCACCCAGCGTGCCCTGGTCGATGTGCCGAGCACCGTGGATGTGATCGATCGCGAACAACTGGACAACCAACTGGTGCGCGAGCTCAAGGATCTGTTCCGCTACACGCCCGGCGTGTCGGTGACCAGCACCAGCGGCCGCTTCGCCGGCGCCAACGGCATCCGCATCCGCGGGCTGGACGGCAACCGCGTGGCGATCCTGGTCGACAACGTCCCGGTGTCTGACACCTTCAGTTTCGGCAGCTACCTCAACGCCAACCGCAACTTCGTCGATCTGGAAACGCTCAAGCGCGTCGAAGTGGTGCGCGGGCCGGCCAGCTCCCTGTACGGCTCCGACGCGCTGGGTGGCGTGGTGGCTTTCGTCACCAAGGATCCATCCGATTACCTGAGTGCCGACAAGCGCAGCTATGTCGGCCTGAAGTTCGGCTACGAAGGCGACTGGAACGGCCTGTTCGCCGGTGCCACCGGCGCGTTCGGCGGCGAGCGCTGGAGCGGCATGGTGGCGGTCAGCCATCGCCAGGGCCAGGAAGCACAGAACCAGGGCGACAACCGCAGCCGCGATTTCACCCGTACTGCGGCCAACCCGCAGCGCATCGATGGCCGCAGCGTGCTGGCCAAGCTGGTGTACGCGCCCAGCGCGCAGCAGCGCTTCAAGCTCACCGTGGAAGGCAACGAAGACTATGGCAGCATCGAGGCGTTGACCGGCATCGACCCGCGCGTGACCACGCCATCGCTGCGCATCCTGTCGCAGGACGGACGCGACCATCAGACCCGCGCGCGCGTCTCGCTGCGCCACGAGCTGGATGCATTGGATTGGGCGCTGGCCGACGACCTGCAGTGGCAGCTGTATCGCCAGGACAGCGAGAGCCTGCAGCGTACCGACGAGCTACGCGGCAACAACACCCGCCGTCATAACGAACACAACTTCGATCAGCGCGTGTACGGCCTGCTGGTCAACGCGCACAAGACCATCGACACCGGCACGCTCAGCCACGACATCACCTATGGCCTGGACGGCACCTGGACCGACACCCGCGCCAAGCGCGATGGCTACTCGGTCAATCTGGCCAATGGCGCAATCACCAACCGCGTCGGTCAGGACGTGTTCCCGGTGCGCGATTTTCCCAAGAGCGAGACCACCAAGCTCGGGCTGTATGCGCAGGACGAGATCCGCCTGTTCGATGGCCAGCTGTCGCTGACGCCCGGGGTGCGCGTGGATTACTTCCGGCTGTCGCCGCAGGTGGACGACATCTTTCGCGAAGACAATCCCGGCGTTGCCGCCGAGACCATCGACGAGACCCAGGTGTCTCCCAAGTTCGGTGCGGTGTGGCGGTTTTCGGACGCGTGGTCGGCGTATGCCAATTACGCACACGGCTTCCGCGCGCCGCCGTACAACGACGTCAACATCGGCTTCACCAATCTGCAGGCGCGCTACACCGCCATCGCCAATCCGGATCTGAAATCGGAGACCAGCCGCGGTGGCGAACTCGGGCTGCGTTTCAATGATGCAGTCGGCTATCTCGGTGTCAGCGTGTACTACACCGACTACCGCAACTTCATCGAATCGTATGCGCCGGCCGGCTTCAATGCCGAAGGGCTGATGCTGTTCCAGTCGCGCAACGTGGACGATGTGGTGATCAAGGGTGCCGAAGCGCGCGGCGGAATCGACCTGGGCGCGCTGGCCGGCTGGCAGGGTTGGTCGCTCAACAGCGCCGTGGCGTATGCGGAAGGCGACAATCTCACCGACGACACCCCGCTCAACTCGGTCGACCCGCTGCGCGGCACGCTCGGCGTGGCCTTCGACAGCGATGCCTGGGGCGCGGAGCTGATCGGCACCTTCGTCGCGCGCAAGCGTCGCCCGCAGCTGGACAGCTATTACACCCCGGCCGGCTACGCCACGCTGGACCTGATGGGGCATTGGCAGTTCGCACCCGGTGCCAAGGTCACCGCCGGCATCTTCAATCTCGCCGACCGCCGCTATGTGGACTGGAATGCGCTGCCCAACGGTACGCTGGCCAGCAGCACGGTGCTCGATCGCTTCACCGGCGCCGGGCGCACCGCCTCGGTCAGCCTGGCGGTGAGCTGGTAGCGGCCATGCCCATCGCCCGCCCGCTGCCGTCGTTGTCGCATGCACGTGCCACCCGCGCAGCGCTGCCGCGTCCGCAGCAGTTGGCGGCGTTGGGCACGGTGCTGTGCCTGTACCGGCCCGCATTGGGCAACGAACTGGATGGTTGGCAGCATGCGGTGGATGCGGCGGCGTGCCGGCAGGTCGACAGCGATGGCGTGCGTGAGAGCATCTGGTTCTTCGATGCCGAGGGGCAGTGCTGCTGGCGCATCTGCCTGCTGCCTGACAGCGATTTCCTGATCTGGGATCGCCTGGTCTCGCGGCTGCCGCCGTTGCCGATGGAAACCCATGAGCTGGGCGTCGGCGAGCGGCTGTGGCGTCGTCTGGCCGGGCGCATGCGTGGGGAGGCGTGGCGATTGAGCGCATTGCGCCTGCAGGCGGCCGCCGCCCGCGAGCAACCGTTTGTCGCCAGCCTGGCGACCGTGTCGGCGCTGGGCGCGGAAGTTGCCGCACGCCTGGCGCGCGAAGAGGGCATCGACGGCCGCGTGGCGGTGGACGATTGCTGCTGCGCGCGCGCTGCCGCCTTGCGCACGGCCTCCGCCACATCCAGCAACAACAACCCATCCGGCATGACCACGTCGCTGGTGCGCCTGCGCCGCTGACGTCTCCCACCACTCCCGAGAGCTACGATGAGCCGAACGTTTTCCCGTTGTATCGCACTGACGCTGAGCCTGTTGCCGTTGATTGCCGCCGCCGACGCCCAGCGCGATCGGCAGAGCATCCTGGCGATGCAGGGCGAATACGCAGTGGACTTTGCCTTCGACGAGACGGTGTTGCTCAAGCCCGGTTACGAGCGTGCATCGGCCATGCGCAGCGGCGCCAGCGAAGTGGTGATCGTGGTGGAGGATTCACCGCGCAAGCTGGTGTTGCAGCATCTGCTGGTCGACGAGAAGAGCAGGCATGTGACCAAGCATTGGCGGCAGGACTGGATCTACGAGGCGCCGCAGCGTTTCGAATTCAGCGCCGATCAGACCTGGACGGTGCATGCGCTGCCCCCGGCAGTCACCGCCGGCGCCTGGACCCAGTGCGTCTACGAGGTCAGCGACGCGCCACGCTATTGCGGCACCGGTCGCTGGGACTATGCCGACGGCCATCCCACCTGGACCAGCGACCTGAGCTGGCGCCCGTTGCCGCGCCGCGAGTACACCAAGCGCAGCGACTACAACGCGCTCGCGGTGATCAATCGCCACACGCTCACGCCCAACGGCTGGACCCACGAACAGTTCAACACCAAGGTACTGCGCAAGCCCGACGGCAGCCAGGAAGCGATCGCGCGCGAGTTCGGCTTCAACGATTACCGCAAGACCACCGAGGTCGACTTCGCCCCGGCCTATGCGTACTGGAAGGGCACCCAAGGCTACTGGGCCAAGATGCGCACGCGCTGGGCAAGGTTCCTCGATACGCCACCCGGCCTGCATCTGAAGACCAAGCCGGACGGCATGGCGATGATCATGCCGATGTTCCAGCAGGCCGAGGCGGTGCAGAACGGCAAGCGGATCAAGGACGCGCAGTTGGACGCGGTGTTCGCGCAGTGGGTCGAACCAGCGAACTAGGCACCCGCATGCCGTAGGAGCGCACCCGGGCGCGACGTGGCATTCCCGAAAAGGCCCATCGCGCCCGGGACGCTCCTGCGAGGTCGCGCCCGGGTGCGCTCCTACGAGCGAGACGGCGGGGCGCCCAGAGCGATGGGGCCAAGGTGCGCACGCGCTGGGCCAGGTTGCTCGATACGCCGCCCCGGCCTGCGTCCGAAAACCAAGCAGGACGCGGTGTTCGCGCAGTGGGTCGAACCGGCGAATTAGCCACCCGCATGCCGTAGGAGCGCACCCGGGCGCGACGTGGCATTCCCGAAAAGGCCCATCGCGCCGCGGGACGCTCACGCGAGGTCGCGCCCGGGTGCGCTCCTACCGGCGAGACGGCGCTTGGTCGTTATTCCTTGAACATCAGGAATGCCGCGACCAGGATCAAGCCGAATGCGGCCCAGTGATTCCACTTCAACGACTGGCCCAGGTAGAAGGTCGAGAAGCCGGCGAACACCAGCAGCGTGATCACTTCCTGCATGCCCTTGAGCTGCGGCGCCGAGTACACCGCGCTGCCCAGGCGGTTGCCCGGTACCTGCAGGCAGTATTCGAAGAACGCGATGCCCCAGCTGACCAGGATCGCGATCATCAGCGGCGTGCTCTTGTACTTCAGATGCCCGTACCAGGCAAAGGTCATGAACACGTTGCTGGCGATCAGCAACAGCACCGGATACAGATAGGCAGTGAAGGGGGCGGTAGGCATGACGGCAGACGGCAGGTAAGGGGCCGGCAGCATAAGCCAGCCCCGTTAAGCGCACGCGACCGTGCCGATGAGCCCGGCACGCGGGCTCAGGGCGTTGGTGGCCGGCGCAACACGTTCATCTGCAGCGTGGCCAGGCAAAACGCCTGGCCACGCATCGCTGCGCTCGCAGCGCCTGCGGTCATCCCGCTAGCGCTGCATGCCCCAGCGGCGCACGGTCAGCCGCTCGATCGCCTGGAACACCACGCCCTCCACCAACAGGCCCAGCACGATTACCATCGCCAGGCCGGCGAACACGCGGTCGGTATACAGCTCGTTGCGGTTCTGGAAGATGTACCAGCCCAGGCCGCCCTGGCCGGAGGTGGCGCCGAACACCAGCTCGGCGGCGATCAGCGTGCGCCAGGCGAAGGCCCAGCCGATCTTCAGCCCGGACAGGATCGCCGGCAGCGCGGCGGGAATCAGCAGCTGCGCCACGTAGCGCGGCCCACGCAACCCGTAATTGCGCCCGGCCATGCGCAGCGTTTCCGGCACGGCCTGGAAACCGGCGTAGGTGGTCAGCGCCAGCGGCCACAGCACCGAATGCACCAGCACAAACACCAGGCTGCCGGTGCCCAGGCCGAACCACAGCAAGGCCAGCGGCAGCAGCGCGATCGCCGGCAGCGGATTGAACATGGCGGTCAACGTGCCGAGCACGTCGCGGCCCCAGCGCGTGGAAGCGGCCAGCGCGGTCAGCACGAAGGCCAGCACCACGCCGAGCGCATAGCCCTGCGCCAGTACGCGCAGCGAAGCGCCCACGCGGCGCAGCAGCTCGCCGGACAGCAGTCCGTCGTAGAACGCGCGTGCGGTCTGCAGCGCGCTGGGCAGCATCAGATCGTCGCCGACCACGCGTGCGGCGATCTCCCACACCGCCACCAGCATCACCAGCACCAGCGCCTTGCGTAGCCACGGCGGTGCCTGCCAGCGCGTCGGCGCGGCGGCTGCAACCAATGCCGGGTCCAGCGGCTGCAGGGCGACTTCGTACTCGGCCCGCACCGGTGGCAGTGGCGGCAGCGCGGTGGCGTTGCTGCGGCTCATGGCAGCGCCTCGCGTTGGCGCTCGGCCGGGCGACGCAGCGGCGCCACCTTGGCGTCTTCCAGGGCGTCGTCGGGCAGGTCGAACAGCAGCCGATGAATGCGCTGCGCAGTCTGCTGGAATGCCACGCTACCGGCGCTGTGCGGGCCGAACGCATGCGCGTTGAGCTCGGCGCGCACCTGGCCCGGATGCGGCGACAACAGCAGCACGCGATTGCCGACCACCAACGCCTCCTCGATCGAATGGGTGACGAACAACAAGGTGAAGCGCGATTGCTCCCACAGCTCCAGCACCTGCTCCTGCATGCGCGAACGCGTCAGCGCATCGAGTGCGGCGAACGGCTCGTCCATCAGCAACACGCGCGGCCGCATCGCCAGCGCGCGTGCAATCGCCACGCGTTGCTTCATGCCGCCGGACAAGGTGTGCGGGTAGGCCTGGGCAAACGCGCTCAGCCCGACCTGCGCCAGGCTGTCGTCGGCACGTTCGCGCGCCTCGGCGCGCGACAGCCTGCGGGCTGCGCGCAGGCCGAACACCACGTTCTCGCGTACGGTCTTCCAGGGCGCCAGCTGGTCGAATTCCTGGAAGACGACGACCCGGTCCGGCCCCGGCCCGGTGACCGCCTTGCCATCCAGACGGATCTGCCCCTCGCGCGGGGTGACGAAGCCGGCCACCGCCTTGAGCAGGGTGGATTTGCCGCAACCCGAAGGCCCCAGCAGCACGAAGCGATCGGCTTCATGCACATCGAAGCGCACGCGATGGGTGGCGCGCACCACGCGTTGCGCCGAGGCGTATTCCAGGCTGACGTGATCGACCTGCAGCAATGGTGTGGACGGACTCATCGCTCAGCTCCCGCCCGCAATCAGCGGATCGTCGAAGAAGTAGTCGCCCAGCTTGCTCGGGGTCTGCTTGATCGCGCCGCTGTGCCGCATGAACTTGCCCAGCCCCAGCGTGTTCTGCGGCACCACGGTGAACTGCACTTTCGGGTCCTTGAGGATCTGCAGCACCAGCGCGCGATCGATGCTCGAGCCATTGCGACGCAGGAAGATATCCGCCGCCTGCTCCGGATGCGCGGTGACGAAGCGCGCGGCCTGATCCAGTGCCGCGACGAAGGCGCGATAGGTCTTGGGATTGTCGCGGCGGAATTTCTCGGTGGCATACAGCACGGTGGCCGAGGAGGGGCCACCTTCGATCTCGTAGGAACTGGTCACGATGTGCGCGGCCGGGTTGCGCGCCAGCTCCTGCTCCTGGAATGGCGGGCTGGCGAAATGCGCGGTGATCTCGGTGCGGCCACGGATGATTGCGGCGGCCGCGTCCGGGTGCGGCAAGGCGACCTGCAGCGGATCCAGCTGGTGGGTGCCCTTGTCGCCCCAGCGTTGCTGGGAGGCATGCTGCAGGAAACGCGACTGCACCGACACGCCGGTGGCCGGCACCGCGATGCGGTCCTGCGGGGTGAAATCGCCGATGCTCCTGATGCGCGGATTGTTGCTGATCAGGTAGTACGGGAAGTTGCCCAGCGACGCCACGCCGCGCACGTTCTGGCGGCCATGCGTGCGGTCCCAGATGGTGAACAACGGCCCGACGCCGGCACCGGCGATATCGATCGAACCGGTCAGTAGGGCATCGTTGACGGCCGCGCCACCGGACAGCTGCAGGAACTGCACGTCGATGTCCACGCCGGCGGCCTTGCCCTGCTGCTCGATCAGCTTCTGATCCTGCGCCACGTCCAGCAACAGATAGACGATGCCGAACTGTTTGGCGATGCGCAGCTTTCCTTCGGCCTGCGCATGCGCGCTGTGCAGCAACGGCAATGCGGCCAGGAGCAGCAGCGCGACACGTCGGGAAAAACGTCGGCGCTGAGGACGTGCGTGAGAGTTGACGGTCAAACGCATGCGGCGCTCCAGTCGAGGGGGGAGGAAGAAGGCGCGTTTCCCAGCGCATTACGTGTTGCGAAACGCGCGCGAGGCAGCACCTTGGCTAGAACGGCGCATCGCCTTCGATGGTGGTGCGGTTGAGCCGGCGACGCAGATGATCGGGCGTGCCGGCGGCCAGATGCGTGACCGAGCGGTTGTCCCAGAACACCATGTCGTGCGGCTGCCAGCGATGCCGATACACCAGCGCATCGCCGGTGCTGTGTTCAAACAGGGCCTGCAGCAGCGCAGCACTTTCGTCGTCGGGCAAGCCGACGATGCGGGTGGTGAAATGCTCGCTGACAAACAGCGCTTTCTGGCCGGTTTCCGGATGGGTGCGCACGATCGGATGCTGCACCGGCTTCACTTCGGCAATCTGCTCCGGCGTCAGCGCCGGGCGCCACGGATTGCGCGCACGCAGTTCTTCGTACTTGGCCAGATAGCTGTGCTCGGCACGCAGGTCCTGCACCGCGTGCTTGAGCGCGTCGGGCAGGGTCTGCCAGGCCAGGTGCTGGTTGGCGAACAAGGTGTCGCCGCCTTCGCTGGGCAGTTCCTGCGCATGCAACAACGATCCCAGGCTGGGGGTGTCCTTGTACGACAGGTCCGAGTGCCAGTAGTGGCCGGCATCGCCCAGACCGATCGGCTCGCCGTTCTCCTTGATGTTGGATACCACCAGCACTTCCGGATGTCCTTGCAACTGGAAGTTGCGCAGCACATGGATCTGCAACGGGCCGAAGCGACGGCTGAAAGCGACCTGCTGCGCCGGTGTGATGCGTTGCTCGCGGAACACCAGCACGTGGTAGTCCAGATGCGCCTGATGGATGCGCGCAAAGGTGTCTGCATCCGGTGGCTGTGACAGATCCAGGCCGATCACTTCGGCGCCCAGCGGGGCATCGAACGGTACGATCCGGACACTGGAAGAATGCTCTGTGGAAACCGCATCGCGCGGCGGCTGCGCACGCGCAGCGGAAGTGACGCTGGCCATGACGGTGGCACCTCGACGGCAACGGATGGCCGCCTGGGCCGGCGGCCGGACACACCACTGTAGGCAGTCCGGTCGCCGCTGCGAACGTACGATTGGCAAGGTGCTTATGCGCTGCCGGTATATGCAGCGGTGTGACGGAACGCGGACGGGCGACGCCTGCGCGCCGCCCGTCCGCGGGTTCAACCGACCCGGCCTTAATCGGTCCGCAGTGCCAACGCCGGTGGCGTGGACAGGATGCGTCGCGTGCCCGACCAGCCGGCCAGCAGGCTCAGCGCAAGGCCAAACGCGCCGCCGAGCAGCAGGCGCGGCCAGTCCGGCGTCAATGCGATCTCGAACGCCTTTTGCCCGACCACCGCACCGATCACCGCGGCGGCGGTCACCGCCAGCGTCGCCGCCAGCAGACCGAGCGCGCCGAACTCCACCAGCACCGCACCACGCAACTGGCCGCGCCGCGCGCCCAGCGTGCGCAGCACCGCGCTGTCATAGCGACGCTCGCCGGCGGTGGCCTGCAAGGCCGCCAGCAGCACCAGCACGCCGGCCAGCAGGCTGAAACCCATCACCAGTTGCACCGCCTGCGCCACCTGGTCGATCACCTCGCGTACGCGGCCGAGGATCGCATCGATGTCCAGCACCGAAATGTTGGGGTAGTCGCGGCTCAGCGCCGCCAGCTTGGGTGCATTGCCGGGCGGCAGGTGGAAGCTGGAAATCAGGTTGTACGGCGCATCGCCGACCGAGCCCTGGTTGAGCAGTAGGAAGAAATTGACCCGGAACGAGTCCCAGTCGGCCTTGCGGATGCTGGTGACGGTGAAGCTGCGCTGCTGCTCGCCCAGCAGCAGGGTGATGCGGTCGCCCAGTTTGAGCTGATACCGCTGCGCCCAGCCTTCTTCCACCGAGGCCTCCGGCGCGGTGCTGTCGGCCGCCCAGAACTTGCCTTCCAGCAAGGTGTTTGCCGGCGGAAATGCATGCCGCCAGGAGAAATTGACCGGCCGGTTGTCGCCGTCGCCATCGTCGGCCGGATCGCGGTCGCCGCGCAGTGGCGGCTTGTCGTTGATCGCCACCAGGCGCCCGGTCGAAAACGGCTCCACGGCCGCATCCTGCACACCCAGGCCGCGCAGCGTCTGCAGCACCGGTTCGGTCTGCTCGGGCTGGATATTCATCAGGAAATAGTTGGGCGTGTCCGCCGGCAGCCGATCGCGCCATTGCCCGAGCAGGCCGGGGCCGACCACCGCCAGCAATAGCAGCGCGCACAACGACAGCGACAGCCCGACCAGCTGCACCACGCTCAGCCCGCGGCGCCGCGTCAGCGAGGCCAGGCCCAGCTTCCAGGCGCCGCGCAGGCGGTGCTGGATCGGCCGCAGCAGGGCCAGCAGACCCAGTCCCAGCGCCATCGCCACCAGCGCCAATGCGGCCAGGCCACCCAGCACCCAGCCGGCCAGCACCAGGTTGCCGGTCGCGTACACGGTCAGCGCCAACGTGGCCGCCAATGCCGCGGCGTAGACCAGCAAGGAACTCGGCGGCACCGCGGCAAAGCTGCGGTTGAGCACGCGCATTGGCGGCACGTTGCGCAGCCGCAGCAGCGGCGGCAGGCCGAAGCCCAGCAACAGCACCAGGCCGATGCCTGCGCCCGCCAGGGCAGGGGTGGCCTGCGGCAGCGGCAGCCGGTTCGGGATCAGGCTGCCCAGCGCCTGCACCAGGCCTTCCTGCGCGAGCATGCCTAAGCCGATACCGACCAGGCAGGCAGGGATCGCGGTCAACAGCAATTGCAGCGACAGCATCGCCAGGATGTCGCGCTGACGTGCGCCCAGGCAGCGCAACACCGCCACGGTGTCGATACGCCGCATCGCAAAGCGGTTGGCTGCCAAGGCAGTCGCCACACCTGACAACAGCACCGCCAGCAACGCCGACAGGGCCAGAAAGCGCCCCGCGCGATCGAACGCCGCGCGCATGCCGCGCTGGGTGTCCTCGATGCCGACCAGGCGGTATTCGCTGGCGCGCGGTTTCAGCCAGGCACGCAAGTCGGCGATGGCCTCCGGCGCGCCGGAGAACATCAGCCGATACGAAGCGCGACTGCCCGGGCCGAGCAGGCCGGCACCAGCGATATCGGCGCGATTGACCAGCAGCGGCGGCGACAGCTGCATCAGCTCGCCGGAGGCATCCGGTTCGGCACGCAGCACGCCGGTGATGGTGAGATGGCCGGCGCCGAATTCCAGCTGTTCGCCCACGCGCAGGCCCAGGGCCTCCAGCAGGCGGGGATCGGCATAGGCCTGGCCCGGCGGCGGTGCGCCCGCAGGCTTGCCCTGCATGCCGGCACTGTCCGCGGACACCAGCAATTGCCCACGCAGCGGGTAGCCCGCGCCGACCCCGCGGATATTGGCCATCTGGCTGGCGTCGCCATGGAACAGCACGCTGGGGAAGCTGACCATGCGCGTGCTCTGCAAGCCACGCCGCTGCGCTTCCGCGGCGAAGTCGGCCGGAATCTCCTGGCGGCCGGTCACGCCCAGATCGCCACCGAGCACCTCGGCCGCGCTGGAGGTCAGCGCCAGGGTCACCCGATCGACCAGCGTGCCGACGGCCGTCATCACTGCCACGCCCAGTACCAGCGCGGCAAACACGGTCAGCAGGTCGCCGGCCAGGAATTCGCGGCGCACCGCGCGCGCGGCTTGGCGCAGCACGTTCATGCGGCCGAACCGGGCTGGGCGTGCAGGCGGCCGCTGTCGATGCGGTAGATGTGGTTGCAGCGCTGCGCCAGCGTCATGTCGTGGGTCACCAGCACCAGGGTGGTATCGCTGGTGGCATTGAGCGCAAACAGCAGGTCGCTGATCTGCGCGCCGGTGGCCTGGTCCAGGCTGCCGGTGGGCTCGTCGGCAAACAGGATGCGCGGTTTGGCCACGAAGGCGCGTGCCAGCGCCACACGTTGCTGCTCGCCGCCGGACAGCTGGCGCGGGTAGTGGCGCGCGCGCGCGCTCAGGCCCACCGCCTCCAGCACCTCGCGCACCCGCGCCGGGTCCTCGCGCCCGGCCAGTTCCAGCGGCAGTGCGATGTTTTCTTCGGCGGTGAGTGCCGGCAGCAGATGGAAGCTCTGGAACACGAAGCCCACCTCGCGCGCGCGCAGGGCGGCACGCGCCTCTTCGTCCAACTGGCCCAGCTGCTGGCCGGAGAGCGCGATGCTGCCGCGGCTGGGCAGGTCCAGCCCGGCCAGCAGGCCGAGCAGGGTGGTCTTGCCCGAGCCGGACGCGCCGACGATGGCGATACTGTCGCCTTCACTGACCGTCACGCTGATGTTGTCGAGGATGTGGAGTGTTCCCTCCGGTCCGCTGACGGACTTGCCGACCTCGCGGACGTCGATGGCGGTGCGGGTGCTGGAGCGGGGGGCCAGACTGTCGATGAGGAATCTCCGAATGCGTGAAAGAACACTGCGATATGGCGCGCTGGTCCTGTGGCTGCTGACACTGTCCCTGCTTGCGCCGGGAATTGCCTCTGCCAAAAGTCCGGTGGCGACCGCACCGATCCTGGTGGTCGGCGACAGCCTGAGCGCTGCGCACAACATCCCGGTGCAGTCCGGCTGGGTCACCTTGCTGGACCAACGCCTCAAGCGTGACATGGCGACGCCACCGGCGGTCGTCAATGCCAGCATCAGCGGCGAAACCACCTCCGGTGCGCTGACGCGGCTGCCCGGCCTGCTGCAGAAGCACCGCCCCGGCGTGGTGGTGATCGAACTCGGCGGCAACGATGCGCTACGCGGCCTGACCCCGGCCCAGCTCAAGGGCAACCTGGAAAAGATGATCCAGCTCAGCCAGCAGGCCGGGGCGAAGGTGCTGTTGTTGGGCATCGATGTGCCGCCCAACTACGGCCCCGCCTACCGCGAGCGCCTGAAGGCGAGCTACGCCGACCTGTCCAGGCAGTACAAGACCGCCTTGGTGCCGTTTTTCCTGGAAAAGGTCGCGCTGCAGCCAGGCCTGATGCAGGCAGACGGCCTGCATCCCACTGCCGCTGCCCAGCCCAGGGTGCTGGAAACGGTGTGGCCGGCGCTGCGTCCGTTGCTCGGGCGCTGACAACCGGCGGCCACCGCGCACCGTCACAGAACGTTAGTTGGTCTTCACGCCCTTTCCACTGCCGATCCGGCATGTTTCACAAAGCTGAAGACCGAGGAAAGTCCATGCGTCAGACCAAGGAAACGTCCGGCCTCGTGCTGGTCGTCGAAGACAACCGCAATATCTCTGAAATGATCGGCGAGTACCTGGAAGGCCGTGGCTTCGAGGTCGACTATGCGCAGGACGGACTCGACGGCTACCGTCTGGCCGCCGAGAACAGCTACGACGTGGTCGTGCTGGATCTCATGCTGCCACGTCTGGACGGCATCGAAGTGTGTCGCCGCCTGCGTAACGACGCACGCAAGTCCACCCCGGTACTGATGCTGACCGCCCGCGACACGCTGGACGACAAGCTCACCGGTCTGGGTTTCGGTGCCGACGACTACCTGACCAAGCCGTTTGCGATCCAGGAACTGGAAGCGCGCCTGCGTGCCCTGATCCGCCGCGAGCGCCGCCAGGTCGGTTCGGAAGTGCTCAAGGTCGCCGACCTGGTGCTCGATCCGGTCAGCATGCGCGCCACCCGCGCCGGCACCGAGCTGCAGCTCTCGCCGATCGGCCTGCGCCTTCTCACCATCCTGATGCGCGAGTCGCCGCGGGTGGTCACCCGCCAGGAAATTGAGCGCGAGATCTGGGGCAACGGGTTGCCGGATTCGGACACCCTGCGCAGCCATCTGTACAACCTGCGCAAGATCATCGACAAGCCGTTCGACCGTCCGTTGCTGCACACCGTGCAGAGCGCCGGCTACCGCATCGCCGACATCGCCCAGCCGATGGCCTGATGTCACCGGCCGGCCGCCGTTCTGGCGGCCGGTCACCTCCTTTAGGCGCCCACGCGCCTGTCGCTTCCGCGTGCTGCCGTCTGGCTGCACGACGGGCTTACGGAAGCGTTGCCTATAATCCGGCGCTCTCCCCTGGATGCAGCAATGCCGCACGGGCTTCCACGAAAAATACGTCTCGCCTTCCTGCTGCAGGTCGCCCTGGCGAGCCTGGCGATCGTGCTGGGCGGCTATCTGCTGTCCTTCGTGATCAAGTACAGCCTGGTGCGCACCGTGCTTGCCGACGAGGCAGTGCATTTCTGGCGCCTGCACAAGAGCGCGCCGAGCAATCCGCCGCCGAATACACGCAACATCCAGGGTTATTTTTCCCCTTCCGGCCAGGGCCGCGATCCTGCGCCCGCGGCGTTGCGGCAGTTGTCGCCGGGCTTCAGCGAAGTGGCCGCCGCCGACGCCCTGGTGTATGTCGATCAACGTCCGGAAGGGCGCTTGTACCTGGTGTTCCCACGCTCGCGCGCGGCGCACCTGACACTCTGGTTCGGGGTGGTGCCTGCGATGCTGGTGCTGCTGGCGATCTATGGCGTGTTCTGGGTGACCTACCGGATTTCCAAGCGGCTGGTCTCGCCGATCAGCTGGCTGGCGCGGCGCGTGTCGCAGTGGGATCCGCGCAATCCCGATGTCGACGAACTGGCGCCGGAGCGGTTGCCTGCCGATCTGCAGGGTGAGACGCGGCAATTGGCCGCCGCGCTGCATGCGCTGGGGCAGAGGGTCAGCGACCATGTCGCACGCGAGCGCAATTTCACCCGCGATGCCAGCCATGAGCTGCGCACACCGTTGACGGTGATCCGGGTGGCCAGCGACATGGCGCTGGCCGACGACGAACTGTCGCAGCGCACCCAGCGCAGCCTGCGCCGGATCCAGCGTGCCGGCCGCGACATGGAAGCGGTGATCGACGCCTTCCTGATCCTGGCGCGCGAGGCGGAGATCGACCCGCAAAGCGAAACCTTCGATGCCGCCGAACTGGCCAGCGAGGAAGTCGACAGCGCCCGCGAACTGCTGGGCGACAAGCCGGTGTCCCTGACGATGGTCGGCGACCGCAGCCTGCAGATGTTCGCCCCGCCGCGGGTGATGCGGGTGGTGCTCAGCAACCTGCTGCGCAACGCCTGTGCCTATACCGACACCGGCAGCATCGAAGTGGAAGTCGCCCAGGACCGTATCATCGTGCGCGACACCGGCATCGGCATGAGCGAGGAAGCGCGCGCGCGCGCATTCGAGCCGTTCTTCCGCGCCGATCCCACCCGCCCGCAGGGCACCGGTCTGGGCCTGTCGATCGTGCGCCGGCTGTGCGATCGCTTCGGCTGGCGGATCGAGCTGCATAGCGAGTCCGGTGTCGGCACCTCGGTTGCAGTGGTGGTGGCCTGAGGTAGTGGTGGCGTTAGCGACATGCGGGTCGCCTGGAATCGTCTGCTGACGAGGCAGGCGCGCTGCATGCGCCTGGGGCGCCGTTTGCGGTTGCGATGATGGTGTTTTCGACTGCGCTGCATTGATCCCGCGCGCCGTGGCGATCCACCGCAGACGCCAGCTGCATCTGCGGGATCGCTTGCTGCAATTGATCGACCGATCTGGCAAGCGCCTCGCCAGATCGACCTGCAGGGCGCTACTTCTGCTCCAACACCGGGGCCACCGCCTTGCGCCAGATGGCGTAGCCATCGGCGGTCATATGCAGCATGTCCTGGCGAAACAGCTCGGCGCGCGGTTTGCCGTCGGCGTCGAGCATCGGCGTGTAGACGTCCACGTAGTCCACGTGCGGCAGCGGCGCGAGTGCGTCCTTGATCAGGCGGTTGGCAGTGACGATCGACGGCAGCAGATGCGCGCGCGACGGGCTGGGTTTGATCGACAGATAGCTGATGCGCGCGGTGGGCAGATCACGGCGGATGCGCTGCACGAATGCCAGCACGTCATCGCGCACCTGCTGCGGCGTGCGGCCGCTGTTGAGATCGTTGTCGCCGGCATACAGCACCACCTGGCGCGGCGCATACGGGACCACGATGCGGTCGGCGTACCAGGTGCTGTCGCGCACCTCCGAACCGCCGAAGCCGCGATTGATCACCGGCATGCCGGGGAAATCCTGGGCCAGCGTGTCCCAGAAACGGATCGACGAACTGCCGACGAAGACGATGCCGTGCTTGGGCGGCGGTTGTTGCGCATCGCTGTCGGAAAAGCGCCGCATGTCGTCTTCCCAGGCGGGATTGGACACCTGCGCCGGTATCTGTGGCGCGGTGTGCGGGGCGGCGGCGTGGACGTGGCCGGACAACAAGGCAAGCGCGCACAGCAGCGTGCGCAAGGGATGTTTGGTCATGCGAAAGAACCTGCGACAGTGAAGCGGACCACCATGGTGCGACAGGCTGGAAGCCGAGGGCAAACCGGCGGGCGTTCAGCGCCTGCCACGGGTTGCTCGCAGAGCCTGCCGCCGGGCCTGCACCGGCAATGTGGAAAAGACTGCGCCATGCGGCAGCATCTGACGGCCTTGCAGGCCCAACGCCAGCTGTTGCGGCACTCGGTCACGCCCTGGCGGCGCGCTGCACGACGGTGCAAGATTCGCACTTTCCCCAGCAGTGACCACGCCATGCGTTCGAGCCGTCCCCAGATATGCCCTTGCGGCCGGAAGCACTGACGCATGGCCGATCAACTGGGACACGTGCCACGCGGTCCGCGCCGCATGCTCAAGGCAGCGGTCTGGTCATGGCAGGGCCTGCGCGCGGCATGGCTGCACGAATCCTCGTTTCGGCTGGAGGTGTGCCTGGCGGCAGTTCTGCTGCCGCTGGGGCTGTGGCTTGGCCAGTCCGGCCTGGAACGCATTGCGCTGATCGCGCCGTTGCTGATCGTGCTGGCCGCCGAACTGCTGAACTCGGCCATCGAGGCGGTGATCGAACGTTACGGCCCCGAGCACCACGTGCTGGCCGGCCGCGCCAAGGACATGGGCTCGGCTGCGGTGTTCCTGCTGCTGATCAATGTGCTGCTGTGCTGGGGGCTGATCCTGCTGCCGCGCTTGCTCTGAAGAGTGTGGGCTGCGCGACGCGCAGCTGCCAGTCGGCTTCTGTAGGCGACTGGATTGGCAGGTGCATGGAGACCTTCGTTGCGATGGGACGCACCGGATCGCGCCAGCTGACGTATCAACCTGTCACGCGGCATGCCGCGACTGCTTCTGCCGATGGCCGGGCGTAATAGTGCCTGGTCGAATCGCCTGCCAGGCGCACGCGTGCATGCCGGCTTGACTCGCCGCGTGGCATGCTGCGGCTCTCTTTCAACGGAATCGCCTGCATGCCCGTCCTGATTCGCGCCCTGGTGTTGCTGATCCTGACCGTCTCGCTGTCCGGTTGCGGCTACAACGCGATCCAGCAGAAGGAAGAAGGCGTCAAGGCAGGTTGGTCGGAGGTGCTGAATCAATATCAGCGTCGCGCCGACCTGATTCCCAATCTGGTGCGCACCGTGCAGGGCTATGCCCAGCAGGAGCGCCAGGTGCTGACCGAGGTGACCAATGCGCGCTCGCGGGTCGGGCAGATCCAGGTCAATGCCGACGACGAAGCCTCGCTCAAGCAGTTCCAGCAGGCGCAGGGCGAACTCGGCAGCGCACTGTCGCGCCTGTTGGTGGTCAGCGAAAACTATCCGCAGCTGAAATCCGACCAGTCGTTCCGCGATCTGCAGGTGCAGCTGGAAGGCACCGAAAACCGCATCACCGTGGCGCGCGGTCGCTACATCCAGACGGTGCAGGAGTACAACACCTACATCCGTTCGTTTCCGCAGGTGATCACCGCCAAGATCTTCGGCTACCAACCCAAGCCCAATTTCAGCGTGGAAAACGAGGCGCAGATTTCGCGCGCACCGCAGGTGGATTTCGGTAATCAGCAGGCGCCGCAGCAGCAGCCCGCGCCTGCGCAGTAAGCAATCGCAAACTGCGCGCCATCAACTGCTGCGTGTCGTGCATGGCATGGCGTGGGACTGTTAGCTGGGCCATGTCGACCTATCCATCGTTCGCTGGAGCAATCGACTTCAGACGCGGCACATCAAGCCTCTGCCCTCGGGGCGATAAGGCACGGCTTGCGCGCCGCTGGCGCACGTGCCCTGGAGCGCCCGCGCTGCTAGCGAGGGCCGGGTGGCGGAGCGGGGGAGGGGAGGATATGGGGTGAAGTCCTCGTGCTATTCCAACTGGACGAAGCTTCGCTCGCACCCTCATCCGCCCCTTCGGGGCAGCTTCTCCCGCAGGGAGAAGGATCAGTCAAGCCAGTGCCGATGACGTGTCAGTGCTAATCAGCCAGGAGTTGCGAATGCGGAAGAACTACATGCGGGTGTTCTGGATGTTGGCGCTGTTGCTGTTGCCGGCCTCGCTGCTGGCGCAGGATCTGGCAGCCATTCCGCCACTGCGCTCGCCCGTGGTCGATACCACCGGCACATTGGACGCAACGCAGACCCGGCAACTCGAGCAGCAGGCGCTGGCCTTGCAGCAGCGCAAGGGCGCGCAGTTGCAGGTCCTGATCGTGCCGACAACGCAGCCGGAGCCGATCGAGCAGTACACCCAGCGCGTGTTCGACCAGTGGAAGATCGGCCGCAAGGGCGTGGACGACGGTGTGTTGCTGCTGGTAGCCAAGGACGACCGCCGGGTGCGGATCCAGCCCGGCTACGGCCTGGAAGGCGCGATCCCCGACATCACGGCCAACCGCATCATCCAGGAGTATCTGGCGCCGCGCTTCCGTGAGGGCGACTACGCCGGTGGCATCAGTGCGGCGACTGCGACGCTGGCCGGCCTGATCGAGGGCGAGGCCTTGCCCGCGCCGGTCAGCGGGCACGCCGATGGCGGCGCGGGCAATGGCTCGGGTGGCGGCGGCTGGATCATGGCCTTGTTCATCGGTTTTGTGGTCGCGATGGTGGCGCGCGGCATTCTTGGTGCCCTGCCACGGCCGCTGCGCGCGCTGCTGACCGGCGTCGCCGCCGGTGGCGCCGCCTTGCTGTTTACCTCGCTGCTGTTCGCCAGCGCCGGCGCTGCGGTGATCGGGCTGCTGGCCGGCCTGGCGTCCGGTTCGCCGGGGCGCTTTGTCGGCGGCGGTGGCTGGGGCGGTGGCGGCGGATCATCGGGAGGCAGTGGCGCCTCGGGGAGCTGGTAATGCGGTGGCTCAGGCATGTCTTCGCGCCCTCGGCGCAGCGCAGTTTCCCGGCCGGCTGCATGGACGCGATCGCGGCGGCGGTTGCCGCCAGCGAGCGCACCCATACCGGCCAGGTCATGGTGGCGGTGGAAGCCGACCTGCCGCTGGACGCGCTATGGCGCGGGCACACCGCGCGCCAGCGTGCCGAGCAGGCCTTCGCGCAATTGCGCACCTGGGACACCGAAGCCAATAACGGGGTGCTGCTGTATTTGCTGCTGGCCGACCACGCCATCGAAGTGGTCGCCGACCGTGGGCTGCGCAGCCGGGTGCCGGAAGCGCAGTGGGCCGAGGTGTGCCGGCGCATGCAGCAGTTCCTGCGCGAGGGCGAGCACGAGGCGGCGGTGCTGGCCGGGATCGAGGCGGTAACCGAGCTGTTGACCGAGCATTTTCCTGCCGCTGCCGGCTCCCAGCATGAAGATGAGCTGCCCGATCGTCCCCAGCTCTTAGGCTGAACGCGTGCGAGGTGTCAGAATAGACGCCTCGCTTTTTCGTGATCCGCGGTCCGCATGATCTATCTGCACGCCATCGACCCCATCGCCTTCTCGCTTGGACCGGTGCAGGTGCACTGGTACGGGTTGATGTACCTGGCCGCATTCTTCTCTGCCTGGGCGCTGGGGCGCTCGCGCATCCTGCGCGGCCGCCTGCCGGGCGTGGACATGGACGGATTTTCCGACCTGTTGTTCTACGGCATGCTCGGCGTGGTGCTGGGCGGGCGCATCGGCTACATGCTGTTCTATGCGTTCGACAGCCTGCTGGCCAACCCGTTGATCCTGTTCAAGGTGTGGCAGGGCGGCATGAGCTTCCACGGCGGCCTGCTGGGCGTGCTGATCGCCTGCGGGCTGTGGGCGCGCAAGCACCGGCTGCACTTCTTCGACGTGATGGATTTCGTGGCGCCGCTGGTGCCGCTGGGCCTGGGCTTCGGGAGGCTCGGCAATTTCGTCGGCGGCGAGTTGTGGGGCAAGTTCACCGATGCCGGCTGGGGCGTGATCTTCCCGCTTGCACCGGAACTGGCCGGCAAGTTGCCGGCAGAACTCCAGGCGCAGTACGCCGCCGGTGCGTTGAACCAGTTCGCGCGCCATCCTTCGCAGCTATACGAGGCGGCGCTGGAAGGCGTGGTGATGTTCGTGGTGCTGTGGACCTTCTCGATGAAGCCGCGCGCACGCTATGCGGTGTCGGGGATGTTCGCGCTGCTGTACGGCGTGTTCCGTTTCATCGTGGAATTCGTGCGCGTGCCGGATGCACCGATCGGCTACCTGGCCTTCAACTGGCTGACGATGGGGCAGATCCTGAGCCTGCCGTTGATCATCGGCGGCCTGGTGTTGCTGGCGATGTCGCGCCGCGCGCCGGTGCTGCAGCCGATGCTGGCGCATACCGCGGGCGCGGAGGCGGCCAAGTGAAGCCCTATCTGGACCTGCTGCAGCATGTGCTGGAACACGGCGCCGAGAAGTCCGATCGCACCGGTACCGGCACGCGCAGCGTGTTCGGCTGGCAGATGCGCTTCGACCTCAATGATGGCTTTCCGCTGGTCACCACCAAGAAGCTGCACCTGCGCTCGATCATCCATGAGCTGCTGTGGTTCCTGCAGGGCGACACCAACATCGGCTATCTCAAGGACCACCAGGTCCGCATCTGGGACGAATGGGCCGACGACAACGGCGATCTCGGCCCGGTGTACGGCAAGCAGTGGCGGCGCTGGACCGGCCCGGACGGCGTCGAGATCGACCAGATGCAATGGCTGGTGGACGAGATCAAGCGCAACCCGGATTCGCGCCGGCTGGTGATCAGCGCCTGGAATGTCGGCGAGCTGCCGCAGATGGCCTTGATGCCGTGCCACAGCCTGTTCCAGTTCTATGTGGTGAACGGCAAGCTCAGCTGCCAGCTGTATCAGCGCAGCGGCGACATCTTTCTCGGCGTGCCGTTCAATATCGCCAGCTATGCACTGCTGACGCATATGGTGGCGCAGGCCACCGGCCTGGGCGTGGGCGATTTCGTGCACACGCTGGGCGATGCGCACCTGTATTCGAATCACTTCGCGCAGGCGCGCGAGCAACTGACCCGCACACCGCGCGCGCTGCCGCGCCTGCGCCTGAATCCCGCCGTCAACGACCTGTTCGCGTTCCGCTTCGAGGACATCGCCATCGAGGGCTACGACCCGCATCCGGCGATCAAGGCGCCGGTGGCGGTGTGAGCGTCGCTTCACTGGCTGAGTGATGCCACACATTGATTTGATGTTCGAAGGGATATCGTCCGCTGCATGAAACTTATCCTGATCGTCGCCTTCGACCGCAGCAACGCCATCGGCCGCGACAACGAATTGCCGTGGAAGTTGCCGGACGATCTCAAGCGCTTCAAGGCGCTGACCGTGGGCAAGCCGATCCTGATGGGGCGCAAGACCGCGCAGTCGCTGGGGCGTGCCTTGCCGGGGCGATTGAACCTGGTGTTGACGCGTTCGGGGCAGGTGCCGTTCGCAGACATGCAGGCGGTGGCGTCGCTCGATGAGGCGATTGCGCAGGCCGAGGCGGCCGGTGCACAGGAGCTGTGCGTGATCGGTGGCGGCGAGGTCTATCGCCTGACCATGGAGCGTGCGGACCTGCTGGCTGTCACCGAAGTGGACACCACCGTGGAACGGGCCGACACCTACTTTCCACCGATCGACCCGGCCGTGTGGGAACCGGTGCAACGCGCGTCGCATGCGGCCGATGCGCGGCATGCCTTCGCATTCGATTACGTGGACTATCAGCGGCGCTGAGCTCACTTAGCCGCGCACGCACGATGGTGCTGCCGGGGGCATGCCAGTCCGGCGGTTTCGAGACAGCGATGCAAATCGATGCGCTTGCGTGCCGAAAGGCCCAATGTGCAAGCGTGCCAGTCACGTGGCGGATGCAGGATCAGGCTGATTCGCAAGCGCCGAGGCATTACCCCGGCATGCTGCGGCAGTGCGCCGCCACGCCCGTTACTTAGTCCGCAGTGGCAGCGGGCGGGGCGGCACTGGAAGCGGCGGAGCCGGTGCCTGCGTTCGCATTGTCTCCGCCACCGCCGCGCTGGCGTTGCCGGCGGCGCGGTGGCCGGCTGCGCTGTGCGGTCTTCTGCGGCTGCGTGATCGGGATTCCCGGCACCTGCACCACGCGCAGTTCGTCGGTATCCAGCTGCAAGGCGGTGAGCTTGCCGCCCCATACCGCACCGGTATCGATGGCATGCACGCCCTGGGTGATGGTCAGCCCGAGTGCGGACCAATGCCCACAGACGATCTTGAGATCGCGCTCGACCCGGCCCGGTACTTCGAACCAGGGATACAGGCCCTGCGCCTGGGTACCCGGCGTGCCCTTGTCGTCGGTGGCGATGCGCCCGCGCGGGGTGCAATAGCGCATTCGCGTGAACAGGTTGATGATTGCGCGGCTGCGGTCGTACCCGCTCAGGCCCGGCGACCAGCCCGGCTGATCGCCGTACATGTTGCGCAGCAGTTTGCGATAGCCGCCGCCCTGCAGTTGCTGCTCGACCTCGCGCGCATGTTTCTCGGCCATCTGCGTGGTCCATTTCGGCGCCAGCCCGGCATGGATCATCATCCAGCCCAGTTCGCGGTCCACGTGCGCCAGCTTCTGCATCCGCAGCCAGTCGAGCAGCAGGTCGCGGTCCTCGGCCAGCACGATGCGCAGCAGATCCGGGTTGACCTTGCGCTGTTCCTCTTCCGAACGCGCGCCGATCGCCAGCAGCGACAGGTCATGGTTGCCCAGCACCACCACGCTATGCGCGCGCAGCGAATGCACCAGGCGCAGCGTTTCCAGCGATTGACCGCCGCGGTTGACCAGGTCGCCACAGAACCACAGGGTGTCCTGCGCGGGGTCGAAGTTGATTTTTTCCAGCAGGCGCTGGGTGATGTCGTAACACCCCTGCAGGTCGCCAATTGCCCAGACGCTCATCGCGTGCGCTCCATCAGTCCAGCATCCATCAGTGCAGCGTCCTGGGTACGCTCAGCACGAAGGCGGCGATCGGGGCGGTGAATTCGGTGCCATCGTCGGCCACCATGTCGTAATGACCTTGCATCTGTCCCTGCTCGGTCTCCAGCAGCACGCCGGAGGTGTAACTGAACGCCTCGCCGGGACGCAGCCAGGGCTGTTCGCCGACCACGCCTTCGCCATCCACCCGTTCGGTGCGTCCGTTGGCGTCGGTGATCTGCCAATGGCGCGCGATCAGGCGCGCAGGCACGGCCCCCGCGTTCTGGATGCGGATGCTGTAGGCGAAGGCATAGCGGCCTTCGTCGGGGGTCGATTGATGGGCGAGGAAGCGGGGCGACACCTCGACCTCGACCCGGTAGCGCGGATCATCGTGCATGCGGAAAGTCTAAATAAAACCGTGTGGGAGCGGCGCTCAAGCCGGCTCGACATTGGCCAGGCGGATGAAATCCGCGACCTCGAGTTGTTCGGCGCGAGCATCCGGACGCACCTGCGCGGCCTCGAAGTGGGCGGGCTCGCAGACGTTGGACAAGGCATTGCGCAGGGTCTTGCGACGCTGGCCGAAGCCGGCGCGCACCACGTCGGCAAAGCGCCGCCGATCCCTGATCTGCACCGTGGCCGGATCGCGCGGCACCAGCCGTACCACCGCCGAGTCCACCTTCGGCGGCGGCCGGAATGCGCCCGGCGGCACCACGAACAGCGCGGTGACCTCGCAATACGCCTGCAGCATCACGCTCAAGCGCCCGTACACCTTGCTGCCGGGGCCGGCGGCCATGCGGTCGACTACTTCCTTTTGCAGCATGAAGTGCATGTCGGCTACCGCACCGGCATGGTCCAGCGCGTGGAACAGAATTGGCGAGGAGATGTTGTAGGGCAGGTTGCCGACCAGCCGGATCGGCGTGCCATCGGCCAGTGCAGTGAAATCCACACTGAGCACATCGCGATGGATGATGCTCAGCGCGCCGATCGGTGCGGCGGCGTCGGTCAGTGGTGCGATCAGGTCGCGGTCGAATTCGATCACGGTCAGTGCGCCGTGCTTGCGCAGCAGCGGAAAGGTGATCGCGCCCTGACCAGGACCGATTTCGACCAGGTGCTGGCCGGCGCGCGGGTCCACTGCCTGCACGATGCGGTCGATGTAATACCGGTCGGCAAGAAAGTGCTGGCCAAGCGACTTCTTGGCCGGTGCGCTGAAAGAATGATTCATGTGCGCAGTTTAACGTGGCAGCGCCTGCACGCGGTGCCGGTTCTGCGCATCGCCGGCACGCCAGACGGGCTGCGTGCACGCTGCGCCCCGTCGATTGTTGGCAATCAGGCCTCGCTCAGCCGCGTGCGGCCAGGCGCGCGCATAGCTCGGTCGCCGCCATCAGGCTGGACGGGTCGGCGATACCGCGCCCGGCCAGCTCCAGCGCGGTGCCGTGATCGACCGCCACGCGCGGATAGGGCAGGCCGAGCGTGATGTTGACCGCCTGCTCGAAGCCGCTGTACTTGAGCACCGGCAGGCCCTGGTCGTGATACATCGCCACCACCGCATCGAAGCCGCTGAGCTTCTGCGGCAGGAATGCGGTATCGGCCGGCAGCGGGCCGATCAGCTGCATGCCGTCGCCGCGCAGCTGCTCCAGTATCGGGATGATGACGTCCAGTTCCTCCCGGCCCAGGTGCCCATCTTCGCCGGCATGCGGATTGAGGCCCAGCACCGCGATGCGCGGGTGCTCCAGACCGAAGTCGCGTCGCATCGCGGCGTCGGTGATGCGCAGGCAGCGCGCCACGGCCTCGGCAGTGATCGCATCGGCCACTGCGCGCAGCGGCAGATGGGTAGTCACCAGGGCGACGCGCACGATGGCGTTGGCCAGCATCATCACCACCGGGCAGCCCGCCTGCTCGGCCAGCAGCTCGGTGGTGCCGGTGTAGGGAATGCCGCCGGCATTGATCGCCGCCTTGTGCACCGGACCGGTCACGATGCCCTGCAGCTTGCCGGACAGGCAGTCGCCGGCAGCGCCACGCAGGCCGGCAATGACCGCCGCCGCATTGGCGGGGTCCGCGGTGCCGAAACGGGTCGGCACCGCCTGACGGATCGGATGCAGCGGCAGGTCGCCGGGCGCGCGGGCGCGCTGGTCCGGATCGAGCAGCCGCACAGACAAAGACAGCGCCTTTGCGGCGCTGTGCAGGGTGTCCGGATCGGCGTAGGCGATCAGGTGGGCATCCGAGCGCGGCCGCTGGGCGAGCCGGACGCACAGTTCCGGCCCGATCCCGGCCGGCTCGCCTGGCACCAGCGCGAGCGACGGGAGCATCGAATCAGCGTGTCGGCTGTGCCGGCGGCGGCGTCGGCGCGGCAGGGTCGGCTGGCTTGGCCGGAGCGGCACTGGCATCGCCATCGGCGCGGTCGCCGGTGCGGAAGCTCACGTAGGCTTCGCCACGCAGTTCCTGCAGATAGCGGTTGTACTCTTCTTCCAGCTTGCGGCGGCCGATCGTTTCACGGATCTGCGCACGCTGGCTTTCGGCGCTGACGTCGGTCTGACGGCTGCCCACGCGCTGCACGATGTGCCAACCCGCCTGGGTGCGGAACGGCTCGGACACCGCGCCGTCGGCCAGGCCTTCGACCTGCTTGCCGAAGTCCGGGCCGAATGCGTCGGCGGGGAACCAGCCCAGATCGCCCCCCTGGCCACGGCTGTTGGTGTCTTCGGACGACTCCTTCGCGGTGGCCTGGAAATCGGCGCCACCGACGATGCGCGCACGCAGCGTGTCGATCTTGGCCTTGGCCTGCGCCTCGGTCTGGCTGTCGTTGATGCGCACCAGGATGTGGCGTGCGTTGTATTCGGTGACCAGCTTCTTTTCGCCGCCGGCATTGGCGTCGCGCATTTCCACCAGCTTGAGCAACTGGAAACCGCTCGGGCCGCGCAACGGACCGGCGACCTGACCGGGCTGCATGTCGCGGATCAGCTGGGCGAATGCGTTGGGGATCTCGTCCAGGCTGCGCCAGCCCAGGTCGCCGCCTTCCAGCGCGTTCGGGCTGTCGGAATACCGCACTGCCGCTGCCGAGAAGTCCAGCTCGCCCTTGTCGATCAATGCCTTCACGCCATCGACCTTTTTCTGGCCGGTGGCGATCTGATCGGCCGTCGCGCCTTCCGGCAGGCCGACCAGAATGTGCGCCAGGTGATATTGGCTGCCGGTGGTGGCCTGCTGCGCCAGCGCAGTGTCCACTTCACCTTCGCTCACGCTGATGCGGCTCTGCGCAAAGCTCTGACGCAGGCGCTGCACGATGATTTCGTCACGCACCGAAGCGCGGAAATCGCCATAGCCCATGCCGTCGGCCGCCAGCTTCTGGCGCAGGCCATCGACGGTGGTGCCGTTCTGCTGGGCGATGCTGGCGATTGCCCGGTTGAGTTCCTCGTCGCTGACGCGGATACCGCTGCCATCGGCACGACCGACCTGCAATTTGACCAGGACCAGACGCTCCAGCACCTGGCGCTGCAGGACATCGTCCGGCGGCAGCTGGTTTTCCCGGCCGGCGTACTGCGACTTGACGTTGCGTACGGCGCGATCGAGCTCACTCTGCAGCACCACGTCTTCATCGACGATGGCGGCAATGCGATCCAGCGGCTGGGATTGCTGTGCCGAGGCCAACGGCGAGAGCGTGCTGGTGAGTACCAGCAGCGAGGCAAGAACAACAGAGAAAGGCTTGGTCATGGAATCAAGTTCGGATCGTAATCGTCCGGATTAGTCGTGGTATTGCTGGGCGGGACCAGGTACAGGTCGTCGCGGTAATAGCCGAGAATAGCACGGCGCAAAGTGCGGTCCGTGTTCTGCCCGAACGAGCTCAAGCCCTTCAGCACGAACTCCACCTGGATGGAGTTGTCCATTTCGCCATCACGGTTGCGCACGAACCGGCGCACCAGCGCGCGCACCGCCAGGCAGCAGCTGTCCCACTGCACGCCACCGATCATCTCCAGTGGTTTGCGATCCAGGAGCGAGTAGTAGTAACGGCCGACCGCACTCCAGCTGGGGTTGATCGGGTACAGGAAGGAGAAATCTGCCTGCTCAAGCTGGTCGCTATTGTTGGTCGGGTTACGGCGGTAGCGATACGCAAGATTGATGATGCCGTCGTTGTTGAGCAAATAACGCGTACGCAGGCTGGCCAGATCTTCCTTGCGCGAATTCGGGTTCCACTGATAGGTGGCGCCCATCGACCAGCGGTCGTTGATCATGTAGTTGGCATCTGCCACCCAGGCGGACTTGCCCTGTTCGATGGGTTGTTCGCTGCCGGCGGCCGAATTGGTGCTGTTGTTGATCGTGACCAGCGAATCGTTGAAATACAGGATCTGGCCTGCACTCAGCGACAGCTTCTCGCGACCGTCATCCTGGCGCAGCCAGCGCGAGGTCACCGCCAGGGTCAGCTGGTTGGCATCGTTCTGACGGTCGGCGCCGGTGTAGCGCGAGTCACGGAACAACTGGCCATAGCTGAAGGTGAACGGGCGGGTATCGAAGACCGGCAGATCGTCCTGGTCGCGGTACGGCACGTACAGGTAGTACATCCGCGGTTCCAGCGTATTGAGATAGTTGGTACCGAACAGCGAAGTCTCGCGGTCGAAATACAGGCCGGCGTCCAGCGAGGCGATCGGCAGGCTGCGCGAGGGGGAGCGATCACCGGTCAGCGGCGCGGTGTTGGCCAACGTCGAATCCAGCTGATAGGTGGTGTAGCGCCACGCCACGGTCGGAGTAAAGAACCAGGCTGCGCCGGACAACGGCATCGAGATGTAGGGCTTGATGTCAAGGCGCGAACCGCTGCCATATTCTTTGTTGCGGATATTGGTGCGGACGTAATCGTCATCATCGTCATTGCCGCTGGTGCTCCCGTTCAATGGGGGCCTGACGAAGTAAGAATCATCGTGAGTGAACCGCACTGCCTCGGCATACACGCCGGCCTCGAAGATGCCGAACGGCTTGTCCCAGGTGAAATACGCGCGCGGCTGGCGGTTGTAGGGCAGCGACTGCTCATCCAGCGTGTAGTCGGTGAGCTGCCAGCGGTCGGCCATCAGGCCGGCGGTCCAGGTTTCGCCGGTACCGTAGATGCCCACGGTACTCTGCACGCTAGAGGCCGAGCCCATGCCGTTCAGGCGGCTGGTGAAGTCTTCCACGTAACGCGTATCGCTGACCCAGGAGATACTGCTGCGCGCCTGCCAGTGATCATTGATGTTGTGGTAGCCGCTGTAGAAGACGCTGCCGCGGTCCTTGTCGCGCAACTTGTCGTTGGGCAGGTAGTTGCCGGTGATTTCGCCGCGACCGCCTTCGTACAGGTAGCGGAACTCGGTGCCGAACATGAAACCGCGCTTGCTCATGTAGCGCGGCAACAGGGTTGCGTCGTAGTTCGGCGCCAGGTTCAGGTAGATCGGTTGCAGGTAGTCGAAGCCATTGCGGCCGGACAGGCCGAACTGTGGGAACAGCAGGCCGGTCTGGCGACGGTCGTCGATCGGGAACTTGAACCAGGGGAAATACAGCACCGGCACCTTGCCGATCTGCAGCACGGCGTTGCGGGCGGTGCCGAAGCCTTCTTCGTTGTCGACGTCGATCTCCGGCGCGCGCACGCGCCAGATCGGCTGCGAGGGATCGCAGGTGGTATAGGTCGAGCGGTGCATCTGCCCGACCTGGCCCTGCAGGTCCACCGACTCGGCCGCACCATTGCCGCGCCGGTCCACCAGTTGGTACTGGATATTGGTGACCTTGTGGGCGTCGGTGTCCTGATTGCCTTCGGCGCGGTCGGCGACCATGCGGAAGGAGGTGTCCTGGTAGCGGACATGGCCTTCGGCGATGTAGTTGCCGGTCTCGGTGTCCATGCGCAGGTTGTCGGCGCCCAGGAACTGGTCGCCGCGCTTGAGCGCCACATTGCCCTGGTACTGCGGGGTGGTGCTGGTGCCTGACAGCTGGTCGCCTTCGATGTCGGTCGGCAACTGCTGGCGCATTTCGGCGGCCTTGGCATCTGCGGCGGGCGCGCCGTCGAAGCCTGGCAGCGGATCCACGGCCGGGCACAGTCCCCAGTTCAACGGCTTGTCGGCAGCCATGGCCGGGAGGCAGATGGCGATGCTCAAAGGCAGGGGCAGCAGGCGGAGAACTCGGCGCACGCGTGATTCAACCAATAAAATGGCGACTAGCTTGCCGTATACCCCGCATAGGGGCAATGAAGAGCTCCCTGGTCGGGAGGGCGAGGTTCATCGCGATGGGGGGCGCGAGCAAGGCGCCGGTAGGGTTCAACGCAGCGCGGCCACGTGCGCCACGCTGCTTTCGCGCAAGGCCTGCAGGTCGTAGCCGCCTTCCAGCATGGACACCACCCGGCCACGGGCATGCCGCTCGGCCAGGGTGCGCAGCGCGCCGGTCAGCCAGGCGAAGTCGTCGGCATCGAGCATCAGATCGGCCAGCGGATCGCGCAGATGCGCATCGAAGCCGGCCGAGATCAGGATCAGCTGCGGGCGGAAGGCATCCACCAGCGGCAGCATCTCGTCTTCCCACACGTTGCGGAAGCGCAGCCCGTCGCTGCCTGGTTGCAGCAGCAGGTTGTGGATGTTGCCGATGCCGCGCTCGTAAACGCTGCCCGAGTGCGGATAGAGCCCGGACTGGTGGGTGCTGAGATACTGCACGCTCGGGTCGCGTTCGAAGATCGCCTGCGTGCCGTTGCCGTGGTGGACGTCGAAATCCACGATGCTGATGCGTTCCAGCCCATGCCGGTCGCGCGCGTGCGCGGCGGCCACGGCAATGTTGTTGAACAGGCAAAAGCCCATCGACACCTGCGCGGTGGCATGGTGCCCGGGTGGGCGCACGGCGCAGAAGGCGGTGCGGGTGGCGTCCTGCATCACCGCGTCCACCGCGGCGATGCCGGCCCCGGCCGCGCGCAACGCCGCCGCGCGCGAGCCGGGCGACATCACGGTGTCCACGTCGAGCCGGTGGTGGCCTTCGAAGGCGGTTTCCAGCACCGCGTCGACTTGTTCGCGCTCATGCACCCGGCACAGGTCGCCGAGCTTGGCCAGCGGCGCCTCGCGCCAGTCCAAGTCCGGGAACGCGTCGCGCAGTGCCTCCACCACCGCTTCCAGGCGGGCGGGGCTTTCGGGATGCTCGGGGCCGGCGTCGTGCCCGAGGCAGGCGGGATGGGTAAAGACCAACATGGGGCAAATCTAGCCTGTCCGCCGTGCCATGTGCAGGTCAGCCGCGCCGGCGGTCGTGCCGCCACAGCACTTCCTGCTGGCCATCGGCGCGCGCCAGCACGCGCGCCAGCACGAACAGCAGGTCGGACAGCCGGTTCAGGTAACCGATCGCCTCGCTGCGCACGGTCTCCTGGCGCGACAGCGCAACGGTCTCGCGCTCGGCCCGGCGCACGATGGTGCGGGCCAGGTGGCAGCGCGCAGCGGCCTCGCCCCCGGCCGGCAGGATGAACTCCTTCAGCGGGGGCAGCGTGTTGTTGAAAAGGTCCAGCTGGCGCTCCAGCGCATCGATATCGGCGCTATCGATGGCGGCATGGCCGGGGATGCACAGCTCGCCGCCCAGATCGAACAACTGGTGCTGGACGGTGGTCAGCAGCCCGGCGATCGGTTCCGGCACGCCGGGGGCAGCCAGCAGCACGCCGATGGCGGAATTGGCCTCGTCCACGGTGCCGTAGGCGTTGACCCGCAGCGCATCCTTGCCGGTACGGCTGCCGTCGCCCAGCCCGGTGCTGCCGTCGTCGCCGGTGCGCGTATAGATCCGCGAGAGCCGGTTGCCCATCTCAGCCGGCCTGGGTCTGGCCGGGCGCGCTGGTCAGGCGCTCGGCGGCCACCTGGATCGCCGCGGCAGCGGCGACATATAGCGCGGCGCTGCGCAGATACGGCCCAAGCCAGTCGGTGTAGTTCTTGAACCAGCCGGTCACGGTCGGCTCGGCCACGCTGGCACTGATCCAGTAGAAGCTGCCCTGGGCGATCAACTGGCACAGCGCCACCGAGAGCAACAGCGCCGGCACCAGCCGGGCCAGCGCGCTCCACTGCGCGCCGTGGTACTGCCGACGCAGCCACATGCCCCCGGCCCACAGCGCGAAATACGCCGGGATCAGGCACCAGTACGCCGGCGACACGCAGTAGTGCCGCCAGAAGCTCAGGCCCTGGCTGGTGATCACCAGCCAATCCACCGCCACTGCCAGCAGCATCAGCAGCGGGAACGCCAGCCTGGTGCGCGCGGCCAGATGGAAGCCGCCGATGAAAAACACCGCCCAGGACGCGTCGGGGATCGGCGCGAAGTGATTGATCCGCGTGGCCGCCATCAGGACGGCAAGCAGACTCAAAACCAAGGTGTCGTGCGAGCGAGGAGTCATGCGCGGGGGTGGCCGGATCACAGGCTGGCGAGTGTAGCGTGGAACCCGGCACGCCCGCGCCATTGGCGGCTTTGCGGTGGCCCGCCCGGCCGCCCCCGTTGCTGGACACGACGAACGCAAATCGGTGGGTGCCCGGATGCGCCCTGCACCGGCCAGGGCCGGCAGCGCTCCCTGCGCGAGCAGCCGGCCGCGTCAGACCAGCTAGGGCGCGGCAAGCTGTCCCACCCGCTCGCGGCAACGGGTCATGGGCGAAGGCTTATCATGTGGCAATGACACATCCACATGACGTTCTGATCGTCGGCGGCGGCCTGGTCGGCTCCAGCCTGGCGATTGCGCTGGACCGCATCGGCCTGGATGTCGGGCTGGTGGAAGCCACCCCGGCCGGCACGCCGCCAGCGGTGTTCGACCAGCGCAACCTGAGTTTTGCTGCCGCCACCGTCAATGCGCTGAGCGTGCTGGGGGTGATGGCCAAGCTGCGCAGCGCACCCGGGCCGATCCGGCGCATCCACGTCAGCCGGGCGGGCGACTTCGGCCGGGTGCAGCTGGATGCGGCCGATTACGGCCGCGACAGCTTCGGCCAGGTGGTGGTGGCGCGCGATTTCGGCGAGGCATTGGCGGCACGCCTGGACGAGCTGACCCGGTTGCGCCGCTATCGCCCGGCACGCTGCATCGGGGTCGAGCCGGTGCAGGACGGTGTGCGCGCGCTGCGGATTGCCACCGCCGATGGCGAGCAGCGCGTGCAGGCCCGGCTGGTGGTGGGCGCCGACGGCACCCATAGCGCAGTGCGCGAGCTGCTGCATATCGGCAGCGATGCGCACGACTTCCTGCAGACCTTGTTCGTGGCCCGGGTGCGTGCCTCCCGCCCACCGGATGGCACCGCCTGGGAGCGCTTCGGCGAGCACGGGCCGACTGCGCTGTTGCCGCGCGGCGACCGCCATTACGGCGCGATCCACTGCGTGGCGCGCGCCGAGGCCGAGGCGGTGGCCGCGCTCGACGAGACCGGCTGGCTGGCCAGGTTGCAGCGGGCGGCTGGATGGCGCGCCGGGCGCTTTGTCGCCAGCGGGGAGCGCAGCGCGTACCCGCTGGTGCAGGTGCTGGCCAACGAGTTGGTCGCCGAGCGCGTGGTGCTGCTCGGCAACGCCGCGCAGACGCTGCATCCGATCGGCGCGCAAGGCTTCAACCTCGGCTTGCGCGATGCACTGACGCTGGCCGAATTGATCGAGCACGATCGCAGCGATGCCGGGGCCGGCGCATTGCTGGCCGGTTACCTGGCACGCCGACGCGTGGACCGCGAGCAGACCATCGGGTTTTCCAGCGGGCTGGCGCGGCTTACCGGGAATCCGGCGCCGTTGCTGCGGCCGTTGCGCAGCCTCGGCCTGCTCGCCACCTCGCAGGCGGCGCCGCTGCAGTCGATGCTGGTCGGCGGGGCGATGGGTTTCCGGGGCGATGTGCCGCAGTTGTGCAGGGGCGTCGCATGAGCCGTCGTGGTAATCGTGATGCCTTGATCGTTGGCGGTGGCGTGGTCGGTGCCGCCTGCGCGCTGGCGCTGGCCGATGCCGGCCTGAGCGTGGCCCTGGTCGAAGGCCGCGAGCCCGCGCGTTGGCGGGCCGACCAGCCCGATCTGCGCGTCTATGCCTTTGCCGCCGACAATGCTGCATTGCTCGACAGCCTGGGCGTCTGGGCGTTGGTGCGCGCTGCCCGCGTGCAGCCGTACCGGCGCATGCGGGTCTGGGATGCGGCCGGTGGTGGCGAGCTGAGCTTCGATGCCGACACCCTGGGCCGCGAACAACTCGGCTGGATCATCGAACACGCGGTGCTGGTCGATCGCCTGTGGGCCGCCGTGCATGCGGCCGGCATCGAGGTGCATTGCCCGGCGCGCGTGGTCGAGCTGGAGCAGGATGCACACAGCGTGCGCCTGCGCCTGGACGATGGCAGCCGCCTGGAAGCGGCGCTGGCCATCGCTGCCGATGGCGCCGCATCGACCTTGCGCGAGCTCGCCGGTCTGCCGGTGTCGCGGCATGCCTACGCGCAGCGCGGCGTGGTCGCCTTCGTGGAGACCGAACAGCCGCATCAGGCCACTGCCTGGCAGCGTTTCCTGACCACCGGCCCGCTGGCATTCCTGCCGTTCGCCGATGGCCGCAGTTCGATCGTATGGACCTTGCCGGATGCCGAGGCCGCGCGCGTGCTGGCGCTGGACGATGCCGACTTCTCGCGCGAGCTGACCCAGGCCTTCGCGGCGCGGCTGGGGCAGGTGCGTGTGGTCTCCGCGCGCACGGCGTTTCCGCTGCAACGGCAACTCGTGGAGCAATACGTCAGCGGCCGCGTGCTGACATTGGGCGACGCCGCGCATGTGGTGCATCCGCTGGCCGGGCAGGGCGTCAATCTGGGCCTGCGCGATGTCGCTGCGTTGCGCGATGAGGTGCGCAATGCGCTGGCAAGGCGTGCGGACTGGGCCGCCCCGCATCGGCTGCAGCGCTGGGCGCGCACCCGGCGTAGCGAGAACACCGTGGCCGCCTATGGCTTCGATGCGATCAACACGGTGTTCTCCAACGACGACATGCACCTGACCCTGTTGCGCGGGTCGGTGCTCGGGCTGGCCGGCACGTTGCCGCCGCTGGTCGATGTGCTGTGGAAGCGCGCCTCCGGCAGCGCGTGATCGCGTGACAGCGCGACGCGCACGTTGGCGGCCATGTCTTGGTATGTTGATTCGCTTATAGCGCGGGCAGCATGTTCCATACGACGGGCGCAGCCGGCGTGGCTACAGTCGAGCCATGTCATCTTCCGCCACCCATTCGTCCCGACCTGGCCTGCTGCTGCTCTGCGGCCTGCTCTGCGACGCCAGCATCTGGCAGCCGCAACGCGCGGCGCTGAGCGATCTGGCCGAGGTGCAGGTGCTGGACTTCGCCGGCTTCGACAGCATCGTGCAGATGGCAGCACACGTATTGGCCGTCGCTCCGCCGCAGTTCGCAGTGGCCGGCCATTCGATGGGCGGGCGGGTGGCGCTGGAGATCATGCGCCAGGCGCCGCAACGCGTGCAGCGCCTGGCCTTGCTGGACACCGGTATTGCGCCACGCCGCGACGGCGAGCGTGAGCAGCGCGCGGCGCTGGTGCGGCTTGCGCAGACGCAAGGCATGCAGGCGCTGGCACGGCAATGGCTGCCGCCGATGCTGCATCCGGACCGGCACGCCGATGCCGGGCTGATGAACCCACTGATGGCGATGGTGCAGCGGCATAGCGTGCAGACCTACGCCGGCCAGATCGAAGCCTTGCTGGAGCGCCCCGATGCCGCGCCGGTGCTGGCACAGATCCGCTGCCCGACCTTGCTGGGCGTGGGTCGCCAGGACGTCTGGAGCCCCCTGGCCCAGCACCAGCAGATGGCGCGGCAGATCCCGCACGCACGGCTGGTGGTCTTCGAAAACAGCGGGCATATGGCGCCCCTGGAAGCGCCCGCGGCCGTCAGTGCTGCAATGCGCGACTGGCTGCAGGACGCGTGATGGCGGCCCGGTCCGGCTGGCGGCGCGTGCGCTGCCGTCGCTGACCAGGCGTGTCGGTTTTTTCAGCAACACCCCGAGGAGGCTGCATGCCCGACGATGCATCGATCATCATTGCCTGCGAGCAGGCGATTCGCCAATTCGCACTGCTCAACGATCGTCACGATCACGACGGGCTCGCCGCATTGTTCACTGCCGACGGCGTGTTCGCCCGCCCCAGTGCGCCGGAGCTGCCGGTGCACGGGCGCGAGGCGATTCTGCAATCGTTCCGCGCGCGCCCGCCGCGGACGACCTGTCACCTGATGCTCAACACCCTGGTCAGCATCCAGTCGCCGACCCTGGCGCATGCGCACAGCAAGGTCCTGCTCTACACCGCTGCAGACACCTCGACGGCGCCGCCCTGGACGGCTCAATCGCCTGCGTTGCTCGGCAGTTTCGACGACGTGCTGGTACTGGAGCAGGGGCGCTGGTTGTTCAAGCAGCGGCTTGGCGCCTTGCTGATGCGCATCGGCGCTGACTGATCGCTGCCTCTAACCCATTCAACGACGCACAGACGGCGCGTTCGCCGCCGCCGCGTACCGCAGCACCGCTTTCCTCCCCCACGTCGCGCCGCAGTCATCCATCCATCGCATTGGAGAATCGCCTAGTGGAACGCGTGAGCTCATCTGCCCGTTGTGCCGTTGCACCGCCACGGTTGCCGTCGTACCGGCGCCGTGTCCTGACCTTGCTGACACTGCTGGGCGCCGGCGTGCCCGTTGCGGCATCCGCACAAGCGGTGCCGGAAACCGCTGCACCGCCGCAGGGCATCAACCTGGGCGGGACGAGTTTTCTCGATGGCTTCGGCTCCTCGACGCCGGGCTGGACGGTGATCGAGTATCTACGCCACTACGACTTCGACGCGATCAAGGACGCGCGCGGCGACGATTCGGCCGCCTTCCGCGATCCCAAGGTCGGTGTCAGCGTCCTGCTGACCCAGCTGATCTACGTCACGCCCTATCGGTGGAAGCGCGCGTCGCTGAGCCTCAATGCGATCGTGCCGCTGGTCAATTACGACATGTCCTTCGCCGCAGACAGCCCCGTGCAGTTGCGCGGCAACGGGTTCGGGATGGGCGACATTTCCTTCGGCCCGGCGCTGCAGATCGACCCGGTGATGCGCAACGGACGAGTCCTGTTCTTCCAGCGCTTCGCAATCGATGCGTTCGCTCCGGTGGGCAAGTTCGATCGCGATGTCGCGATCAACCAGAGCACCGGATTCTGGTCGGTGGCGCCGCATTGGGCGTTCACCGTGCAGCCCAGCGACAACTGGGAGATCAGCATGCGGCTGAACTATCTCTACAATTTCCGCACCGATCGCGCCGGCGGCGTACCGCCGATCCCGGGATTCCGTTTTCGCAATGGTCAGGCCGGCGATGTGCTGTGGGCCAACCTGGCCAGCTCGTTCAAGGTCAGCGAGCAACTGCGCCTGGGCATCAACGGGTATTACCTGCAGCAGCTGAAGGACAACCGCACCAACGGGCAGCGTGTGCCCGACAGCAAACGCATGCAGTTCTATCTCGGGCCGGGGCTATCCTGGCGGCTGGATGCCAACAACCTGCTGAATTTCAATGTCTATCTACCGGTAGAGGTGAAGAACTCGGTGGCCGGCACCAGCGTCAACCTGATGTTCGTGCATTCCCTTTGACGTGGAAGCACGCACATATCCGCAGCATGCACGCCGGCGGGTCTGCGTGCATGCTGCGGCGCAGACGGATGCAGGCAACGCTGCATGCAGCGCAAGCCCGGGTAGTCCTACGTTCGAGTTCTGAGCTGTGCAGGCTGCTTCGCCAGACCAGGCCTCGCCAGTGCACGCTGTCCGCGCCAGACCCGTGCGCGCGTCAGATGCCCATGCTGTGGCGCTGGGTATTGGCATGCTCGCGGAACAAAAGCTCGGCACGCGCGCCATCGCGTTGTTCGATGGCCGAGACGATGGCGCCGTGCTGCCGATGTCCGTAGTACAGATCGTCGTAGGCCAGGGTGGGCGAGCGTTGGCCGAACACCACATTGACCGGGCTGACGAAGGGCACCACGGTGCACCGGTCCACGGTCTCGGTCAGGATCGGCTTGTTGGCGGCCACCACGATGGCACGGTGGAAGCGGGCATTCATCGCGCCATAGGCCTGCTCGTCGTCGGCATCCAGGCTGCGCGAGGCCAGGATCCGGTCGCCTTCGCCCAGACAGGCATGCAGCGTGGCCAGCAACGCAGCCGAGGCGCCCTGTTCGGCGACGGCGCGTGCGGCCATGCCTTCCATCAGGGCACGCACCGCCAGGGCGTCCAGGCTTTCCTGCTGGCTGAAACGTCGCACCGCATAGCCGCGGTTGCCGGCCTGCACCAGCAGGCCTTCCTGGCACAGCGCCGGCAGGGCCTGACGGATGGGGGTGCGCGAGATGGCCAGTCGTTCGGCCAGCGCGGCTTCGGTGATGCGCTCACCGGGGGCAAAGGTGCCGCACAGGATCAGTTCGCGTAGCTGCTGGACCGCTTGCAATCGGTGGTTGTTCGCCATTGGCTCCATTCTCTCGCGCCGTACCGCAGCGCACGTTCCTTCGACGGGGAAAACTCGCAAAACCGGTATAAAAACCTTGCAGATGAGAGCGCTTGGTGGCACTTTGGATCCCAAGGATACCGTTTTGGCGGTCCGGAGTGGCTGGTCGGCGTTGTTGGGATCCCATGGCGGGACGGATTTCGACTCAATCAATGGTGCGCACCCGGCCAGGGAAAGTGGCCGGCGTGCATCGCAGGAGTGCAGCATGGCAAGCATCATCGGCGGCATCGGAACCTCGCACGTTCCCACCATCGGGGTGGCCTACGACAAGGGCAAACAGCAGGATCCGTTGTGGAAGCCGTTGTTCGACGGCTACACGCCGGTGGCTGCCTGGTTGGCCGAGCAGCAGGCAGACGTGCTGGTGTTCTTCTACAACGACCATTGCACGACGTTCTTCTTCGACCTGTATCCGACCTTCGCCCTGGGCATCGGCGAGCGCTTCCCGGTGGCCGACGAAGGCGCAGGGCTGCGCAACCTGCCGCCGATCCGCGGCGATGTGCAATTGCAGGCGCATATCGCCGAATGTCTGGTCAACGACGAGTTCGATCTGACGGTCTTTCAGGACAAGCCGATCGACCATGGCTGCGCGGCGCCGCTGCCGTTGCTGTGGCCGCACGTGCCGGACTGGCCGGGCACGGTGGTGCCGATCGCGATCAACGTGCTGCAGTACCCGCTGCCGACCGCGCGCCGCTGCTACCGCCTGGGCCAGGCGGTGCGGCGGGCGATCGAATCCTATCCGGAGGATCTCAAGGTGGTGGTGGTGGGCACCGGCGGGCTGTCGCACCAGATCCACGGCGAGCGCACCGGTTTCAACAACACCGACTGGGACATGGAATTTCTGGACCGCTTCCAGCATGCGCCGGAAACGCTGACCGATCTCACCCACACCGATTACGTGCGCCTGGGCGGCGCCGAAAGCGTGGAGCAGATCATGTGGCTGGCGATGCGTGGCGCGCTGGGCGGGCCGATCCGCAAGCTGCATCAGAACTACTACCTGATGACCACCACCGCGATGACGGTGGTGCTGTACGAGCCGGGCGTCGAAGCCGCTGACGCGCCGTCTTCGACGCAATTGCTCGCGCACGCCACGTCTACCGCGAATGCTGCATGAGGGCCGGCCGATGAATCCGCAAGTACAGGGCATGGAGCAGATCGGCGGCACTTACCTGTTCGATCTGCGCACCAGCAACCGCGCGTTGCGCATCAACCGATTCTTCTGGCATATGATCCGCGCCCCATGGCGCGATCGCTTTCTCGAAGATTCCGAAACCCTGATGCAGGAAGCCGGCCTCACCGAGCATGAAAAGGCGCTGATCCGTGCACGCGACTGGCTCGGGCTGGTGCAGTACGGCGCCAACTTCTTCGTCATCGAAAAATTTGCCCGCGTGGTGCGCATGACCAATCTGCAGGTCTACGCCATCATGCGTGGCGAATCCTTCGAAGATTTCATGCAGACCCGGCGTGTACCCGATGCACGCTGAGCTGCAGGCGGCGGCCTGGTGCCGTCCCGCCGCATTCCCCGACTTCCCAACGTAAGGTCTACCCCCATGACCATGTCCTCCGTGTTCTTCGAACACCGCATCAAGGTCCGGCATCTACGTGTCATCGAGGCGCTGGACCGGCAGAAAAGCCTGCTCCGCGCCTCACGCGTGTTGAACGTCACCCAGCCCGCATTGACGCGTGCCCTGCAGGAGATCGAAGAGATCGTCGGCGCGCCGCTGTTCGAGCGCCATTCGCGCGGCGTGCGCCCCAATGCGATGGGCGAGGTGCTGGTACAGACCGCGCATGTCGTGCTCGGCCAGTTGCGCCGCGCGCAGGACACCTTCGAAGGGCTGCTGCAGGACGACGCGCTTACCATCACCGTGGGCGCGTTGCCGGTCGCCGCCAGCGGCCTGTTGCCGGCCGTGCTGGCCGCCTTGTATCGCGCCGAACCCACGCTGCGGGTACGCCTGCTGCACGGACGCACCGACGAACTGCTGCCCAAGCTGGCCGGTAACGAGATCGACCTGGTGGTGGGCCGGCTGTATCCGTTGGCCCGCTACGACGCGTTGATCCGCAAGGTGCTGTACCAGGACCCGATCGCGCTGGTGGCGCGCAGCGATCACCCCCTGTTTGCCAACGGCCAGGTGCGCATCGCCGAAGCCGCTGCGTATCGCCAGGTGCTGCCGACGCTGAGCCAGCATGTCGAGCGCGACGTGGCGCAGGTGATGCGCGAGCATGGGCTGGCCACGCGCGATCAGCTGCGTTCCAGTTCGGCCAGCTTCACCCGCGAGATCCTGCTCGGCACCGACAGCATCGCGGTGATGCCGAGCATGATGGTGGCCGGGGATATCGCACGCGGCGAGCTGCGTGCCTTCCAGCTGCAGCAGCCGTCGCAGGCGCGCGCAGGCGGGGTGATCTATCGCGATGGCAGTGCCATCCACAAGCCCGGCGTGCGCCTGTTGATGCGCGAACTGGAACACCAGTTGGCGGTCATGGCCGAGCAGGGGGCGGTGTGGGTGGACGACCAGATCAGCGAGGACAACCTGTTGCTGGGCGAGTCCGCGTGATCGATTGAGTGCGGCATGCGCGGCGCAAGCCGCTGCCATGTCGTGATGGCGCTGGAGTGCGGCATGCATGCAACGGGCAGCTCAGGCTGCCCGTTGTGCTGTCTGGCATCGGCCGCTGCCGTGTCGCTGTTGTGGCGGGGCAGCAGCCTGCGCGTCACTGCCGGCTGCTTGCGGCGTAATCCAGATCCGGGCGCATCACACTTCGTTAGCCAGCGCATCTTTCAGGCGCGCCTTCTGCAGCTTGCCGGTCGCGGTGCGCGGCAGCGCCTCGACCACGCGCAGGTGTTTGGGCACCTTGTATTTGGCCAGCCGTTCGATCAGATAGGCGCGGATCTGCTCCAGATCCGGCGTCTCGTCGGCCGGCACGATCGCCAGGTAGCCCACCTCTCCCCATTGGGGGTCGGCGATCCCCACCACTGCGCATTCGCGCACCTGCGGGTGATCGGCAAGCAGCGCTTCGATCTCGGCCGGGTACACGTTCTCGCCGCCGGAAATGAACATGTCCTTCTTGCGATCGACGACCCAGAAGAACCCGTCGGCATCGCGCCGCACGATGTCGCCGGTGCGGAACCAGCCGTGCTCGTCGAGCGCAGCGGCGCTTGCCTGCGGGTCGCGCCAGTAGCCGGGGCTGAGGTTGGCGCCGCGTAACAACAGCTCGCCGGGCATGTCGACCGGGCAGTCGTTGCCATCGCCATCGACCACGCGCGTCTGCACCGCAGGGGTCGAAATGCCGACTGCGCCCAGCTTGTCGCGGATCACCGCGCAGTCCACCGACATGCCGAACACCGTGCCGGCCTCGCTCATGCCGAAGCCGCTGACCATCGGCACACCGTCGTCCAGCCAGCCGAGCAGGTCATCGCTGGCATGCGGCGCGCCGCCGCTGACCAGCGCGGTGAGATGCCGCAGCGACGCCGCGTCGAAACCGGGCTGGCTGCGGAAGGCCTGCATCATCTGCGGCACGCCGACGTAATGGGTGATGCCCAGCGACTGGTCGCTCAGCCAGCCCAGCGTGCGCCTGGGCTCGAAGCCGTTGGAGACCTGGATCGAGCCGCCCACCGCCAGCACCGGGCGCACGTTGGTGGCCAGGCCGATGATGTGGAACATCGGCGCTTCGCACAGGAAACTGCTGCCGGCATCCACGCGCGTGGTGACGCCGAAGTTGTGCGCCACCTGCTGCAGGTTCTGCTCGCTCAGCATCACGCCTTTGGGCTGGCCGGAGGTGCCGGAGGTAAACAGGATCAGGCTGATGCGTTCGGGGGGAATCGACCCGGTGTCCGCCGGTTCGAGCGTGTTCGCCGCATCGACGAAGTCGGCCAGCGAGGCGACATCGGCGCGCCCTGCCGCAACGTCGTCGCCCAACAGCAGGCGTGGCTCGGCGCGCTGCAGCAATGCATCCAGTTCGGCTGTGCTCAGCCGCCAGTTCAGCGGCACGTAAATCGCGCCGACGCGTCCACAGGCGAAATGCAGCGCCACCTGCCAGACCGAATTGCGCGCCAGCACGGCGAGCCGTTCGCCATCGATGCAGCCGCGCGCCTGCAGCAAGGCGGCCAGACGGCCGATCAAGACATCCAGTTCTGCGTACGTCCATTGCCGGTCCTGCAGCAGGTCGCGGGCGGCAAGCCGGTGTGGGGTGAGGCGGGCGTGGAAGGAGATCGAGTCGGTCGGCATGGTCATGGCGCTGTCTTCCGAATGCAGATTGGGAGAGTGACTGGCGTGAGTGCGACGGCTGCGGCTGAAGGTTGACGCGTGTGCGAAAACACCTGGCGAACGTTCACCAGAAAGTGCGGACACACCGCAGGAACCGATGGACAAGGCAGTGCCTGTCGCATCGCGTTGCGACCGCGCTCTGGTGATTGCGCGATCGGTGGACTGAAGGGCCTAACTGAGATAGATGGTCTTGGTTTCGAGGAAGGCGTGCAGCCCTTCGATGCCGCCTTCGCGGCCGATCCCGGAATGTTTGACCCCGCCGAACGGCATGTCGAAGTCCACCCACATGCCATTGATCGAATGACTGCCGCTGCGTACGCGGCGGGCGATGCGGTAGGCGCGATCGGGGTCCTCGCTGTAGACCGTGCCGTGCAGGCCGAAGTCGCTGGCATTGACCTTGGCGATCAGGTCGGCCTCGTCGTGGTAATCGATGAAGCTCACCACCGGGCCGAAGATCTCTTCGCGGGCGATGGTCATGTCCGGCGTCACCCCGGCAAACACCGTCGGCTCGATGAAGAAGCCGCGCGGCAGATGCGTCGGGCGGCCGCCGCCCATGACCAGGCGCGCGCCCTCGGCGCGGCCTTGTGCGATGTAGGACTGCACGCGCTCGAGCTGGCGGCCAAGCGCCAACGGGCCCATGCCGGTCTCGGCTGCGAACGGGTCGCCCAGCTTGAGCGCGCCCACAGCCGCGCAGTACGCCTGCAGGATCTGGTCGCGTCGCTGCGCCGGCACCAGCACCCGGGTGAGCGCGAAGCACACCTGGCCGGTGATCGGCATCGAGTAGGGCACCAGGCTGGGCAGCAGCTTGGCGATGTCTGCATCGTCCAGCACGATCGCGGCCGACTTGCCGCCCAGCTCCAGCCCGACCCGCGCCAGCCGCTCGGCGCAGGCCACCCCGATCAGCCGCCCCGCCTGGGTGGAGCCGGTGAAACTCACCTTGTCCACCTGCGGATGGCGGATCAGCTGTTCGCCGACCTCGCGACCGCCCGGCAGCAGATTGAACACGCCATCGGGCACGCCGGCGGCGCTGATGCATTCGGCCAGGATGTAGGCGTCGATCGGCGTTTCCGGTGAGGGTTTGGCCACCACCGTGCAACCGGCCGCCAGGGCCGCAGCGACCTTGTAGCAGAGCAACACCAGCGGTGCGTTCCAGGGAGTGATCGTGGCGACCACGCCTACCGGCTCCTGCACGATATGCACGCGGCCGCCGTTGGCACGTGCACGCGGCTCCACGAATGGGTGGGTTGCGATCAGGTCGCCGTAATAGTCGAACAGGCCGGGTGCCTGCTGCGAGGCGCGGCGACTGAAGCCGATGGTGGCGCCGACCTGCCCCGTCCAGGCTTCGGCCAGCTCCGGCAGGCGCGCACGCAACCGTGCGGCCACGCGCTTGAGCACGACGCCACGCTCTTGCGGCGATAGCTGCGGCCAGGGGCCGCTGTCGAACGCGGCACGCGCGGCGGCGATGGCCGCCTCGGTGTCCGCCGGCGAGGGCTCGGTGTAGCGCAGCAGGCGTTGTTCGGTGTGCGGGGCAATCACATCGACGTCGCGATCGCCGCTGCTTGCGCGCCATTGGCCGTCGATGAACAGGCCCAACGGCCCACGCGCGGCGATCCCGCGCAGGGTTGCGGACAAGGCTTCCATACTCCCTCCTCGGTGCAGAAAACCACTGGCAGCGCCAGCGATGCGCGTGCTGCGCGCATCGCTTCAGGCGCCGTAGGACGTGCTCAGGCGCTGTTTTTGGTCAGGTCGTATTCGCCCAGGCCAGGCTTGTAGCTCTTCTCGTCGATGAACTGACGGATGCCTTCCTTGCGGGCGTTGTTGTCGAACGAATTGGCCGCTTCCTGCATGCGCACCAGGTAATCTTCGGCTTCGTCGTAGGTCATGGTGCCGACCCGGCGCACCGCATCTTTTGCGTACTTCAGCGCGACCGGGTTCTTCCTGAGCAGCAGCTCGGCCACCTCGCGCGTGCGCGCTTCCAGCCGTTCCAGCGGCACGCTTTCGTTGACCAGGCGCCATTCGGCGGCCTTCTTGCCGTCGACCATCTCGCCGGTCAGCGTCATCCACATCGCATCGCGCATGGACAGCAGTTCCACCGCGACCTTGGTGACGCCGCCACCGGGCAGGATGCCCCAGTTGATTTCCGACAGGCCGAACTGCGCCTCGTCGGCGGCGATCGCCAGATCGCAGGCGAACAACGGCCCGAAGCCGCCACCGAAACACCAGCCGTTGACCATCGCGATGGTGGGTTTCTGGTACCAGCGCAGGCGGCGGAACCAGCCGTAGGATTCGCGCTGCGAGCGACGTACACCGCGCAGGCCCTGGGCCTCGGTCTCGCGGAAATATTCCTTCAGGTCCATGCCGGCCGACCAAGCGGTGCCTTCGCCACCGAGTACCAGCACGCCGACGTTGTCGTCGAATTCCAGCTCGTCCAGCACGTCCATCATGCGGCGGTTGAGCGCCGGGCTCATCGCATTGCGTTTGTCGGGGCGTGCGAACTTCACCCAGGCAATGCGGTTTTCGATGCGGACCGATACCACGTCATGCTCGTTCAAGCGGCGTCTCCTTCGAGTCGGTACAGAGTGGAAATCACAGTTCTTCGGCGAGCGCGGCGTCCGGCACGTTTGCCCGTTCCAACGTGGCGCTGGCGTTCAACTTGCAGAGCAGGCGCAACAAGGTCTGCTGCTCGCTGGCCTGCAGGCCGGTACAGGTGCGCGCGACCGCCCGCGCCAGGCAGCCCTGGGCGGTGCCGAGCGTGCGCTCGCCAAGCGGGGTGAGGTACAGACCCTTGCTGCGTCGGTCGCGGCCGGCCAGGCGCTCGATCAGGCCCTGCTCGGCCAGTGCGTTGGCGATCTTCATGCCGGCAGCGCGATTGACCAGCAGGCGGTTGCCCAGTTCGGTCTGGTCGCAGCCGGGCTGGTCGCGGATGTGGATCAAGGCGGTGACGCGCGCCGGGGTCAGGTGCAGTTCGGCCAGTTCCTGGCGCGCGGCGTGGCTGGAGGCCAGGGTCGCCAGTTGCAATTGATAGCCAAGGTCTGCGGCAAGGGCCAGGCGAGCGCTCATCGATCCATCCAAATTGTATCCGTTAAATACAATCTAGCCGACCGAAGCGGGCACTGCAAGAGGTTGTGGCGGTCATAAACGAAGGGCCGTGCGCGCCTGCGTAGCGCGGACGCGCGCGGCCCTGTTTGCGATGCTGCCGAATGCCTTACTGGATCAACCAGCCGGCCAGCTGTTCGCGGCTCAGGTGGCCGCTGTGCTGGGTGTCGAGCGCGTCGAATTCATCGGCCAGTGCCGGGTTGGCCTGTGCCTCGGCGCGGCTGATGCTGCCGTCGCCATCGGTATCCATGGCCTGGAAGTCGATGCGGTAGCTGCCGACCACGCTGTTGGGCTGGATCGAGCGCACGATCACGCTGGACTCGCCGCGCGGGCGCTCCAGCTGGGCCTGATGGGTGACCTCGCCGCTGGACAGCGGCTGGGTGCGAATCACATTGGGCACATCGATCAGCGGCATGCTGCTGGCCGGCGTTGGCGCCTGTTGCGCGAGCGCGTGGCCGCCGAGTAGCAGCAATACGGAAAACGAAACGGTACGAACGGTGGTCATCAGATCCCCCTGATGTGGAACAGCCCGCAAGCATAGAGGCTGTCGGGCGTCCTGAGGTGTGCAACGTGCGCTCGATGTCTGGCGACAGTAACTGCATGCACTAGGCTGACGGTGCGGCGTGCGCGATGCGGCATCGGCAACCGGGATGGGATTCGGAGCCAATGGCCGCATCGCTACCTCGCACGCTGCACCCGGGACAACGGCTCAGCCGGGGATGAATGGAAACACGATCTTCAACAAGCCCTTCAGACCGCCCTCGGCAGTGCTGGCCACGGCCTTGGCGCCCAGGCTGTTGAGCGCGCGCCGTACGTCTTCCCAACGCACCTGCGCGATGTCCTTCTTCAACAGGTCCGCCACTTCTTCGGCGGTGGGCGTGAGCTTTTGCAGTTCGCGCACGGTGGCCTGCGGGTCCGGTTGCAGATAGCCCCAGCGCTCGGCGACTTTCAGCAGCGTGTCGAAGCGTACCGCGACCACTTCGCGATTGCGCTCGTACACCGGCAAGGCACCCACATCCAGGATGGCCTGTTCGAATTGCTGCGCATCGTCCGGGTGCTCGATGCGCACCGCCAGAAAGCCTTCCTTGCGGCTACGCTCGCTGACGTGCTTGGCACCGGAGCGCAGGTTGTCTTCGGTGAGCACGTTGGCGACGATGCGCTGCATTGCCGCGTCGCCTTCCTCGGGTACCAGCGAGCGCCAGCGCGCATAGCCGTCGCGACGCAGCGCCTTGACCTTGGCCGAGGTCACCCGCAGCTGCAGCGCGACCATTGCGTTGGAGCTGTTGCGCGAGATGGCGCCGTCGCGTTCGAGCAGCACGAAGATCAGCAATTCCAGATCGCGCTTGGTCAGCGATTGGAATCCCTGCAGCAGGGTCAGGCGCAGGAATTCGTTGCCGAAGGCAGCCGCGTCCTTGAGTTCGATCGGTTGCATGGGGAGTCCTCCACGGGTGACCTGCAGGATGCCAGGACGCTGTTGCGCGACCTGAGAACCGTTGCGACGCGCGCAGCAGTTTCAGCGTCCGGTTTCGCGGCCCGGACGATCGGACCTGAACGTTTCAACTGCGCCACGATCCTGCAAGGTGACGAACACCTGTTTGCCATCGGTGCCGCCGAACGCGACGTTGCTGGCCTTGCGGCCTTTCAACGCGACCGTGCGCAGCAACTTGCCCTGCGGCGAGACCACCGCGATCTGCCCGGCATCGTAGCGGGCGATATAGAGGTTGCCGTCGGCATCGCAACGCATGCCATCCATGCCGAAGTCCGGGAAGCTGATCAGCAGGCGCTTGTTGCGCAGGCCGCCGTCGACGCGGTCGTATACCCATACCTTGCGCGACATGCTTTCGTTGACGTAGAGATGCTTGCCGTCGGGGCTGACGTCCAACCCGTTGGGCGTGGTCATGCCCGATTCGATCAACGTGACGACGCCCTCGCGGCTGATGTGCCACAGGCGGCCGCTGTTGTCCTTCCAGTTCGGGTCGCTTGCATAGAAGCTGCCATCGGGCGCGATCGCCAGATCGTTGGGGCCGTCGGCGTCGGGCAGCGAGGCGAAGGTGCTGACCGCGCGCGTCTGCAGGTTCACCTGCAGGATCTTGTGGCCGGTGAAATCGGCCACGTACATCGTCCCGTCGCGGAAGCGGATGCCATTGCCGGTGCTGCCCTCGGGCAAGGTCACGAACACCTCTGCCTTGGCGCTGCCATCGGCGTGCAGGGCAATGCGCGCGATGGTGCCGTCCTTGCCCAGATTCACCGCATAGAGCGCGCCATCCGGTCCGGCTGCAGGACCTTCGGCATTGTGGGTGAAGGCGCCGTCGCCGATCAGGTCGCGCGCAACAAAGGGCGCATCGGCAGCGATCGCCAGCGAGCTGGACAACAGCAACGCCAATGGCAGGAAACGGCGGCGGGCAACAGCGGTCATGCGGCATGCTCCAGATGGGATCGTTGCCAGTGTGCCAGAACGTGCGCAGCGGCCATGGCGGTGATCACGCACGATCAAGTAAGGTGCCCGGGCAGCATTGGCCGACGAGCGACCAACAGCAGCACTGCGCCCATCTGCGGGCAGTGTGAGTGGGCGCGGTGCGGCATGTACCCACTGACACTCCGTGCGAGTGTGTCGTCGTCGCTGACGACCGCATGCGATGGTGTCAGCCGCTCTCAATCTTGCCAAGGAGGTTTGCATGTCCGTGGAATCGATCACACGTCGCCGTTTGCTCGCCGCGTTCGGCAGTGCAGGCATCCTGCTTGCTGCGCCCGGCTGGGCATTGCCGAAGAAAAAGCCGGGCAAACCGCTCAACGTGGCGTTGGCCGGCCTGGGCAGTTATGCCAGCGAACAGCTCGCGCCGGGCCTGGCATTGACCAAGCATTGCAGGCTGGCCGGCATCGTCACCGGCACGCCCGCGAAGATTCCGCAGTGGCAGGCCAAGTACGGCATCGCCGACCGCAACGTCTACAACTACGAGAACTTCGACCGGATCGCCGACAACGACGACATCGACGTGGTGTACATCGTCACGCCGACCCATCTGCATGCGCCGCTGACGCTGCGCGCGGCGGCGGCCGGCAAGCACGTCTGGTGCGAAAAGCCGATGGCGATGCATGCCGGCGAATGCGAGGCGATGATCGCGGCGTGCAAGCGCAACAAGGTGGCGCTGACCATCGGTTACCGCATGCAGCACGAACCCAACACGCGGCGCCTGATCGCGATGGCCAGCGAGAAGCCGTTCGGCGCGATGCAGCGTGTGCGCGCCGAGGCCGGGTACAACGGCTATCACGATGCGACCAAGGCCGACCGTCCGTGGCGCTTGCGCTCCCAGTTCGGCGGCGGGGCGATGTACGACATGGGCGTGTACCCGCTCAATGCCGCGCGCTACACGGTGGGCAGCGAGCCGTTGGCCGTGACCGCCAAGCGCTGGACCGATCGCCCCGAGCTGTTCGACGAAGTCGACGAGCATATGGACTTCACCCTGGAATTCCCGAACGCGGTGCGTGCCGAGTGCAAGACCAGCTTCGGCAACAACATGAATGTGCTGCGTGCCGAATGCGAGCGCGGCTGGTATGAGTTGTCGCCGTTCCAGAGCTACCAGGGCGTGACCGGCAAGGCCAGCGACGGGCGCGTGTTCGACGCCAAGGTGCCGCACCAGCAGGCACTGCAGATGGACGAGGACGCGCTGGCGATCATCAATGGCACCCCGCTGCGTGCGCCCGGCGAAGAAGGCCTGCGCGACATCCGCATCGTCGATGCGATCTACCGCTCGGCCCGCGAGGGCAGCAAGCGAATCGTGCTCTGATCGCGCCTAAGCTCCGTCAATCAACGGAGCTTCCCGCCGAAGCGAAACGAGCAGGCTGGCGCGCACCAGCCTGCCACGATGAAGTCCCCAAGGGCCGTGCAGTCCAGCACCGAAAGCGGCTGCCGATCAATCACGCCGTACTGCCAGCACTGCCGACTGCGCTGATGTGGAACGCCACACCAAAGTAATGCGATACCCGCCAGCACCCACAGCAACAACGCCACCAATCCCCCGCTTTTACGATTCCCGATTCCCCAATCCCGAATCCCAGTCCCTAACCCCGCATCGCCAACACCGTGATCTCCTCACGATCGTGATACAGCTGCTTGGCACGCACGATCAGCGACTTCTCGGCTTGCTGCTCGAACAGGTCCAGGCACAGGCGGGTCTCGTCCCAGCGCTTTTTCATCGGCAGCTTGAGGTTGAAGATGGTGTTGCGGCACCAGCCTTCGCGGATCCAGGTGGCCATGCGTTCGGCCACGCGGCGCGGTTGCTCGACCATGTCGCAGACCATCCAGTCCAGTGCCTGCGCAGGCTTCCAATGAAAACCGTCAGCGCGCAGATGCTCGACCAGGCCGGTCTCCAGCACATGCTCCCGTAGCGGACCGTTGTCGACGCTGGTGACATGCAGGTGCTGGCGGGTGAGCACCCAGGTCCAGCCGCCGGGAGCTGCGCCCAGGTCGGCGGCGCGCATGCCGGGCTTGACCAGCGCTTCGCGTTCGTCCGGTGCGAGCAGGGTGAGCAGGGCTTCGTCGAGCTTGAGCGCCGAGCGCGATGGCGCCTCCGGCAACAGCTTCAAACGTGGAATGCCCAGAGGCCAGGGCGCGCTGTCGGCACTGTCGGCCACCGCCAGCAAGGCGTGGTCGCCATCGAGAAAACAGATATGCAGCCGTGCCAGGCGCGACTGCGGCTTGTCGGTGAGCAGGCCGGCCTTGCGCAAGGCCGGACGCAAGGCATTGCCGAAGCTGCGTGCCAGCCCTGCCAGCGGCTTGCCCGCGTCCGAATCCGGGTGTTCCACCCACAGATCGCCGAAACGCGGCTGGCCTTCCAGTGCGGCCAGGATCGGCGTGATGCGGTCCTTGGGGTCGATGCCCTTGAGTTCGGCAATCACCACCAGCTTCTGCCGCGCGAAGATCAGCTCGCGCCAGTGCAGCTTGGCAGCCAGTTGTGCGGCCTCATCGCAGACGAACAGCACATAGCCGTCGTTGCGCTGGGTACGCGCATAGCCGGCGATGCCGACGAATGCGGCACGCGCGCTCAACTCGGCGGCCAGCTCCGGCTCGAAGCCCTGGCGGCAGTAACACAGCAGGCCGCTCATCGCAGTGCCTGGCGTGCACGATCGCTGCGGGGCAGATCAGTAATGGTCACCGCCGCCCTCGCCATAGTTGCGCAGTACCGCGCAGGCCTGGTCGCGATGCACGTCGCGCACCACCTCGATGCCGCGGCGGGTGAGCTCGCCCACCCAGTCGGCAGGCAGCGGGCCTTCGTCGAATTCGGTCAGCGCCATCACGTCTTCGGCGCGTGCGCCGATCAGCAGGCGGTCGATGCCGGCCCACACCGTGGCGCCGTAGCACTGGCAGCACGGCTGCGCGGAGGTGGCCAGCGTTACCGGCGACAGCACATCGTTCAGGCGCGGCGTCTGCAGGCGCTGCTGCGCGAGCATGTAGGCCATGTTTTCGGCATGCGCCAGCGAAGTGGTCTGCGGCACCACGCGGTTCACCGCCGCGGCGATGATGCGGTGGTCCGGGCCGAACACGACCGCACCGAACGGGCCGCCGCTGCGCTCTTGCACATTCATCCGCGACAGTTCGATTGCCAGCGCCACCTTGTCCTCGTCGCTGGGATAGGCGCGGCTGTCGTCGACATGCGCGTGGATCCAGTCGGGCAGCGTGAGGTGGACTTGCGCGTAGAGCATCAGTGGACCATTTCTGTAGAGGGGGGAGCGGGGCGCAGTGTATCGGCCTGGGCGTCCTTTGCGGCACATTGCCCGGCCACGCACTGGCAGGCGCTGATCTCGCGGAAGCCGCACACGCTCATCATGCCGCTGGCCTGGCAGTGCGCCATCACGCCCTTGGGGTCGGTGGCACTGTTGACGTTGACGCAGGCCGGGAAGGCGCCGCAGCAGTTGCCGACGTTCTTCACCGTGCAATCGGCGTCGGTGCGGCAGGTGGTGGTCACGGTGACCGGTTTGCCGGTGGCCGGGCCGCTTGCCGAGTCGGTCGCCGGAGGCTGCGCGGCGGTATCGGCCGGTGGTGCGGCCACGCAGCCGATCGACACCAGGCAGGCCAGCAGCAACAGCGTGCTCAGACACCGGGACAAAAGACGGGACATGCGGCCGCTCCGATCAGGACAGGTGAGCGGCCATGGTAAGCCCGGGATGCGCGGAATGTGGCGCGCGCTGGATCAGCTACGGAAAACCCGGGGATCGGGGCCCTGCGCGCGTTACGGCTGATGACGCTGGCCGGGGCGCGGCGTGCGACCGCAACACGCCTGCAGTTTCACCGCAGTCAACGCTGTCTGCGCAGAGCCCAGTGGCAGCGCGTGGCAAGGTCCAGTTGCTGCATGCTTTCGTCGCGCCGGTCGCTGGGCAGATCGTCATCTGGCCGGCTCGGAAGAAGTGTGCAGAACACCTCGGCCGGGGTCACCGCGTTCGAGACGGGTGGCTGCGGCGAGCAGGCCGCCAGGCCGAACGACAGCGAGAACACCGCGCTGCGCAGCGTGTTTGCAGGCGGGCGTGGACATGGTTGTGGGAGGCACATGGCGGCGTTGCTGGCGGACACAGCCTGCAATCTAGGCCGCTGCGTGCATCAGGTGCCGGCGTCATTTCGCTTCCGCATGCAGTGCTGCGCACCACAGCACGCCGACCAGCAGGCAGGCGATAGCGGCCAGCTCCAGTGGCGTGGGCAGGCGCATTTCCCAGGCAAAGCCGTATAGCAACGCAAAGATCGTCTCGAACACGATCATCTGGCCGACCAGAGTCAGCGGCAGCACCCGGCTGGCCCGGTTCCACAGGGCGTTGCCGATCACCGAGGCCAGGATGCCCAGCAACAGCGAGATGCCCCAGAAACTGGCCCAGTCGATCGGTGCATGTGGCGCGCTGCCGATCAGTGCGGCCGGCGCCAACAACAGCGCCAATGCGCCGGTGACCACGCCGGTCAGCAGCGACCAATCGCCACCTGACAGGTCCGGGCGCCGCCGCAGCCAGCGCGCATTGCCGATGGAGTAGGCCGACCACGACACCAGTGCACCGAATGCGCACAGCAGGCCGGCGATGCGGGTGGCGCGATCGCTGGCGTGGTGAGCGGCATCGTGCTGCAAGGTGTCCAGGGCGACCAGCGCCACGCCGATGACGCACAACACGCATGGCGCGGCCAGGCGTCGCAGCTGCACCGCGCCTGCGGCCCGCGTGCCGATCACGGTGACCACCACCGGCAGCAGGCCGATGATCAGTGCGGTCGCCGCACTGCCGGCCCACTGCACCGCGCTGCCGAGCAGCACGTAATAGATCAGGTTGCCCAGCAGGCTCAGACGCACCAGCGCCCACCATTCGGCGCGCCCCAGCCGCGCAGCGGTCTGGCGCGCGCGCGGTGCCAGCACCAGGGCTGCGACCGCGCCATACGACAGATAACGGGCAACGGCCAGTTGCAACGGCGTAAACGCCGCCAGCAACTGCGGCGCCAGAAACACCAGTCCCCATAACGCACCTGCGCCGATGCCGCAGGCAACACCCACCATCAAGCGCTCACGCATCGTGCTGCTCCTTCATGCCATGCAGCATGCAACGAAGTGCGGCACGCAGTCTCCATTGCGCTTGCTCATCAACTCAGAAGATACCGCTCTGAGGCGTCGTCCCCGCTGGCTGGATCACGCGCGGTGACCACCAGCTGTGCGCCGATCGCCGCAGGCCTGGCTGCGGCTGCCTGCCGCCATTCCCGCGCCGGATGGCTGGCACCCGGCGCGGTTCGGACTCACTTGGCCCAGGTGTCGCGCAGGGTCACGCTGCGGTTGAACACCGGCGTGGCGGGGCTATGGTCGCGGCGATCGGCAACGAAGTAGCCGGTACGCTCGAACTGGAACGATTGCTCGGGTGCAGCATGTGCCGCGCTCGGCTCCACATAGCCGCGCACGCTGCGCTTGGACTCGGGGTTGAGATGGTCGCGGTAGGTCTTGCCCTCGGACTCGTCATCGGGCTTCTCCACCGAGAACAGGCGGTCGTACAGGCGGATTTCCGCTTCCACCGCATGCGCGGCGCTGACCCAATGGATGGTGCCCTTGACCTTGCGGTTGGCGCCTTCCATGCCCGGACGCGACTCCGGGTCCAGCCAGCCCCGCAGCTCGACGATCTCGCCCGCGTCGTTCTTGATCACCTCGTCCACGCGCGCAATGCCGGCGCCGCGTAGACGGATCTCGCCGCCGGGCACCAGGCGCTTCCAGCCCTTGGGCGGGACTTCGGCAAAATCCTCGCGCTCGATCCACAGCTCGCGTGCGAACGGCACCTCGCGCGTGCCGAAGCTCTCGTCCTTGGGATGGTTGGAGAAACTCAGCGTCTCTACGTGGCCTTCCGGCAGATTGGTCAGCACCAGCTTGAGCGGGTCGACCACCGCCATGCGGCGCGCCGCGGCCGCATCCAGGTCCTCGCGCAGGCAGCCTTCCAGCACCGAGAAATCGATCAGCGAGTTCTGCTTGCTGATCCCCACCCGGTCCACGAACAGGCGCATCGCCGCCGGCGTATAGCCGCGCCGGCGCAGGCCCTGCAGCGTGTACATGCGCGGGTCGTCCCAGCCGTCCACCAGCTGTTCTTCCACCAGCGCGGTGAGCTTGCGCTTGCTCATTACCGTGTAGTTGATGTTCAGACGCGAGAACTCGATCTGGCGCGGCTTGGCGGCCTCGCGCGGCAGGCCCTTGTCCAGCAGAGGCTGCAGCAGCTCCGGATGCGCGGCCAGGTCCACCTTGTCCACGCACCAGTCGTAGAGCGGGCGGTGGTCTTCGAATTCCAGCGTGCACAGCGAATGGGTGATGCCTTCCACCGCATCGCCCAGCGAATGCGCGAAGTCGTACATCGGGTAGATCGGCCACGCATTGCCGGTGTTCTGATGCTCGACATGCTTGATGCGGTACAGCGCCGGGTCGCGCAGGTTGATGTTGCCGCTGGCCATGTCGATCCTGGCGCGCAGGGTGCGCGCGCCATCGGGGAACTCGCCGGCACGCATGCGCCGGAACAGATCCAGGTTTTCCTCGACGCTGCGCTCGCGGAACGGCGAATTGCGGCCGGGCTCGGTCAGCGTGCCGCGGTATTCGCGCACCTGCTCGGCGGACAGGTCGCAGACGAAGGCATGGCCGTCGCGGATCAGTTTTTCCGCGGCCAGGTAATACACCTGGAAATAATCCGATGCGTGGCGCAGCTGCGCCCACTCGAACCCCAGCCAGCGCACGTCGTCCTGGATGGCGACCACGAACTCGGGGTCTTCCTTGGCCGGGTTGGTGTCGTCCAGGCGCAGATTGCACAGCCCGCCGAACTCGGAGGCCAGGCCGAAATCCAGGCAGATCGCCTTGGCGTGGCCGATATGCAGATAGCCGTTGGGCTCGGGCGGGAAGCGGGTGCGGATGACCGTGTGCTTGCCGCTGGCCAGATCCTCGCGGACGATCTGGCGGATGAAGTCTTTCTTCTCCGCCGGGGCGGTGGCGTCGGTGGCTAGGGTCTCGGACATGCGCGCATCAGCAATAGGTAAACCGCAAGTTTAGGCGGTGGCACCGGTTAGGGGTAGGCGGCGTGTCGGGGGCGTACATCGCGCGCCACCTGCGCGCGGTGATCCTGCGCGCAAGCGCCTTGCTGCCTGGGGCTGCACGGGCTGGCCGCAGCCAGGCCGGCTGCCATCGGCAGGCGGCACGGCGGGCTGGCCGGCACCGCCGCCGGCGCGTACGCTGCGGCGATCCTTCGGAGTGCCCCACGCATGCCTTTGCCCCGCCTGGTGATCGGCGACAAGACCCTGTCCTCCTGGTCGCTGCGCCCGTGGCTGCTGCTGCGGCATTTCCAGGTACCGTTCGAAGAGATCGCGCTGCCGCTGGATACGCCGCAGTTCCAGGCCCGCATCGCCGGTTATTCGCCCACCCGCAAGGTACCGGTGCTGTGGGACGACACCCTGCATGTCTGGGATTCGCTGGCGATCTGCGAATACGTCAACGAACGCTGGCTGGATGGCCGCGGCTGGCCGGCCGAGCTGTCGGTGCGCGCGCAGGCACGCGCGGCGACGGCGGAAATGCACTCGGGCTTTGTGGACTTGCGCACCCAGCTGCCGATGAACCTGGCCCGCGCACCTGGCCCGGCGCGCTGGGACGCGGCTGCCGAGCGCGACATCACCCGCATCCAGGCGCTGTGGGCCAGCCTGCGCGCCGAACATGGCCATGCCGGGCAGTTCCTGTGCGGCGATTTCGGCATTGTCGATGCGATGTTCGCCCCGGTCGCGCTGCGTTTTGCCAGCTACGGCGTGCCGCTGTTCGAGGCTGCCGGCGATTACCTGGCTGCACTGGATGCACTGCCGGCACTGCGCGAGTGGAAGCAGGACGCCGCGCGCGAACGCCTGGAGCGCGGCTGACATGCAGATCGCGTATCGCGCAAGTCACATCATCGACGCGCATCTGGCCAAGCACGCGCTGGAGGATGCCGGCATCACCGCCTTCGTGTTCGGCGAGTCGCTCCTGGGCGGCGCCGGGGAACTGCCTGCCTTCGGCGTGCTGCAGGTCTGCGTGGCCGACCTGCACCTGAGCCAGGCACAGGCGGTACTGGCAGAGATCGGCCTGTGCGGCGAGGTCACCCGCGCGCTGTAGCGCAGCGCAAGTCGTAGGAGCGCACCCGGGCGCGACGAGGCTGTGCCGATAAACGCCACGTCGCGCCCGGGTGCGCTCCTACGATGTGCGCGCGTCATTCCGGCTGGCGCCACCCTGGCGGTGCCGCATCCGGTGCGGCCAGCGCCCGCAGGCGTTTGAACAGCACGGTGGTTTCGGCCACGTTCCAGACCCGCAGCGCGACCTCGAAGGTGTCCAGCGGCTTGGTCAGGAAGTCCTTGGCGCCCAGGCCCAGGGCGCGATGGCGCGCGCTGCGGCTGGGGTCGGCGGTGAGCACGATCACCGGCAGGAAGTGGCCGGGATCGGACAGCCGCGCCAGCTGTTCCAGCAGTGCATAGCCGTCCAGTTCCGGCATCTTCAGATCCAGCAGGATCAGGTCCGGCGCGAATGCCGACACCAGCCCCATCACCCGCAATGGGTCGGTGGTGGCGATGACCTGCTGGAAGCCTTCGCGCTGCAGCAGGTCTTCGAGCAGCCGCACATTGGCCGGCTCGTCGTCGACGATGAGGATGCGGGAAGCCAGGATTTCGTCGCGTGTCATGCCAGCAGTCCGTCGATCACAGTGAAGAATTCCGCCACATCGAGCGGCTTGGTCAGATACGCGCGCACGCCCTGATTGCCGACGCGCGCCAGGGTGGCGGTGGTGGCATCGGCACTGATCACCACCACCGGCACGCCGGCCGTGGCCGGCTGCGCCTGCAGCTCGCGCAGCAGTTCTTCGCCGTTGCCGTCGCTCAGATGCAGGTCCAGCAGGATCAGATCCGGCACGCCGTGCTGCAGCAGCGCGCGCGCCTGCGCCAGGCTGGCCGCTTCCAGCAGCTGCCATTGCGGGCGACGTTCGCTGAGGGTGCGGATCAGGGCCTGGTTGGACGGGTTGTCTTCGATGCTCAGCAGCCGGCATACGCCCGTGCCCGCGTTACTCGGCGGCACGATGGCGCGCGCCGGCTCGCTGCGTTGCGGTTCGCCCTGCGGCAGCGAGATCCAGAAGCGCGCGCCATCGCGGCTGCTGTCCACGCCGATGCGCCCGCCCATGGCCTCGATCAGCCGCTTGCTCAGTGCCAGGCCCAGGCCGGTGCCTTCCACCGCCGAGCGCTCGGCACCCAGCCGCTCGAACGGCGTGAACAGCCGCTCGATCTGTGCCGGCGTCAGGCCCGCGCCCTGGTCGGCGACCGTGATGCGCACCTGCTCGCCATCCGGTTGCGCGCTCACCTGCACCTGGCCGCCGGTGCGATTGAACTTGACCGCGTTCGACAGCAGGTTGAGCAATACCTGGCGCAGCCGCTGCGCATCGGCGCGCACCGTCCACGGCCCGTCGATGGCAGCCGGCTGCAGCGCGATGCCGTGCTTGTCCGCGTCCGGGGCGATCAGGCCCAAGGCCTCGTGGACGGCAGCGCGCACCGAGACCGGCTCCGGGCTCAGATCCAGTTGGTCGGCTTCGATCCGCGCGATGTCCAGCAGCTCGGTGATCAGCCCCAGCAGGTGCCGGCCTGCGCCGAGAATATGCTGCAGATGACGGCGATGCCCGGGCTCGGGCAGATCCATTTCCAGCACCTGCGCATAGCCCAGGATCGCATTGAGCGGCGTGCGCAATTCGTGGCTGCTGCGCGACAGGAATTCGGTCTTTGCGCGGTTGGCGGTTTCTGCCTCGCGCCGTGCCAGTTGCGCTTCGGCGGCACGTGCGGCGAGCAGTTCGCTGGCCTGCGCCAGGCGCTGGCCGACCTGGCCCAGCTCGTCGCCGGCGCGCGGTTGCGGCGCCAGCGGCAGGCCTTCGCCCAGCCGGTCGGCATTGGCGGCCAGCGTGCGCAGGCGTCCGGACAGTGCCGAGGCGAACCACGCCACCGCGAACACCGCGCCCAGGCCGCCCAGCATCGCCGCACTTAAAGTGATGATGAGATTGCGCTGGCGCAGCCCCTGCGCCTTGGCGGTACGTAGCTGCAATTGCGCGGTTTCGTAATTGCGCAGTTCGCGCAGTTCGGCACGCAGGATGTCGAGCTTGTACTTGCCGTCCCACAGCTGGCGGATCTCTTCTTCGCGGCTCAGATCCGGTGCCAGCAACCGGCGCCACCCCTGCATTTTTTCCGCAAACAACGGTTTGATGCGCGCAAACCGTTGCGCCTGCCCCGGGTCGGTGATGCGTTGCGACAGCCGCTCGGCCACCCGTTGCAGGCGCGGCTCGGCATCGCGGTATGGGGTAAGGAATTCATCGCGGCGCACCAGCCGATACCCGCGCACGCCGGCCGCGGTTTCGGCCAATAGCGCGTGTGCTTCGTACAGATCGCTCAACACCTCCAGCGTCTGCCGCACATCGTTTTCGGCGGCGATGTTCTGCCGCTCCACGCTGTAGATCGCCATCAGGGCCACCGCCAGCAGCAGCAGGGGCAGGGTCACCACCGCCAGGCTCTTGCGGGTGATCGGCCAATCGTTCCAACGCACCGCCATTGCATTCATAGCGCGAGTCCGGCTTGGACCGCGTACACCGCGGCCTGGGTGCGATCTTTTACCTCAAGTTTTTGCAGGATTCGCTCCACGTGCACTTTGACCGTGCCGGGAGAAATCCCCAGTTCAGCTGCCAGCGTCGCATTGGTGAGGCCGCGCGGCAGCAGGGACAGCACCTGTTTCTCGCGCTTGCTGAGCGCGGCCAGGCGGTCGTCCTGCACCGGCTTGCGCCGACGCGTGGCGAGCGGTCTGGCCGGTTCGGCCACCATCGCCGGCAGCAGCAATGCGAAGGCCTGCAGGGCCTGTACATCGTCGTTGCCGGGGGCGGGACGGGTGTCGTTCCAGGCCACGCACAGCATGCCCAGGGTGCTGCCCAGCGCCTGGATCGGTACCTTGGCCTCGCGGATATCGGCCGGGCGCGGTGGCATCAGCCAGGCCGCTTCATGGCTGTCGCCGGCTGCGCTGGCACCGGGCGGCAATGCGCGGCCGCGGCTGGCCAGCACCTGCGCGCGTGGCCCGCGCTGTGCCAGCACCGCGCCATCTTCCAGGCCCAGCAACAGCAGCACCCGGCCCAGTACCGCGTCGCAGGCCTGTTCCGGCGTCTGTGCCTGACGCAGCGCCACCGCGACTTCCCAGAGCGCCTGCCAGCGTGCGCTGTCGGATGCTTCGCGGCGTAGCGTCAGGCGCCAATCGCCAGCATTGGTAGGGGTTTCCATGAGTTCGCTCTAGGCCGATCAGCATATTTGAGTATATGCCAGTCGGCAGAATTGTTGGGGCCGCTTGGTTTCGATACTGCGCTTGCCCGATGCGGCACCCCCCTCAACCACACGGAGATTTCCCATGCGTCGCACACTGTTCTCTCTGGTTCTGGCTCTGGCTGCCACCCCGGCGCTGGCTGGCGGCGTGATGCACTACACCGACAAGGCCACGTTGCCGGCCGGCGGCGAAGAACGCGAAGTCGCCGCGCTGTTCGACACCTGGAACGCGGCACTGGCTACCGGCAATCCGGACAAGGTGGCCGACCTGTACGCGCCGGATGGCGTGTTGCTGCCGACCGTCTCCAACGAGGTCCGCGCCTCGCGCGAGCAGATCGAAAAGTACTTCGAGATGTTCCTGACCAAGAAGCCGCAGGGCGTCGTCAACTACCGCACCGTGCGTGTGCTCGATGACGACAGCGCGGTGGATGCCGGCGTCTACACCTTCACGCTGACCGACAAGGACGGCAAGAAAACCGACGTGCAGGCGCGCTACACCTTCGTGTACGAGAAGCGCGACGGCAAGTGGCTGATCATCAATCACCACAGCTCGGCGATGCCGGAAGTGGACACCGCCACCGCCTCGGTGACCAGGAAGTAACGCCGCATTGGCCGTAGTGGCTTGAAAGCCGCTACGGCCGGCGCCATCCAGCAGGCAATCCTCACGATTGCGGAGTTGCACCATGCTGGGAATCGGCGCTTTCAAACAACGCATGCCACGTCCGGGCGAGGCCTTGCCCGGACGCGCGCAGGCACTACCGCTCCACAACACCCACCTGATCAACGGCCATCCGTTGCGCGGGGAGTTCACCGGCCTGGCCCAGGTGCAGTTCGGGCTCGGCTGCTTCTGGGGTGCAGAACGCAAGTTCTGGAACCTGCCAGGGGTGTACACCACGGCGGTGGGTTACGCCGGCGGCGAGACACCCAACGCCACCTACGGCGAAGTGTGTTCCGGGCAGACCGGCCATACCGAAGCGGTGTTGGTGGTGTACGACGAAGCGTCGGTGTCGTTCGCACAGTTGCTGCGCACGTTCTGGGAAAACCATGACCCCACCCAGGGCATGCAGCAGGGCAACGACGTCGGCACGCAATACCGCTCGGCGATCTATTGCACGACACAGGCGCAATACGACGCTGCGCTTGCCAGCCGCGATGCGTACCAGCAGCAACTGGACGCCGCCGGGTATGGCGCGATCACCACGGAGATCCGTTTCCCGGCGCCCGCGTTCTACTACGCCGAAGACGATCACCAGCAATATCTCGCCAAGCATCCCAATGGCTACTGCGGGCTTGGCGGAACGGGAGTGAGCTGCCCGATCGGGCTGGATGCCTGACGGAAAGGCGGGCCGGATTGAAGCGCTGTCATCCACGTGATCGTGGCGGCGTGCCGATGGCCAACAGTGACCGGCAGCGTTATCACGATCAGGCAGCGCATGGGAGTGCATGCCAGGCAACTTGAATGGCTACGTCGGAGACGACGTGGCCATCTTTTTTTTGCGGCGTGCGTAAGCCGCGCCGGCACCGCCGCGGGTAGCTGACCGGCGAACCGGCCCGGCGGATCATTGCGGTCAATCACGACCGCCAATCGGTGTGATGGATCGGTGCGGCGACCCACTGCATCCAGTCAGTGCAGCCAATGCGCCAGGCGTGCCGGAATCCGCCGGATCAGACGAACTCGCCGGCGAACATGCCGCGCAGCTGGGCGAGCATGTCGGTGCGTTCCGGATGCAGTAGTCGCATGCAGGCAAGCGCGAAGCCGACCGGGCTGGTGCCGGGTGCGGTGATCACGCCATCGGCGGTCACCACCTTTTCGTGCCGGTATTGCGCAGCACCGGCATACGGCACCACGTGTTCCTGCAGGAAGGCCAGCGCGTTGCTGGTGTGTGCGCGCTGGTCGAGCAGGCCGGCATAGGCCAGGGCGATGGTGGCGCCGCAGATCGCCGCGACCGGGCGCTGGTGCTGCACGCGCTCGACCAGCAGGCCGCTCAGGCCGGGGATTTCGCCGGCCTGCCAACGCTCGCTGCCGGGCAGGATCCAGAGATCGGCATCCAGCGGCGCCAGATCGGAGAGGGCGAAGTCCGGGGTGATGCGCAGCCCGCCGATCGACTGCACCGGCTGACCATCGATGCTGGCGAAGGCGATCTGGTCGCCGAACCATTCGCGCGCCGCCGGCAGGACAACGCCAATCTCCCAATCGGCCACGCCGTCGACCATCACCACTGCAATGTTTGCCATTGTCCGCTACGCCAGTTGAGGAACCCGGATTCTAGGCAGTGCGGCTTGCGCGGGTGTAAGCGGCGCGTGGAGAGCGACGCAGATCCGCGCGCCGCTCAGGCCAAGACGCGCGCATGGCAGCTCGGCGGCGGCTGCGCAGGCATCGATGCGCCCACAAGCTCGACGGTGACTGGAAAGTACGGCAGCCCAGGCCGGTCGCAGTTTCCAATCCAGTATCGCCAGCGGCGTTGCCTTACACGCCGTGGCTGCATCGTGTGCTACGCAGCCAGACTGCAAAAACCAAAACGCCCACAGCCACCAGGCTGCAGGCGTTGGTACTGCGACCCGCGGTGCTGCAATCATCCGGCGAGCTTGTCGGTGATGGTCTTGCGCAGTGCCTGCAGATCCTTGTCGAAGGCGTCGATGCCGCTGGCCAGCTTTTCGGTGGCCATCGGGTCGGCTGCCAGATCGGTGGCGAAGCTGTCGCTGTCGATCGGGGTGATCTGCGCGTTGTCGGCCTGCGCAGGCGAGAGCTTGCGCGGCAGCTCGCCCTGTTCGGCGTCGAGCTTTTCCAGCAGCTCCGGCGAGATGGTCAGCCGGTCACAACCGGCCAGGGCTTCGATCTGCGCGGTGGAGCGGAACGAGGCGCCCATCACCACGGTGGACGAGCCGCGCTGCTTGAACTCGTTGTAGACCGTGCGCACGAACACCACGCCCGGGTCTTCGTCGATGCTGGCCGGGGTCTGCCCCTGGGCGACGTAGTAGTCCAGGATCCGGCCGACGAACGGCGAGATCAGGAACACGCCCGCTTCCGCACAGGCCAGCGCCTGCGAGCGGTTGAAGATCAGGGTCAGATTGCAGTCGATGCCTTCGCGCTGCAACTGGCGCGCAGCCTCGATGCCTTCCCAGGTGGCCGCGATCTTGATCAGGATCTTGTCCTTGGACACGCCACGCTCGGCGTACATCGCGATGAACTTGCGCGCCTTGGCGATGGTCGCCTCGGTGTCGTGCGCCAGGTCGGCATCGACCTCGGTGGAGACGCGGCCGGGGACCAGCTCGGCCAGCCTGACGCCGACGCCGATAGTGAGGCGGTCGGCCACTTCGTTGACGGTGCTGGTGCGGTCTTCGCCGCCGTGTTCGCGGCCCCAGGCCAGTTCGCGCTCGATCAGGTCGGCATACACCGGCAGATCCAATGCCTTTTTGACCAGGGTGGGATTGGTGGTGCAGTCGACCGGCTTCAGGCGCTTGATGGCATCGTAGTCGCCGGTGTCGGCAACGACGACGGACAGGTCACGCAACTGGGCAAGCTTGGAGGGAGCAGTCATGCGGGTTCTCTCGAATCGTGGAACGGGTCGTGGATAGGACGCAGCGCGCTACGGTAGCGCGCCTGGCGTGTGAAGTCAGGCGCCGGCCAGGGCATGTTGATCGTGCACGGCGCTGACACGCAGACGCAGGTCGCGCCCGTCGGGCGTACGCCAGTCGATGCTCTGACCGACCGACAGGCCAAGCAGCGCACTGCCGACCGGCGCCAGCACCGAGATGCGGCCGTGCTGCACATCGGCTTCGTGCGGATATACAAGGGTGAGCGTATGTCGTTCGCCATGCAGCTCATCTTCGCAATCGATGCGGGAGTGCATGGTGACGACATCGCCGGGAATCTGGTCGGGCGGCACGACGCGTGCACGGCCCAGTTCGTCACTCAGCGCGGTGGCGGCCGGGTGCTTGTTGAAAGCGGGGGAATCGAGCAGGGCCTCGAGCCGGGCGAGGTCGTGGCTGGAAACCAGGATGGACGGCGGCAAGCCGCTGTGGTGCTGCGAAGTCATGGCAATCTCCTTGACGATGACGGCCCGCCAACATGGCAAACCTCACTGCCCAGATGAGGGCGCCGCTGCCCGATCGCAATGCATGGCGAGATGGCGCAATCCACGGCAGATGTCAGGTACGGCAGGCGCGGCACCGAGAGGAACGGGCCGTGGCCAGCGCATCAGGCAGGCAGCGCTGCAGCGCCCAGGTGCGTGCCATCTGCCATCACCCAGCGACTGACTTGAAGTGCCTCGTGGGAGTCCACCACGTGCCAATGACACCACAACCGCCATGTGCGTCCAGAGACATCGAGTCGTAACCACCCACCAAACAAAAAACGACGCTTGCGCGTCGCTTATGTCCGAGAACAGGTGAAAAAACATCCCGCCAAGCAACCGCAGACATGAAACGATCTTGCGATTCCCGATTCCCGATTCCCGATTCCCGATTCCCGATTCCCGAATCCTCAGGCCGCAACCGCCTTGGGCCCGGTCGCCGGCTGGTCCAGCGTAAACAGGCTCTCCGGCAACTCCTTGAACAACTGCGCCAGCTGCTCCAGGAACGCGGTCATGGCCGAGCTGCGGCGCCATGCCATGGCGATGCGGCGGCTGGGCTGCTTGTCTTCGCGGAAACGGATCAGGCGGATGTTCTCCGAGCGCGCGACCGGTGGTTTGACCGCCAGCAGCGGCAGCAAGGTCACGCCGACGTTGGCAGCCACCATCTGGCGCAGCGTCTCCAGGCTGGTGGCCTGGAATTCGGATTTTTCCAGCGCGCCGGCAAGATGGCAGACATCCAGCGCCTGCTCACGCAGGCAGTGGCCGTCTTCCAGCAACAACAGCCGCTGCTCGGACAGATCGTCCAGCGTCATGCTGTCGTGGCGCGACAGCGGATGGCCTTCCGGCACGGCCAGCACGAAGGGTTCCTCGAACAGGAATTCGGCATGCAGTTGCTCATCCTGCAACGGCAGTGCGAGCAGCGCCGCATCCAGACGGCCTTCGCGCAGCTGGTGTACCAGCTGATCGCTTTTTTCCTCGATCAGCAGCAGTTCCAGGCGCGGGAACCGCTCGCGGATCCGCGGCACCACATGCGGCAACAGATACGGCGCCAGGGTGGGAAAGATGCCCAGCCGCACGGTGCCGGCTTCCGGATCCTGGCTGCGCCGCGCGGCTTCCTTCATCTGTTCCACTTCGGCCACGATGCCGCGTGCGCGCATCGCCGCTTCGCGGCCGGCCGGGGTCAGCATCACCTTGCGCGGCGCACGTTCCACCAGCGGCACGCCGAGCTCGTCTTCGAGTTTCTTGATCTGTGTGGACAGCGTCGGTTGACTGACGAAGCAGGCCGTCGCAGCACGGCCGAAATGCTTGTGGTCGGCCAGGGCGACCAGATATTTCAGGTCACGCAGATTCATGTGCAGCAGCCCTCATTGCGGTGACGGGGTACGACTGGAGCTTAGCGCCCGGGCTGGCCGGGCGCTGGCTTGAGTACGCTTACGCTGCCTGGGCGACGTTGTCGGCGCTGACCGGTGCACTGGAGCGGATCAGGTAATCGAACGCGCTCAACGCAGCCTTGGAACCTTCGCCCATCGCGATCACGATCTGCTTGTACGGCACCGTGGTGGCGTCGCCGGCAGCGAATACGCCCGGAACATTGGTCTGGCCACGGTCGTCGACGATGATCTCGCCGCGTGGCGACAATGCCACCGAGCCCTTGAGGAATTCGGTGTTGGGCAGCAGGCCGATCTGCACGAACACGCCTTCCAGATCCACGTGCTGGATGTCGCCGCCGGTACGGTCCTTGTAGACCAGGCCGGTGACCTTCTGGCCATCGCCCAGCACTTCGGTGGTCTGCGCGCTGGTGATGATGCGCACGTTGTGCAGGCTGCGCAGCTTGCGTTGCAGCACTTCGTCGGCGCGCAGCTTGTCGTCGAACTCCACCAGCGTGACATGCGCCACGATACCGGCCAGATCGATCGCCGCCTCGACGCCCGAATTGCCGCCGCCGATCACCGCCACGCGCTTGCCCTTGAACAGCGGGCCATCGCAATGCGGGCAATAGGCCACGCCCTTGTTCTTGTATTGCTCTTCGCCTGGCACGTTCATCTGCCTCCAGCGCGCGCCGGTGGACAGGATCACGGTCTTGCTCTTGAGCGAGGCGCCATTGGCGAGCTTGATCTCGATCAGGCCATCGGCACCGGCCGGAATCAGCTGCTCGGCGCGCTGCAGGTTCATGATGTCCACGTCGTACAGGCGCACGTGTTGCTCGAGCGCGGCGGCCATCTTCGGGCCTTCGGTTTCCGGTACCGAGATGAAGTTTTCGATCGACATGGTGTCCAGCACCTGACCACCGAAACGCTCGGCGGCCACGCCGGTGCGGATGCCCTTGCGCGCGGCGTAGACGGCCGCTGCCGAGCCGGCCGGGCCACCGCCGACCACCAGCACCTCGAAGGCGTCCTTGGCGGCGATCTTGGCGGCGTCGCGCTTGGCCGCGTTGGTGTCGAGCTTGGCGACGATCTGTTCCAGCGTCATGCGGCCCTGGTCGAACAGCTCGCCGTTCAAGTAGACGGTGGGCACCGACATGATCTGGCGGGTTTCGACCTCGTCCTGGAACCACGCACCGTCGATGGCCACGTGCTTGATGCGCGGGTTGAGCACGGCGGCAAGATTCAGCGCCTGCACCACGTCCGGGCAGTTCTGGCACGACAGCGAGAAATAGGTTTCGAACTGGTAGTCGCCATCCAGGTGCTGCACCTGCTCGATCAGCTCGGCGGCGGCCTTGGACGGGTGACCGCCCACCTGCAGCAGCGCCAGCACCAGCGAGGTGAACTCGTGGCCCATCGGCAGGCCGGCAAAGCGCAGCGAGATGTCCTGGCCCGGCGTGGTCAGCGCGAACGAGGGCTTGCGCTGGTTGTCATCGCGGTGGATGTCCAGGCTGATCTTGTCCGACAGCAGCACCAGATCCTCGAGCAGGTCGAGCATTTCGCGCGAGCCGGCGCTTTCGTCGATCGAGGCGTTGATCTGGATCGGACGGGTAACCCGTTCCAGGTAGGCGGTCAGCTGGGTCTTGAGGTTGGCATCCAACATGGAGAACTCCTGGGAATGGGCAAGGGGAGGGCGTGGCGTCGCTGCGCTGAGGCAGGTCGCCGGGGAGGAGGGGATGAACCGCAGCCGGCGCGATGTCGGGAATGCGTGCTGGCGATGGCTGGCGGGCAGCCCGGCACCGGCTCCGGTTCACCCCCGGCCCAGTGCTGGGCCGGAGATGCTCCGGCCTCAACCACAGGCCGGAGGTATCAGTCGGTTTAGATCTTGCCGACCAGGTCCAGCGACGGAGCCAGGGTCTTGGCGCCTTCCTTCCACTTGGCCGGGCAGACCTGGCCCGGGTTGTTGGCGACGAACTGGGCAGCGGTCAGCTTGCGCAGCGTCTCGGTGACGTCGCGGGCGATCGCGTTGTCGTGGATCTCGAGGGTCTTGATGACGCCGTCCGGGTTGATGATGAAGGTGCCGCGCAGGGCCAGGCCTTCTTCTTCGATGTGCACGCCGAACGCGCGGGTCAGCTTGTGGGTCGGATCGCCGATCAGCGGGAACTGCGCCTTGCCCACGGCCGGCGAGGTTTCGTGCCACACCTTGTGCGAGAAGTGCGTATCGGTGGTGACGATGTAGACCTCGGCGCCTGCCTTCTGGAACGCGGCATAGTTGTCGGCGGCGTCTTCCACTTCGGTCGGGCAGTTGAAGGTGAAGGCGGCCGGCATGAAGATCAGCACCGACCACTTGCCCTTCAGGCTGGCCTCGGTGACTTCGATGAAGTTGCCGTTGTGGTACGCATTCGCCTTGAACGGCTGGACCTGAGTGTTGATAAGAGACATTGAGTTTCCTCGTGCGATGAAGGGGGCGGGGGATGGAACAGTCGCCATGGTAGGTAGGATCGATAGATTTCTCAAATCGATTGATGGAATTGTATAGATAGGCTGTGGCTATCGAGTTTGCAGACGGCGTCTGCCGCTGCAGGGGCCGATTCCATCTCCGATAATGGTCAGCCGATGTTGCGCATGAGTGAATGATCCGTATGAGTGAGGACCCAGCCGGTCTTGCCGCCGAGCAGTTGCTGCGGCGTGCGGTCGAGCGGATCGAGCGCAGTGATGCCGAGCCGCTGCTGCTGCACGCGCTGGGCCGCGACCGCGCCTGGCTGTTCGCGCATGGCCGCGATCCGGTCGAGTCGTCGGTCGCTCAGGCATTCGCGGCATTGGTGCAGCGGCGCCAGGCCGGCGAACCGGTGGCGTACCTGACCGGCACGCGTGGGTTCTGGACGCTGGATCTGGCGGTCTCCCCTGCCACGCTGATCCCGCGCGCCGACACCGAGGTGCTGGTCGAGCTGGCACTTGAGCGACTGGACGCCCGGCCGGGCCGCCGCGTTGCCGATTTGGGTACCGGCAGCGGCGCGATCGCGCTGGCCATCGCCAGCGAGCGGCCGCAGGCACAGGTGATCGCCACCGATGCCAGCGCGGCGGCGCTGGCGGTTGCCCGGCGCAATGCCGACAGCCACCGCTTACGCAATGTCGAATGCCGGCAGGGCAACTGGTTTGCGCCGCTGGCCGGCGAGCGCTTCGACCTGATTGCCAGCAACCCGCCGTATATCGCCGCGCAGGATCCGCATCTGGGCGAAGGCGACCTGCGCTACGAGCCGGCCAGTGCGCTGGCTTCCGGCCCCGATGGCCTGGACGACATCCGCCTGATCGTCGCCGATGCGCCTGCGCATCTGCTGTCGGGCGGCTGGCTGCTGCTCGAACACGGCTGGGACCAGGGCGCGGCGGTGGCCGGGCTGCTGCAGGCGCGTGGCTTCGACGCGGTGGCCACGCATCAGGACCTGGAGCAGCGTGACCGGGTGACGTCGGGGCGCTGGTCGCCCGCTGCGGGCTAGCGCGGCCGGCCACGGAGCGGTCGCCAGGTGGAGGGGGGACGGCGCGCTCGGAGCTGAAACAGGACATGCCGCTTCCGGGCACCGACCGTGCCCGTCCGGCGCTGCGTGCAGGAGCCTGGCTCCGTCGCTCCACGCCCTCGCGCTTCGCCGTGCGCCCGCCCTGGCTCGATCGCATGGGGCGCCCGCGTGTGCAGACCGGGTGCCGATACACTAGCGGTTTCCCGCAGGACCGACGCATGCGCACGCTCTATCCCGAGATCACGCCGTACGACCACGGCACCCTCCAGGTCGACGACCGCCACACGCTGTATTTCGAGCAGTGCGGCAATCCGCAGGGCAAGCCGGTGGTGATGCTGCACGGCGGCCCCGGCGGCGGTTGCAACGACAAGATGCGGCGCTTCCATGACCCGGCCAAATACCGCATCGTGCTGTTCGACCAGCGCGGCGCAGGCCGTTCCACCCCGCATGCCGATCTGGTGAACAACACCACCTGGGACCTGGTCGCCGACATCGAGCGCCTGCGCGAACACCTGGGCATCGCGCGCTGGCAGGTGTTCGGTGGCAGCTGGGGCTCGACCCTGGCGCTGGCCTATGCGCAGACCCATCCGCAGCAGGTCACCGAGCTGGTGCTGCGCGGCATCTTCCTGCTGCGCCGTTTCGAGCTGGAATGGTTCTATCAGCAGGGCGCCAGCCGGCTGTTTCCGGATGCCTGGGAGCATTACGTCAACGCGATTCCAGTGGTGGAGCGCGCCGATCTGATCTCCGCCTTCCATCGCCGCCTGACCAGCGACGACGAAGCCACGCGTCTGGCCGCGGCCAAGGCGTGGAGCGTGTGGGAAGGTGCCACCAGCTTCCTGCATGTGGACGCCGACTTCGTCACCGGACACGAGGACGCGCACTTCGCCCTGGCGTTCGCGCGCATCGAGAACCACTACTTCGTCAACGGCGGTTTCTTCGAGGTCGAAGACCAGTTGCTGCGTGACGCGCACCGCATCGCCGACATCCCCGGCGTGATCGTGCACGGCCGTTACGACGTGGTGTGCCCGCTGCAAAGCGCCTGGGACCTGCACAAGGTATGGCCGAAGGCACAGCTGCAGATCAGCCCGGCATCGGGGCATTCGGCCTTCGAGCCGGAAAATGTCGATGCGCTGGTGCGCGCCACCGACGGGTTCGCCTGAGCGCAACCGCGAGCGTGCACGGGAAGCTGCAGCAGCGCTCGCGCGCCAGCGGTAGGAGCGCACCCGGGCGCGACGTAGGGTAACGGGACGGCCTGTCGCGCCCGGGTGCGCTCCTACGAGGCAACCGTCGTCACCGAGGCTGCGGATCAGCGCGGCCGCCGCATGCTCCGTAGGAGTCAGTGCGGCAGCAGCGCCTGCGCCAGCGGCGGCAGGATGCGTGCCAGGCGCTGCGCCCACGCCTGTTGCCCGGCGGCATCGGCAATCAGGTCCTGGCGCAGTTCCAGTTCCACATGCAGCAGTCCGCGGCCTTCGCCGTAGACCGGAATCGCATAGTCGCTGGTGTCGCTGACCGCGTAGGGCTGGTTGTCGCCAACCACCAGATCCGGCTCGTTGCGCAAGGCCTGCAGCAGGCGGTGCGCCAGCCGCGTGTCGCGGTTGTACAGCACGCCGGCATGCCAGGGCCGTGCATTGCCGGCCATGATCGGCGTGAAGCTGTGCATCGACACCAGCACGGTGGGTTGCCCGCGCTGTGCGCGTGCATCCAGTTCCGCCGCAATGCGCGCGTGGTATGGCGCAAAGATCGCATCGATGCGCTGCTGCCGATCGTCGGCCGACAGCTGCAGGTTGCCCGGAACCGAGGTGCCGTCGCTGACCTCGGGCATCAGCGTGGCCGAACCATGCGGGCGATTGCAGTCGATCACCAGGCGCGAATAGGTCTGCGCGATGGCGACCGCATCCAGCGCATCGGCCAGCAGGCGGGTGACCTCGGCAATGCCGATATCCCAGCCGATATGGCGGTCCAGTTCCTGCTGCGGCAGGCCCAGATTGGCCAGCCGCGCCGGCACGCGCTGACCGGCGTGGTCGGCGATCAGCAGCCACGGCGAGGCGGCCTGCGGGTTGTGCACGCTGAACGGCGCGGGATCGTCGGCACCGAGCAGGCGGGCAGCGGTCGCTTCAGCCACGCGGGGTGCCGTCCAGTGCGTGATCGACCAGATACAGCCCGGCCCACAGCTTGGGATCCATCTGATAGCCCTCGGCCATCTTCTGCACCAGCCAGGCGCCGACCTGCGCGCGCGGGATCTCGTGCACGGTGATGTCTTCGCTGGCATCGCCGCCGCCGGCGCCGACCTTGCGCAGCCCGGTGGCGCGCACAAAGGCGATCTTCTCGCTGCTGGCGCCGGCAGAGGTCGGGCCGATCATCAGCACTTCGGCGTGCTCGGCGGTCCAGCCGGTTTCTTCTTCCAGTTCGCGAATGGCCGACAGCTCGATCGACTCGTCGGCATGCACGTCGCCGACCAGGCCGGCCGGCATTTCGATGGTGCGGGCCTGCAGCGGCACGCGGAACTGCTCGACGAACAACATCGCATCGTCCGGGGTCACCGCCACGATGATCGCGGCCAGGCCGCCGGCGTGCACGCGTTCGGAATATTCCCAGGTGCCGCGCACGACCATGCGCTGGTACTTGCCTTCGTAGACCACGGTGGGCGGGGTGTCGTGTCGGTTCATGGATGCAGGCCTTGTTCCAGGGAAACGGGAGTGCGCGGTGCCGGCGCGCCGCCGCAGGCGGCCAGCAACCGGCGCCGGGTGAGCGGGCCGAAGCGCAGGCTCTCGCACAAGCCGCCCAGCATGTCGGTATCGGCTGGCGCGCGCGTGAAACCGGCATCGGTCAGCGCCAGCGGCGCGTCAAGTGCGATGGTGGTGAGCTGACGCCACAGCAGCGCGTGTTCGCGTTGCTCGCGCAGGCGCGCGGCCATCTGCGCCGCGCCGCGCAGGCGCAGGAACGGGATCTCGTCGATGCGCTCCAGCAAGGCATCCAGGCTGCCGAAATGCGCCAGCAGGACCGCCGCCGATTTGGCGCCGATGCCGGTGACGCCGGGAATGTTGTCGATCGCATCGCCGCACAGCGCCAGGTAGTCGGCGATCTGATGGGCGTGCACGCCGTGGCGCGCCTTGACCCCGTCCATGCCCCAACGCAGGTTGCGCGCGTAATCCCACTGCTCGTCGTGTTCGAGCAGCAGCTGCGACAGATCCTTGTCGGCCGACACGATCACCCCGCGCAGGCCGTGCGCACGCACGCTGTGCAAGGCGCTGCCGATCAGGTCGTCGGCCTCGTAATCGCGGTGCGCCAGCACGCTCAGGCCCAATGCCGCGCACAGCGCCTTGCAATGCGCGAACTGGCGCCGCAACGCATCCGGTGCCGGAGTGCGATTGCCCTTGTAGGCCGGGTAGAGCGCATGCCGAAAACAGCTGTCCAGCGCCTCGTCGAAGGCGATGGTGATGTGCTGCGGATCCTCGCGTTCGAGCAGGTCGAGCAGGAAGCGCGCAAAGCCGTGCACGGCGTTGGTCGGCCAGCCTTGCGCATCCTGGAATTCGTCCGGGATCGAATGCCAGGCGCGGAACACGTACAGGCTGGCATCGACCAGATACAGCGGGGTCGGGCGGCTGATCGCTGCGGGCGCACCTGCAAGCATGGGGGTGTGCGTGGTCACGGGGTCCAGTCGCGCAGCAGCGCACGCGGGTCCGGGCGCTCGCGCTCTGGCACCTGCAGGCGCGGGGTGCCGATATGGATGAAACCGGCGATGCGCTCGTTCTGCTCCAGGCCCAGATAGCCGGTCACCGCCGGGTCGTAGGCCATCCACGCGGTCAGCCATTGCGCACCGAAGCCATGCGCCTGCGCGGCCTGCAGCAGCGCAAAACACACGCAGCCGGCGGTGAGCAGCTGTTCCTGCTCGGGCACCTTGTGCCCGGGGCGCAGCGCGGCGATGACCACGATCACCAGCGGCGCATCGTTGAAACGGTTGCGGTCTTTTTCGACCGCGGCGGGCGGCGCCAGCGGATCGGCGGCCAGGCTGCGCTCGGCCAGGAAATCGCCCAGTGCCTGGCGGGCATCGCCGCTGATGCGCAAGAAGCGGAACGGCACCAGCTTGCCGTGGTCGGGCACGCGCACTGCCGAGGTGAGCATGCGCAGCAGGGTGTCTTCATCCGGGCCGGGTTCGCCCAGCTGTTTGGAGGGGACCGAGCGGCGCGCGTCCAGCGCCTGGAGCGAATACGGTGCGTGCATAATTCCGGGTCGAGGCGAGGATGCGGGCAATTATAGACGGGCCCTTCCCAACGCCCGCCGCATCATGGGTGGCGGGCCGATGCCGGCCCGGTCGTGACATCCCCTCCATGTTCGTCCTGTGCGCCGCCCGATGACCCAGTTCGTATCCACCCCCGTGCTCCCCAGCCGCAATGCGCAGTTGCTCGATCAGGTACGCGAGATCGTGCTGGTGCCGCTGGCCGATGCCTTTGTCCAATTCCAGGACACCTTGGCCGAGGCGCTGTTCCAGCTGGCGGCCGATGCCGGCCCGGCCCAGAACGACTTCCTGGAAGCCATCCAGGCGGTGCGGCAGCAGCGCGAGCCGATCACCGCGCGTTTTCGCGGGCATCTGGCCAAGGCTTGGCAGGGGCTGGAATCCGGGCGGCCGTTGTCGGCCGATCGCAGCCTGGGACGTGGTGCGGCCGGGCTGACCCTGCTGCCCGAGCAGGACCTGGAGGTGCGCCTGGCGGTGCGCAACCTGGCCGGCGCGCTGCAGCACCAGTGGCGCACGGAGCTGATGCGGCTCAATCGCTATCTGGGCTTCATTGTCGGTGGGCTGCGTATCGATGGCGACAGCAATCCGTTCGGGCCGGAGCATCTGGGCGTGGCCCTGTACGAGGCCTTTCAGGGGGTGACGCTGGCGCCCAAGGCGCATCTGGCGGTGATCAAGGTCTGCGAGCAGCACCTGATGGAACGCGTCGGCCAGCGCTACGGCGCGCTGGAACAGGCGCTGGCGCAGGTGGCGCGCTTGCGCGAGTTGCCGCAGCCGCGCAGCCGGCGGCGCGGCATTCCGCGCCAGGACGAAGGCGCCGGCGAGCAGGCCGCCGAGACGCCGGACTGGATCGCACGCTTCTTCGCCGACTGGTCGGGCGGGCAGGGCGCGTTGGCTGGCGTCGAGGCGATCGACGTGCATCTGCGCAGCGGCCGCGAGCTGTTGCCGGCCGGCCTGCACCATTTGCTGCAGCATGCACGCCGCCAACGCGAACCCGATGGCGACACACCCGCACCTGCCGGGCAGCGCCTGCTGTCGCCGCGCGAGGTGGTGTCGGCGCTGTCGCTGCTGCAGACCATGCCTGCGGCCGGCTTCGATGCCATCGACGGCACCGATTCGGGCCTGGCATGTGGCCTGCGGCAGCAGGTCAGGCGCGCCGCCGCCGCGCTTGGGGTAGATCCGGCCACCACCTGCCTCAACCCCGACGACGAGGACGCGCTGGATCTGGTGGCCCTGTTGTTCGCCGCGATCCTGGTGCAGAGCCATCTGTCGGATGCGCAGCGCAGCCTGTTCGGCCAGTTGCTGGTGCCGATGGCCAAGCTGGCGATGCTGGACGGCCACCTGTTCGTGCGCGACGGCCATCCCGCACGCCGCCTGCTCAACCTGTTGGTCGACGCCTGCGATGGCAATGCCGGCGAAACTGCGGCAGATCAGGCCTTGCTCGGCCAGGTGCAGGCGGTGATCGACACGGTGGTGCGCGATTTCGACGAGCATCCGGGGCTGTTTCTGACGCTGGAGGCCGAGTTCGGCGCCAGCTACGAACAATATCGGCGCCGGGTGGAAATCGCCGAGCGCCGTGCCAGCGAATTGCAGCGCGCCGAAGAACGCCGCGAAGCCGCACGCAGCATTGCCGCGCAGGCGCTGGCAGAGCGCCTGGCGCGCGGGCCGCTGCCGCCGCTGGTCGAGCACTTCCTCGGCCGCGTCTGGCAGCCGTATGTGCAACAGGTGGCGTTGCGTGGCGACGGCACCGGCCAGGCCTTGGACGCGGCCGTGGCCCTGGGCGATGCGGTGTTGGCGCAACTGGGTGCTGCGCCTGGTGACGCCGCGCTGGAGCCGCAGCGTGCGCAGCTGCTGCAGGCTTTCGCGCTGGCCGGCCTGGCGCAACGCGACGCCGAGTTGGCCCTGCAGGAACTGCAGCGCGCGCTGCTGTCCACGTCATCGGTGCCGGCTGCTGGAGCGCCGGATCCCGCCCTGTTTGCGCCGACCTTGAGCGCGCTGCGCCCCAGCCCCGGTCCGGCCGAGCCGGTCGGCGAGCCGCTGACGCCGATGCTGGATGTCACTGCGCAGGTGGAATTCGATCGTGTCACCGCCGATTTCTTCCGCGGCATGGCGCTCGGCACCTGCCTGGAGTTCGTCGACCGGCATGGCCGCGTGCAGGCCGGCAGGTTGTGCTGGATCAGCCCGATCTCCGGGCGGCTGATGTTCGTCAACCGGCGCGGCGGGCGGCTGTGCGTGTCCTCGCCGGAGGAACTGGCGATGATGGTGTGGCTGGACCGCCTGCGTCTGCATCGCGACGAGGACGCGTTTTACAGCGCGATGCAGGATGTCGTCGATGCGCTGGACCGGCCGCACATGCTGAAGGCTTAACCCCCGCAGGCGGTTAATACGCGCTGGCAAGCGCCACCGCAGCGATGCACGCTAGGATGTCCGACTGACACGCAAACCCTGGGCGGTCACGACTAAAGTGCGAATTGCGTCACACTTAACAAACGAGCGAAACGCCTACCATGCGGTGGCGGAATTTGGGGCCGCGTCTGTTTTCTTTCGTTTGAATATTTTCACGCCTGCAGGGGCGGGGAGCCTTTGCGCATGACTTTTCAGCCCAGTCCGTCGGGACATCCGGGCCGTGACCAACGCTTGCTCGAACAGGCGCACGCCGTGTTCGTGCCCGCACTCGCGCAGGTTTTTGCCGCTGCAGTCGCACACTTTGACGATGTGCTGTTCGATCGCGCCGAATCCGCGGGCACATCGCAGTTGCTGTTTCTCGACGGCATGCGCGAGTTGCGCCGCAAGCGCGACGAAGTGGCCACGCGGTTCCGCCAGCAGCTGGACGACGGCTGGCAGGCGTTGTTGCTGGGCGAGCCGCTGTCGGCCGAGGTGGTCCTGGCAGGCGACATCGGCACCGGCCCGCTGAGTCTGGTGCCCGAACACGTGCTCGAATCGCGGCTGGCGGTGCGCAACCTGGCCACGGTGCTGCTGCGCGACTTCAAGCAGGTGCTGGCGCGGGTGGACCGCCGCCTGGGCTGGATCGCCGGCGGCCTGGAACTGGTGGCCGACACCAACCCGCTCGGTCCGGAGCATCTGGGCGTGGCGATCCACGAAGCCTTCGCCACCTGCGACCTGGCGCCGGAAGTGCGCCTGGTACTGATCAAGCTGTGCGAGCGCGACCTGGCCGAGCCGATCGGCAAGCTGTATGCGCGCCTGGACGAGACGCTGGCCAAGGCCGGCGTCATGCCGGAAATCTCCCAGCCCAAGCGCCCGCCGCCGCGCGTGCAGCCACGCGGCGACACGCCCGAGGAGCGCGCCCAGGCCGAGGCCCAGGGCGCGGCTGCCGACATCGGCGGCGACGACCAGAGCGACCAGTACGCACCGGCCTGGGCCAACCGCTTCCTGGACCGCTGGGCGCACAGCCGCGGCCGCATGCAGGCCGCCGCCCAGCGTGGCCAGGCCGGTGGCGGCGTTGCCGGCGGCATGGATGGGGGCGAGGCCGATCACCCCGGCGGCAGCCAGGGCATGTTGCTGGAAGCGTTGCACGAATTGCTGCAGCAGACCCGCAGCGTGCGCGACAACACCGCCTCTGCCGCATCGGTGGCGGTGGGCCAGCAACGCCCGCTGAGCCAGCGCGAGATGATGTCGGTGCTGTCGCTGCTGCAGGCCACGCCGAGCGCGACGCTGCAGGCGGCCATCGGCGACGACACCGAGTCGCTGGCGCAGCGGCTGAAGAACGAAGTGCTGTCCAGCGCCACGCGGCTGGGCGTGGACCCGGCGACCGCGCGCCTGGACCCGATGGATGAGGATGCGATCGACCTGGTCGGCATGCTGTTCGACGTGATGCTGGACGAGCGCGATCTGGAAAACCGTTCGCGCGAAATGATCGGCCGGCTGGTGGTGCCCTTCGTCAAGGTCGCGCTGCTGGATCGCAAGATGTTCGTGCAGAAGACCCATCCCGCGCGGCGCCTGCTCAATTCGCTGGCCGAGGCCTGCGAAGGCAACACCGGCGACAGCGCTGCCGAGCGTGTGCTGATGGGCAAGGTCGAGGAAATCGTCGACCGCCTGGTGGCCGAATTCAACGAGAACCTGGCGATCTTCCTGACCCTGGAAGAGGAATTCCGCGATTTCCTGTCGCAGCATCGGCGCCGGGTGGAAATTGCCGAGCGGCGCGCCACCGAAACCCAGCGCGGCCAGGAAAAGCTCGAGCTGGCACGCAGCCGCGCGCTGTCGGAGCTGGAACAGCGCACGCAGGCCGGCACGCCGCTGCCCAGGGCCGTGGAGGATTTCCTGCGTCAGCCGTGGCTGCACCATCTGACCATGGCGATCCTGCGCGACGGTGAGGAAGGTCCGGGCACCGTGGAGGCACTGGCCCTGGCCGATGGCGTACTGGAAGAACTGGCCGAGGCGCGTCGCCACATCGTCGGCAAGCCGTGGCTGCAGGTCTGGCAGCCGGCCCTGCATCGCGTATTTGCCAGCGTCGGCCTGCATGGCGACGCGGTGGTGGTGGCCATCACCGCATTGCACGACACCTTGCAGGCCATCGCCGAAGCGCGCCCGGAGCTGGAAAAGGCCTTGCCGGAACTGCCGCAGGTCAACCTGCCGCCGCCGGCTGCCGAAAGCGTCAGCGTGGTGCTGGGGGCCGAGGCGGTGGCGCAGAGCATCGACAGCGCCGATGCCGAGCGTTTCCGTGCGATGGATATCGGCACCTGGCTGGATTTCGTCGACAAGGACGGCAAGGTGCAGGCGGGCAAGCTGTCGTGGGTGAGCCCGATCTCGCAGCGGCTGCTGTTCGTCAATCGCCGCGGCGTACGCTTCTGCGTCGCTTCGCCGGAAGAACTGGCGGTGATGGTGCGCCTGGGCAGGCTGCGCGAGCACATCAACGACGGCGCCTTCGACAGCGCCATGCAGGGCGTCATCGACCGCCTGGATCCGTTGCACAACAGCACCGTGCACTAGCGGGTACCGCGCGATGCGCTTGCCGCATCGCGGTACGCTCAGGCCCGCGCCGGTCCGATAAAGTCCAGCGCCGCTTCGATGACCGAGGCATGGTCGACCATGCGGTTGTGTCCCAGGCCTTCGGTGGTCAGCAATTGCGCCTGCGGCCACAGCGCCGCAAAACGCGCGCCTTCGTCCCAGGGTGTCTCGCGGTCGCGGCGGTCATGGATGATCAGGGCCGGGCGCTGGAAACGCGGCAGATGCGGGGACGCATCGAAATCGGCAAAGCGTTTGCCGGTGATCGCATGCAGCAGGTTCTCGAACGGAACGAAGGTCTTGGCCGCGATGCCAAAGGCGCGGAACTGGCGGCGTGCGGTCTCGGCCGGGGCCAGCAATGGCGCGATCAGCACGTAGCGCGCCGGCTGCCAGGCCGCTTCATCGGCGAACACGACCGATGCCGAACCCAGCGAATGACCGATGAAGGCCGCCGGCCGGCCGAAGTGCCGCCCGATCCGGCGCAGCACCTCGACAAAGTGCGGCATGTAGCTGATGCGCCCACCGCTCAATCCGTGCCCGGCCTGGTCGAAGGCCACCACCGCATAGCCCAGCGCCTGCAGCCGTGGCACCCAGGCGGCAAAGCGCAGGCCATAGCTGGACCAGCCGTGGGAGAGCAGCACATACGGTTGCTGCGCCGGATCGCCCCAGACATACACCGCGATCTCGATGCCATCGATGGACAGGCTGTCGCGGCCCACGTCGGACAGCGTCGCCAGGGTGGATGCGGCATGCCGGCGCGATGCCGCATCCGGCGTCACGAAGCGGCGCGCCAGCAGGCGGCCGGTCGGCCCGGGAGCCAGGCGGCTGGCCGACCCGAACAACGTGCGGGTCAGGCGCATGCGCCAGCGGGAGAATGCCTTGGCCATGAAAAAACTCACTGGGGAGGGGCTGCATCCGGCGCCGATCTTGACGCTGGCAAGATGCGGGGGCGAGTCTGCACCTTCAATCTTGTCAGCGTCAAGATTCCCTGCTCCAATGACATCCCGATTTGCGAAGCCGCCATGTCCCACGCGCCCAGGTCAGCGACGTATCACCATGGCGATCTGCCCGCCGCCCTGCGCCGCGCGGCCTGGGAGATCGTCGGCGAATCGGGTCCGCGCGGGTTGAGCCTGCGCGAGTGCGCCCGCCGTGCGGGCGTTTCGCATGCCGCGCCGGCACATCACTTCGGCTCGCTGGAAGGTCTGGTGGTGGAACTGGTTGCAGACGGGTACGAACGCATGGTCGAGTGGATCATGCAGGCCCAGCGCGAGGTCGACCCACTGCTGGGTGGCGGCCTGGGCTATATCCGGTTCGCCATCGCCTACCCGCAGCAGTTTCGCCTGATGCAGAGCCTGGAGCCGCAGCGACGCAGCCTGCCGCGCCTGCTGGCGGCCACCGATGCGGCGATGGCCTGCCTGCGCGATGCCCTGCATGCGGCCTGGCTGGCCCGGCACGGCAGTGCGCCGGATGCGCACCTGCTGCATCAACGGGTGCTGCTGGCCTGGAGCGCGGCGCATGGTTATGCGTGTCTGGCCATCGACCACCGCACCGAAGTGGTGGCGCTGGCGCCGCCCGAGCAGTTGCTCGCCCCGATGCTGCCGGCCTTGCTGACGCCCTGAGCGTGGCTGCCGCGCTCTGCTAGCATCGCCGCGACGACAGGCGCGCGAGCGGAGCAGGCCATGGCTGTGCAGGTGCTGGTGCTGAAAGAACGCGCGGCAGGCGAGCGCCGCGTCGCCGCCACGCCGGAAACGGTCAGGAAACTGGTCGCGCTCGGCGCCAGCGTGTGGATCGAGCCAGGCGCCGGCTGTGCCAGTAGCATGGCCGACGCCGCGTATCTGCAGGCCGGGGCGCAGCTCGCCACGGCAGACACGCTGGCCCAGGCCGAGGTGCTGCTGAGCGTGCAGGCACCGCCCACCGAGCTTCTGCAGCAATGCAGGCCCCACACCGTGCTGATCGGCATGCTGGCGCCGGACGCCGACCCGGCACGTGCGCAGGCGATTGCCACCGGTGCGCTGGTCGCGTTTCCGCTGGAGCGCCTGCCGCGCACCACACGTGCGCAATCGATGGACGTCTTGAGTTCGCAGGCCGGCATGGCCGGCTACAAGGCCGTGCTGATCGCCGCGCAGCTGGCGCCGCGCTTCTTTCCGATGCTGACCACCGCCGCCGGCACCATGCGCCCGAGCAAGGTGTTGGTGATCGGTGCGGGCGTGGCCGGGCTGCAGGCGATCGCCACTGCCAAACGGTTGGGCGCGCAGGTCGAAGGCTTCGACGTGCGCCCGGAAACGCGCGAGCAGATCGCCTCGCTGGGTGCGCGCTTCCTGGATCTGGGCGTGAGCGCGGCCGGCGAGGGCGGTTATGCGCGCCAGCTCACCGACGACGAACGCGCCGAACAGCAACGCCGGCTGGCCGAACACCTCAAAGGCGTGGACGTGGTGGTCTGCACCGCCGCCGTGCCCGGCCGGCCGGCGCCGAAGATCCTGAGCACGGAGATGCTGCACGGCATGCGCGCCGGCAGCGTGATCGTCGATCTGGCCGCGGAAACCGGCGGCAATTGCGCTGCCACCCGGCCCGGCGATACCTATGAGCGCGACGGCGTGGTGATCGCCGGGCCGCTCAACCTGGCTAGCCAGGGCGCGGTGCACGCCAGCGAGATGTTCGCGCGCAACGTCTACGCGTTCGCCGCATTGCTGATCAAGGATGGCGCGCTGTCGTTCGACTGGGACGACGAACTGCTGGCCAAGACACGCTGGTCGGCGCCAGCGACTGCGTAGCTCCGCCGAGCCCATGCGCCTTGCGCACTGGCGGGTAGGAGCGCGCTGGCGCGCGATGGCGCTTTATCGGTAACGATCCGTCGCGCGATGGCGCTTATCTGTAATGCTCCATCGCGCGCCAGCGCGCTCCTACGGGGGCTGCGCGCATGTCCGCCTGTGACCGGGATGAACCCGTGCGCTGGCGTGGCGCGCTTGCCGCGGCAGCGCTGCGTCAATCGTCGGTGGGCGGATGCTCGCGCAGCCAGGTGCTGCGCTCGGCCGGGCTCATCTTCTGCCAGCGTTGCTGCAGCTCATTGCGTTGTTGCTGGTTGAGCGTGCGCATGCGTTCGAACAAGGCCTTGGCCTCGCGGCGTTGCTCCGGGCTCATGTTGCGGAAGCGGTCCATGCCGGCCTTGGCCTGTTTGCGCTGCTCCGGGGTCATGTCCAGCCAGCGGCGCGCATGCCGGTACATGCGCGGGCGTTCTTCCGGCACATCGTTCCAGCGTTCGCGCAGCGCATCGATCAACACCTGCCGCTGCTGCTGGGTGAGCTTGTCCCACTCGGGCATCGGCGTGTCTGCCTCGCGCGGTCCGGGTCCTCGCGGGCCGGGGCCATCCGGCGGTGGCGGTCCCGGCGGTCCGGGGGAATGGGCCTGAGCCAGCAGGGATGCGCAAGGCGCGGCGCACAGCAGCAGGGTCAACAACAGGCGGGTGGTGCGGGTCATCGTGGTTATTCCATGGCCAGGGCGGTATCGGACCCCAGCCAGACGTACAGGTCCGGGTTCTGGGTCAGCATGTCGTCGGTATCGGTGGTGGTGCCGGCGACCACCTGGGTCGGGGTGCGGTCCGGCGAGGCGCGCTCGCCTGGACGCAGCTGCAGGCCGATGCCGACCGCCAGCAGGCCGGAACACGCGGTCGCCAGCAACCAGTAGCCGCGCCGGGCGCGCGTGGGAGCGGCCGCATGACGGGCCTGGCGCAGGCGCGCCAGGGTCTGCGGCGGCAGGCTGGTCAGTGCGGAGGCATGCAGCTGGCGCAGGTGCGCATCCAGCTGGGCCGGGTCGTGGGAGCGGTTCACAGGAAATCCTCGAACTGTTTTTGCAACGCGTCGCGCGCACGCGACAGGTGGGTTTTGACCGAGCCTTCCGAGCAGCCCATCGCCTTGGCGGTGGTGGCCACGTCCAGGTCTTCCAGCACGCGCAGCGTGAACGCTTCGCGCTGGCGCGCAGGCAGGTTGCGCAAGGCCTCGACCAGCCGTTGGTAGGCCTGTTGATGCTGTTGTTCGTCCACCGGGCCGGTGCCGGGGGCGGCCCAGTCGATGGTGCCCTCGTCGTCGGCGCGTTCGGCCGGCGCCCAGAACTTCAGGCGGAAGCTGCGCCGGCGCTGCAGGTCGATGATGCGGCTGCGCAGGATGCTCCAGAACAGCGGCGTCCATTCGGCGGCCGGGCGCTCGCGGTAGCCGAGCAGCTTCACCATGGCGTCCTGCACGGCGTCCAGCGCATCTTCGCGGTGACGCAGGCCGGCCTCGGCAAAGCGGAACGCACGCGGGCCGATGCCGGCCAGGAAGGCGTCCAGCGAAACCGGCACGGTGGCGGCCGGTGCGGCAGGTTGCGGATCGAAAGGGGTTCCCACCAGCACAGCGTAGCTTCCGCGGAGACGATACGACGTCAACGGGCGAGTGCCGATTCGGTTGACACGCGCCCGGGCGCGCACGGCGTGGGTATGATCGGCGGGCCGCACCGGCCAGTGGAGCGAACGACGATGAGCGACGGATTCGTAGCGCTGTACATCTTCATGCTGGCGGCCATCGCCGGCCACGTGATCATCTCGCGGGTGCCGGTGATCCTGCATACCCCGCTGATGTCCGGCTCCAACTTCATCCACGGCATCGTGCTGATCGGTGCGATGGTGGTGCTGGGGCATGCCGATACCACGCTGGAAAAGGCGCTGGGATTTGTCGCGGTGATGCTGGGTGCGGGCAATGCGGCCGGTGGTTACGTGGTGACCGAGCGGATGCTGGACATGTTCAAGTCCAGCAAGAAGCCGTCGGGCGGGGACGCGCCATGAACGTCTCCACTGCCGAGCTGCTGGCATGGCTGGTGAAGTCCAGCTATCTGGTCGCGGCGACCTTGTTCCTGCTCGGGCTGCAGCGCATGGCGTCGCCGCTGACCGCGCGCAGCGGCATCCGCTGGGCCGGGCTCGGCATGTTGATAGCCACGGTGGCGACATTCTTCCTGCCCGAGCTGCGTAACGTGCCGCTGATCCTGGCCGCGCTGGCGATCGGTACCTGGGTGGCGTGGTGGTCGGCCAGGAAGGTTGCCATCACCGACATGCCGCAGATGGTGGCCTTGTACAACGGCATGGGCGGCGGCTCGGCGGCGGCGATCGGGGCGGTGGAGTTGCTGCGCTTTGCCTTCTTCGCCAACCGCGACACCACCCACTGGAGCGCTCAGGCGATCGCCGAACTGGCGGCGCGGCGGCCGGACACCACCACGGTGGTGCTGGCGGTGGTGGGCTCGGCGATCGGCGCAGTGTCGCTGTCCGGGTCGATCGTGGCCTGGGCCAAGCTGGATGGCCGGCTCGACCGTCGGGTGACCTTTGCGGGCCAGCAGGCCTTCAATCTGCTGGTGGCACTGGCGGTGCTGGTGCTCGGCATCTGGGCGGCCAGCAGCCTGCAGCCGCTGGCGATCATCGCCTTCTTCGTGGTGGCGCTGGCGCTGGGTGTATTGATGACGCTGCCGATCGGCGGTGCCGACATGCCGGTGGTGATCTCGCTGTACAACGCATTCACCGGCCTGGCGGTGGCGTTCGAAGGCTATGTGCTGGGCAACGAGGCGCTGATCATCGCCGGCATGATGGTCGGCGCGGCCGGCATCCTGCTGACGCGCCTGATGGCCAAGGCGATGAACCGGCCGATCAGCGGCGTGCTGTTTTCCAACTTCGGCGGCGGCGGGCAGGCGCAGGAGATCGCCGGGGCGCAGAAGCCGATCGAGGCCGGCGACGTGGCGGCGATGATGGCGTTCGCCGAGCGGGTGGTGATCGTGCCCGGCTACGGCATGGCGGTGGCACAGGCGCAGCACAAGATCTGGGAGCTGGCGCAGCGGCTGATCGCGCGCGGGGTCAAGGTGAAGTTCGCAATCCACCCGGTCGCCGGGCGCATGCCCGGGCACATGAACGTGCTGCTGGCCGAAGCCGGCGTGCCCTACGACCTGATCGCCGACATGGACGACATCAACCCCGAGTTCGCCAGCACCGACGTGTCGCTGGTGATCGGCGCCAACGACGTGGTCAACCCGGTGGCCAGGACCGACCCGGCCAGCCCGATCTACGGCATGCCGATACTGGACGTGGTCAATTCGAAGAACACGGTAGTGATCAAGCGCGGCAAGGGCACCGGCTTTGCCGGTATCGAGAATGCGCTGTTTTACGCCGACAACACCCGCATGCTGTACGGCGATGGCGCGGAAGCGGCCGGCGCGCTGGTCAGCGAGCTGAAGGCGCTGGACGGGAGCAGACACTGAGACGTCGCTTCAAGAAAATACCGGGCTTTGTGGGGCGTAGCGGTGTTTAAAGACATTCAAAAGCTCGGCTCTTCGAGTGCGCGGTGCCCTTACCGCTTGCGGGACACGCCGTGAATCCATCCATGGAGGCTCCTTGGCGGCATCCATGCCGCCAAGGGTCCCGCAACCGGCAAGGACACCGCACCAGGAAGTTGGTCGGTGGTCGAATAAAAAGCTGCCTGTTGCGATTGCAAGTCTTGCGTCGGGACGCTGAAACGTTTGCAGCTTGCTTTGTTGAGCCGCTGCCGTTACTCGGTTTGCGCTGGAAAGCTGATCGAACGCACGGTGATCCGAACAACACACACCATGCTTTGCTTGCAACCAAACCTACCGACCATCTCGACAGGTCCTTGCCGGCCCATCGTCGCGGGACCTTACGCGGCATGGATGCCGCGTAAGAGCCTACATGGACGTACTTGCGGCGTGTCCTGCGATGGTGGGCCGGCAAGGACCCTGCAGCAAACTCACAGCGTCGGGGGCGCGGCGAGGACACCGCATCGGTTACCGGTTGCTCTGTCGAAAACCATTCACACCGACTATCTTGACTGGTCCTTGTCCGCTCACCGTCGCGGGACCTTACGCGGCATGGATGCCGCGTAAGAGCCTACAAGGACGTACTTGCGGCGTGTCCTGCGATGGTGGGCGGGCAAGGGCCTTGCAGCAAACTCACAGCGTCAAGGGCCCCGCAGCCAAGCCGCAGAGCTCTCCCGGATATCGCTGCGTCAGGAAAATAAAGCGCCAGCACTGAGCAGGAGCGGCGTGACTTGAGTTGTGCACATGAAGCATCAGCTTCCACGGATGCCTAGTGGCAGCCATTGCGAACGCGTCCGACTCAGCGCGCCGCCCACCACGCCAGGACCAGCGCGGCGGCATAGCACAGCAAGTCGAAGCCGTTGTTGGCCAGTTGCAGCAGGGTCCAGGCCAGCCCGGTGCCCATCTTCTGTGCCGAGGTCCACGGGTCCAGGCCCAGTGCGTTGCCCAGCTGCGCCGAGGCGATGCCCCAGTTGGCGCCGACGATGATCAGCGCGGTCGCCACGACCGCGATGCCGATGCGCAAGGGACCGGCGCCCAGCGTGCCCAGGCGCAGCATCCAGACGATTTCCAGCGCTACCAGCACCGCCATCCAGCCGGCCTGGTTGCCCAGGGCGAGCGCGATGAGCATCCAGGCGATCAGGGCGGTGACGCACCCCAGCAGCAGGAGCGGGGGCCAGAGCCAGTGGGCAGTTCTGGCGGACGCGGTGGTAGGCGGCATTGGAGCTCCTGACAGTGCGCACATGATAAAGCGCGCGATGTACTTTGCGCGGTGATGGACGCGCCGATGGAATGCAGCGTCGTCGCTGGCTCCATCCCGCAACGGCAGCGGCCTTGCCGTGGTCGGCTAGAATGGCGGACTTGCGCGCATCCGCCGCGGCCCCATATCCAGCCCATGTACTCCCGTAGCAGCGAACCCGTCCAGTTCGAACGCGATTGCGATGCCGTCATGGTGCCGCAGGGCGATTCGGTGACCCTGCCCGCAGGCAGTTACGGCTATATCACCCAGGCGCTGGGTGGCAGCTACACGGTCTTTGTCGAAGGCAACCTGTTCCGCATTGCCGGCAAGGATGGCGATGCGATCGGCAAGGAGGCCCCGCCGGGGCTGGAACTGCCCGCCGATGCCAGCGACGAAGAGGTGGAGGCTCTGGTGTGGCAGCAGCTGCGCACCTGTTTCGACCCCGAGATCCCGTTCAACATCGTCGATCTGGGCCTGGTCTACGAGGCGGTGGTCAGCCATCGCGAGGAAGACGATCAGCGCCGGGTGGACGTCAAAATGACCCTCACCGCGCCCGGTTGCGGCATGGGCGAGATCCTGGTCGACGACGTGCGCAGCAAGGTCGAAATGATTCCGACCATTGCCGAGGCCGACGTCGAGCTGGTCTTCGACCCGCCGTGGGGCCGGCATATGATGTCCGAAGCAGCCCGTCTCGAGACCGGCATGCTCTGACCGTCAGGCGCCATGTCCAACAGGTGGCGCCGCGTCCTTTCGCCCGCCCTACAGGAATCTTCCGGTGTCCGTGTCCTTCGCTTCCACCCGTTCCCCGTCGCCGCGCAGTGCCGACGAGCTGTCCGTGATCCTGGCCGCGCCCGGCTTCGGGCTGCATTTCACCGACCACATGGTCGCCATTTCCTGGACCAACGAGCTCGGTTGGCACGACGCGCAGGTACGCGCGTACGGCCCGCTGCAGCTGGATCCGGCCGCCTCGGTGCTGCATTACGGCCAGGAAATCTTCGAAGGCATCAAGGCCTACCGGCATGCCGACGGCTCGATCTGGACCTTTCGCCCGCAGGCCAATGGCGAGCGGCTGCAGCGCTCGGCGCGGCGGCTGGCGCTGCCGGAACTGCCGGTGGACCTGTTCGTCGAATCGCTGCGCCAGCTGGTGGCGGTGGATGCGAGCTGGGTGCCGTCGGCCCCGGAAACCAGCCTGTACTTCCGCCCGTTCATGATTGCCGACGAGGCGTTCCTGGGCGTGCGTGCGGCGCACAAGGCCTCGTACTACGTCATCGCAAGTCCCGCCGGTCCGTATTTCGCCAAGGGCGTGGCACCGGTGTCGATCTGGTTGTCCACCGAGTACGCACGAGCGGCCAAGGGCGGCACCGGTGCGGCCAAGTGCGGCGGTAACTATGCCGCCTCGCTGCTGCCGCAGCAGAAGGCCTATGCGCAAGGCTGCTCGCAGGTGCTGTTCCTGGACCCGGTGGAAGGCAAATACATCGAAGAACTGGGCGGCATGAACGTGTTCCTGGTCTACAAGGACGGCACGCTGGTGACGCCGGAACTGTCCGGCAGCATCCTGGAAGGCATCACCCGCGACAGCATCCTGCAACTGGCCCGCGATCGCGGCATGCAGGTGATCGAGCGCAAGGTCGCCATCGACGAGTGGAAGCAGGGCGTGGCGTCGGGCGAGATCACCGAGGTGTTCGCCTGCGGCACCGCTGCCGTGGTCACCCCGATCGGCGAGCTGAAGGGCGATGGCTTTGCGGTCGGCGATCTCTCCGCACCGGCCGGCGAGGTGACCATGTCGCTGCGCCAGGAGCTGACCGACATCCAGTACGGGCGCGTCCCGGACCGCCACGGTTGGCTGGTGCGTCTGTCCTGAGCCAGCGCATCGCGTCAAAGAAGGCCTCTGCGCGGTCGCGCAGGGGCCTTTTTTTTGGGGCAACGCAGCAGGTGTGTGCCAATTCATGTCCGGATGTGTCGTCAACTGGCTGAACGGTGCCGTACGGTGTCACAAATCTGATATTTAATTTTTCGAAAGTGCGAACTTCTTATTGTCCAGTCTGGTTGTAGTGCGGTAGGTTCGCTGAACGGATCGATAACAGGGGATCGGTCCGGGACCTCGGTGCTGACCTATGGAAGGCGGCACCGGCTACCACCGCTACGGCGGTTCTCTTTGATCTAGAAGGGAATTCGATGTCGAACGAGTCTTTCCGCAAGCGCCCCCGCGCACTGACCATCCTGAGCGCAGCTGCGCTGACCTCGTTGTTGCTGGCAACCCCGGCCTTTGCCGGCGAGGTGTATCTGGATGGCCTGGCCACCGCCCAAACCCACCAGAAATTCATCGTGACCTATAAGGACGGCAGCACCGCGCTGGCCAGTCCAACCGCGCTGAGCACCTCGCTGCGCACCGCCGCGCGCGCTGTTCCGGCCAAGGCCGGCAAGGCGTTGGGCCTGAACTCGGTGCGCCGCCTGGCGCTGGGACCGGAGCTGGTCAAGGCCGACCGTGCACTCGACCGTGCCGAAGCCGAGACCCTGATGCGCCAACTGGCCTCCGACCCCAACGTGCAGAGCGTGGAAGTTGACCAGATCCTGCACGCCACGCTGACCCCGAACGACACCCGCCTGTCCGAGCAGTGGGCCTTCGGCACCACCAATGCCGGCCTCAATATCCGCCCGGCCTGGGACAAGGCCACCGGCGCCAATGTGGTGGTGGCGGTGATCGACACCGGCATCACCACCCATGCCGATCTCAACGCCAACATCCTGCCGGGCTACGACTTCATCAGCGATGCCGCCACGGCGCGCGATGGCAACGGGCGCGACAGCAATCCCGCCGACGAAGGCGACTGGTACGCCGCCAATGAATGCGGCTCCGGCATTCCCGCCGCCAACTCCAGCTGGCATGGCACCCATGTGGCCGGCACGGTGGCCGCAGTGACCAACAACACCACCGGCGTGGCGGGGACCGCCTACAACGCCAAGGTCGTGCCGGTGCGCGTACTCGGCAAGTGCGGCGGCTCGCTGTCGGATATCGCCGACGCCATCATCTGGGCCTCCGGCGGCAGCGTCAGCGGCGTGCCGGCCAACGCCAATCCGGCCGAAGTGATCAACATGTCGCTCGGCGGCGGCGGTACCTGCTCGACCACCATGCAGAATGCGATCAGCGGTGCGGTATCGCGCGGCACCACGGTGGTGGTGGCGGCAGGCAACGATTCTGCCAACGTGTCCGGTTCGCTGCCGGCCAACTGCGCCAACGTGATCGCGGTGGCAGCCACCACCTCGGCCGGCGCCAAGGCCAGCTATTCCAACTTCGGCACCGGGATCGACGTGTCGGCGCCGGGTTCGGCGATCCTGTCCACGCTCAACAGCGGCACCACCACCCCGGGCAGCGCCAGCTACGCGTCCTACAACGGCACCTCGATGGCGGCGCCGCATGTGGCCGGCGTGGTCGCGCTGGTGCAGTCGGTCGCGCCGAGCGCACTCACCCCGGCTGCCGTGGAAACCCTGTTGAAGAACACCGCGCGTGCGCTGCCGGGCGCCTGCTCGGGCGGCTGCGGCGCCGGCATCGTCAATGCCGATGCGGCGGTGACTGCCGCCATCAGTGGCAGCAATGGCGGCGGCGGCACCGGCAACACCCTGACCAACGGCACGCCGGTCACCGGACTGGGCGCAGCCACGGGTGCGGAACTGAACTACACCATCGCAGTGCCGGCCGGTAGCGGCACGCTGACCGTGGCGATTAGTGGCGGCAGCGGCGATGCAGACCTGTACGTGCGTGCCGGCAGTGCGCCGACCGACACCACCTACACCTGCCGTCCGTACCGTAGCGGCAATGCCGAGACCTGCAGCATCAGCGCGCCGTCTGGCACTTACTACGTGCGCCTCAAGGCGTACAGCACGTTCTCCGGCGTGACCTTGCGCGCCAGTTACTGAGGCACGTCGGCACTGCCTGGCCCCGGCCAGGCAGTGCCGATCCGATCCGCTTCACCCCATCAGCGACCTATTGCCCACGTCTGCCGCATCGGCAGGCGCCGGCGGTGTGTTGCCGCTCGACCGGAATGGACATCGGTCAGTCGTCTCGCCGGGCGCCCGCGCCCGTGCACTGCCTGACCCGATCCGCAGCACGTGGAGCCGGTTTGGCCATCTCGCCGCAATTGCGGTACCTCTCAATTAAGGAACGATCGATGTCCAATGTGTCGCAACGTCGTGCGCCCACGCGCGCGCTGGTGGTTCTAGGTGTGTCCGCGCTGACCTCGCTGCTGGCAGTGCCGGCGTTTGCTGGTCAGGTCAATCTTTCCGGGCTGGATTCGCAGCCCACCCTGGACCGCTTCATCGTCAAGTACAGGGACGGTTCCAGCGCCGCGGTGAGCCCGACCTCGCTGCGCGCATCGCTCAATTCGGTCGCCACCGCCGTGCCGGCCCGCGCCGGCCGTGCGCTGGGCCTGAATCACGTGCGTCGTACCGCACTGGGGTCGGAAGTGCTCAAGACCGACCGTGGCCTGGACCGTGCCGAGGCCGAGACGCTGATGCGCCGGATCGCCGCCGACCCGAGCGTGGAGTACGTGGAAGTCGATCAGATCATGTACCCGACGCTGACCCCCAACGACACCCGTCTGTCCGAGCAGTGGGGTTTCGGCACCACCGCCTCGAGCATCAACGTGCGTCCGGCCTGGGATACCGCCACCGGCACCGGCGTGGTGGTGGCAGTGATCGACACCGGCATCACCAGCCACCCGGACCTCAACGCCAACGTGCTGCCGGGCTACGACTTCATCAGCGACGCGGCGCGTGCGCGCGACAACAATGGCCGCGACAACAACCCGGCCGACCAGGGCGACTGGCGCGCAGCCAACCAATGCGGCTCCGGCGTGGCAGCGGCCAACTCCAGCTGGCACGGGACCCATGTGGCCGGCACAATTGCCGCGGTCACCAACAACAGCACCGGCGTGGCGGGGACCGCGTTCAATGCGCGCATCGTGCCGGTGCGTGCGCTGGGCCTGTGCGGCGGCACCACCTCCGACATTGCCGACGCAATCGTGTGGGCATCCGGCGGCACCGTCTCCGGCGTGCCGGCCAATGCCAATCCGGCCGAAGTGATCAACATGTCGCTGGGCGGCAACGGCACCTGCTCGAGCACCTACCAGAACGCCATCAATGGCGCGGTGTCGCGCGGCACCACGGTGGTGGTGGCGGCCGGCAACAGCAATGCCAACGTGGCCAACTTCACCCCGGCCAGCTGCGCCAACGTGATCTCGGTGGCGTCGATCACCTCGGCCGGTGCGCGTTCGAGCTTCTCCAACTTTGGCAGCACCATCGACATCTCCGGCCCGGGCTCGGCGATCCTGTCCACGCTCAACAGCGGCACCACCACCCCGGGCAGCGCCAGCTACGCCTCCTACAACGGTACGTCGATGGCGGCACCGCACGTGGCCGGCGTGGTGGCGCTGGTGCAGTCGGTGGCCAGCCGTCCGCTGACCCCGGCTGCAGTGGAAACGCTGTTGAAGAACACCGCCCGTCCGCTGCCGGGCGCCTGCTCGGGCGGCTGCGGTGCCGGCATCGTCAACGCGGCCGGTGCGGTCAGCCAGACCCCGTAAGACGCCTCGCGGTGCCAGCGGCCGAGCCGTTGGCACCGCTGCGGTCTGCGTGATGCGGTGTGTCTGCAGCACGCTCGATACCCCCATTGCCCCGCCAGAGTGCGGGGCAATGGCGTTTTGGGGGCAGCGCTGGAGGGTGGGACGGCGCGGTCCTGGCCGCCGCCGGCATCTGCCTCTCGAGCGGCCACCTTAACCAACCCGGTGGTTCGCCACGCCTGGCCAGCGATACCGGCTCAGGTCCGCGCATACCCGGTCGATAGCGTGGGCAGGTGGGCAGCGACGCCAGTCGGCGCGCCTCACCACGATGCAAGGGCGGCACAGGTGTGCCCTCGTTTGCACCACGACATCCCGGGGAGGGGTCGATCCATGCGTTATTTACCGTTCAAGGGGCTGCGCCATGTCGCGCTGGCCTGTGCACTGCTATGCGGCACTGCGCCTGCATTCGCTGGCGACGTCAGCCTGCAGGGGCTGGGGTCGGCATCGGCCCATCAGCGTTTCATCGTCAGCTACAAGGACAGCAGCGCCGGCAACCGTGGGCGCCTGAGTGGCTCGTTGCGCGAGATCGCCCGTGCGGTGCCGGCGCGGCGCGGGCGGGCGCTCGGCCTGTCGTCGTCGCGCTGGCTCGGGGTCGGGCCGCAATTGCTGGTGGCCGATCGCGCGCTGGACCGGGTCGATGCGGAAACCCTGATGCGTCGTCTGGCGGCCGACCCGGCGGTCAAGCGGGTGGAAGTGGACATGCTGCTGCGCCCGATGCTGGTGCCCAACGACAGCCGCCTGTCCGAGCAATGGGCGCTGGGGACCACCAGCGCCGGCATCAACGTGCGCCCGGCCTGGGACAAGGCCACCGGCAAGGGCGCGGTGGTGGCGGTGATCGATACCGGCGTGACCGCGCATCCGGAGCTGTCGGCCAATGTGCTGGCCGGCTATGACTTCATCAGCGATGCCTTCATCGCCCGCGACGGCAACGCGCGCGACACCGATGCCGCCGATCCGGGCGACTGGGCCGCGGCCAACGAGTGCGGCAGCGGCGCAAGCGCGTCCAGTTCCAGCTGGCATGGCACCCATGTGGCCGGCATCGTCGCGGCCGCCGCCAACAATGGCGCCGGCACCGCGGGCGTGGCGTTCAATGCAAAGGTGCTGCCGGTGCGCGTGCTGGGCCGTTGCGGCGGCTACCTGTCCGACATCGCCGATGCGATCGTGTGGGCCTCCGGCGGCACGGTGTCCGGCGTGCCGGCCAATCCGACCCCGGCCAGGGTGATCAACCTGTCGCTGGGCGGCATCGGTTCCTGTTCGACCACCTTGAGCAATGCGATCGCCAGCGCGGTGTCGCGCGGCACCAGCGTGGTGGTGGCTGCCGGCAACAGCAATATCGACGTATCCAAAAGCGTGCCGGCCAATTGCCCGAACGTGATCGCGGTGGCGGCGACCACCTCGGCCGGGGCCAAGGCCAGCTTTTCCAACTTCGGCCAGGGCGTGGATATCGCCGCGCCGGGGCAGGCGATTCTGTCCACGCTCAACAGCGGCAGCACGGCGGTGGGCACCCCAGGTTACGCGGTCTACAGCGGCACCTCGATGGCGGCGCCGCATGTGGCTGGCGTGGTGGCATTGATGCAGTCGGTGGCGCTCAATCCGCTCAGTGCGGCCAGCGTCGAAGCGATGCTCAAGAGCACGGCGCGTGCATTGCCGGTGGCGTGTCCGCAGGGGTGTGGGGCAGGGTTGGTCAACGCCGATGGTGCGGTGGCTGCGGTGATCGCCTCGACCACCCTGACCAGCAATGCAGCACGCAACGGCCTGGCTGCAGCCACCGGTGGCTCGCTGTATTACCAGGTCAACGTGCCCGCAGGCACGCGCAGCCTGCGGGTGGCGCTCAGCGGTGGCAGCGGCAATGCCGACCTGTCGCTGCGTGCCGGTGCATTGCCGAGCGATACCGCCTACAACTGCCGCACTGCGGTGGTGGGCAATGCCGACAGCTGCACGCTGAGCGCGCCCGCGCCAGGGGTGTATTACGTGCGGCTCAAGGCCACGCTGGCGTTCTCGGCGGTCACGCTGGTGGCCACGTACTGAGCGTGCCCGGAGTCCTGCGCCGGTGGGGTGCAGGACTTCGGTCTTGCTTGGGGCGTGATCTTGCATCGGCCATGTGACGCCGGCGAACCCATCACGCCGCAGCGGAGGTGCGTGATCGCTGCCGCGAACCGGAGCCACCTTTGGATTTCCAGATGCCGGCTTGCGTCAGCCGGCCACGCGGCGCGGTGTCTCGCCGCGGCTAGTCGCAAACACTGCAGGGCCGCGCCTGCAATGCGGCAACGATGCCATCGCCCGGCAATTCCAGCAGCAAGCCGCGTTGCCCGGCGTTGATCCACAGCGACGGGGCATCCAGTGCACTGGCTTCGATCAGGACCGGCGCCTGGCGTTGCTGCCCCAGCGGGCTGATGCCGCCGACCTTGTAGCCGGTGCGACGCTCGGCATCGGCCACCTCCATCATGCGCGCCGACTTGCCGTTGCAGGCACTGGCCAGTTTCTTCAGCGACACCCGGCGATCGCACGGGATCACCACGCACACCGCCTCGTCGTCGACCCAGGCCATCAATGTTTTCAGCACCGTGTGCGGCACCAGTCCCAGGGCGTTCGCCGCCTGCACGCCCTTCGCGTCGGCATCGGCCTGGTAGGCGTAGGGGTGCAACACATAGGCCACGCCGGCGGCATCCAATGCCTTGGTCGCGCGGGTGGCCTTGCTCATGGCGTCAGAGCGATTCGAAGCGGTTGGCGGCGACGTTCTTGCGCACCTTTTCCGGATTCCAGATGCGCCCGTTCATGGCGATGTACACGCCCGCAGGCAGCGACTGCACCGCGCCGACCGCGCAGCCGATGTTGAACTCGGCATCGGAGCCGCGAAAGCGCGCCGGATTGAGCGCGCCGGTCATCACGATGGTCTTGTCTGCGATCGACTGCAGTACCTTGCCGGTTTCCACCATCGAGTCGGTGCCGTGGGTGATCAGCACGTGGCGGGTCGGCTGGGCGGCGATGGTGGCGCGCACAAGTTCGCGGTCGGCGTCGGTGATGTGCAGCGAATCCTTGCGGATGATCGGAATCACCGAGAAGCGGAAGGTCACGCCCAGCTCCTTGAGGATCTGGCCGATCTGCGGGTCGCCGATCTGGTAGTCCGATTTGTCGTCGAAGTAGATCTTGTCGATCGTGCCACCGGTGGTGACGATCAGGAGGTCTTCCATTGCTGCGGGTCCTTCAAACGGGCGCGGTGCAGGCCGCGCGAGGGCCGTCATGATACGACCCCGGCGCGGGTGCTGCCCAAGCGGGTCAACGTGGAGGGCGCTTGCGGCCGAAGCGCGCCGCCATGCCGGGGCCGCCCACCAATGCCACCACCAGCAGGGCCAGCAGTACTTCCAGCCAGGCCAGCCCACGTGCCTGCGGCTGGCTCCAGGCCGCCATCACGCCGTGACTGAACCAGCCTAGCGCAAACACGCCAGCCCAGAAACGCGCACGTGCGCTGCGCAGCGCCAGCGCGGCCATCAGCGCCGGCGGCAGTGCGAACACCAGCAGCGCCGCGGTGCGGTGGCGGTCGTCGTGAAACCAGCTCACGAACAGCACCGTCAGCGCGATCAGCGCGGCAGTCAGCAGCCAGTGCGTGGCACGCACGCTCATGGGCTGGCCAGGCGCCGGGCGATATCGGCCACCCGGCGACCCAGCGCACGCGCCAGCAGCGCTTCGTCCTCGCTCGGTTGCGGGTCGCCGCCGGCGCCGGAGACATGGCTGGCGCCATAGGGCGTGCCGCCGCTGGTGGTATGGCTGAGCGCCGGCTCGGTGAACGGGATGCCGACGATCAGGCAGCCGTGGTGCAGCAGCGGCAGGTGCATCGACAGCAAGGTGGATTCCTGGCCGCCGTGCATCGAGGCGGTGGAGGTGAACACGCCTGCCGGCTTGCCGGCCAGGATGCCGCTGGCCCACTCGGCACCCAGGCCGTCGAGGAAATGCTTCATCGGCGCGGCCATGTTGCCGAAGCGGGTCGGGCTGCCCAGCAGCAAGCCGCTGCACTCGGCCAGATCGGCCTTGTCCACATACGGCGCGCCCTCGTCCGGCACCGGCGGGGCGCTGGTCTGGGTCACCGCCGCTACCGGCGGTACCGTGCGCAGCCGCGCGCCCATGCCCGGCACTTCGCCGATGCCGCGCGCGATCTGCCGCGCCAGCCGCGCCACCGAACCGCCACGGCTGTAATACAGCACCAGAATCTCCGCCATCGCGCATCTACCGCCTGTGTGAGTTGCCGCAGTATCGGCCAAGCCACCGTCTGCCTGCACGCCGCAGTTGCGGCAAGGCCGCGATGACGGCGCATCGGGTACCCTTGCGCGATGTTGCGCGTGAACAAAATCCACCAATGGAAAGAACGGCTGCGCGACCGCGCGCGGACGGTCAGCTTCGGGCGCTTCCTGTGGCGCCGCTTTCTCGACGACCGCCTGTTCCAGGCGGCCGCCTCGCTCGCCTACACCACGGTGTTCGCGCTGGTGCCGCTGGCGATCGTGGTGTTCGGGGTGCTGTCGGCGTTCCCGGCCTTCAACGAGTGGAAGGACGCGCTGACCGACTTCATCTTCAACAACTTCGTGCCTGGCGCGGCACGCTCGGTGCAGAACTACCTCAATCGTTCGCTGGAGGATCTGGGCAAGTTCACCGTGGCCGGTATGGTCGCGCTGGTGGCCTCGCTGCTGATCACCCTGCATAGCATCGAGCAGACCTTCAACAGCATCTGGCGGGTGGCCGCCGCACGCCCGAAGGTGACACGCTTCCTGATCTACTGGACGGTGCTGACCCTGGGCACGATGCTGGCCGCCGCCTCGATGGCGATGGCCGCCTACGTGTTCGCGCTGCCGCTGTTCCGCACCACCGAAGGCCAGTGGCTGGCCGAATTCGCCTGGCGGCTGGCGCCGATGGCGGTGGAATTCGTCTGCATCGTGCTGATCTACCGCGTGGTGCCGCAGCATGGGGTACGCCTGCGGCATGCGCTGCCGGGCGCGTTGCTGGCGGTGATCCTGATGGAAATCGTCAAATGGGGCTTCGGCTTCTATCTGGGCAATTTCCAGACCTACCAGCGCATTTACGGTGCGCTGTCGGCGCTGCCGATCCTGCTGTTGTGGATCTACCTGAGCTGGGTCTCGGTGCTGCTGGGCGCCTCGCTGGCCTCCTCGATGGCGGCATTCCGCTACCAGCCCGAAGCGATGCGGCTGCCGCCGGGTTTCGAGATCTATGGCCTGCTGCGCCTGCTCGGCCGCTTCCGCCAGGCACGCATCCACGGCAACGGCCTGGATGAAGACCGCATCCTGGCGCTGGAGCCGATGCTCACCGACACGCTGATGCAGGAGTTGCTGTGCGAACTCAAACGCATCCGCCTGTTGCGCCGCGACGAGCGCGGCCAATGGCTGCTGGCGCGCGATCTGGACGTGGTGCCGCTGGCCGAACTCTACGAAAGCTGCCAGCTGCGCGTGCCGATCGAAGACCGCCCCCTGCCGTGCCGCGACGATGCCTACGGCCAGGCCGCTGCCGCTGCGCTGGAACAACTGCGCCAACCCTTGCGCAGCGTGCTGGCGCAACCGGTCGGCGACCTCTACACCCACCTTCCCGGAGACCTCCCATGACCGTGCGCCTTGTGCGCGGCGCCTGTGCGCTGCTGTTGCCGCTGGTGTTGCTGACCGCCTGCAAACCCACCGGCGAGGGCACGCCCGCCGCCGGCGGTGCAGCGCCGGCGACCACCGCACAGACACCGCAAGAGCCGGCCGCCCCCGCCGACCCGGCCAGCCCAACCGACACCTCGGTGGTGCAGCAGACCGCCGAGATGCCCAAGCTGTCGCTGCCGACCGTGACCGGCGAGGCCTACGACCTGGCCGCGCATCGCGGCAAGTGGGTGGTGGTCAATTTCTGGGCCACCTGGTGCGCGCCGTGCCTGAAGGAAATGCCCGAGCTGTCGGCGCTGCACACCATGCGCGACACCGTCGAAGTGGTGGGCCTGGCCTATGAAGACATCAGCAGCGCCGACATGCAGGCGTTCCTGAAGGACCACCCGGTGTCGTACCCGATCGCCATCCTCGACCCCTACCAGCCGCCGCAGGACTTCGCCACGCCGCGCGGCTTGCCGATGACGTATCTGATCGGGCCGGACGGCAAGGTGGCCAAGCAGTTCCTCGGCCCGGTGACCGCACGCGACATCGAGACGGCGGTGGGCATCACCGGCAAGGCCGGCTGATGCAGGCGGCGCGCTTTATCGTCACCGGCGTGGTGCAGGGCGTGTGGTTCCGCGCCTCCACCCGCGAGCGTGCGGTTGCGCTGGGCCTGCGTGGGCATGCGCGCAACCAGCCCGACGGCAGCGTGGAAGTGGTCGCCGCCGGGCCCGACGCTGCGCTGGACGCGCTGGAATCCTGGTTATGGCAAGGCCCGCCGGCGGCCAGGGTCGCGGCGGTGACCCGCACGCCCTACGCGCCGCCGCCGACTGAAGAATTTGTAACTGGCTGAGTCGCTGCCAGCCGAGCAGGCCAACAGACTTGCGATGCGTCGCCGATAACCTTGTCAGCGCGATCAGGCGTGCAGGGGGAATATATGGCCGCTCCATCTCAAGATCACACCGACGGGCACGAACTGCCTGCCCACCACCGCAACCGTCGCCTGGCGCAGCTGGCGCCATGGCTGTACCTGGGCGTCCTGTCGGGCAGTGGCTGGCTGCTGTTTCTGCAGCCGCAGACCCGCGTGCTGCAGCCGGGGCAGGCGGCCACCAGCTGGCTGCTGGCCTGGATCTTCGGCGGCATCGTGATCGCTGCGGTGCTGTGGAGCCTGAAGCTCGCACGTCGCGGCCTGGGCGCGTCCGCTGCCAGCTATCCGCTGTCGGCGCGTCTGCCCGATTCCTGGGCCGACGCCTACGCAGCCCTGTTGCGCCCGGCCCCCGCGGTGCCGCTGTCGGCCTCCAGGCCGGATCCCGCCGGCACCCAGCGCGGCGCAGCCTGGCACCGTTTCGGCGGCGGCATGCTCAGCGTGGAGAATTTCGATCCCAACGACGCCACCCGTGCGCCCTGGGACACCCTCGATGCCCAGGCCTGCATCGCGCGTCTGGACGATCTCCGTCCGGCCTGGCAGAACGCCACCGCCAACCGCGCGCTGCAACAGGAGCGTCGCTACTGGCTGGACGTGGTGCTGTCGCTGCTCGACCACGGCGTGATGCGCCCGCTGCAGGACGGCTACCTGCCCGACACCGCCACGCTGCGCACCGAACGTTTCCTGCTCGGCGCCGATGCCGGCCCGATCGTCCTGGCCGAAGTGCCGGCACTGTTCGCACGCCGTCTGGCGCTGGCGATCGAGACCATGCCGGCCCCGCAGCGCGAGGCCGCCGGCGTCCAGTGGCGTCTGCTGCAGCAATTGCACGGCCTGGTTGCCGAGAGCCGCATGCTGGACGAGCGCTCGCAGGTCATCCAGGTGCTGGCGTGGAACCCGGATGTGGACCTGGATCAGGTCGAAGTGGCCTATATCCTGGCTGCCGAGTACCGCCAGGGCATGCGCGACTGGTTGCGCCGCGCCGCGCTGGTGCGTCTGCCCGACAGCGCGCTACGCCTGGACGAAGTGCTGCTGTCGTCCTGCAGCCCGCTCGGTGCGCAGGCCGACGACGTCGACTACATCGAAGCGATGCGCCCGCTGCACCGCGGTTTCATGCAGCTGTTCAGCCAGCGCCTGAGCCAGCTGGTGCTGCAGGCCGAGCAGGCCGAACGCCAGGCCGGCCTGTATCCCTTGCCGCGCGCCACCGCGGCCAGCGACGAGATCTCTCAGGACTGGCCGGCGTAATCGTCGATCGGCTCCAGCACGCCGTAACGTTCCTTGTGCGGCTTGCCGTCCAGTGGCGGCAGCTGCAGCGTGTCATCGGGCACCGCGGTGTCCGGGAGCCGATCCAGCAGATTGCGGATCAGGCTCAACCGGCCGCGCTTCTGGTCGTTGAAATCCACCAGCGTCCATGGCGCGTCCGGCGTATGCGTCACCTCGAGCATGCGCTCACGCGCGGCGGTGTAGTCCTCGTACTTGCTGCGTGACTGCAGGTCCACCGGCGACAGCTTCCAGCCCTTGAGCGGATCTTCCTGGCGTTCGGCAAAGCGCTGTTCCTGCTCGGCCTGATCCACGCACAGCCAGTACTTGAACAACAGGATGCCGTCGTCGACCAGCAGTTGTTCGAAGCGCGGCGCCTGCTCCAGGAACGCGTCGTATTGCGCGTCGGTGCAATAGCCCATCACCCGTTCCACGCCGGCGCGGTTGTACCAGCTGCGATCCATCAGCACCAACTCGCCGGCCGCTGGCAGGTGCGCCACATAGCGCTGGAAATACCATTGCGTGCTTTCGCGATCGTTGGGTGTCGGCAACGCCACCACCCGGCACTGGCGCGGGTTCAGATGGCTGGCGATGGCCTGGATCACACCACCCTTGCCGGCGGTGTCGCGGCCTTCCACCAGTACCAGCGCGCGCTGGTTGGTATGCCGTAGCCAGCGCGCCATGTTGACCAGCTCCAGCTGCAGCGGTGCCAGCAACTTCTTGTAGGCCTTGCGTTTCAAGTGCGACATGCGCGTTCCAGCAGCGATGGAGCGCGCAGGCTATTCGCCCAGACGTGGACGCAGTGTCGCCAGATTGCAGGGCTTGGTCCGCGCATCCAGCTGCGCACGCACGATCTTTTCCCAGGCCGTGCGGCAGGCCGAGGTGGAGCCGGGCAGGCAGAACACAAAACTGTGATTGGCCAGCCCCGCAAACGCGCGCGACTGCAGTGACGAGGTACCGATTTCGTCGACACTGACCGCGCGGAACAACTCGCCGAAACCGGGCATGGTCTTGTCCAGCAACGGGGTAATCGCCTCCGGCGTGCTGTCACGGCCGGTAAAGCCGGTGCCGCCAGTGATCAGGATGCCGTCGACCTGCGCATCGGCGATCCACGCAGAGACGATCGCGCGCATGCGGTAGCGATCGTCCGGACACAGGGCGCGCTCGTGCAGCACGTGACCGTCGTGAGTGAGGGCATCGACCAGATAGTCGCCGGAGCGATCATCGGCCAGCGTGCGGCTGTCGGACACCGTCAGCACGCACAGGTGCAAGGGAATGAAGTCGGGATTGGAAGGCATGCCCCAAGCCTAGCGAGCCGGGGCGACCGGGTACAGCACCACGGCGTGAAGCTGCACAACGGACGAGTCGCTCTCTAGCCCCTCTCCCCCGGGAGAGGGGTTGGGGTGAGGGTGCGGCGGAAGACAGCCATCTACCTTGAAAAGGCAAGCAGGCCGCTAGTTACCTGACCAACCATGTTGGCGCGCGAGTGCATGCATCAGGTCCGCGAACCCGTCGGCAAACCCATCCATATCGAACACGCCCGACTCGCGCCGACGCTCCGCCACCCGCGCACGCAACGCGCTCAATGCCGCTGGGTCAGTCGCCAACGCCACCGCCTTGGCAACGAACGCAGCGTCATCGGCCACATTCATCTCATCCAGGCCCAGATGATGATTCAGGCTGCCGGCCACGCGCGCGGCAAATGTCTCGCCGGGCGTGGTCAACACCGGGCAACCCGCCCATAAGGCATCCGATGCGGTGGTATGCGCGTTGTACGGATGCGTATCCAGGAACAGGTCTGCATGCCGGTAGCGCGCCAGATACTGCGCGTGCGGCAGCTTCGGCATGAACACCAGGCGCTGCGCAGCCACGCCTTGCGTCTGCGCCACCGCACGCAGGCGTGCGTCGGACTCGCCGGGTCCGGACAACAGCCACAGCACGCTGCCCGGCACCGCACGCAACACCGCCAGCATGCGCGCCATGCTGCGGGGATTGAGCTTGTAGCTGTTGTTGAAGCAGCACAGCACTACGCCATGCTCGGGCAAACCGCACTGCGCCCGCGGCGGCGGCTCGGCGACCACGCGCGAGGTGTCCGACGGCTGAAACGCACCGTTCAGGCGCAGCACGCGCTCGCGATAGAACGGCTGCAGCGCCGGCGGTAGCGCAAACGCATCGCCCAGCACATAGTCCATCCACGGCGCGCCCGACGTGCCCGGATATGCCAGCCAGTTGAGCTGCAGCGGCGCCGGCCGCAGTGCGAACACTTCCGGGCGCCCGCCACCGCCCCACCCGCGCAGGTCGAACAGCAGATCGATGCCCTGGTCGCGGATGTGCTGCGCGGTGGCCAGGTGCCCGAGCGCTGTGACATCGTGCAGCGTGGTGGCTTGCGCCAGGCGCGCGCGGATCTCGCTGCGGTCGTCATGGCTGGTGGCGAACAGATGCAGTTGTAGCGCCGGCTGCCGGCGCTTCAGCGCTTCGAACAGCGCGACCGTCAGCAAGCCGGTGGGGTGCGCACCAAACCCGTTGGAAACGAAGCCGAGCCGCAACCCGCCCTGGCTGCGCATGGCAGTCGGCGGTAACGGGCGCAACATCGCAGCGACTGCCTGCGCGCGCGTCCGTGCACATGCAAGCTGTTCGGCAGCGCTGGTGTCCTCGCTCAGGAAGGCGAACGGTTCCACCGCGGCAGCGCCCTGGGCCACGGCACTGCGCACCTGCGCAGCGAGCGCATCCAGCTCACGCCAGTCGCACAGGCGGCGTCGCCAGTTGAGCAGTTGCGCAGCGATATACGGCTCATCGGGCAGCAGCTGATGCGCACGCGTATACGCGGCCGCGGCCGCTTCGGCCTGGCCTGTATCTTCCAATGCATGCCCCAGCCACAGCGCGATGCCCGGATGTTGCGGCACCAGGTCCGATGCCTGCTGCAACAACGCTGCCGCCTCGGCATGTCGTTGCTGTGTCCAGCGCACCCGGCCAAGCCGCGCCACCGCTTCCGGATGGCCCGGCTGCAGTGCAAGCGCGCGTTGCACCGCGGCCTCGCCTGCAGCGACCGCGCCCATGCCGAGTTCGGCGTCGGCCAGCATCAGCCAGGCGATGAAGTCGCCCGGCTGGCGTCGCACCGCCTCGCGAAGCTGCAGCAGCTCGCGCGGCACCTGCGCACTCACGGGCTGTCGCTCAACCGTGCCAGTTCGTCGGCCTGATGCTCGTGCAGCAGTCGTGCGATCAGTGCATCCAGATCGCCTTCGATGATGTTGGGCAGGTCGTACAGCGTCAGGCCTTCCACGCGGTGGTCGGTGATGCGGCCCTGCGGGAAGCTGTAGGTGCGGATGCGCTGGCTGCGGTCGCCGCTGCCGACCTGCAACTTGCGCGTCTGCGCTTCGGCGGCGGCCGCCTTGCTGCGTTCGGCTTCCACCAATTGCGCCTTCAGCCGCTTCATCGCCTTGTCGCGGTTGGCGTGCTGGCTGCGTTCGGTCTGGCATTCCACCACCACGCCACTGGGCACATGGGTGATGCGGATCGCCGACTCGGTCTTGTTGACGTGCTGGCCGCCGGCACCGGACGAGCGGAAGGTGTCCACCTTCAGGTCGGCCGGGTTGATCACGATCTCTTCCACATCGTCGGCTTCGGGAATGATCGCCACCGTCGCCGCCGAGGTGTGGATGCGGCCCTGCGACTCGGTCGCCGGCACGCGCTGCACACGATGGGTGCCGGATTCGAACTTCAGCCGCGAATACGCGCCGCGTCCGACCACCCGTGCCACCACTTCCTTGTAGCCGCCGTGCTCGCCGGGGCTGTCGGATTCGATTTCCACCTTCCAGCCCTGGCGCTCGGCATAGCGCGCGTACATGCGGAACAGGTCGCCGGCAAAGATCGCCGCCTCGTCGCCGCCGGTACCGGCGCGTACTTCCAGGAACAGGTTGCCGTCATCGCGCGGGTCGCGCGGTACCAGCAGCAAGGCCAGTTGCGCATCCAGTTCTTCCAGGCGCGCCTGTGCGGCGGCGATCTCCTCTTCGGCCAGCTCGCGCATCTCCGGATCGTTGCGCATCGCTTCGGCCGCGCTCAGGTCGGCCTTGGCGCGCGCTTCGTCTTCCAGGGCCACGGCCACCGGCTCCAGCTGCGACAGTTCGCGCGACAGCGCGCGGAACCTGTCGTTGTTGTTGACCACATCGGGGTCAGAGAGCAGGTGCTGCAGTTCTTCGCGGCGCTCGGCCAGCGCTTCGAGCTTACGGCGCAGGGTCGGCGTCATCGGTCCTCACGATCGGGGTGGCTACAGGGGGATGTTGGTAACCCGGTTTTTCCGGGAACAGCCGGTCGGCCGCGCTGGTCAATTCCAGGTCGTTGTTGAGCGCGGCATCGCGCAGCGCGGCGGTGGGCGGATGCAGCAGCCGGTTGGTCAGCGCGTGCGCCAGCTGTTCCAGTACTTCGTCGGCCGGCTTGCCGTTGTGCAATTGCTGGCGCGCCTTGGCCAGCAGTTCGTCGCGGGTACTGTCGCCGAACGCGCGCAAGCGCTTCAGCGGCGCCTGGCGCGCGTTGGCCTGCAAGGTCTCGACATAGCGAGCCACCTGCAGGTCGATGATGGCTTCGGCCTGATCGGCGGCTTCACGGCGGCCGCGGCGGTTGTCTTCCACCGCGCGTTCCAGGTCGTCCACCGTGTACAGGTAGGCGTCGCCGAGTTCGGCCACCGAGGCTTCGATGTCGCGCGGCACCGCCAGGTCGAACAGCAGCATCGGCTTGCGCTTGCGCGCGCGCAGTGCCTGTTCCACCTGCACCCGCGTCACGATCGGCTCGCGCGCGGCGGTGGCCGAGAACACCACGTCGGCTTCGGCCAGATGGCGGTCCAGATCGGTCAGCGGCAGGGCGTAACCGCCGTGCTGGCTGGCCAGCGTCTGCGCATGCGCAAGCGTGCGATTGGCGATCAACAAGCGGCGCACGCGGCCTTCGCTCAGATGCTTGGCCGCAAGCTCGATGGTTTCGCCCGCGCCGATCAGCAGCACGGTGGACTCGTTGAGCCGCGCGAAGGATTCCTGCGCCAGTCGTACCGCAGTGGAGGCCACCGACACCGGGTTGGCACCGACGCGGGTATCGGTGCGCGCCCGCTTGGCGACCGAGAAGGTCTGCTGAAACAGGCGGTCCAGCCCGCTACCCAGCGCGCCATGTGCACGGGCCACTGCCCAGGCATCCTTCACCTGGCCCAGGATCTGCGGCTCGCCCAGCACCATCGAGTCCAGCCCGGTGGCGACGCGGAACAGGTGGCGCACCGCCGCTTCCTCCTGATGCTGATAGAGGTAACCACTCAAGCCCGGCGCATGGGTTTCCAGCCAGCTCACCAGGCTGTGCGGGTCGTCGGACATCGCATACAGCTCGGTGCGGTTGCAGGTGGACAGCAACGCGGCCTCGCGCACCTGCGGCAACGCGCGCAGGGATTCGAGCGCGCGCGGCAACGCGTCACCTGCGAACGCCGCGCGTTCGCGCAGGTCCACAGGTGCGGTCTGGTGATTCAGTCCGAGCACCCACAACGTCATTGTTCAGTTGCTTGCGATAAGCTGGCGGCCATTCAGGGCCCCATTTTACGGCCCGGTTGCCCCCGATGCCTGTACCGATTCGCATCCTGTGTGTTCTTTTGCTGGTCGCAGTCTCCACCAGTGCCACTGCAGCACCCAAGAAAGCACCGCCTGCGCCACCGCCCGGTCGCGCCGGCACCACCTCGCTGGAGCCGGTGCTCGCCGGCGAGTTCGCCTTGCAGGCCGGGCAGTTGGACGATGCCGCCCGCGCCTACCTGGACGCCGCCAAGGCCGAGGCCGGCGACGCCGGGCTGGCCGAACGGGCCGCCCGCATCGCCATGCTGGCCAACGACGACCCGCGTGCGATCGAGGCCCTGGCGCTGTGGCGCTCCCGCGCACCCTCGTCGATGTCCATGCGCAGTACCGAAGCCTCGCTGGCCTTGCGCCGCAACGACCTGCGTACCGCCCGCCGTGATCTGCTCGGCCTGCTCAAGGAGCCAGACCCGCGCGGCTGGCGCTTCGCCCTGATCGCCCTGGCCAATGGCGGGCGCGAGCCGGAAGCCTCCGCCGACGTGCTCGAGGACCTGGTCAAGGCCGGCGCCATCCCCAATCAGATCGAAGCCTGGCAGGAATTCGGCCGGCTCGCCCTGCGCATGGAGCGCCCGGCGCTGGCCAAGCGCATCGTCGACGAAGTGGTGCGCCGCTTCCCCGAAGAGCCGCGCGTGGCCTTGTTGCACGCCACCCAGCTGCAGCAGGAAGGCAAGAACGACGAAGCGCTGGCACTGCTGAAGAATGTCGAGCCGCAGGCGGTCAAGGATTCCGAGCTGCGTGGCGCGCTGGCGTTTGCCTACGACGCCATGGGGCAGACCGAAGCCGCCGCACGGGTGTTGTCGACCGGGCCGCAGGACACCCAGACCTACGGGCTGCGTGCCTCCATGCTGGCCAAGGAAAAGGATCGCACTGCGCTCGAGGCGCTGTACGGCGAGCTCAAGAGCAATGCCGCCAAGCCCGACCCTGACCGCCGCCTGCTGCTCGGCAAGATCGCCGAATTCCTCAAGCGCTACGACGAGGCGGTGGAATGGTATCGCGGCGTGCCCGGCGGCCCGCAGCTGAGCGAGGCGCGCCTGCGCGCCGCCAGCGCCCTGTACGAACTGGGTCGCAAGCCCGAGGCGCTCGCCGAAGCGCGCGCATTGCAGAGCGATGCCACTGCCGACGACGACGCGCGTCGCGACGCCTATGTGCTCGAAGCCGAGCTGCACCAGCGCGCCGACGACGCAGCGGGTGAACTGGATGCCTTCGAGCGCGGCCTGGCCGCCTATCCGGACGACGGCGCGCTGCTGTACGCCCGCGGCCTGGCCTGGGAGCGCCGCGACGATGTCGCGCGTGCCGAGGCCGACCTGCGCAAGATCCTGGTGGCCGAACCGGAAAACGTGGCGGCGCTGAACGCGCTGGGCTACACCCTGGCCGACCGCACCACCCGCTACAAGGAAGCGCTGGCGCTGATCGACCGCGCCCGCACCGCCGACCCGGACAACCCGGCCATCGTCGACAGCTACGGCTGGGTGCTGTATCGCATGGGCCGCACCAAGGAAGCCCTGGTGCAGCTGCGCCGCGCCTGGGCGCTGGTCAAGGACCCGGAAATCGCCGCGCACGTGGGCGAGGTGCTGTGGGTCAGCGGCAAGCAGGACGAAGCGCGGCGCTACTTCGATGAGGCGCGGCGTCTGGATCCGGACAACCGCGCGCTGCAACGCGCCCTGGAAAAATTCGGGCTATGAGCGGGACGATCCGAACACTGGCCCTGAGCGGGCTGGTGCTGGTCGGGCTGTCGGCCTGCGTCAGCGTGCCGCGCGGGCAGGGCGGTGGCGCCGCAGTGGTCGCGCAGGTTTCCGAGGGTGCGCGGCAGGCCGAAGCCGCACGTCAGGCCTGGCTGCAGGCGCATCCGGTCTGGTCGTTCCAGGGCCGGGTGGCGATCAGCAAGGGCAGCAATGGTGGTAGCGGCCGCATCGACTGGCAGCAGGACGGTGCGCAGTATCGCGTGCAGCTCAGTGCGCCGGTAACCCGGCAGAGCTGGGTGCTCACTGGCGACACCGCCAGCGGCGCCGGACGCCTGGAAGGGCTGGACGGCGGCCCGCGCAGCGGTCCGGATGCCGAGCAGGTGCTGCTTGAAGCGACCGGGTGGACCATCCCGGTCAACCAGATGCCGGACTGGGTGCGCGCGCTGCGCATCGCCGACGCCGGTGCCGAACGCGCCGATCTGGATGCGGCCGGGCGGCCGCGTACCGTGCAGCAGGATGGCTGGACCATCGACTTTCTCGCCTGGGCGCCGGCCGGCGCCGGGCAACCCGAGCTGCCGCAGCGCATCGAAGCCCGCAACGGCGAGGCCAAGGTGCGCCTGTTGGTCGATCAATGGACGGTATCGCCCTGATGTCCGCGGTGGAGACGGGGTGGTCGGCGTGGCCTGCGCCGGCCAAGCTCAACCTGTTCCTGCAGATTGTCGGGCGCCGCGCCGATGGCTACCACCTGCTGCAGACCGTGTTCCGGCTGCTGGACTGGGGGGACACCATTCATCTTCGTGTGCGCAACGACGGGCTGATCCGGCGCATCGGCGACAGCCTGCCCGGCGTGGCGGAAGACGATGACCTGGTCATCCGGGCCGCGCGCCTGCTGCAATCCAGCGCGGGCACGCAGGCCGGCGCCGACATCCGGGTCGACAAGCGCATCCCCGCCGGCGGCGGCTTCGGCGGCGGCTCGTCGGATGCCGCCACCGTGCTGGTCGCGCTGAATGCCTTGTGGGGCCTGGGCTTGCCGGTCCAGACGCTGGCCGAGTTGGGGCTGCGACTGGGCGCCGACGTGCCGGTGTTCGTGCGCGGTCACAATGCCTGGGCCGAGGGTGTCGGCGAGCGACTGACCCCGATCGGTCTCCCGGCGGCGTCCTACGTGCTGGTCGATCCGGGAATTCACGTGCCCACCCCGGTCTTATTTCAATCACGGGAATTGACGCGGGATGCCGCGCCCGTGAAAATAGCGGACTTCGCTTCGGGTTCCCTGCTCGACAATGCGTTCGAGCCGGTCCTGCGGCGCCGTGAACCCGCCATCGAGGCAGTGTTCCAGGCGCTGTCCAGGATCGGGACGCCGCGTTTGACCGGGTCGGGGAGCGGGTGTTTCGTCGAATTCGCCACGCGCGTTGCTGCAGAGCAGGCCATGGCGCAGTTGCCGGACAACCTGAGGGCGTGGGTCGTGGAAGGTGCAGCGCACTCGCCACTGCTCGACGCGCTGGACGCGAGACAGGTTTGATGCAGGGGCGTCGCCAAGAGGCCCAAGGCACCAGGTTTTGATCCTGGCATTCGTAGGTTCGAATCCTACCGCCCCTGCCAGTTGTTGATGCAGGTCCCTCTGCAGCAGTGGTACATGCAGGTCCCCTGCAACAGCCGTATATGCAGGTCCCTCTGCAACAGCCCGCACATCCATGTGCGGGGATTGAACAAGAAGCCCGGCATTTGGTCGGCTTTGTCCAGCTCCATCATCGCCCGCACGCTCTTTGCCGCCGCCCGAGAGATCCCATGCAAGACCAACGTAACCTGCTGGTGTTCTCCGGCAATGCCAACAAGCCGCTTGCCCTGAGCATCTGCAAGGAGCTCGGCGTTCGCATGGGCAAGGCGCTGGTCACGCGCTTCTCCGATGGCGAGGTACAGGTCGAGATCGAAGAAAGCGTGCGCCGGCAGGAAGTGTTCGTGATCCAGCCGACCTGCGCGCCGAGCGCGGAAAACCTGATGGAGTTGCTGGTGCTGATCGACGCGCTCAAGCGCGCCAGCGCCGCGTCGGTGACCGCGGTCATCCCGTACTTCGGCTACTCGCGCCAGGACCGTCGCATGCGCTCCTCGCGCGTGCCGATCACTGCCAAGGTCGCCGCCAAGATGATCTGCGCAATGGAGGCCGACCGCGTGTTGACGGTCGATCTGCACGCCGACCAGATCCAGGGCTTCTTCGACGTGCCGGTCGATAACGTCTATGCCTCGCCGCTGCTGCTGGCCGACATCTGGCGCGCCTACGGCACCGACAACCTGATCGTGGTATCGCCGGACGTGGGCGGCGTGGTGCGCGCGCGCGCCGTCGCCAAGCGCCTGGACGATGCGGATCTGGCCATCATCGACAAGCGCCGTCCGCGCGCCAACGTCGCCACGGTGATGAACATCATCGGCGATGTGCAGGGCAAGACCTGCGTGCTGGTCGACGATCTGGTCGACACCGCCGGTACCCTGTGCGCCGCCGCAGCAGCGCTGAAGCAGCGCGGCGCGCTCAAGGTGGTGGCCTACATCACCCACCCGGTGCTGTCCGGCCCGGCAGTGGACAACATCAACAATTCGCAGCTCGACGAGCTGGTGGTCACCGACACGATTCCGCTGAACGAAGCTGCGCGCACCTGCGCCAAGATTCGTCAGCTGAGCGTGGCCGAACTGCTGGCCGAGACCATTCGCCGCATCGCCTTCGGCGAGTCGGTGAGTTCGCTCTACGTCGACTGATGCCGCATTCGGTGCCCGGAGTTCCGGGTGCCGGTACCACGTCTCGCCTGGTCGCGGGTGAGACGCTTCATCGCCGCGAGGCGGTATTCCAATCTAGGTAGTGAAACAACATGGCAAAGACTCACGAAATCAAGGTCGAGCGCCGCGCGAACGAGGGGAAGGGTGCGAGCCGCCGCCTACGTCACGCTGGCGTCATTCCGGCCATCGTTTACGGTGGCGAACTCGAGCCGGTCAGCATCCAGCTCAACCACGAGCAGATCTGGCTTGCCCAGCAGAACGAGTGGTTCTACTCGTCGATCCTCGACCTGAACCTCAATGGCGACGTGCAGCAGGTGCTGCTGCGTGACATGCAGCGCCATCCGTTCAAGCAGCTGATCATCCACATCGACTTCCAGCGCGTCAGCGCCAACGAGAAGCTCAGCGCCGCCGTGCCGCTGCACTTCATCAACGAAGCAGCATCGCCGGCCGGTAAGTCCAGCGAAGTGGTCGTCACCCACGAACTCAACGAAGTTCAGGTCGTCTGCCTGCCGAAGGATCTGCCGGAGTTCATCGAAGTGGACCTCGGTGCCCTGGAAGTGGGCAACGTGATCCACTTGTCCGAGATCAAGCTGCCGGCCGGTGTGGAAATTCCGGAGCTGAAGCTGGGCAAGGAGCACGACGTGGCGGTGGTTGCTGCCAAGCACGTGCGGATCGAGGAAGAAGACGCTGCCGGTGAAGAAGGCAGCGAAGGCGCCGAGACCAAGTAAGCCGTCGGCCGATCCCTCGCACTGCGCGGGATCGGCTGCGGTCACTGGCATGTCTGCACTCCGCCTGATTGTCGGACTCGGGAATCCCGGTCCGGAACACGCGCAAACCCGGCACAACGCCGGGTTTCGTTTCGTCGATGCCCTCGTCGAGCGCCATGGCGTGCGCTGGGGGCTGGACGCCAAGTTGTTCGGCGAGACCGCCAAGGTCGAGATCGCCGGGCAATCTGTCTGGCTGCTCAAGCCGGCCACCTTCATGAATCTCAGCGGCAAATCGATCACCGCCGCGTTGCGGTTCTGGAAGATCGAGCCGGAGCAACTGCTCGTTGCACACGACGAACTGGATCTTGCGCCGGGCATCGCGCGGCTCAAGTTCGATGGCGGCCACGGCGGCCAGAACGGCCTGCGCGACACCATTCGCCTGCTCGGACACGGTAAATTCCATCGCTTGCGGATCGGCATCGGCCATCCCGGCCACAAGGACCGTGTGGTGCCCTGGGTGCTGGGACGGGCAGGGCGCGACGACGACGCGGCAATCGGCGCTGCGGTGGACGCGGCCATCGATGTCCTGCCGCTGGCACTGCAAGGTAATTTCAACGAGGCGATGAAGCGCCTGCATACCAGCAGGGATGCGTGATTGGGGATTGGGGATTTGCAGCCGTGCGGCATGGCGAATCTCCAATCCCGAATCCCAAATCCCGGATGTGACCCATGGGTATCAAATGCGGCATCGTCGGCCTGCCCAACGTCGGCAAGTCGACCCTGTTCAATGCGCTGACCAAGGCGGGCATCGCTGCGGCCAATTTTCCGTTCTGCACCATCGAGCCGAACGTCGGCATCGTGCCGGTGCCGGATCCGCGCCTCAATCAACTGGCTGAGATCGTCAAGCCGCAGAAATTGATTCCGACCGCGGTTGAGTTCGTCGATATCGCCGGCCTGGTGGCGGGTGCGGCCAGCGGCGAAGGGCTGGGCAACAAGTTCCTGGCGCATATCCGCGAAGTCGACGCGATCACCCACGTGGTGCGTTGCTTTGAAAACGACGACGTCATCCATGTGAACAACAAGGTCGACCCGATCAGCGATATCGAAACCATCGATACCGAACTGGCATTGGCCGATCTGGACAGCGTGGAAAAGGCGCTCAACCGTGCCGAGCGTAGCGCTAAGGGTGGCGACAAGGATGCTGCGGCGCGCAAGCCGGTGCTGGCCAAGTTGCAGGCCGCGCTGTCCGATGGCAAGGCGGGGCGTGCAGCCGGCCTGGATGATGATGAAAAGGCGCTGGTGCGCGATCTGTTCCTGTTGACGCTCAAGCCGGTGATGTACATCGCCAACGTGCTAGAGGACGGTTTCGAGAACAATCCGCACCTGGACGCGGTGCGTCGGCATGCGTTGGCCGAAGGTGCGGAAGTTGTGCCGGTCTCGGCAGCGATCGAGGAAGAGCTGTCGCAGCTCGACGACGAGGACCGCGACACCTTCCTGGCCGACCTGGGTCTGGACGAGCCGGGTCTGAATCGCGTCATCCGTGCCGCCTACAAGCTACTTGGCCTGCAGACCTACTTCACCGCCGGCGTCAAGGAAGTGCGTGCGTGGACGGTCAGGGCTGGCTCGACCGCGCCGCAGGCGGCAGCGGTGATCCATACCGATTTCGAAAAGGGCTTCATCCGCGCCGAGACGATCGGCTTCGACGACTTCATCAAGCACCGCGGCGAAGCCGGTGCGCGCGACGCCGGGCGTTTGCGTCTGGAAGGCAAGGAATACCGCGTGCAGGAAGGCGATGTGCTGCACTTCCGCTTCAACGTCTGACCGGTTGCGCGCGACCCCGATGGTCGCGCGTCTTCGGCACTGACGATCTGCTCAAAATTTTTGTTGACACCGCATGCATCCCACAACAAAATAACGGGCTGCTTCACCCCGAACCGAATTCGCCTCATCGCGCACCGGTCCGGTAGTAAAAGCTGGAGGGATACCCAAGCGGCCAACGGGGGCAGACTGTAAATCTGCTGGCTTACGCCTTCGGTGGTTCGAATCCACCTCCCTCCACCAGTTTCATGTTGTGGCATGCAGTTCCCGGCGCGGGAGTAGTTCAACGGTAGAACCTCAGCCTTCCAAGCTGATGGTGCGGGTTCGATTCCCGTCTCCCGCTCCATTGAACGCAAATGCATGGCATAATACAAAACTCGCTCACGTAGCTCAGTCGGTAGAGCACCTCCTTGGTAAGGAGGAGGTCGAAGGTTCGATTCCTTTCGTGAGCACCACTACTCAATCGTCTTCAACTCCAAACGATTACCGAGACACGCACCCATGGCAAAAGCTAAATTTGAGCGCACCAAGCCGCACGTGAACGTCGGCACCATCGGTCACGTCGACCATGGCAAGACCACGTTGACAGCCGCGCTGACCAAGATCGGTGCTGAGCGTTTCGGTGGCGAGTTCAAGGCGTACGACGCGATCGACGCGGCGCCGGAAGAGAAGGCGCGCGGCATCACGATTTCGACCGCCCACGTCGAATACGAGTCCCCGACCCGTCACTACGCGCACGTCGATTGCCCCGGCCACGCCGACTACGTCAAGAACATGATCACCGGTGCGGCGCAGATGGACGGCGCGATCCTGGTGTGTTCGGCTGCTGACGGCCCGATGCCGCAGACCCGCGAGCACATCCTGCTCTCGCGTCAGGTCGGCGTGCCGCACATCGTGGTGTTCCTGAACAAGGCCGACATGGTCGACGACGCCGAGCTGCTCGAGCTGGTCGAGATGGAAGTGCGCGAGCTGCTTAGCAAGTACGACTTCCCGGGCGATGACACCCCGATCATCCACGGTTCGGCGCGTCTGGCGTTGGACGGCGACCAGAGCGACATCGGCGTGCCGGCGATCCTGAAGCTGGTCGAGGCGCTGGATTCGTTCATTCCGGAGCCGACCCGCGACGTCGACCGTCCGTTCCTGATGCCGGTCGAAGACGTGTTCTCGATCTCCGGCCGCGGCACCGTGGTGACCGGTCGTATCGAGCGCGGCATCATCAAGGTTGGCGACGAAATCGAAATCGTCGGCATCCGCGACACCCAGAAGACCACCGTTACCGGCGTGGAAATGTTCCGCAAGCTGCTGGACCAGGGCCAGGCAGGCGACAACGCCGGTCTGCTGCTGCGCGGCACCAAGCGTGACGACGTCGAGCGCGGCCAGGTGCTGTGCAAGCCGGGTTCGATCAAGCCGCACACCGAGTTCGAAGCCGAAGTCTACGTGCTGTCCAAGGATGAGGGTGGTCGTCATACCCCGTTCTTCAAGGGCTACCGTCCGCAGTTCTACTTCCGCACCACCGACATCACTGGTGCATGCCAGCTGCCGGAAGGCGTGGAGATGGTGATGCCGGGCGACAACGTGAAGATGGTCGTGACCCTGATCAACCCGGTCGCGATGGACGAAGGTCTGCGCTTCGCCATCCGTGAAGGCGGTCGTACCGTCGGCGCCGGCGTGGTTGCCAAGATCATCAAGTAAGTGCCTGCATCCAGTCGCCTCGCGGCGGCTGGTGCCAAACGAATGGCGGGCCGGCTGAACCGCGGTCCGCCTTCGTTGTCTTAGGGTTTGCGGTAAACGAGTACATACGCCAGTAGCTCAATTGGCAGAGCAGCGGTCTCCAAAACCGCAGGTTGGGGGTTCGAGTCCCTCCTGGCGTGCCACTCCTCTTTCCGGCCCAGCGATTCGGGTCAGATCGGTAACTAGAGCCGGATGAATAGCAAAATCGAGCCTTCCAAAAGCGCGTCTGCTGCCAGCGCTGATATCGTGAAATACGTCATCTCCGCGCTCCTGGTGATCGCGGGGTTGTTTGTGTGGTTCTGGTTTTCTGCGCCCGAGCGCGCCACCCAGTTTGGTGCCTGGACGCCGCAGTTGCGTGCGCTGGCAGTGATCGTGGGGCTGGTGGCTGGCGCATTCGTGTTTTTGGGAACCGGCAAGGGCCGGGAAACCCGTGAATTCATGTCCGAATCCAGGTTCGAGTTGCGCAAGGTGGTCTGGCCGACGCGTCAGGAAGCCATCCGCACCACCTGGGTCGTGATTGTCGTTGTGATCATTCTGAGTTTGCTGTTGGGCGGCTTCGACTTTGTCATCCAGAAGCTCACGCAGTGGTTCCTGGCTCGTTGAGGAGAATCAAGCAGTGAAGCGTTGGTATGTCGTTCACGCCTATTCAGGCTTCGAAAAATCTGTTGCGCAGGCATTGCGTGACCGTATCGCCCGTGCCGAGATGGAAGACCGTTTTGGCGACGTCTTGGTGCCGACCGAAGAGGTCATCGAAATGCGCGCCGGCCAGAAGCGTCGGTCCGAGCGCAAGTTCTTCCCCGGCTACGTGCTGGTGCAGATCGAGACCCACGAAGAGGCCGGTATCCCGCGCATCGACAATGAAAGCTGGCACTTGGTGAAGGAAACTTCCAAGGTGATGGGGTTCATTGGCGGCACTGCCGACCGTCCGCTGCCGATTCGCGACGAAGAGGCCGATGCGATCCTGCAGCGTGTGCAGGACGGCGTCGAGAAGCCGCGTCCGAAGGTGCTGTTCGAGCCGGGTCAGATGGTGCGCGTCACCGATGGTCCGTTCAACGACTTCAATGGCGTTGTGGAAGAGGTCAATTACGAGAAGAGCAGGCTGCGGGTTGCCGTGCTCATCTTCGGTCGCTCCACGCCGGTCGAGCTCGAGTTCGGTCAGGTCGAGAAGGGCTGACGCCGGCCGGGCGCCGTCTAGGCGTCCGACTTGAATGCTGCTATAGTGCGCGGCTCGCTGACCTGGCGAACCGCCGGGAACCAATGGCTGCCGCATGGCAGCCATCTGCGTGTGGTCAGAAACGTGAAGCCGGGACACGTGATTTCCCGGTCCGATGGGGAGCCTGCAGTCAAGGCGCTAGCACCCGGAGAGTATCGAAATGGCAAAGAAGATAACTGCTTACATCAAGTTGCAGGTCAAGGCCGGTCAGGCCAATCCTGCGCCGCCGGTCGGCCCTGCCCTGGGTCAGCGCGGTCTGAACATCATGGAATTCTGCAAGGCGTTCAACGCAGCGACGTCCAAGCTGGAGCCGGGTCTGCCGACGCCGGTGGTCATCACCGCGTACTCCGACCGTACCTTCACCTTCATCACCAAGAGCACTCCGGCCAGCGTGCTGCTCAAGAAGGCTGCAGGCGTGAGCTCCGGCTCCAAGCGCCCCAACACCGACAAGGTGGGCAAGGTGACGCGCAAGCAGCTGGAAGAGATCGCCAAGGTCAAGGAAGCCGATCTGACGGCAGCCGAGCTGGAAGCGGCAGTGCGCACGATTGCGGGTTCTGCCCGCAGCATGGGTTTGACGGTGGAGGGCTAAGACATGGCACAGAGCAAGCGCGTTAAGGCCATTGCGGCCGCTGTCGTTCCGGGCAAGACCTATGCCTTCGAAGACGCAATCAAGATCCTGAAGACCGTGACCAAGGCCAAGTTCGTCGAGTCGATCGACGTTGCCGTGCGCCTGGGCGTGGACGCCAAGAAGTCCGACCAGCAGGTGCGCGGTTCCACCGTGCTGCCGGCCGGTACCGGCAAGAGCGTGCGCGTTGCGGTGTTCGCGCCGGCCGGTGCCAAGGCTGACGAAGCCCTGGCCGCTGGTGCCGAGGCGGTGGGCATGGACGACCTGGCCGAGAAGATGCAGGCCGGCGATCTGAGCTACGACGTGGTCATCGCCACCCCGGACGCGATGCGCGTCGTCGGTAAGCTCGGCACCCTGCTGGGCCCGCGCGGCCTGATGCCCAACCCGAAGGTCGGCACCGTGTCGGCCAACCCGGGCGAAGCGGTCAAGAATGCCAAGTCGGGTCAGGTGCGTTACCGCACCGACAAGGCCGGCATCATCCACTGCACCATCGGCAAGGCCAGCTTCGATGACGAAGCGCTGAAGTCGAACCTGCAGGCGTTGTTGCTGGACCTGATCAAGGCCAAGCCGGCCACCTCGAAGGGGACCTACCTGCAGAAGGTGTCGGTCAGCTCGACGATGGGCCCTGGCGTGACGGTCGACCAGTCCAGCCTCGCGCTGAAGTGAGTTGAGGGGGCGGGCCTGTCATGGGCCTGACCCGTCTGTGTAGTACAGCATCGTTTTTCCGGCCCGGGTCACCGTGTGCTGGGAGTCCGTTCCCTCCTTTGGGGTAACGGACATTTTGAAGGCGATCGCCGGCATGTCCGGCGGTAGCCGTCAAAGACCGCAGGCGCGGTCAGCGCAGATCGACGACGGGCATGGATGCTCGCTTTGGCAAGGAGTCGCCGTCGATGCAGCGGGATCGCTTAATCAGGTTCGCAAGAGCCGGCCGGCGTAGATGGTGTCGCCCTTCTGGAGCTTTCTGGTTTACGCGCGTCTGGGACATCCCGGATCGAGCCCACTCCAGGTCTAGAACGGCCACCAAAGGAACATCGGTCGATGTTCCCGGCTTCCAGGAAGGAGGCTGCCCTGGACCGCAACCGGCAGGAGCCGCGAGCGGAGTAGTTTGAAGCTGGGATTGGAGATTCGGCATTGGGGATTGACAGAAGCGGCTTCATCAGCTCTGGCGAATCCCGAATCGCTAATCCCGAATCCCGGCTTTAACGGAGGAGTGCAATGGCTCTCAATCTGTCTCAGAAGCAAGAAGTAGTCGCCGAGCTGGCAGACATCGCCGCCAAGGCTCACTCCTTGATCGCCGCCGAATACGCTGGCATCACGGTCTCCCAGATGACCGCGATGCGCAAGCAGGCCCGCGAAACCGGCGTGTTCTTGAAAGTTGTCAAGAACACCCTGGCTGCGCGCGCCGTTGAAGGTACTGATTTCGCTGTCGTCGCTGACAAGCTGGTCGGTCCTTTGCTGTATGCGTTTTCGATGGAGGAGCCCGGCGCTGCCGGTCGCCTGATCAAGGAATTCGCCAAGGGCAACGACAAGTTGCAGGCCAAGGTCGTGTCCATCGGCGGGGAACTGTTCCCGGCTGGCCATGTCGACGTGTTGGCTTCGCTGCCGACCCGCGATCAGGCCCTGGCCATGCTGGCCCGCGTGCTGTCCGAACCGGCTGCCATGTTTGCCCGTGCCGTCAAGGCCGTGGGCGACAAGCAGGGTGGTGGCGACGAAGCCGCCGCGCCGGTCGCCGAGACTGCCGAAGCTTGATGTCCTAGCGTTCGCTAGAACCCCAATCCAGAAAATCATTTAAAGGTAATCACAATGTCCCTTACCAACGAACAGATCGTCGACGCCATCGCCGAGAAGTCCCTGATGGAAGTGATGGAGCTGGTCAAGGCCATCGAAGAAAAGTTCGGCGTCTCCGCCGCCGCTCCGGTCGCTGCTGCTGCAGCTGGCCCGGCTGCCGTGGTCGAAGAGCAGACCGAGTTCAACGTGGTGCTGACCAACTGCGGCGCCAACAAGGTCGGCGTCATCAAGGCCGTCCGCGCCGTGACCGGCCTGGGTCTGAAGGAAGCCAAGGATCTGACCGAAGCCGGTGGCATGCTGAAGGAAGGCGCGTCGAAGGACGAAGCCGAGAAGATCAAGAAGGAACTGACCGAAGCTGGCGCGACTGTCGAAATCAAGTAAGCAGTCCCTTGCATCGCCAGCGTTTCACGGTGATGCACTGAAGGCTGGGAGCGTAAAGCTCCCGGCCTTTGGCCGTTGATGGAAAGCCGGGATTTGAGAGGCGGAATTCGGGATTCGAAGGCAATCTTCGCGCATCCCCAATCATGCGATTCCCAATCCCCGCTTCACCGAGTTGGTAGTTGGAAGTAGCGGGAGAAGGCGTGCTGGTGCCGGCAATACCAGCGACTTCCAACTGACAATTTTGTTATTTCAGGGCCGCCGCGACGCGGCCCCCGCAGCCTAGGGTGAAGACTCATGACGTCTTATTCGTTCACCGAAAAAAAGCGTATCCGCAAGGACTTCGGCAAGCAGCGCTCGATTCTCGAAGTGCCGTTCCTGCTTGCCATCCAGGTCGATTCCTACCGCGAGTTCCTGCAGGAAGACGTGGAGCCGAACAAGCGTAAGGACCTCGGTCTGCACGCGGCATTGAAGTCGGTGTTCCCGATTTCCAGCTACAGCGGCAATGCCGCGCTGGAATACGTGGGCTATAAGTTGGGTCAGCCGGTGTTTGACGAGCGTGAATGCCGTCAGCGTGGCATGAGCTATGGCGCGCCGCTGCGCGTGACCGTGCGCCTGGTGATCTACGACCGCGAGTCGTCGACCAAGGCCATCAAGTACGTGAAGGAGCAGGAGGTCTATCTGGGCGAAATCCCGCTGATGACCGACAACGGTACCTTCATCGTCAACGGCACCGAGCGCGTCATCGTCTCGCAGCTGCACCGCTCGCCGGGTGTGTTCTTCGACCACGACCGTGGCAAGACCCACAGTTCGGGCAAGCTGCTGTACAGCGCCCGCATCATCCCGTACCGCGGTTCCTGGCTGGACTTCGAGTTCGACCCGAAGGACGCGCTGTTCACCCGTATCGACCGTCGCCGCAAGCTGCCGGTGTCGATCCTGCTGCGCGCGCTCGGCTACAGCAACGAAGAGATGCTGGCCGAGTTCTTCGAGATCAATACGTTCCACATCAATCCGGACGAAGGCGTGCAGCTGGAGCTAGTGCCGGAGCGTCTGCGTGGCGAAACGCTGAACTTCGACCTGGCCGATGGCGACAAGGTCATCGTGGAAGCGGGCAAGCGCATCACCGCCCGTCACGTCAAGCAGCTCGAAGCCGCCGGCGTCGCCGCGCTGGCCGTGCCGGACGACTATCTGCTCACCCGCATCCTGTCGCATGACGTGGTCGATGGTTCCACCGGCGAACTGCTGGCCAATGCCAACGACGAGATCACCGAAGACCAGCTGGCAGCGTTCCGCAAGGCCGGCGTCGATGCGGTCGGCACCCTGTGGGTGAACGATCTGGACCGCGGTCCATACCTGTCCAACACCCTGCGGATCGATCCGACCAAGACCCAGCTCGAAGCGCTGGTCGAGATCTATCGCATGATGCGTCCGGGCGAGCCGCCGACCAAGGAAGCCGCACAGAACCTGTTCCACAACCTGTTCTTCACCTTCGAGCGCTACGACCTGTCCACGGTCGGCCGCATGAAGTTCAACCGTCGCGTCGGCCGCAAGGACGTGCTGGGCGAGTCGGTGCTGTACGACAAGAAGTACTTTGCCGAGCGCAACGACGAAGAATCCAAGCGTCTGGTCGCCGAGCACACCGACACCTCCGACATCCTGGAAGTGATCAAGGTGCTCACCGAGATCCGCAACGGTCGCGGCGTGGTCGATGACATCGATCACCTGGGCAACCGTCGCGTGCGTTCGGTCGGCGAAATGGCCGAGAACGTGTTCCGCGTGGGCCTGGTCCGCGTCGAGCGCGCGGTCAAGGAACGCCTGTCGATGGCCGAGTCCGAGGGCCTGACCCCGCAGGAACTGATCAACGCCAAGCCGGTGGCTGCGGCGATCAAGGAATTCTTCGGTTCCTCGCAGCTGTCGCAGTTCATGGATCAGAACAACCCGCTGTCGGAAGTCACGCACAAGCGTCGCGTCTCCGCACTGGGCCCGGGCGGTCTGACCCGCGAGCGCGCCGGCTTCGAAGTGCGCGACGTGCATCCGACCCATTACGGCCGCGTCTGCACCATCGAAACCCCGGAAGGCCCGAACATCGGCCTGATCAACTCGCTGGCCGTGTTCGCCCGCACCAACCAGTACGGCTTCCTCGAGACGCCGTACCGCAAGGTGCTGGACGGCAAGGTCTCCGACGACGTCGAGTACCTGTCGGCGATCGAGGAAAACGAGTACGTGATCGCCCAGGCGAACGCGCTGACCGACGCCAAGAACATGCTCACCGAGCAGTTCGTGCCGTGCCGGTTCCAGGGCGAGTCGCTGCTCAAGCCGCCGGCCGAAGTGCACTTCATGGACGTCTCGCCGATGCAGACCGTGTCGGTCGCCGCGGCGCTGGTGCCGTTCCTGGAGCACGACGACGCCAACCGCGCACTGATGGGCGCCAACATGCAGCGCCAGGCCGTGCCGACGCTGCGTTCGCAGAAGCCGTTGGTCGGTACCGGTATCGAGCGTGCGGTTGCGCGCGACTCGGGTGTGACCGTCAATGCCTTGCGTGGTGGCGTGATCGAGCAGATCGACGCGGCCCGCATCGTGGTCAAGGTCAACGAGGCAGAAATCGGCGGCGGCACTGATGCCGGCGTGGATATCTACAACCTGATCAAGTACACCCGCTCCAACCAGAACACCTGCATCAACCAGCGTCCGCTGGTGAACGTGGGTGACGTGATCGCACGCGGCGACGTGCTGGCCGACGGCCCGTCCACCGACATCGGTGAGCTGGCGCTGGGTCAGAACATGCTGATCGCGTTCATGCCGTGGAACGGCTACAACTTCGAAGACTCCATCCTGCTCTCCGAGCGCGTGGTGGAAGAGGATCGTTACACCACGATCCACATCGAAGAACTGACCTGCGTTGCGCGCGACACCAAGCTGGGGCCGGAGGAAATTTCCGCCGACATCCCGAACGTGTCCGAGCAGGCCCTGAACCGTCTGGACGAGAGCGGCGTGGTGTACATCGGTGCGGAAGTGCGCGCCGGCGACATCATGGTCGGCAAGGTCACGCCGAAGGGCGAGAGCCAGCTGACGCCGGAAGAAAAGCTGCTGCGTGCGATCTTCGGTGAGAAGGCGTCCGACGTGAAGGACAGCTCGCTGCGCGTGCCCCCGGGCATGGACGGCACCGTCATCGACGTGCAGGTCTTCACCCGCGACGGCATCGAGAAGGACAAGCGTGCGCGTCAGATCGAAGAGTCCGAAATCAAGCGCGTCAAGAAGGACTTCGACGACCAGTTCCGCATCCTGGAAGCGGCCATCTACGCACGTCTGCGTTCGCAGATCGTGGGCAAGGTCGCCAACGGTGGTCCGAACCTGAAGAAGGGCGACAACGTCACCGACGCGTATCTGGATGGGCTGAAGAAGTCCGACTGGTTCCAGCTGCGCATGAAGGACGAAGACGCTGCCGATGCCATCGAGCGTGCGCAGAAGCAGATCCAGGCGCACGAAAAGGAATTCGAGGCACGCTTCGCCGATAAGCGCGGCAAGATCACCCAGGGCGACGACCTCGCACCGGGCGTGCTGAAGATGGTCAAGGTGTTCCTGGCAGTGAAGCGCCGCATCCAGCCGGGCGACAAGATGGCAGGCCGCCACGGCAACAAGGGTGTGGTCTCCAACGTCGTGCCGGTCGAGGACATGCCGTACATGGCCACCGGCGAGCCGGTCGACATCGTGCTGAACCCGCTCGGCGTGCCGTCGCGTATGAACATCGGCCAGATTCTGGAAGTGCATCTGGGCTGGGCCGCCAAGGGCCTGGGTCGCAAGATCCAGCGCATGCTGGAAGCCCAGGCGGCGGTCAGCGAGCTGCGCAAGTTCCTGGACGACATCTACAACCACGACAGCGCGATCAATGCACAGCGCGTGGATCTGTCGCAGTTCAGCGATGAGGAATTGCTCAACCTGGGCAAGAACCTGGTCGATGGCGTGCCGATGGCCACCCCGGTGTTCGACGGTGCCAGCGAAGCGGAGATCAAGCGCATGCTGGAACTGGCCGAACTGCCGCAGAGCGGTCAGACCCAGTTGTACGACGGTCGTACCGGTGAAGCGTTCGATCGCAAGACCACGGTCGGCTACATGCACTACCTGAAGTTGAACCACCTGGTCGACGACAAGATGCATGCACGCTCGACCGGTCCGTACTCGCTCGTCACCCAGCAGCCGCTGGGCGGCAAGGCGCAGTTCGGTGGTCAGCGCTTCGGTGAGATGGAAGTCTGGGCGCTGGAAGCCTACGGCGCGGCCTACACCCTGCAGGAAATGCTGACGGTGAAGTCCGACGACGTGCAGGGCCGCAACCAGATGTACAAGAACATCGTCGATGGTGAGCACGAGATGGTCGCGGGCATGCCGGAATCCTTCAACGTGTTGGTGAAGGAAATCCGCTCGCTGGCGATCAACATGGAACTGGAAGAGTGATCGAGCTGAATCCTGGCGCCGCGACGCGGCGCCGGGATCCGGAACGTAAGGCCCTCGGTTTCATCTCAGCTACGAAATTCCTCCGACCCGGAGATATCAAATGAAAGACCTGCTCAACCTCTTCAATCAACAGCGCCAGACGCTGGATTTCGACGCGATCAAGATCGCGCTGGCATCGCCTGACCTGATCCGTTCGTGGTCCTACGGCGAAGTGAAGAAGCCCGAAACCATCAACTACCGTACCTTCAAGCCCGAGCGTGACGGCCTGTTCTGCGCCGCCATCTTCGGACCGATCAAGGACTACGAGTGCCTGTGCGGCAAGTACAAGCGCATGAAGCACCGCGGTGTGGTCTGCGAAAAGTGCGGCACCGAAGTCACCCTGGCCAAGGTGCGTCGCGAGCGCATGGGTCACATCGACCTGGCCTCGCCGGTCGCGCACATCTGGTTCCTCAAGTCGCTGCCCTCGCGCATCGGCCTGATGCTGGACATGACCCTGCGTGACATCGAGCGCGTGCTGTACTTCGAAGCCTACGTGGTCACCGAGCCGGGCCTGACCCCGCTCGAGCGCCGCCAGCTGCTGACCGAAGAGCAGTACCTGACCGCACGCCAGGAGTACAACGACGACTTCGACGCCGCCATGGGCGCCGAGGCCGTGTACGAGCTGCTGCGCACGATCGACCTGCAGTCGGAAATGACCCGCCTGCGCGAGGAAATCGCCAGCACCGGTTCGGAAACCAAGCTCAAGCGCCTCACCAAGCGCATCAAGCTGATCGAAGCCTTCCTGGAATCGGGCAACCGTCCGGAGTGGATGGTCATGACCGTGCTGCCGGTGCTGCCGCCGGATCTGCGTCCGCTGGTGCCGCTGGATGGTGGCCGCTTCGCAACCTCGGATCTGAACGATCTGTACCGCCGCGTGATCAACCGCAACAACCGTCTGCGTCGTCTGCTCGAGCTCAATGCGCCGGACATCATCGTGCGCAACGAGAAGCGCATGCTGCAGGAATCGGTCGATGCGCTGCTGGACAACGGCCGTCGCGGCCGTGCCATCACCGGCACCAACAAGCGTCCGCTGAAGTCGCTGGCCGACATGATCAAGGGCAAGCAGGGCCGGTTCCGTCAGAACCTGCTCGGCAAGCGCGTGGACTACTCCGGCCGTTCGGTCATCACCGTCGGTCCGTACCTCAAGCTGCACCAGTGCGGCCTGCCGAAGAAGATGGCGCTGGAGCTGTTCAAGCCGTTCGTGTTCGCCAAGCTACAGCGTCGCGGCCTGGCCACCACCATCAAGGCGGCCAAGAAGCTGGTCGAGCGCGAAGAAGCCGAAGTCTGGGACATCCTGGAAGAGGTGATCCGCGAGCATCCGGTGCTGCTGAACCGTGCGCCGACCCTGCACCGTCTGGGCATCCAGGCGTTCGAACCGGTGTTGATCGAAGGCAAGGCCATCCAGCTGCATCCGCTGGTGTGTACTGCATTCAACGCCGACTTCGACGGTGACCAGATGGCCGTCCACGTGCCGCTCTCGCTGGAAGCCCAGCTGGAAGCGCGTGCGCTGATGATGTCCACCAACAACATCCTGTCGCCGGCCAACGGCGAGCCGATCATCGTGCCGTCGCAGGACGTGGTGTTGGGCCTGTACTACATGAGCCGCGCCCTGGAGAACAAGAAGGGCGAGGGCATGGTGTTCGCCAACACCAGCGAAGTGAAGCGCGCCTACGACAACCGCGTGGTGGAACTGCACGCCAAGGTCAAGGTCCGCATCACCCAGGTGGACGTGGAAGCCGACGGCAAGCGCAGCAGCGGCACCTCGATCGTGGACACTACGGTCGGTCGTGCACTGCTGAGCGAAATCCTGCCCGAAGGCCTGCCGTTTCAGCTGGCCAACACCGAGATGACCAAGAAGAACATCTCGCGTCTGATCAACTCCAGCTACCGTCTGCTGGGCTTGAAGGACACCGTCGTGTTCGCCGACAAGCTGATGTACACCGGCTATGCCTACGCAACCCGCGCAGGCGTGTCGATCGGCATCGACGACATGCTGATCCCGGACGAGAAGAAGGGCATCCTGACCGAGGCCGAAGCCGAAGTGCTGGAAATCCAGGAGCAGTACCAGTCCGGTCTGGTCACCGCCGGCGAGCGCTACAACAAGGTCGTGGACATCTGGTCGCGTACCAGCGAGCGCATCGCCAAGGCGATGATGGACACCATCGGTACCGAGAAGGTCGAAAACGCCAAGGGCGAGACCATCGACCAGAAGTCGATGAACTCGCTGTACATCATGGCCGACTCCGGTGCGCGTGGTAGCCAGGCGCAGATCCGTCAGCTGGCCGGCATGCGCGGCCTGATGGCGCGTCCGGATGGCTCGATCATCGAGACGCCGATCAAGGCGAACTTCCGCGAAGGCCTGAACGTGCAGGAGTACTTCAACTCCACCCACGGTGCCCGTAAGGGTCTGGCCGATACCGCGCTCAAGACCGCGAACTCGGGTTATCTGACCCGTCGTCTGGTCGACGTGGCGCAGGACGTGGTGATCACCGAAGTCGATTGCGGCACCACCGAAGGGTTGATCATGACCCCGATCGTGGAAGGCGGCGACGTGGTGGAGCCGTTGAGGGAGCGCGTGCTGGGCCGTGTGGTGGCCGAGGACGTCTACCTGCCGGGCAACGACGAAGAGCCGATCGTCACCCGCAACACGCTGCTGGACGAAGCCTGGGTTGCCAAGCTGGAAGACGCCAGCGTGCAGTCGGTGAAGGTGCGTTCGACCATCAGCTGCGAGTCCTCGTTCGGCGTGTGCGCACGTTGCTACGGTCGCGATCTTGCACGCGGTCACCAGGTCAACATCGGTGAAGCGGTCGGCGTCATCGCCGCCCAGTCGATCGGCGAGCCGGGTACCCAGCTGACCATGCGTACGTTCCACATTGGTGGTGCGGCATCGCGTGCGGCGGCAGTGGACAACATCACCGTCAAGACCACTGGTTCGGTGAAGTTCAACAACCTCAAGTCGGTGGCGCACGCCAGCGGCGCGTTGGTCGCTGTCTCGCGTTCGGGCGAACTGTCCGTGCTCGACGGCCACGGCCGCGAGCGCGAGCGTTACAAGCTGCCGTACGGCGCCACCATCACCGCCAAGGACGGTGATGCGGTCAAGGCCGGACAGAGCGTGGCGAACTGGGATCCGCATAACCACCCGATCGTGTCGGAAGTGGCTGGCTTCATCCGCTTCATCGACTTCGTCGACGGCGTCACCGTCATCGAGAAGACCGACGAACTGACCGGTCTGGCCTCGCGCGAAATCACCGACCCGAAGCGTCGCGGTGCACATGCCAAGGAACTGCGCCCGATCGTGCGCATCGTCGATGGCAAGGGCAACGACCTGACGATCCCGAATACGGATCTGCCGGCCCAGTACCTGTTGCCGCCGCGCTCCATTGTCAACCTGCAGGACGGCGCCGCCGTCGGCGTGGGCGACGTGGTTGCCAAGATCCCGCAGGAAGCGTCCAAGACCCGCGACATCACCGGTGGTCTGCCGCGCGTTGCCGACCTGTTCGAAGCACGCAAGCCGAAGGATCCTGCGATCCTGGCCGAGCGCTCGGGCATCATCAGCTTCGGTAAGGACACCAAGGGCAAGCAGCGCCTGATCATCAAGGACACCGACGGGTCGGAACACGAAGAGCTGATCCCGAAGTACCGCCAGATCATCGTGTTCGAAGGCGAGCATGTGACCAAGGGCGAGACCGTGGTGGACGGCGAGCCGAGCCCGCAGGACATCCTGCGTCTGCTGGGTGTCGAGCCGCTGGCTGCGTACCTGGTCAAGGAAATCCAGGACGTGTACCGCCTGCAGGGCGTGAAGATCAACGACAAGCACATCGAGGTGATCACGCGCCAGATGCTGCGCAAGGTCGAGATCGTCGACCAGGGCACCAGCAAGTTCCTCAACGGCGAGCAGGTCGAGCGCCAACGCGTCATCGAGGAAAATGCACGCCTGGTCAAGCGCAACGAGCTGCCGGCCAAGTACGATCCGGTGCTGCTCGGTATCACCAAGGCCTCGCTGGCCACCGAGTCGTTCATCTCGGCGGCCTCGTTCCAGGAGACCACCCGCGTGTTGACCGAGGCTGCCGTGCGCGGCACCCGCGACAACCTGCGCGGTCTGAAGGAAAACGTGATCGTGGGTCGTCTGATCCCGGCCGGTACCGGCCTGGCGTATCACGCCGGACGTCGCAAGTCGTCGGGTCTGACCGACTCGGAAATGGAAACGCTGTCGGGCAAGCCGGCGGTGGCCGAACCGGTCGCAGCCGTGGCCGACGCTGGCGCGGACGAGGAGTAAGCGCTCCGACGGCGGTCGCAAGACCGCCGTAAGCCAAGCGAAAAGGAGGGCAGGAGGCCCTCCGTTTTCCGGCCTTGGATGGGCCAGCAGGGTTAGAATTCCGTGAAGTTGACGGAGTTTCGTCCTGCCAGCTATACTTCCCTGTCTCGGCGGGCCGTTTTTCGGCCTGCCTTTGTTTTCGTGCAAGGCCGTCTCGGCCTCTCAATCAGAAGAATCAACTGATGACGACGATCAATCAGCTGGTCCGCAAGCCTCGGCAAGCGACCACCTACAAGAGTGCCTCCCCGGCACTGGACAAGTGTCCGCAGCGCCGTGGCGTCTGCACACGCGTCTATACCACTACCCCGAAGAAGCCGAACTCGGCCCTGCGTAAGGTTGCCAAAGTGCGCCTGACGAACCAGGAAGAGGTCATCAGCTACATCGGTGGTGAAGGCCACAACCTGCAGGAGCACTCCGTGGTCCTGATTCGTGGTGGCCGCGTCAAGGATCTTCCCGGTGTGCGTTATCACACCGTCCGTGGTTCGCTGGACGCCGCCGGCGTCGCAAAGCGCCGTCAAGGTCGTTCCAAGTACGGCGCCAAGCGCCCGAAGAGCTAAGGAAACACTCCAATGTCCCGTAAAGGTTCTACTCCGCAGCGCACCGTCCTGCCTGATCCAAAGCATGGCAGCGAAACCATTGCCCGCTTCATCAATATGGTGATGCAAAGTGGCAAGAAGTCGGTTGCTGAGAAAATTGTCTATGGCGCGATGGACGTCATTGGCGAAAAGAATCCGAATGCCGTCGAGCTGGTGCAGAAAGCACTGGACAACGTGGCCCCGGCTGTCGAAGTTAAATCGCGTCGCGTCGGTGGTGCTACCTATCAGGTGCCCGTCGAAGTGCGCTCCTCCCGTCGCATGGCGCTGGCAATGCGCTGGTTGATCGACTCCGCGCGCAAGCGTGGCGAGAACACCATGCCGCGCAAGCTGGCTGCAGAACTGTTGGACGCCTCGGAAAGCCGCGGCGGCGCGATCAAGAAGCGCGAAGAGACGCACCGTATGGCGGAGGCGAACAAGGCGTTCGCACATTACCGCTGGTGACCTCGTGGGCCTTGGTAACGGGGCCCTTCAGCACCATCTGAGTGCTGTTTGCGACGCGTTACGCGCCGCATCCAATCCGAAGGCCGCCGAAAGGCGGCGTTCGGCCATCCGAAATCCAAGAAATTGAGAGGCTCCCCGTGGCCCGCACCACCCCTATCGAGCGTTACCGCAACTTCGGCATCATGGCCCACATCGATGCCGGCAAGACCACCACTTCCGAGCGCATCCTGTTCTACACCGGTGTCAGTCACAAGATCGGCGAAGTCCATGACGGCGCTGCAGTGATGGACTGGATGGAGCAGGAGCAGGAGCGTGGTATCACCATCACCTCCGCTGCGACCACTGCGTTCTGGTCGGGCATGGACAAGTCCATGCCGCAGCACCGCTTCAACATCATCGACACCCCCGGGCACGTTGACTTCACCATCGAAGTGGAGCGCTCCTTGCGCGTGCTCGACGGTGCGGTGTTCGTGCTGTGCGCCGTCGGTGGCGTGCAGCCGCAGTCCGAGACCGTGTGGCGCCAGGCCAACAAGTACTCCGTGCCGCGCATGGCCTTCGTTAACAAGATGGACCGTACCGGTGCCAATTTCGACAAGGTCGTCGAGCAGCTGAAGGCCCGTCTGGGTGCCTACGCCGTGCCGATGCAGGTGCCGATCGGCGCCGAAGACGGCTTCGAGGGCGTGGTCGATCTGCTCAAGATGAAGGCGATCCATTGGGATACCGCATCGCAGGGCACCACCTTCGAATACCGCGACATCCCGGCCGATCTGGTCGAGATCGCGACCGAGGCGCGTTCGTTCATGGTCGAGGCGGCTGCAGAAGCCAGCGAAGACCTGATGGACAAGTACCTCAACGAAGGCGACCTGAGCGAAGAAGAGATCCTGGTGGGTCTGCGCGAGCGCACCCTGAAGGTCGAAATCGTGCCGGTGTTCTGCGGCTCGGCGTTCAAGAACAAGGGCGTGCAGGCCATGCTCGACGGCGTCGTGCACCTGTTGCCGTCGCCGGCCGACCGTCCGCCGGTCCAGGGTATCGATGAGGACGAGAAGGAAGACACCCGTCCGGCCACCGATACCGCGCCGTTCTCGGCGTTGGCGTTCAAGATCATGACCGACCCGTTCGTGGGCTCGCTGACGTTCTTCCGTGTCTACTCGGGCACGTTGAACTCCGGCGACCAGGTCTACAACCCGGTCAAGTCGAAGAAAGAGCGCGTGGGCCGCATCCTGCAGATGCACTCCAACAATCGCGAAGAGATCAAGGAAGTGCGCGCTGGTGACATCGCCGCTGCCGTGGGTCTGAAGGACGTCACCACCGGCGACACGCTGTGTGCGCAGGACAAGGTCATCACCCTGGAGCGCATGGTGTTCCCGGAGCCGGTGATCTCGATGGCGGTGGAGCCCAAGACCAAGTCGGACCAGGAAAAGATGGGCATGGCCCTGGGCCGTCTGGCGCAGGAAGATCCATCGTTCCGCGTCAAGACCGACGAGGAATCCGGCCAGACCATCATCTCGGGCATGGGCGAGTTGCACCTGGACATCATCGTTGACCGTATGCGTCGCGAGTTCAATGTCGAGGCCAACGTCGGCAAGCCGCAGGTGGCCTACCGCGAAACCATCCGCAAGTCCGACGTCAAGTCCGACTACAAGCACGCCAAGCAGTCCGGTGGTAAGGGTCAGTACGGTCACGTGGTGATCGAGCTGTCGCCGATGACCGAGGAAGATCGCAAGAGCGACAACGTCAAGGACGATTTCCTCTTCATCAACGACATCACCGGCGGCATCATCCCGAAGGAATTCATCCCCTCGGTCGAAAAGGGTCTGCGCGAGACGATCACCAGTGGTCCGATCGCTGGCTTCCCGGTGGTGGGCGTGAAGGTCAAGCTGGTGTTCGGCTCGTACCACGACGTCGACTCTTCGGAAATGGCGTTCAAGCTGGCCGCGTCGATGGCGTTCAAGCAGGGCTTTGCGAAAGCCAGCCCGGTGTTGCTGGAGCCGATCATGAAGGTCGAAATCGTCAGCCCGGAGGATTACCTGGGTGACGTGATGGGCGACGTGAGCCGCCGTCGTGGCGTGCTGCAGGGTCAGGACGACAGCCCGTCGGGCAAGATCATCAACGCGATGATTCCGCTCGGTGAAATGTTCGGCTACGCGACCTCGCTGCGCTCGATGAGCCAGGGCCGCGCGACGTTCTCGATGGAATTCGACCACTACGAAGAGGCACCGGCCAACATCGCCGACGCCGTCACCAAGAAGGGCTGAGTTCGCTCAGCCGCTTCTCACAAATTTTTCAATTAGAGGTAGTTAGTCATGGCAAAAGCTAAATTTGAGCGCACCAAGCCGCACGTGAACGTCGGCACCATCGGTCACGTTGACCATGGCAAGACCACGTTGACAGCCGCGCTGACCAAGATCGGTGCTGAGCGTTTCGGTGGCGAGTTCAAGGCGTACGACGCGATCGACGCGGCGCCGGAAGAGAAGGCGCGCGGCATCACGATTTCGACCGCCCACGTCGAATACGAGTCCCCGACCCGTCACTACGCGCACGTCGATTGCCCCGGCCACGCCGACTACGTCAAGAACATGATCACCGGTGCGGCGCAGATGGACGGCGCGATCCTGGTGTGTTCGGCTGCTGACGGCCCGATGCCGCAGACCCGCGAGCACATCCTGCTCTCGCGTCAGGTCGGCGTGCCGCACATCGTGGTGTTCCTGAACAAGGCCGACATGGTCGACGACGCCGAGCTGCTCGAGCTGGTCGAGATGGAAGTGCGCGAGCTGCTCAGCAAGTACGACTTCCCGGGCGATGACACCCCGATCATCCACGGTTCGGCGCGTCTGGCGCTGGACGGCGACCAGAGCGACATCGGCGTGCCGGCGATCCTGAAGCTGGTCGAGGCGCTGGATTCGTTCATTCCGGAGCCGACCCGCGACGTCGACCGTCCGTTCCTGATGCCGGTCGAAGACGTGTTCTCGATCTCCGGCCGCGGCACCGTGGTGACCGGCCGTATCGAGCGCGGCATCATCAAGGTCGGCGACGAAATCGAAATCGTCGGCATCCGCGACACCCAGAAGACCACCGTCACCGGCGTGGAAATGTTCCGCAAGCTGCTGGACCAGGGCCAGGCAGGCGACAACGCCGGTCTGCTGCTGCGCGGCACCAAGCGTGACGACGTCGAGCGCGGCCAGGTGCTGTGCAAGCCGGGTTCGATCAAGCCGCACACCGAGTTCGAAGCCGAAGTCTACGTGCTGTCCAAGGATGAGGGTGGTCGTCATACCCCGTTCTTCAAGGGCTACCGTCCGCAGTTCTACTTCCGCACCACCGACATCACTGGCGCATGCCAGCTGCCGGAAGGCGTGGAGATGGTGATGCCGGGCGACAACGTGAAGATGGTCGTGACCCTGATCAACCCGGTTGCGATGGATGAAGGTCTGCGCTTCGCCATCCGTGAAGGCGGTCGTACCGTCGGCGCCGGCGTGGTTGCCAAGATCATCAAGTAAGTGCCTGCAATCCAGCGGCTTTAGTCGCTGGATCTGCAAGAAGGAGGGTCGGCGCAAGCCGGCCCTTTTTTTGTTCGCCAGGTCGGGTGGATGTGCTTGCGGGGGCGTATTGACAGACCAGGGCGCTTGCACAGGTAAAAGTCCATCGCTATAATGCGCGGCTCGGTGTCCCTGGGTAGGGCGCTGAGTTACAGCGAAAAGAACGGCAGGATGCCGCTCGTGTTCGCCAGACCGGGAAGGTCGCGTCGCATGGAGCACTCAACAACTCACATGTTGTTGACCGTGCTCTTGTTGCGCACTATACTTTTCCGTCTGGGCAGGCCGGTTTACCGGTCTGCCTCAGTTTTTGGGCGGAGGAAATGCCCTCGCCAGCAGGATGCGCGGCGATTTCATCTACGTCAGGAATATCGGGGCAGGTATCCCAGAGGCCTTGCCCGTCGCTCTTTTAACGAAGGAAGCTTCCGTCATGTCGGAACAAAAGATCCGGATTCGGTTGAAGGCGTTCGATCATCGTTTGATCGACCGTTCGGCCAGCGAGATCGTCGAAACGGCTAAGCGGACCGGCGCGCAAGTGCGTGGCCCGATCCCGTTGCCGACCAAGATCGAACGTTACACCATCCTCGTATCCCCGCATGCCGACAAGGATGCGCGTGACCAGTACGAAACCCGCACGCACAAGCGTGTGCTCGATATCGTCGACCCGAACGACAAGACCGTGGACGCGCTGATGAAGCTCGAACTCGCGGCTGGCGTCGACGTACAGATCAAGTTGACCTGAGGACTACGACCATGACGAAGAAATATTCGTTGGGCTTCGTGGGCCGCAAGGCTGGCATGAGCCGCGTCTTCACTGAAGACGGCCGCTCGGTGCCGGTTACGCTGATCGAAGCAACTCCGAACCGCATCGCGCAGATCAAGACCGTTGAAACCGACGGTTACAGCGCAGTGCAGATTACCGTTGGCGCGCGTCGCGCCGCACTGGTCAACAAGCCGGCCGCTGGTCACTTCGCCAAGGCGAAGGTGGAGGCGGGTCGCGGCTTGTGGGAATTCCGCGTTGAAGATGCGCAGCTCGGCGATTTCGCCGTCGGCGGCGAAATCAAGGCGGACATTTTCGAGGTCGGCCAGAAGGTCGACGTCCAGGGCGTCACCAAGGGTAAGGGTTTCCAGGGCACCATCAAGCGCTACAACTTCCGTATGGGCGATGCAACTCACGGTAACTCGCTGTCGCATCGCGCGCCGGGTTCGTTGGGTCAGCGCCAGACCCCGGGTCGCGTTTTCCCGGGTAAGAAGATGTCGGGCCACATGGGCGCCGTGCAGCAAAGCACGCAGAACCTGGAAGTGGTCAAGGTCGACGTCGAGCGTGGTCTGATTGCTATCCGCGGCGCCGTGCCTGGCGCAGCTGGTGGCGACGTGATCGTCCGTCCGGCGAGCAAGGCATAAGGAGAGATGACGATGGAACTCGTTATCACGGGTAGCAACAACAAGGTCTCGGTCTCCGATGCCGTGTTCGGTCGCGAATTCAGCGAAGATCTGGTTCACCAGGTCGTCGTCGCTTATCGCAATGCCGGCCGCGCTGGTACCAAGGCTCAGAAGACGCGTTCGGAAGTTGCGGGCACGACCAAGAAGTCGAAGAAGCAGAAGGGCGGCGGTGCGCGTCATGGCGCGCTGACGGCTCCGATCTTCATCGGCGGCGGCGTGACCTTCGCGGCCAAGCCGCGCAGCTTCGAACAGAAAGTCAACCGCAAGATGTACCGTGCGGCCATCTGCGCGATCTTCTCTGAGCTTAATCGCCAGGGTCGCCTGATGATCGTCGATGCGTTCGACGTCGAAACCACCAAGACCCAGGGTCTGATCGAGAAGCTGAAGGGACTGGACGTGGGCAAGCGCCCGCTGATCGTCACCGAGGAAGCGTCCGAGCACCTGTATCTGTCCGCCCGCAATCTGCCGTATGTGCAGGTGCGTGATGTGCAGGGTCTGGATCCGGTCGCTCTGGTCGGGGCCGATACGGTCGTGATCACCGCCGATGCGGTCAAGAAGGTCGAGGAGTGGCTGGCATGAGCAGCAACGAAAAAATCTTCAGCGTGCTGCGTGCTCCGCGAGTCTCCGAAAAGACCGCGCGCCTGCAGGAAATCTCCAACCAGTATGTCTTCGAAGTTTCGAACGAAGCCACCAAGGCCGATGTAAAGGCCGCGGTTGAGCAGCTGTTCGACGTCAAGGTCAAAGCGGTCAACGTGGTCAACGTCAAGGGCAAGAGCAAGTCCTTCCGTAACCGTGCTGGCAGCCGTGGCAATTGGCGCAAGGCGTACGTCCGCCTGGTTGATGGTCAGTCCATCGACGTAACGGCCAAGGCCTGAGGTCCATCCCATGCCATTGATGAAGTTCAAACCCACCTCTCCCGGCCGTCGTTCCGCCGTGCGCGTGGTCACCCCCGATCTGCACAAGGGCGCACCGCACGCGGCGCTGCTCGACTCGCAGAGCAAGTCCGGTGGTCGTAACCACCATGGCCGCATCACCGTGCGTCACGTCGGTGGTGGTCACAAGCAGCACTACCGCATCATCGACTTCAAGCGCAACAAGGAAGGTATTCCGGCGCGTGTGGAGCGGATCGAATACGATCCGAACCGTACCGCTCATATTGCCCTGCTGTGCTACGTCGACGGCGAGCGCCGCTACATCATCGCCCCCAAGGGCCTGAAGGCTGGCGATCAGGTCATTGCCGGTGCCAATGCACCGATCAAGACCGGCAACACGCTGCCGCTGCGCAACATCCCGGTCGGTACGACGGTCCACGGTATCGAGCTGAAGCCGGGTAAGGGCGCTCAGATCGCACGTGCTGCCGGTGCAGCCGTCCAGCTGGTCGCTCGCGAAGGCATCTATGCCACGCTGCGTCTGCGCTCGGGCGAAATGCGCAAGGTGCCGGTCGAGTGCCGCGCCACCATCGGCGAAGTCGGCAACGACGAGCACAACCTCGAGAAGCTGGGCAAGGCTGGCGCCAAGCGCTGGCGCGGTGTTCGCCCGACCGTTCGCGGTGCGGCCATGAACCCGGTCGATCACCCGCACGGTGGTGGTGAGGCCAAGGCTGGCCAGGGTAATCCGCATCCGGTCACCCCGTGGGGTGTTCCGACCAAGGGTTACAAGACGCGCAAGAACAAGCGCACCCAGCAATTCATCGTCCGCGATCGTAGGGGCTAATCGACCATGGCACGTTCACTTAAGAAGGGCCCGTTCGTCGATCACCACCTTGCAAAGAAGGTGGAGTCCGCTGCGGGTAGCAAGAAGCCGATCAAGACCTGGTCGCGCCGTTCGATGATCCTGCCGGAAATGGTAGGCATCACCATCGCCGTGCATAACGGCAAGAACCACATTCCGGTGCTCGTCAACGAGAATATGGTCGGCCACAAGCTCGGCGAATTTGCCGTCACCCGGACCTTCAAGGGTCACGGTGGCGACAAGAAGTCGAGCAGGTAAGGAGAGATGACGATGGAAGCGAAAGCAATCCTGCGCACCGCGCGCATCTCCCCGCAGAAGGCCCGCCTGGTCGCTGACCAGGTGCGTGGACTGTCCGCCGAACGTGCGGTCAATCTGCTGAAGTTCTCGGACAAGAAGGCTGCGCACCTGATCAAGAAGGTTGTGGAGTCGGCTATTGCCAATGCTGAGAACAATCAGGGCGCGGATGTCGACGAGCTGAAGGTCAAGACCATCATGGTTGATGAGGGTCCCTCCCTGAAGCGTTTCATGGCGCGGGCGAAAGGCCGCGGTACCCGCATCCTCAAGCGCACCAGTCACATCACTGTGATTGTCGGCGCCGCCAAGTAAGCGGAAAGGAAAAGACCATGGGTCATAAAGTTCATCCGACTGGAATTCGCCTTGGCATCGCCAAGGACTGGAATTCCAAGTGGTACGCAAGCAAGGCCGACTTCGCCGCCTACCTGGCAGCCGACCTGAAAGTGCGTGAAATGCTGCGCAAGAAGCTCGCGCAGGCAGGTATCAGCAAGATCTTGATCGAGCGCCCTGCCAAAACCGCCCGCGTGACGATCCACACCGCCCGTCCGGGCGTGGTGATCGGCAAGCGTGGCGAGGACATCGAAAAGCTGCGTAAGGAAGTGAGCGCGATGATGGGTGTTCCTGCCCACATCAACGTCACCGAAGTGCGCAAGCCGGAGCTGGATGCGCAGCTGGTCGCCGAGTCGATCGCGCAGCAGCTTGAGCGTCGCATCATGTTCCGCCGCGCAATGAAGCGCTCGGTCGGCAACGCGATGCGCTTGGGTGCCCTGGGCATCAAGGTCAACGTGGCTGGCCGCCTCAACGGTGCAGAAATCGCCCGTTCGGAGTGGTACCGCGAAGGCCGCGTGCCGCTGCACACGCTACGTGCCGACATCGATTACGGTTTTGCCGAGGCGTCCACGACGTACGGCATCATCGGCATCAAGGTCTGGATCTATAAGGGTGAGGTCTTCGACTTCTCCCAGGTTGGCCAGGAGAAGCAGGACGACAGCCCGCGCAACGATCGTAATGATCGCGGCGACCGTGGTGACCGTCCTTCGCGCCCGGCTCGTGAAGCGAGGTAACGGCAATGTTGCAACCCAAGCGAACCAAATATCGCAAGATGCACAAGGGCCGTAACGACGGCCTGGCATGGAGCGGAAACGCCGTCAGCTTCGGCGAGTACGGCCTCAAGGCAACCGCGCACGGTCAGCTGACCGCGCGTCAGATTGAAGCAGCACGTCGTACGATCAGCCGCCACGTCAAGAAGGGCGGCAAGATGTGGATTCGTGTGTTCCCCGACAAGCCGATCACCAAGAAGCCGATCGAAGTCCGCATGGGCTCCGGTAAGGGCAACGTGGAGTACTGGGTCGCGCAGATTCAGCCGGGCCGCATGATCTATGAAATCGAGGGTATTCCCGAGGATATCGCACGTGAGGCGTTCCGCCTTGCCGCCGCGAAATTGTCGGTGACCACCACTTTCGTGACCCGGACGGTGCGCTGATGGATATCAAACAACTCCGCGAGAAGTCGGCTGACGAACTGAAGGCCCACCTGACCGATCTGCGTAAGGAGCAGTTCTCGCTCCGTATGCAGCAGGTCACCGGCCAGCTGCCGAAGACCCACGATACCCGCCGGGTGCGCCGCGAGATTGCTCGCGTCAAGTACCTGCTCGGCAGCACCAAGTAAGGACGGCCGCGATGAGCGACAACAACGAAAAGCAAGCGCTGCGCACGGTCGAAGGCCGTGTCGTCAGCAACAAGATGGACAAGACGGTCACCGTGTTGGTGGAGCGCCAGGTCAAGCACCCGTTGTACGGTAAGTACATCAAGCGCTCGTCCAAGCTCCACGCACACGACGCCGACAATGCCTGCAACGAAGGCGATGTCGTGCGTGTGACCGAGATTGCTCCAATGTCCAAGACCAAGAACTGGCGGGTGGTCGAAATCGTCACCCGTTCGGCCGAATAAGGGAGATCTGAATCATGATCCAGATGCAGAGCTACCTCGATGTCGCCGACAATTCGGGTGCCAAGGAAGTGATGTGCATCAAGGTGCTGGGCGGCTCCAAGCGCCGTTACGCACACATTGGCGACATCATCAAGGTGACCGTCAAGGACGCCATTCCGCGCGGTAAGGTCAAGAAGGGCGAAGTCTACGACGCCGTCGTGGTGCGTACCCGCAAGGGTGTGCGCCGTCCCGACGGTTCGCTGATCCGCTTCGATGGCAACGCCGCTGTGCTGTTGAACAATAAGCAGGAGCCGATCGGGACCCGCATCTTCGGGCCGGTGACGCGCGAGCTGCGTTCCGAGAAGTTCATGAAGATCGTCTCGCTCGCTCCCGAAGTGCTGTGAGCGGAGGACATATACATGGCTAACCGTATCAAGAAGGGCGACCAGGTCGTCATCAACACCGGCAAGGACAAGGGTAAGCAGGGTGAAGTTGTGCGTGTGGATGGCGATCGCGTGATCGTCTCCAATGCCAACGTCATCAAGCGGCACACCAAGCCGAACCCGCAGGCGGGTGTCGCCGGCGGCGTGGTCGAGCGTGAAGCGTCGATCCATATCTCCAACGTCAATATCGTCAACCCGGCAACGGGCAAGGGCGAGCGCGTTGGCTTCAAGGTGCTGGAGGATGGACGCAAATTGCGTGTGTTCCGCTCCAGCGGTGAGGCGCTCGACGCCTGAGGAATGCGATCATGAACACTCGTCTCGAAAAGTTTTACAAGGAAAACGTGGTGCCGGCCCTGATGAAGGAATTCGGCTACACCAATCCGATGGAAGTGCCGAAGCTGGTCAAGGTCACGCTCAACATGGGCGTGGGCGAGGCGGCTACCAACAAGAAGATTCTGGAAAATGCGGTCGCCGACATGTCCAAGATCTCCGGTCAGAAGCCGGTGGTCACCAAGTCGCGCGTTTCGGTCGCATCGTTCAAGATTCGTGACGGTTGGCCGATCGGCTGCAAGACCACGTTGCGTCGCGCCAAGATGTACGAGTTTCTGGATCGTCTGATCAACATCTCGCTGCCGCGCGTGCGCGACTTCCGTGGTGTTTCCGGTCGCTCCTTTGACGGTCGTGGCAACTTCAACATGGGTGTGAAGGAACAGATCATCTTCCCGGAAATCGACTTCGACGCCGTCGACGCGATCCGCGGTATGGATATCGCCATCACCACCACCGCCAAGACGGATGCGGAAGCGAAGGCGCTGCTGGCAGCGTTCAAGTTCCCGTTCCGTAACTGACCGTCGAGGACATCCGAAATGGCAAAGACCTCCATGATCCACCGCGACATCAAGCGTGCAAAGCTGGCGAAGAAATTCGCCGGCAAGCGTGATGCGCTGAAGAAGATCCTCTCCAGCCAGGATGCGTCCTACGAAGAGAAGATCGACGCGTCGACCAAGTTGCAGAAGCTGCCGCGCGATTCGTCGCCGAGCCGCCACCGCAACCGTTGCGAGTTGTCCGGTCGTCCGCGCGGTGTCTACCGCAAGTTCGGTCTGGGTCGCAACATGCTGCGCAAAGCCACCATGAACGGCGACGTTCCGGGCCTGCGCAAGGCAAGCTGGTAACAGCATTGCCGGTCGCTCGCGGCCGGCTTTAGCAGGATGGTTCTGTTCAACATGGGAGTCCGACGCAGGTCGGGCTCTTTTGTCGTATACTTCCGCTTCTGTCTTGCCCGCACGGGCCTGGCATGGCGTAAAGGGTCCTGGCCCATCCCCAGGAAAACACAAGATTTTCGCGAAAGCGGATATCGGTGCACTCAAAGGTACTCATATGAGCATGACTGATCCCATCGCCGACCTGCTGGTACGCATCAAGAATGCGGCCGCGGTTGGTAAGCAGACGGTGAAATTGCCGTCGTCCAAGATCAAGGTCGCGATCGCCCAGGTCCTGAAGGACGAGGGTTACATCACCGACCTGCGCGTGACAGCGACCGAGAACAACAAGTCGGAGCTGGAAATCGTGCTGAAGTATTTCGAAGGCCGTCCGGTCATCGAGACCCTGAAGCGTTTCTCGCGCTCGGGTCTGCGCCAGTACCGCGGCAAGACTGAGCTGCCCAAGGTCCTGGGTGGCCTGGGTATCGCCATCATTTCCACGTCGAAGGGCATCATGACCGATGCGCAGGCTCGCGAAGCCGGCGTTGGTGGTGAAGTCCTGTGCTTCGTGGCCTAAGGGAAGGAATCGATCATGTCCCGTGTAGCCAAGAAGCCTGTCTCCCTTCCGAAGGGTGTTGAACTCAAGGTCCAGCCCGAGCTGGTCAGCGTCAAGGGCCCGAAGGGCACCCTGACCCTGCCGAAGCCGGTTGGCGTCGAAATCGCCGTTGACGGCGACGTTGCCACGCTGTCGGCCAACGAACCGTCGCAGATCGCCATCACCGGCACCGTGCGCGCCATTCTTGCCAATATGGTCAAGGGCGTGTCCGAAGGCTTCGAGCGCAAGCTCGAACTGGTGGGCGTCGGTTACCGTGCCGCCATGCAGGGCAAGGACCTGAGCCTGGCGCTCGGCTTCTCGCACCCGCTGGTGTTCGTGGCGCCGGAAGGCATCACGCTGTCGACCCCGACCCAGACCGAAATCGTGGTCCAGGGCGCCGACAAGCAGCGCGTCGGCGAAGTTGCCGCCAAGATTCGCGGTTTCCGTCCGCCGGAGCCCTACAAGGGCAAGGGTGTGAAGTACGCCGGTGAAGTCATCATTCGCAAGGAAGCCAAGAAGGCGTAATGCAGGTCCCTCTGCTAGGAGCCCGGCCATCCATGGCCGGACTTTTCGATGCAAAAGCCTGCTTCCTTCAGCTTCCGTAGGATAAATATCATGAGCATCAACAAGAACATCGCCCGTCTGCGTCGCGCCAAGTCCACCCGTTCGCACATCCGTGAACTGGGCGTCGCTCGCCTGTCGGTGCTGCGCACCGGCCAGCATCTGTATGCGCAGGTCTTCACCGCCGACGGCTCCAAGGTGATCGCTGCGGCGAACACCCTGCAGGCCGACGTCAAGGAAGGCCTGAAGAACGGCAAGAACAGCGATGCGGCCGTCAAGGTCGGCAAGCTGATCGCCGAGCGCGCCAAGGCTGCGGGCATCGAGAAGGTCGCATTTGACCGCTCGGGCTATCGCTACCATGGCCGTATCAAGGCGCTGGCCGACGCGGCTCGCGAAGGCGGCCTGCAGTTCTAAGCACTGCTGCGGATGTGGCCATCGGCCACATCCGCGTTACCGCCGGCAGGGGAGATGCCGGACCGTCCCGTTCTTTTGCAACGGTGCCGGGAACACAGCATGACTTCACAACCATAAGCGGCTTCGAGCCGTACATACCCAATCAATCAAGGAATCAAGATGGCAGAAGAACGTGCACCGCGGGGTCGTGATCGCGACCGTAACCGCGAAGAGAAAGTCGACGATGGCATGATCGAAAAGCTGGTCGCGGTCAATCGCGTCAGCAAGACGGTCAAGGGCGGTCGCCAGTTCACCTTCACCGCGTTGACCGTGGTCGGCGATGGTCTGGGCAAGGTCGGTTTCGGTTATGGCAAGGCGCGCGAAGTGCCGGTCGCCATCCAGAAGTCGATGGAGCAGGCGCGCAAGAACCTGGCCACTGTGGATCTGAACAACGGTACCTTGTGGCATGCCGTCAAGTCCGGCCACGGCGCAGCACGCGTCTACATGCAGCCAGCGTCGGAAGGTACGGGCGTCATCGCCGGCGGCGCCATGCGCGCCGTGCTGGAAGCGGTCGGCGTCAAGAACGTGCTGGCCAAGGCGGTTGGTTCGCGTAATCCGATCAACCTGGTCCGTGCAACCCTGAAGGGTCTGTCGGAAGTGCAGTCGCCGGCCCGTGTTGCGGCCAAGCGCGGCAAGAAGGTGGAGGAGCTCAACCATGGCTAAGGACACCAACAAGACCGTGAAGGTGCGCCTGGTGCGTGGCCTGCGTGGAACCCAGTCGCGTCACCGCCTGTCGGTGCGTGCGTTGGGCCTGAATAAGCTCAACGATGTGCGTGAACTGAAGGACAGCCCGCAGGTTCGCGGTCTGATCAACACCGTTCACTACCTCGTCAAGGTTGAGGACTAATCCCATGACTTTGCATCTCAATGACCTCAAGCCCGCCGACGGCGCCCGTACCGAGCGCACCCGCGTCGGTCGCGGCATCGGTTCCGGTCTCGGCAAGACCTGCGGCCGCGGCCACAAGGGTTCGTTCGCTCGCAAGGGCGGCGGCAAGATCAAGGCCGGCTTCGAAGGCGGCCAGACGCCGATGCAGCGCCGTCTGCCGAAGATCGGCTTCCGTTCCAAGATGGCGCGTGACAGTGCCGAAGTGTTGTCCTACCAGCTGGACAAGCTGGAAGCCGGTGAGATCGACTTTGCAGCGCTGCGTGCGGCCAATCTGGTCCCGAGCCGCGCCAAGAAGGCGAAGATCGTGCTGAAGGGCGAGCTGAGCAAGAAGTTCTTGCTGAAGGGTGTCGCCGCAAGTGCGGGCGCCAAGGCAGCAATCGAAGCTGCCGGCGGCAGCGTAGAGGAGTAATCGGCAGATGGCGCAGGCTGGCATTGGTAACCTCGGTGGCGGGCTCGGCAAGTTCACGGAACTTCGCCAGCGGCTACTGTTCGTCCTCGGGGCATTGATCGTCTATCGCATCGGCTGCTATGTGCCGGTGCCTGGCGTGAATCCCGATGCCATGCTTTCGTTGATGCAGGCGCAGGGCGGCGGCATCGTGGACATGTTCAACATGTTCTCGGGCGGCGCCCTGCACCGTTTCAGTATTTTTGCATTGAACGTGATGCCGTATATCTCGGCATCGATCGTGATCCAGTTGGCCACGCACATCTTTCCCGCCCTCAAGGCGATGCAGAAGGAAGGCGAATCCGGCCGACGCAAGATCACCCAGTATTCGCGCATCGGTGCGGTGTTGCTGGCGGTGGTGCAGGGCGGCAGTATCGCGCTGGCACTGCAGAACCAGACCGCGCCTGGTGGCGCTCCGGTGGTGTATGCGCCGGGCATGGGCTTTGTGCTCACCGCAGTGATTGCACTGACCGCCGGCACCATCTTCCTGATGTGGGTGGGCGAGCAGGTCACCGAGCGTGGCATCGGTAACGGCGTGTCGCTGATTATCTTTGCCGGCATCGTTGCAGGCCTTCCGTCGGCGGCGATCCAGACCGTCGAAGCCTTCCGCGAAGGCAATCTGAGCTTTATCTCGCTGCTGCTGATCGTCATCACCATTCTGGCGTTCACGCTGTTCGTGGTGTTCGTCGAGCGCGGGCAGCGGCGTATCACGGTCAATTACGCACGCCGCCAGGGCGGCCGCAATGCGTACATGAACCAGACCTCGTTCCTGCCGTTGAAGCTCAACATGGCAGGCGTGATTCCGCCGATCTTCGCGTCCAGCATCCTGGCCTTTCCGGCCACGCTGTCGATGTGGTCGGGTCAGGCTGCTTCCGGTAGCGGCGTGGGTTCGTGGCTGCAGAAGATCGCCAATGCGCTCGGGCCCGGCGAGCCGGTGCACATGCTGGTGTTCGCCGCACTGATCATCGGTTTCGCGTTCTTCTATACCGCGCTGGTGTTCAACTCGCAGGAAACCGCCGACAACCTCAAGAAGTCTGGCGCACTGATTCCGGGTATCCGTCCGGGAAAGGCGACAGCTGACTATGTGGACGGCGTGCTGACCCGGCTGACCGCAGCGGGTTCGTTGTACCTGGTGATCGTCTGCCTGCTGCCGGAAATCATGCGTACCCAGCTGGGCACCTCGTTCCACTTCGGTGGCACGTCGTTGTTGATTGCCGTGGTGGTGGTGATGGACTTCATCGCGCAGATCCAGGCCCATCTGATGTCGCATCAGTATGAGAGCCTGCTGAAGAAGGCCAACCTCAAGGGTGGCTCGCGCGGCGGTCTGGCGCGCAGTTAAGTGGTACACTAGATCTTCATTGCGTGAAGACGGCCTGGTTCCCGGGCCACGATCTTCCGATCAGAAGGGCGGCTCGCGCGACGTCTCGCGCGCGGGTGTGACGAGGTGGTCCTGTGCGGGAGTAGTACAGGCGATTCGGAGAAGTTTTCTGGATCAACATCGTCCGGCGCCGGAGCGAGGGCACACTCCCCACGCCGGGTCCATGGAACTTTTGGTTCCACGGGCTTCAAAGCAATCCGAGGCCTTGCTACAATTCCGAGTTCACTTTTGATCCATCCTGCCGGATGGCGCCTGGGCGCTGTCGGGCCATCACTCAGTTGGAGAATCGCGTCATGGCGCGTATTGCAGGCGTCAACCTGCCAGCCCAGAAGCACGTCTGGGTCGGGTTGCAAAGCATCTACGGCATCGGCCGTACCCGTTCGAAGAAGCTCTGCGAATCCGCAGGCGTTACCTCGACCACGAAGATTCGTGATCTGTCCGAACCCGAAATCGAGCGCCTGCGCGCCGAGGTCGGCAAGTATGTCGTCGAAGGCGACCTGCGCCGCGAAATCGGTATCGCGATCAAGCGACTGATGGACCTGGGCTGCTATCGCGGTCTGCGTCATCGCCGTGGTCTCCCGCTGCGTGGTCAGCGCACCCGTACCAACGCCCGCACCCGCAAGGGTCCGCGCAAGGCGATCAGGAAGTAAGGGATAGATCATGGCAAAGCCAGCAGAAAAGAAAACGAAGAAGAAGATCAAGCGCGTCATCACTGACGGCGTCGCTCACGTCCACGCTTCGTTCAACAACACCATCGTCACCATCACCGATCGCCAGGGCAATGCACTGTCGTGGGCCACGTCCGGCGGCGCCGGCTTCCGTGGTTCGCGTAAGTCGACCCCGTTCGCTGCTCAGGTTGCCGCCGAAAAGGCTGGCCGCGCTGCGCTCGACTACGGCGTGAAGTCGCTGGAAGTGCGTATCAAGGGTCCGGGTCCGGGCCGTGAGTCGGCCGTGCGTTCGTTGAACAACGTGGGCTACAAGATCACCAACATCATCGACGTGACGCCAATCCCGCACAACGGGTGCCGTCCGCCGAAGAAGCGTCGCGTCTAAAGGGAGCGATAAGAAATGGCTCGTTATATCGGTCCTACCTGTAAGCTCGCCCGCCGCGAAGGCGTCGATCTTTCCCTCAAGAGCCCGGCGCGCGCGCTGGACTCCAAGTGCAAGCTTGAGCAGAAGCCCGGCCAACACGGCGCGGCTCGCAAAGGCAAGCTCTCCGACTATGCCACCCAGCTGCGCGAGAAGCAGAAGGTCAAGCGCATCTACGGTTTGCTGGAGCGTCAGTTCCGCAACTACTACAAGAAGGCCTCGACCAAGAAGGGCAACACCGGCGAGAACCTGCTGCAGTTGCTGGAAACCCGTCTGGACAACGTCTGCTACCGCATGGGCTTTGCCGTCACCCGTCCGGCCGCGCGCCAGCTGGTGTCGCACCGTGGCGTGCTGGTCAATGGCAAGTCGGTGAATCTGGCTTCGTACCAGATCAAGGCTGGCGATGCGATCACGCTGTCGGAAAAGGCACAGAAGCAGCTTCGCGTGCAGGAAGCCCTGACCGTGGCTGAGCAGCACGACATGACGCCGTCGTGGGTCGAAGTCGATTCGAAGAAGTTCAGCGGCGTGTTCAAGGCCGTTCCGGATCGCGCTGACCTGCCTTCGGATATCAACGAAGCGCTGATCGTCGAGTTGTATTCGAAGTAATTCACATTGGAGAGCCTCCGGCACCGCCGGAGGTTCGCAGGAGACCCCGCAACATGACGGTTACCGCCAACCAGGTTCTGCGCCCCCGTGGTCCGCAGATCGAACGTCTTACCGACAATCGCGCAAAGGTCGTGATCGAGCCCTTGGAGCGCGGTTACGGGCACACGCTGGGCAATGCCCTGCGTCGTGTGCTGTTGTCGTCGATCCCGGGTTTTGCGATCACCGAGGTCGAGATCGACGGCGTGCTGCACGAGTACACCACGGTCGAAGGGCTGCAGGAAGACGTGCTTGATGTCCTGCTCAACCTGAAAGACGTGGCGATTCGTATGCATAGTGGCGACAGCGCGACGCTGTCGTTGTCCAAGCAGGGTCCGGGCACGGTCACTGCGGCCGACATCAGGACCGATCACAACGTCGAGATCATCAACGGCGACCACGTGATCTGCCACCTGACCAAGGACACGGCGCTGAACATGCGCCTGAAGATCGAGCGTGGTTTCGGCTATCAGCCGGCTGCCGCGCGTCGTCGTCCGGACGAAGAGACCCGCACCATCGGTCGTCTGATGCTGGATGCGTCGTTCTCGCCGGTGCGTCGCGTTGCCTATGCCGTGGAAGCTGCGCGCGTTGAACAGCGCACCGACCTCGACAAGCTGGTGATCGATATCGAAACCAACGGCACGATCGATGCCGAGGAAGCCGTGCGCACCGCCGCCGACATCCTCAGCGATCAGCTGTCGGTGTTCGGCGATTTCACCCACCGCGATCGCGGTGCGGCCAAGCCGGCTGCCAGCGGCGTGGATCCGGTGCTGCTGCGCCCGATCGACGACCTCGAGCTGACCGTGCGTTCGGCCAACTGCCTGAAGGCCGAGAGCATCTACTACATCGGTGATCTGATCCAGAAGACCGAAGTGGAGCTGCTCAAGACCCCGAACCTCGGCAAGAAGTCGCTGACCGAAATCAAGGAAGTGCTGGCACAGCGCGGCCTTGCACTGGGCATGAAGCTGGAGAACTGGCCGCCGGCCGGTGTCGCCCAGCACGGCATGCTTGGTTAATGCATCACCGCATGGGCGTCTTCGGGCGCCCATGCTGTTTTTTTACATCGACGGGCCAAAGCCCGCGGTGACATCCGGTCAAAGGACGGCCGGCTCGGACCAACCGCAGTCCATTCAACAGCGCCAGGATGGCGACAGCGTCTCTCAAGCAGTCTCAACATTCCTCAGGAAATCACACTCATGCGTCACCAGAAATCCGGTCGTAAATTCAACCGCACCAGCGCGCACCGCGAAGCCATGTTCCGCAATATGGCCGCGTCGTTGTTCAAGCACGAGCTGATCAAGACCACCTTGCCGAAGGCCAAGGAACTGCGTCGCGTCGCCGAGCCGCTGATCACCATCGGCAAGGTCGATGGCGTTGCAAATCGTCGTCTGGCGTTCGCTCGCCTGCGCGACAAGGAAGCAGTGGGCAAGCTGTTCGTCGAACTGGGCCCGCGTTACGCGACCCGTCCCGGCGGCTACCTGCGTATCCTGAAGGCTGGCTTCCGTGCCGGTGACAATGCGCCGATGGCGTATGTCGAGCTGGTCGACCGTCCGGTCGTCGCCGAGGAAGTGGCCGAGTAATCGGTTCGCCCTTCGCAAAGATTCTCGAAAAGCCCGGCTAGCGCCGGGCTTTTTTATTGCCTGTGCCAGACCATGGCGGTCGGTCTTGGTATGGGTGTTTCGGCAACAGCGCAGCGATGTGCATGGCTCAACCAGGATCAATCTCGCCGCCGCAAAGGCGGCCGTCTCCGGGCGGTGTCGAGGGTCTGCAGACCGACACATGATTGGCGACATGCATGGCTGCACCGGGCCTGCTGCCAGGCAACCTGCCCGATGCAGGCATCCGTGGTCACCGCGGCAGCGATGGCTGATAATCGGGCATTCGATCCTAGGCAAGCGGTAGCGATGAATCCATTTCGTTGGGGTTTCCGGGCGCAGTTCTTGCTGGGCTTTCTTGCCTGCGCAGGATTGCTTGCCTATGCGATCTACGTACAGCTGCATCTTGGGCTGGAGCCATGCCCGCTATGCATCTTCCAGCGGATCGCGTTTGCGGCGCTGGCGCTGTTGTTTCTGCTGGGCGCGTTGCATGGGCCGCGCGCAGCGGGCACGCGCAAGCTCTATGGCGTGCTCAGCTTCATCGCTGCCGGCGTCGGCATGGGCATCGCGGCGCGGCATGTCTGGGTGCAGATCCGGCCCAAGGACATGATGTCCTCGTGCGGGCCGCCGTTGAGCTTCCTGAGCGAGACGATGGGGCCGTTCGAAGTGTTCCGCACCGTGCTGACCGGCACCGGCGACTGCGGCAATATCGATTGGCGCTTTCTGGGCCTGAGCATGCCGATGTGGAGCATGCTGTGGTTCGTGGGCCTGGCGCTGTGGGCGCTGTACGCCGGCTTCAAGCAGCGTGGTCCGCGCAAACTGTTCTGATCGTTTCGTTCCGGCGCTGGCCGGCGCCCGAGATTTCTGGAGTTCACGATGTCCGCTTCCCCTCATTCGTCCGTCAACCAGGCGGAGCAGTGGTCGCCGCAGAGCTGGCGGCAGCGTCCGGCGTTGCAGATGCCGGTCTACCCGGACGCCGTTGCGTTGGAACACACGCTGGGCGAGTTGCGGCAGCTGCCGCCGCTGGTGACCTCCTGGGAAATCTTTGCGCTCAAGCGCCAGCTGGCGGAGGCGCAAGAAGGCAAGCGCTTCCTGCTGCAGGGCGGCGATTGCGCCGAGAACTTCAGCGATTGCGAATCGGGCACGATCTCCAATCGCCTGAAGGTGCTGCTGCAAATGAGCCTGGTGCTGGTGCATGGCCTGCACCTGCCGGTGGTGCGGGTAGGGCGCTTTGCGGGGCAGTACGCCAAGCCGCGTTCGGCCGACACCGAAACCCGCGACGGGGTGACCTTGCCGAGCTACCGCGGCGATGTGATCAACGCGCCAGCCTTCACCGAAGCGGCGCGCGTGCCGGATCCGCAGCGCATGATCACCGCGCATTCGCGCTCGGCGATGACGATGAATTTCGTGCGCGCTCTGATCGACGGCGGCTTTGCCGACCTGCACCATCCCGAATACTGGAATCTGGACTGGGTGGGGTATTCGCCGCTAGCGGCGGACTACCAGAAGATGGTGGCATCGATCGGCGATGCGGTGCGCTTTATGGAGACCCTGTCCGGCGCTGAGGTCTACAACCTCAATCGCATCGACTTCTACACCTCGCACGAGGCGCTGTTGCTGCCGTACGAGGAAGGCCTGACCCGGCAGGTGCCGCGCCAGTGGGGCTGGTTCAACCTGAGCACCCATTACCCGTGGATCGGCATGCGCACCGCCGCGCTGGATGGCGCGCATGTGGAATACCTGCGTGGCGTGCGTAACCCGATCGCGATCAAGGTGGGGCCATCGGTGCAGCCGGATCAGCTATTGCGTCTGATCGACGTGCTCAATCCCGAAGACGAACCCGGCCGCCTGAGCTTCATCCATCGCATGGGTGCGGCGCAGATCGCCGAGAAGTTGCCGCCGCTGCTGGAGGCGGTCAAGCGCGATGGGCGTCGGGTGTTGTGGGTGTGCGATGCGATGCACGGCAATACCGAAAGCACCGGAAATGGCTATAAAACACGGCGTTTCGACAATATCCGCAGCGAGGTCGAGTTGTCCTTCGATCTGCATGCGGCCGCCGGGACGCGGCTGGGCGGGGTGCATCTGGAACTGACCGGCGAAGACGTCACCGAATGCACCGGTGGCGCGCGCGAGTTGACCGAGCGCGATCTGGAGCGCGCCTACCGCTCCAGCGTGGATCCGCGGCTGAACTACGAGCAGTCGCTGGAAATCGCAATGGCGATCGTGCGCAAGCAACAGCAGGTGGCGTCGCAACCGCTGGGCGCGTGATGTCACCGTACGCATGACGTGATGCTCATGCCGCGTGCGGCATGATGCTGCAGCCATCCCTCTTTCCCCCCACAGGAGGAACGGTTTGACTGCCGATTGGAACGTCATCCGCGAATACGCAATCCCGCTTGGTGCCGCGCTGCTGGCGGGCATCGTCACCTGGTCGTTGATGCTGTGGCTGTTTCGCCGCATGCAGGGCCGCGACTATCGCCGCGCGCGCATCATTCGCGTTGTCACGCTGCCGGCTGCCTTCATCCTGCCGCTGCTGTTTCTGGGCGTCGCCACCGAAGCGACGCCGTTATCCGGCAAGGGGCTGGCGGCGATGCAGCATCTGCTGCACGTCGGCATCGTTGGCTGCGTGACCTGGTTGTTGGTGCGCGCCGTCGCCGCCGGCGAGATGGCGATCCTGCGCAGCAACCCGATCGAGGTGTCCGACAACCTCACCGCACGGCGCATCCAGACCCAGACACGCGTGCTGAGCCGGGTGGTCATGGGCGCGGTGATCCTGCTCGGCATCTCGGTGGTGCTGCTGACCTTTCCGCAGGTGCGCCAGATCGGCAAGACGCTGCTGGCCTCGGCCGGCATCATCGGCCTGGTGGCCGGTATCGCGGCCAAGCCGGTGTTCGGCAACCTGATCGCCGGCCTGCAGATCGCCCTGACCCAGCCGATCCGGCTGGACGATGTGGTGATCGTGGAAGGCGAGTGGGGCCGCATCGAGGAAATCGGCAGCTCGTATGTCGTGGTGCGGATCTGGGACGAGCGGCGCATGGTGGTGCCGTTGACCTGGTGGATCGAGCACCCGTTCCAGAACTGGACGCGCAGCAGCGCCGACCTGCTCGGTACCGCATTCCTGTGGCTGGACTACCGCACTCCGATCGCGGCGGTGCGCGCCGAGCTGGAGCGCATTTGCAAGAGCGAGCCGCTGTGGGATGGGCGCGTGTGCGTGACCCAGGTTACTGAAACCAGCGAGAGCACGATCCAGGTGCGCCTGCTGGTGAGCGCACGCAATTCCGGCGATGCCTTCGATCTGCGCTGCATCAGCCGCGAGCGCATGATCGACTTCCTGACCCGCGAGCACCCTTACGCACTGCCCAGGATTCGCGCCGAAATCGCCGCGCAGGAAAAGCCGCCCCTGCGTGCCGCCGCGCCGATCGCCCAGGAGAGCGTGCGCTCGCCCGGTGCCGAAGACGGCGAGCCTGCGACTACGGTGTAGCTGCAGGCGCGGCCGCCGATGCGCTGGGCGCAGTCGGCGCGTAGCGGGGCGCAACACGCGCCTTGCTGCGTTGCTCGTAGGCGTAGGCCAGTTCGATCAGGCGCGGCTCGCTCCAGGCGCTGCCCATGAACAATAGGCCCAGCGGCAGGCCCTGGGTCTGTCCCATCGGCACGCTCAGGCTGGGATAGCCGGCTACCGCAGCCGCACCATAGCCGGCTCCAGGAAAGGTATCGCCCTTGACCAGGTCGGTGACCCAGGCAGCACCGGTTGTCGGCACGATCAGCGCATCCAGGCGATTGGCCTGCAGCGCGGCGTCGATGCCGTCCGGCCCGGCCAGCCGTTTGGCAGTGGCGCGGGCCGTGAGATAGGCGGCATCGTCCAGTCCGGGCGCGGCCTGCGCCTGCTCGAACAGCTCCTGCCCGAAGTAGGGCATCTCGCGCTGCGCGTGGCTGCGATTGAAGGCGATCACCTGCTCCAGGCTCGACACCGGCGCGGCGTGGCTGCGCAGATACGCGTTCAGGCCGGCCTTGAATTCGACCAACAAGACCGTTTGCTCGGCGGCGTCCCACTGGCCCTCGGTCGCCAGGCTGGTTTCGATCACGGTGGCGCCGGCGGCGCGCAGCGTCTGCACCGCGCGTTGCAGCGCGGCGGCAACGGCCGGATCTTCGCGCAAGGGATTGCGCAGCAGGCCCAGGCGGGCGCCGCGCAGGCCATCGGGTCTGAGATGCGCCAGATAATCCGGCGCGGACGTCGGTGCAGTGCGCGCCGCCGGATCCTGCGGGTCGGGCGCGGCAATTGCCTGCAGCACCGCGGCCGCATCGGCGACGCTGCGCGTCATCGGGCCGGCGGTGTCCTGGCTGGCCGAGATCGGAATGATGCCGTCGCGGCTGACCAGGCCCACGGTCGGCTTGAGCCCGACCAGGCCGTTCACCGAGGCCGGGCAGGTGATGCTGCCGTCGGTTTCGGTGCCGATGCCGACCGTAGCCAGGCTGGCGGCGATCGCCGCGCCGGTGCCGGCACTGGAGCCGCAGGGATTGCGATCCAGCGCGTACGGATTGCGGGTCAGCCCGCCGCGTGCGCTCCAGCCGGAGCTGGACTTGGTGGAGCGGAAGTTGGCCCACTCGCTCAGGTTGGTCTTGCCCAGGATCACCGCGCCAGCGGCGCGCAGGCGCTGCACCAGAAACGCATCGCGGCCGGGCCTGAAATCGGCCAATGCCAGCGAGCCGGCGCTGTTGACCATCGGCAGCGCATCGATGTTGTCCTTAAGCAGTACCGTAATGCCATGCAGGGGGCCGCGCACATGGCCGGCGCGGCGTTCGGCGTCCAATGCACGTGCGTCGGCTTCGGCCTGCGGGTTGAGTTCGATCACCGAATTGAGAGCGGGCCCGGCGCGATCGATGGTGGCGACACGCTGCAGGTACGCGCGGGTCAGGTCCAGGCTGCTGGTCGTGCCGGACGCCATGCGTGCCTGCAGGCCGACGATGTCGGCGTCGATCAGATCGTCTTGCCTGGCAGTGGCTGCGTTGGCACCGGCCGGGGTCAGGCTTTCGGTATGCGCACAGTCGCACAGCGCAAGCAGCAGCGCGAAGGACAAGGTGGTGGATCGCATTGGCGGTGTTCCCCGGGGACTGTTCGCAGGCTAACGGCGCTGCGGCGGGGTGACAATGTGTATGACATGCCCGCAGACGGGCAGGGGGCCTCAGCGGCGCCGGCGTTTGATCAGATCGCGTGCCAGCACGCCGACCACGATCAGATTGATCGATAGCACGCCCCAGGCGGTCCAGCCGGGATGGCGGACGATGGCGTAGATATCGAACGGCAGGTAGATGGCCGCCGACAGGCAGCCCAGCAGCGACGCCCAGGCCTTGGCACGCCACAGACCCCAGGCTTCCACCACGTGCAGCAGGCCATACGCCAGCATTGCGGCAGCAGCCAGATGGACGGCGTCGGGACTGATGGTCTTGAGCAACGACGGCAGTGCGCCGTGGTCGGGATCCAGATTGAAGCGGCGGATCAGCGTGCTGACCGCGTCCTGCAGCGGGAGCGGGCCCAGAATTTCCAGGCCCGTCGCCGCCAACAGCGCAAGCGTCCCCTTGACCGCCTCTAGCAAGGCGATCACATGCAGCCCCGGATGCGCGCGCGGATCCGGGCTGTAGGGCGTGTTGCTCACGGGGATGGACGTCCCGTGCTTAGCCGGAACGGCCAGCGCGCTTGCGGTCGCTTTCGGTGAGGAACTTCTTGCGCAGGCGGATTTCCTTCGGGGTGACTTCGACCAGCTCGTCGTCCTCGATGAAGTCCAGTGCCTGCTCCAGCGTGTACTTGATCGCCGGGGTCAGCTTGATCGCATCGTCCTTGCCCGAAGCACGCATGTTGGTCAGCGGCTTGGTCTTGATCGCGTTGACGGTCAGGTCGTTGTCCTTGGAGTGGATACCGACCAGCTGACCTTCATACACGTTGTCGCCTTCGGCAGCGAACAGACGGCCGCGCTCTTCCAACGGCCCCAGTGCATAGGCCGGGGTGGCGCCCGCAGCGTTGGCAATCATCACGCCGTTCTGGCGCTTGGCGATCGCGCCCTGTTCCTTCGGACCGTAATGGTCGAACACATGGAACAGCAGGCCCGAGCCCTGGGTCAGGGTGCGGAACTCGTTCTGGAAACCGATCAGGCCACGCGCCGGGATCATGTAGTCCAGGCGCACGCGGCCCTTGCCGTCCGGCTCCATGTTCTTCAGCTGGCCCTTGCGGGTGCCCAGCTTTTCCATCACGCCGCCCTGGTGCTGTTCTTCGATGTCCACCACCAGCTGTTCGATCGGCTCCATCTGCTTGCCGTCGATTTCCTTGATGATGACTTCCGGGCGCGACACGGCCAGCTCGTAGCCTTCACGACGCATGTTCTCGATCAGCACCGACAGGTGCAGTTCGCCACGGCCGGAGACCAGGAACTTGTCGGCGTCGGAGCCTTCCTCGACCTTCAGTGCCACGTTGTGCACCTTCTCGCGGTCCAGACGGTCGCGCAGCTGGCGGCTGGTCAGGAACTTGCCGCCGGACAGGTCCTTGTTGCCGGCGAACGGCGAGTTGTTGACCTGGAAGGTCATCGAGATGGTGGGCTCGTCCACGGTCAGCGCCGGCAGCGCTTCCGGGGCGTCGAGCGCACACACGGTGTCGGAAATGGTCAGCTCGGCCACGCCGGAGATGGCGACGATGTCGCCGGCCTCGGCGGTGTCCTGCTCGATGCGCTCCAGGCCGAGGAAGCCCAGCACCTGCAGCACCTTGCCCTGGCGCTTCTTGCCTTCGCGGTCGATCACGCTGACCGGCATGTTCTTCTTCAGCACGCCGCGCTGGATGCGGCCGATGCCGATCACGCCGACGAAGTTGTTGTAGTCCAGCTGGCTGATGCGCATCTGGAACGGGCCGTCCGGATCCACGTCCGGTGCCGACACGTGCTGCATGATCGCTTCGTACAGCGGGGTCATGTCGCCATCGCGCACGCTCGAATCCAGGCTGGCGTAGCCGTTCAGGGCGGAGGTGTAGACGATCGGGAAGTCCAGCTGCTCGTCGGTTGCGCCGAGCTTGTCGAACAGGTCGAACACCTGGTCGATGACCCAGTCCGGGCGTGCGCCGGGACGGTCGATCTTGTTGACCACCACGATCGGCTTGAAGCCCATCGCGAACGCCTTCTGGGTCACGAAGCGGGTCTGCGGCATCGGGCCGTCCATCGCATCGACCAGGATCAGCACCGAGTCCACCATCGACAGCACGCGCTCGACTTCGCCACCGAAGTCGGCGTGTCCCGGGGTGTCGACGATGTTGATGCGGTTGCCGTTCCAGGTGATGGCCGTGTTCTTGGCCAGGATCGTGATGCCACGCTCCTTTTCCTGGTCGTTGCTGTCCATCACGCGCTCAGCCAGCACGGTGCGTTCGGACAGGGTGCCGGACTGCTTCAGCAGGCAGTCGACGAGGGTGGTCTTGCCATGGTCAACGTGCGCGACGATGGCGATATTGCGGAGTTTTTCGATAGACATGCGGAAAGGGCCCCTGTCTGGCGCCAGTCTTGAGATGAGGTAAGCCCGACATTATAGCGGTTTCGTTGCCGCACCGTTGCGTTCGGCCGCTGAGCGGTCCAAAACGCCCATTCAGCTAGCCCGGACACCCCGACGATGGTCCAACCTGCACGGCCGCCTGCACGCCCGGGTGTATCCTAATGGGCTGTCATACACCCTGAAACCTGCAAGGATTTCCATGTCCCTGATTGCCCATTTCGACACCACCCGCGGCCCGATCGTGGTCGAGCTGTTCGCCGACAAGGCCCCGCTGACCGTTGCCAACTTCGTCAACCTGGTCCAGCGCGGCTTCTACGATGGCCTGAGCTTCCACCGCGTCATCGCCGACTTCATGATCCAGGGCGGCTGCCCGGAAGGCTCCGGCCGCGGCGGCCCGGGCTACCGTTTCGAGGATGAAGCCAACAACGGCGTCGGCCACGAGCGCGGCGTGCTGTCCATGGCCAATGCCGGCCCCAACACCAACGGCAGCCAGTTCTTCATCACCCACACCGCCACCCCGTGGCTGGACGGCAAGCACACCGTGTTCGGCAAGGTCACCCAGGGCCTGGACGTGGTCGATGCCGTCGCCCAGGGCGATGTGATCAACAAGGTGACGATCGAAGGCGATACCGACGCCGTGCTGGCCGCCAAGGCCGACCGTGTCGCGGAGTGGAACAAGATCCTCGCCGCCTGATGTCTTTCCCCCGAACGGCCGCCCTGTGCGGCCGTTCGTCTGTCACTGCGCGCCGCCAGGCCCTGCGCCACGCCAGCGTGCACCTCCACCCATGTTTTTTAGCAGAGGAAACTCCCCATGAAAGCACCTGTTCGTGTTGCCGTGACCGGCGCTGCCGGCCAGATCGGCTATGCCCTGCTGTTCCGCATCGCCTCCGGCGAAATGCTGGGCAAGGATCAGCCGGTGATCCTGCAATTGCTGGAACTGTCCAATGAAAAGGCCCAGGCCGCGCTCAAGGGCGTGATCATGGAGCTGGAAGACTGCGCATTCCCGCTGCTGGCCGGCGTGGTCGGCACCGACGACGCCGAAGTGGCGTTCAAGGACATCGACGTCGCCCTGCTGGTCGGTGCGCGTCCGCGCGGCCCGGGCATGGAGCGCAAGGACCTGCTGCTGGAAAACGCCAAGATCTTCACCGCGCAGGGCGCGGCGTTGAACAAGGTCGCCAAGCGTGACGTCAAGGTGCTGGTGGTCGGTAACCCGGCCAACACCAATGCGTACATCGCGATGAAGTCGGCGCCGGATCTGAACCCGAAGAATTTCACCGCCATGCTGCGTCTGGACCACAACCGTGCGCTCAGCCAGCTGTCGCAGAAGCTCGGCAAGCCGGTCGGCGGCATCGAGAAGCTGGTGGTGTGGGGCAACCACAGCCCGACCATGTACCCGGACTACCGTTTCGCAACCTCCGATGGTGCCTCGGTAGGCGATGCGATCAACGACCAGGAATGGAACGCGTCCACCTTCATCCCGACCGTGGGCAAGCGCGGCGCGGCGATCATCGAGGCGCGCGGCCTGTCCTCGGCTGCGTCGGCCGCCAATGCCGCCATCGATCACGTGCGCGACTGGGTGCTGGGCAGCAACGGCAAGTGGGTGACGATGGGCGTGCCGTCCGACGGCTCCTACGGCATCCCGGAAGGCGTGATCTTCGGCTTCCCGGTGACCACCGCCAACGGCGAGTACACCCTGGTCAAGGATCTGCCGATCGACGACTTCAGCCAGAAGTACATCGACAAGACCCTGGCCGAGCTGGAAGAAGAGCGCAGCGGCGTGTCGCATCTGCTGGGCTGAGTTTCTCGCCTTGCTGTTGTAACGAAAACGCCGGGCAATGCCCGGCGTTTTTTATGTGGCGCTTGTGCGATGCTCCCGGCTCAGGCCAGGCCTTCGGCCTGCAATGCGGCCTGCACATCGGCATCGTCCAGCATGCGCTGCATGAATGCATCTACCGCGCTCAGGCCACCGAGATCCACGCCCACCTTCTGCGCCCATCGCAGCGTCACGAACAGGTACGCATCGGCGCCGGTATGGGTGTCGCCTGCCAGCCAGTTGCGTCCCTGCAGATGCGCGTCGACACGTTCGTACAAGGTGCGCAGCTTGCTGCGTGCGTCGTCATGGCTGCGCGCGATCAGCGCGTCGTCCTGCAGATAGGCGGTGCTGCCGAAGATCGGCTTGAAGGCCGGATGCACATCCGCATTGGCGAAGGCGATCCAGCGATTGATCTCCGCACGGCTGCGCGCGGTGCCATCGCCGGACAGACCGGTAAGCGGCGCGATGTCGGCGATGTAGTTGAGGATGGCGGCGTTCTGGGTCAGTGCCCAGTCGTCGACGACCAACAGCGGCACGGCACCGGCCGGGTTGAGGCGCAGATATTCGGGGGACTTCATCGTCGCGGCGTCGACCACCTGCAGATCGAAGGGCAGCCCCGACCAGCGCAGCACGATGTGATCTGCCAGCGAACATGCGCCCGGCTTGGTGTACAGCTTCATGAGAATTTCCGCACAAGAACGAAGACGCAAGCTTAGCGGCAACGCGTGAGTGCGTGGGCAGCGTCAGGATGCGGTGCGCGGGCGCAGCTTCTGTACGCGATAGAACGTGTGGTCGCCGATGGTGGCCACCTGGTAGGCATTACGCCAGCTCGGGCTTGCGATCGCGCTTGCGGCAAAGTGACTGGCGCCCGGCACGATTTCCTTGCGTTGCCCCACCGGCAGCGCCCAGTTGCGCTCTGCAGCCAGTGCCACATCCAGCGCCTTGTTCCAGGCATCGTCGTTTTTCAGCTGCGTCCCCGGAGCCACGATGGTAGGCGCGAACTGCTTGCGTGCAGTGACCACCTGACACATCGAGTCGCCCCACAAGCCGCTGTCCAGCCGACGCAACGCAACTTCGGCGACGGCTTGCTGGCCGCGCAAGGTCTGATCACGCGCTTCCAGGTACACGGTAGTGCTCAAGCACAACGAATCTGCAGCCGGCTGCGGCAACAACTGCGACAGCCAAAGTATCCAAACCAGTTTCATATAACTCCTTGCTCCGTATGGGCCGATCCGCAGAGCATCCAAGGTGGATGCACCAGTACAGAGGGCTTGGCGTCATGGGGAGGCGACCTGCCACGGGTCGCCCGGTCTCCGGCGAAAGAAGATCTACCGGAGGTGCCCGCCAAATGCGGCGGGTCAAAAAGTTGGCGCAAGGTAGGCGTCGATCACAGAATCGCGGCTGAATAGGCGGGCTTGACGGGTGTGATTGCTTGCTGCATCTGCGGCTTGGTTCGATGACACCAGCGCGACGCATCCGTCGTGTGCGTCGCATCGCGCTGGCGACAGCGGATGCCGCAACGGATCTCGATGCGGTGCGCGTGCGCTGTTGCGCACCTGCGCAATGGCTCGAGACGTGCAACGCGTTGCACTTAGGCTACGCATGCAATGCGATCTGCAGTCTGCGCTACACGTCATCGTCACTGAGGGATGTGCTTGCGTATCGCCGCTTTCTACTGCAATGGGGATGTGTCGAGATGCGAACGCGGGGTGCATAAAGGAGCTTTCAGTGCATGGTGCTTGATGCAGTCCGGATCATGCATCGAGCGCTCGCATGTGCATCGTAGAACGCGGTGTTGTAATCACTAGAGGAGGCGTCCGAGGTGCTCGATGCGCGTTGATGGTGGCGAGTGAACACCAAACGCCACGACGGTATTGGCGCTCGCATCGCAGCACCAAGTCGTGCGTCAAGTTTGCATATCCATCGTGCACAAATGCGTCAGCGGAATTTTAGATGGCTTGTAGTGGCTGCACGACGATATGCAACCGAGATCGTCAAAATCATCGATCACGATTCCTTCGACGGTATCGGTGGCACAGCGGCGTTGGCCATGCGGCAATCGCAGTGCGCGCTTGCTAACGCTGTTGCTATTCGCAGTGCAGATGTTCGAACGCATCAGGCCTGTTGAATCACACGCATCAAGTTCAACATGGTGCGAAACAATCTCATGCAGACATGCAGACATGCAGACATGCAGACATGCAGACATGCAGACATGCAGACGAGCCGGTACGCAACTGCGCCAGATACGGCGCCAATTTGGTGAGCGTCGGCAATGTCAGGGCCAGTGCTGCGATGACCGCCAAGGGCAGCAACTGATCGCGCCGCCACTTCAGCGCAGCTACTGGCGATGCAGTCGTGGCAGCCGTATGCGCGTAAGGCTGCAATGCGTTGCGTAACCACCATGCCGACAGCACGGCAATACTGCTGACCAAAGCGACTACCATCAACGCAGTCGACGCGGCGGCAGGCGTGCCGCCTTCAGAACCAGGCCGATCGCGGCGCTGACCAAGAGCGCGGCCAGCCCGCTGCCGATCGGACGCAGCGCTCTGACGCCGCGCGTGCCACGCCAGGACCAGCGGCCCAATCCCAGCAAGGTGTTCTGTGCGACGTCGCCGACTGCATAAGCGGCGCGGAAGGGCAGGCTGAGCAGCAATACGCTGATCAGATGGACATCGGCGGGAAGTGGATGCAGCGATGTAGTCGGCGTCGCGGGCATGCCCGGTTTATCGCCGAGCTGCGAAAAGAAAGAGAATGGACTGCGCTGCACCGATCAGCGGCGCTCACGGGGTTGGGCGCCAGGTCGATGGCAGCGTCATCGCCTGCATCGATCCGGCGCATATGGATCCCGGCGCCGGCATCTCATGGGTGAACCGGTCATCGTTTCATCACCGCCACCACCGCCACCACCACCGGCGTTGACGTTGCGCCAGCCCCGCTCCATGACGCTCACAAAGAGGTTGGTGCGGGTGTCGCGCTCAGGCTGCTGTGGCGTTCAGCGCATTGCGGCAACGCGTGTTACAACTTCGCCGCCAGTCGGCAGGCCTGATCGATCGCACGCTTGGCGTCCAGTTCGGCGGCGACATCCGCACCGCCGATCAGATGCGGTTGCTGCCCGTTGGCCTGCAGCGCGGCCAGCAGGTCGCGGCGCGGCTCCTGCCCGGCGCAGACCACCACCGTGCCGACATCGAGCACTTGTTCGGCGCCGTCCACGCGGATCCGCAGTCCGGCGTCGTCCACGCCCAGATATTCCACGCCGCCCAGCATCTTGACGCCCTTGGCCTTGAGCGTGGCGCGGTGGATCCAGCCGGTGGTCTTGCCCAGGCGCGCGCCGGGTCTGCCGGGGCTGCGCTGCAGCAGCCAGACCTGGCGGGCAGGGCGCTCGGGCTGCGGCCTGGCCAATGCCCCAGCCGTTTCGAAGCTGGGGTCCACGCCCCATTCGGCCATCCAGCGCGCAGGGTCCAGCGACGACGATGGCCCTGTGTGCACGAGAAATTCGCCGACATCGAAGCCAATCCCGCCGGCCCCGATGATCGCGACCTTGTCGGCAGCGACATGGCGGCCCAGCACCACGTCGAGATAGCTCACGACCATCGGGTGATCGGCGCCGGGGAAGTCCACCTTGCGCGGCTCGATGCCGGTGGCCAGCACAATCTCGTCGAAGTCTTTCAGGTCTGCGGCTTCTACCCGGGTATTCAGGCGCAGCTGCACCCCGGTCGCATCGATGCGGTGGCCGAAGTAGCGCAGCGTCTCGTTGAATTCTTCCTTGCCCGGGATGCGCCTGGCGACATTGAATTGCCCACCAATTGCATCGCCCGCATCGAACAAGGTGACGCGATGACCGCGCTCGGCGGCCACTGTCGCGCAAGCCAGACCGGCCGGGCCGGCACCGACCACCGCAATGCGCCTGGGGTTGGGGGTCGGTGCGTAGATCAGTTCGGTTTCGTGCGCTGCGCGCGGGTTGACCAGGCAGCTCGCCAGCTTGTTGTCGAACACATGATCCAGGCAGGCCTGATTGCAGGCGATGCAGGTATTGATGGCGTGCGACTGGCCGGTGCGTGCCTTGTTGGCCCACTGCGGATCGGCCAGCAGCGGGCGCGCCAGCGACACCATGTCGGCGGCGCCGTCGGCCAGGATGCGCTCGGCCACTTCGGGCATGTTGATGCGGTTGGTGGCCACCACCGGAATACGCAGGTGCGGCTTGAGCTTGGCGGTCACACCCGCAAATGCGGCGCGCGGTACCGAGGTGGCGATGGTCGGGATGCGTGCCTCGTGCCAGCCGATACCGGAATTGATGATGGTTGCGCCGGCCGCTTCGATCGCCTGCGCCTGCGTCAGGATGTCCTGCCACTGGTTGCCGCCTTCGACCAGGTCCACCAGCGACAGCCGGTAGATGATGATGAAGTCCGGCCCGCACGCCTCGCGGATGCGTCGCACGATCTCCACCGCAAAGCGCATGCGCTTGGTCGCATCGCCACCCCAGGCATCGCTGCGCTGGTTGGTGCGCGCGGCGGTGAATTCGTTGATCAGATAGCCTTCCGATCCCATCACCTCCACGCCGTCGTAGCCGGCGTCGCGGGCCAGCCGCGCCGCACGCGCGTAGGCGGCGATCTGACGATCCACCGCACGTGCCGATAGCGCGCGTGGGGTGAACGGGTTGATCGGCGCCTTGAGCCTGGACGGTGCCACCGACAGGGGGTGATAGGCATAGCGCCCGGCATGCAGCAGCTGCAGGCAGATCTTCGCGCCGTGCGCATGCACCGCCCGGGTGACCTGACGATGCGGGCGCACCTCCCACGGCCACGACAGCTTGCCGCCGAACGGCTTGAGCCAGCCCACCACGTTCGGCGAAAAGCCGCCGGTGACGATCAAGCCAACCCCGCCGGCAGCGCGCTCGGCGAAATACGCGGCCAGTTTGGGGAAATCGCGCGCCCGGTCTTCCAGACCGGTGTGCATCGAGCCCATCAGGACGCGGTTGCGCAGTTGCGTGAAGCCCAGATCGAGCGGCGCGAACAGGTGCGGGTAGGACGAGACGGACGGGCCGGTGGCGGGCGACATGGTGTGGATACGCTGGCGTACGGAGTGCGCACGATGCAGGCAAACGGGCCTGGCGGCAAGTCTTGACCCGCTCATACGGCGCAATCGGCGGTTTCGGAGGGGAGGGCGGTACGGTTGGCCTGCACATCGGGCCGTATCTCAGTGGGGGCGCCCATGTCTGCCAAGCGCAACCAATGGCGCGAAGAAGACGCCCCTGCTGGCCCGCTGGCTGGCTGAGGCTCGAGCCGCACTTGCCGACTTCTTGATCAGTGCTGTCAGCTGGGCGGCCGCGCTCCAGCGCCGCGCGGGTCGCGGGGGCGAGTCTCTGTCGAGCGGGGCCGATCCGCCCGCGCCGCTGCCGCGGAACAGATCGCCTCGCATTACAGGAAACGCCTCTGCGATCGGGCCTGCGCCCCAGCAGCGAGGCGGACCGCACGATCAGGGTGCCCTCCCGCCTTGCCGCTGGGTCATGTGCGCGCGCTGGGGCCGTGCTGCCTTCTTCCTCTGCGAGCCAACGGCCCGTGCCCGCTGCGGCAGCCGGACTCAAGCGGTCACGGCGATCACCAACCCGCCAGTACCAGCTTGCCGATCGTGCTGCCGCTTTCCAGCCGTCGGTGCGCCTCGCGTAATTGCTGCGCATTGATCGGTGACAGCGTTTCGGTATGGGTGGTGCGCAGCTCGCCCGCATCGATCAAGCTGGCGGCACGGTTGAGGATGCGGTGTTGCTCGACCATATCCTCGGTTGCGTAGCGGGCACGGGTGAACATCAGCTCCCAGTGGATGCCGATGCATTTGGCTTTGTAGGGATCGCCGATCGACAGCGGGCCGCGCGGCTCCACGATCAAGCCCACATGCCCCTGCGGTGCCAGGATCTCGCCCAGTTGCTCCCAGTAGCGGTCGGTGTCGGCCAGGTTGAGTGCGGCGTCCACGCTCTGCATTCCCAAGGCCTGCAACTGCGGCTGCAGCGGCTGGTGATGGTCGATCACATGCTGGGCGCCCATCTGCCGCACCCATTCGATGGTTTCCGGTCGCGAGGCGGTGGCGATCACGCTGAAACCGGCATGCCGCGCCAACTGTATGGCGATCGATCCCACGCCGCCCGCACCGCCGATGATCAGCACGTGCTTGCCGCGATTGCGCGCGCCGTCGAAAGAGAACGGCATGCGCTGGAACAGCAGCTCCCAGGCGGTCAACGTGGTCAGCGGCAGGGCCGCGGCCTGGGCGAAGCTGAGTGAGGTGGGCTTGCAGCCGGCGATGCGCGCATCGACCAATTGGTATTGCGCGTTGCTGCCCGGGCGGCCGATGTCGCCCGCGTAATACACCTCGTCGCCGACTGCGAACGCGGTGACCTCGGGGCCTACCGCTTCGACGACGCCAGCCGCGTCGTAGCCCAGGATCTTCGGCGCATCCAGCGTGTGTGGCTTGGGTGCACGCACCTTGGTGTCGACCGGATTGACCGAGATCGCCTCGACGCGGACCAATAAGTCATACCCCGAAGGGGCCAACGGGGCCGGAAGTTCCATGTCAAGCAGTGCGGCGGAATCGTCGATCGGAAGATGACGGGTGATGACGACAGCTTTCATCGGGTCGCTCCATGTGGGGAGTTCAGGGTGCGTTGTGAAGCCGTCGCGCTGCAACCACCGACCCAACAATTCAGCTCGGACGGGGCCTGGCGTTCACCAATGTGGTTTTCGCATCACTGTGCAGCCCGCCGGCAAGGTGGATCCGCCAGCGTATTCAACTGGCTTAATTGGGCTGCGGTTCATGCAGGTCAGATGTGCAAACTGAGTGCACGGTCCTTCCCTTCATGAAACTGTATACGTAGTATTGAAAGGGATCGCCGGCCCTGGTGATTGCTTTCACATGTTATATGACCGTTAACGCGATCTTCACTGAAGCCGGCTTAATCTGCGCCCCGATGGCTCTGGATGTGACGAGCATCTTTACCAAGAACAACGCCTCTATCGGTTTTATCTCCCAAAGAAGGAGCTGTATACACATGAACAAGAAAATTCTCACTGCCGCGTTGCTCGGCGGTCTGGCGGTTGCCCAGGCTGCTTCCGCGCAGGAGTTCGATGACCGTTGGTACCTGACCGGTAGCGCTGGCTTCAACTTCCAGGACAGCGATCGTCTGACCAATGATGCCCCGTTCGTCACCCTGGGTCTGGGCAAGTTCGTCAGCCCGAACTGGTCGATCGACGGCGAGCTGAACTATCAGAACCCGAACTTCGATGCCAACCAGGATCAGAACTGGAGCCAGTACGGCATCTCGTTCGACCTGCGTCGCCACTTCATCCAGGAAGGCCGCGGCTGGAACCCCTACCTGCTGTTCGGTCTGGGCTACCAGCGTTCGGAAGAAGAATTCGACGCGACCCCGAACCCGGTTTCGCCGGGCCAGCAGAAGGACGGCAACTTTGCCGCCAAGGCTGGTGTCGGTCTGCAGACCACCTTCGACAAGCGCGTCGCCGTGCGTGCCGAGTTGGCCTACCGCGCTGACTTCAACGACCAGAGCGTTGCTGCTCCGCAGGAAGACTGGTTCGGCGACGTGCTGGCTTCGGTCGGCGTCGTGATCCCGTTGGGACCGGCTCCGTCGACCGCTCCGCCGCCGGCCCCGGCTCCGGTTGCTCCGAGCTGCGCAGACCTGGACGACGACGGTGACGGCGTCAACAACTGCGACGACAAGTGCCCGGCTTCGCAGCCTGGCCAGACCATCGGTCCGGACGGTTGCCCGGTGCCTGTGTCGATCGATCTGAAGGGCGTGAACTTCGACTTCAACAAGTCGACCCTGCGTCCGGACGCCGTCTCGATCCTGAGCGAAGCGACCGAGATCCTGAAGCGTTACCCCGACCTGAAGGTTGAGGTTGCTGGTCACACCGACTCGAAGGGTACCGACGAGTACAACCAGAAGCTGTCCGAGCGTCGTGCGACCACCGTGTACGACTACCTGACCAAGAACGGCGTCGATGCGTCGCGTCTGGTTGGTCCGATCGGCTACGGCGAGAGCCGTCCGATTGCTCCGAACACCAACCCGGATGGTTCCGACAATCCGGAAGGCCGTGCGAAGAACCGTCGTACCGAGCTGAACGTCCAGAACTAATTGGACCGCTAGCTGTTGCATACAAAACCCGGCCTTGCGCCGGGTTTTGTCTTTGTGGGGACCGCAAAACCTGCGCCTGGACGGTGCAAATCCTGTCTGCGTTGCCATCCAGGCACGTTTCCGGTTGAAACGGCGTTCATCGCTGCCTACACTCGCCGCGTCAACACCACACTCATAATTGGAAGAACCCGATGCTGCGTACCGCTACGGCTGGATTGCTCTGTCTCGCCTTGATTCCCGCCGCCTACGCCGCTCCGAACTGCGCCGGCAGCACGGTGTCCCAGCCGCTGCCGTTGCCCGCCACCGTCATTGCGCCGGCGGCCGCCGAGTTCTACACCCGTAGCGTGCAGCTGGGCATGCCCACCGGCGTGCTGGCACAGCCTTACACCACCGAGCAGTCGGTGGACCGCGTGCTGCTGCGTCTGCGCGTGGAAGGCTGCCAGGATCTGGCCAAGGTCATTCCGCCCGGCGGCACCGTCAATCCGAACGATCCGGCCGCCTACAAGGCCACCACCGCGTTCGACAACACGCCGTGGCGCTTTGACATGAGCCAGAACGGCAAGCGCATGACCGCCGAAGAATTCGATGCCTGGATGAAGGCGCGCGGCGTGCGCGTGGTCAAGGCACGCCCGGTGGCTGCGCCGGCTCCGGCTGCTGCCGCAACCGCAACGCCTGCGGCCGACGCCAAGTCGGTCGAAAACAAGTAAGCAACGCGGTCGGGACGGCATGACCCGGCGGCCTGCGCCGGCGACGTCCCGGCAGCGCACGCGTGGTCCGGCGGGCGCGTCGCGCGCCTCCGGTACGACCACGGCGACCAGCGCGCCACGCCACGGGCTGGCGCGCGTGCTGTCCAAACTGGGCGTGTGTTCGCGTACCGAAGCGGCGCGCTGGGTCGCCGACGGGCGGGTCAGCGTGGCCGCGCGCGTAATACGCGATCCCGAATATCCGATCCGCGCTGATCAGCACTCCACCATCCGCGTCGACGGACAGCCATTGGCCGGCCCGGCGCGGTGCTACCTGATGCTCAACAAGCCGCGCGGCGTGGTCACCACCGCACGCGACGAGCAGGGCAGGGACACGGTGTATCGCTGCTTCGATGGCGCCGGATTGCCGTGGATCGCCCCGGTCGGGCGCCTGGACAAGGCCAGCGAAGGCCTGCTGCTCTTCAGCAACGATCCGCAATGGGCCGCCACGGTGACCGACCCGATGACCGGGCCGGACAAGACCTATCACGTGCAGATCGATTGCCGCCCGAGCGCTGCGCAACTGGCGCAACTGCAGGCCGGTGTGGTCGATCCCGATCCGGACGGCGAGGGCGTACTGCTGCGCGCCAAGCGGGTCGGCGTGCTGCGCGAAGGCGAGCGCAATGCGTGGCTGGAGATCGTGCTGGACGAAGGCCGCAATCGGCAGATCCGCCGCTTGTTGGCTGCGGTGGAGATCGGCGTGCTGCGGCTGGTGCGGGTGGCGATCGGCTCGCTGGCGATGGGCGAGCTGGGCAAGGGTGCGTGGCGGATGCTCAGCCCAGCGGAAGTCAGTGCGCTGACGGCGGCTCCCGCCAGCGCGCCAGACGCGCGCTGAGCAAGGCGCTCACCACCTCGACGGCGCGGGCGTCGCCGGCACCGTTGGCATCGTGGCGTCGGCCCTTGGCATGATTGCAGCCGGCACAGGCCAGGGCGAGATTGCGCGCTGCATTGGCATCGTCGCCGACCAGCGCACACAGGGCCGCCGCCGCGCGACGGCCGAACCAGGCCTGCGGGACCACATGTTCCAGCGTGGTGTGCCCGAGCGGTTCGCCATCGGCGCGTAGTTGCAGGCGCCGACGGCAATGTAGGCAGCGGGTTTCCCAGTTGCCATCCAACAGCTGCGCCTGGGTATCGGTCTGCGCCGCGAGCAGCAGCCGTTGGCGCAGCGCCGAGCGCATCAGTGCTGGATGACGTCCAGTTCGCGGCCGATCTTGATGAACGCGTCGATCGCCTGATCCAGCTGCTCGCGGGTGTGCGCGGCGCTGATCTGGGTGCGGATACGCGCCTGGCCCTTGGGCACCACCGGGAAGAAGAAGCCGATCGCGTAGATGCCTTCTTCCAGCAGCCGCTCGGCGAATTTTTGCGCCAGCGGCGCGTCGTAGAGCATTACCGGGCTGATCGGGTGCACGCCGGGCTTGAGGTCGAAGCCGGCAGCGGTCATGCGCTCGCGGAAGTAGCGGGTGTTGTCGACCAGTTGCGTGCGCAGCTCGCCGGCGGCTTCCAGCATCTGGAAGGCCTTGATGCCGGCGGCCACCACATGCGGCGGCAGCGAGTTGGAAAACAGGTATGGGCGCGAGCGCTGGCGCAGCAGTTCGATGACTTCGCGCTTGGCAGTGGTGAAGCCGCCCAGGGCGCCGCCCATCGCCTTGCCCAGCGTGCCGGTGATGATGTCGATCTGGTCCAGCACGCCCTTGACCTCGGCCGAGCCGCGGCCGCTGGCGCCGAGAAAGCCGGTGGCATGGCATTCGTCGATATGCACCAGCGCGTTGTATTTGCGGGCGAGGGCGGTGATCTCGTCCAGCGGGGCGATGAAGCCGTCCATCGAGAACACGCCGTCGCTGGTGATCAGCTTGGTCTTGCAGCCGGCCGCATCGGCGGCCTGCAGCTGCGCTTCCAGATCAGCCATGTCGCAGTTGGCGTAGCGGAAGCGCTTGGCCTTGCACAGGCGCACGCCGTCGATGATGGAGGCGTGGTTGAGCGCGTCGGAAATGATCGCGTCCGCTTCGCCGAGCAGCGGTTCGAACAGGCCGCCGTTGGCATCGAAACAGGCGGCGTAGAGGATGGTGTCCTCGGTGCCGAAGAAATCGGCGATGGTGCGCTCGAGCTGCTTGTGCAGGTCCTGGGTGCCACAGATGAAGCGCACCGAGGCCATGCCGAAGCCGTGCGTATCCAGCGCGTCCTTGGCGGCCTGGATGATGTCCGGGTGGTCGGCCAGGCCCAGATAGTTGTTGGCGCAGAAGTTGAGCACGCTGCGGCCATCGGCCAGGGTGATCCGCGCCGACTGCGGGCCGGTGATGATGCGCTCGGACTTGAACAGGCCCTGGGACTGGATGGTTTCCAGTTCGGCGGCGTAATGGGCAGTCAGCGCAGCGGGAGCGTTGGTCATGGCGGTCGCAGTGGCAAGAGACGCATGATTTTAACGATCACGGTGGCATACCACTACGTCATGCAAAATCGGCATAAGGTGCGGCCTTGATGTCATTTCACCGCCTGCGTGCCGCTGCGCAGCATGGCATGCTTGCTGTTCAGCTGCGCCCCAACGGTTTGGAGATTGCTGTGACCCACCCCCGCTTCCGTCTTGTATCGACCGTGTTGTGCAGCCTGCTGGTCTTGGCCGGCCCGGCAGGCGCGCGCGACATCGGCCTGCTCAATGTCAGTTACGACCCCACCCGCGAGTTCTATCGCGACTACAACAGCGCCTTCGCCGCGCAGTGGAAGCAGCAGCATCCGCAGGACACCGTCACGGTAGAGACCTCGCATGGCGGCTCCGGCAAACAGGCACGGGCGGTGATCGACGGCATCGAAGCCGACGTGGTCACGCTGGCGCTGGCCTATGACGTCGACGCGATCGCCGAGAAGGCCAAGCTGATCGACAGCGACTGGGAAAAGCGCCTGCCCGACAACAGCGCGCCGTACACCTCGACGATCGTGTTCCTGGTGCGCAAGGGCAACCCGAAGAACATCCATGATTGGCCGGACCTGCTGCGCTCCGGCGTGGCGGTGGTGACGCCCAACCCCAAGACCTCCGGTGGCGCGCGCTGGAATTATCTGGCCGCCTGGGCCTACGCCGACCATATCTTCAAGGGCGACCGCGAGCGCATCTTGCGCTACATGCAGGCGTTGTTCCGCAACGTGCCGGTGCTGGATACCGGTGCGCGCGGCGCCACCACCACGTTCGTGCAGCGTGGCATCGGCGATGTGCTGCTGGCCTGGGAAAACGAGGCGCTGCTGGCGCGCGAAGAGCTGGGCAAGGACAAGTTCGAGATCGTGGTGCCCAAGCTGTCGATCCTGGCCGAGCCGTCGGTGGCGCTGGTCGATAAGAACGTCGACAAGCACGGCACCCGCGAGGTGGCCGAGGCCTATCTGCGTTACCTGTATGCGCCGGAAGGGCAGAAGCTGGCGGCCAAGCATTTCTATCGCCCGCGCCATCCGGAATTTGCCGACCCTGCCGATTTGGCGCGGTTCCCGGACATCAAACTGGTGACCATCCAGGACGCGTTCGGATCGTGGGACAAGGCGCAGCAGGAACACTTCGCCGACGGTGGCGTGTTCGATCAGATCCAGGCAAAAAAGTAGGCGATGCCGATGTCGGTTGCACCCCATCCAGCGCCGTCACCGCGCCGACGCGTGATGCCGGGGCTGGGTCTGAGTCTTGGAATCACGCTGACCTGGCTGGGACTGATCGTGTTGATCCCGCTGCTGGGCATCTTCATCAAGACCAGCGGGCTGGGCTGGGATGGGCTGTGGCGGGTGTGGAGCGAGCCGCGCGTGCTGTCGGCGCTGCGGGTGAGCTTCGGCACCGCGTTCGCGGCCGGCGCCTTCAATGCGGTGATGGGCACCTGGGTGGCCTGGGTGTTCGTGCGCTACAACTTTCCAGGCAAGCGCCTGTTCGATGCGGTGATCGACCTGCCGTTCGCATTGCCGACTGCGGTGGCCGGCATCGCGCTGACCGCGTTGTATGGCGGCAACGGCTGGGTTGGGCGCTGGCTGGAGGCGATCGGCATCAAGGTGGCCTACACGCAGTTGGGCATCGTGCTGGCGCTGGTGTTCGTCGGGTTGCCGTTCGTGGTACGGGTGGTGCAGCCGGTGCTGGCCGAGAGCGAGCGCGAGCTGGAAGCGGCCGCGGCCACGCTGGGCGCATCGCGCTGGCAGACAGTGTGGCGGGTGGTGCTGCCTGGGCTCTGGCCGGCAGTCCTGACCGGGTTTGCGCTGGCCTTCGCGCGTGGTGTGGGTGAGTACGGCTCGGTGATCTTCATCGCCGGCAACCTGCCCAATTCGACCGAGATCGCGCCGCTGCTGATCACCATCCGGCTGGAGGAATTCGACTATGCCGGCGCCACCGCGATTGCCGCGGCGATGCTGCTGCTGTCGTTCGTGATCCTGCTGGTGGTCAATGCGCTGCAGGCACGCCTGCTGCGCTATCAACGGAGGACTGCATGAACGATGCTGTTTCGCCGCTGCCTGCCATGTTGCACACCCGCCAGATGACCGAACAGGCCCGCCGCATCACCGATTCGGCCACCAACGAGCCGCGTTGGGTGCAGTGGTTGATGATTGCGGGGGCGCTGCTGTTCCTGCTGGCGTTCCTGCTGCTGCCGCTGGTGCTGGTGTTTGCCGAGGCGCTGCGCGGCGGCTGGGAAACCTTTCTGCGCGCGATCGTCGACCCGGATGCATTGTCGGCGATCAAGCTGACCCTGATCGTCACTGCCATCGTGCTGCCGCTGAACCTGGTGTTCGGCGTGGCGGCGGCGTGGGCGGTCAGCAAGCACCAATTCCCCGGCAAGCGCTTGCTGATCAGCCTGATCGACCTGCCGTTCTCGGTGTCGCCGGTGGTGGCGGGCCTGATCTTCGTGCTGATCTTCGGCCGCAGCGGCTGGGCGTGGCCGTTGATCGACGAAGGCTGGCGACTGCAGTTGCCGTTTTTTGGCGAGTTGCTGATCCAGTTGCCGCGCATCGTGTTTGCGTTGCCCGGCATCGTGCTGGCGACGACCTTCGTCACCTTTCCTTTCATCGCGCGCGAGCTGATGCCGTTGATGGAGCAGCAGGGCAGCGATGAAGAACTGGCCGCCTTGAGCCTGGGCGCGAACGGCTGGCAGATGTTCTGGCGCGTGACCCTGCCGAACATCCGCTGGGGCCTGCTGTACGGCGTGTTGCTGTGCGCAGCGCGTGCGATGGGCGAGTTCGGTGCGGTGTCGGTGGTGTCCGGGCATATCCGCGGGCGCACCAATACACTGCCCCTACATGTGGAAATTCTCTACAACGAATACGCCTACAGCGCCGCGTTTGCGTGTGCCTCGTTGCTGGCACTGACCGCGCTGCTGACGCTGGCGCTGAAGACGTACCTGGAATGGCGGCACGGCGATTCGCTCGCCGCCAACCACCGACATTGAGGTGAACATGGGCATCCGCATCCACCGCCTGCGTAAGCAGTTCGATACGTTCACCGCGCTGGACGACATCACCCTGGACGTGCGTCAGGGCGAGTTGCTGGCCTTGCTGGGGCCGTCCGGTTCGGGCAAGACCACCTTGCTGCGGATCATGGCCGGGCTGGAGCATGCCGATGGCGGGCAGGTGCTGTTCGGCGACGAAGACGCCACCCGCATGAGCGTGCAGTCGCGCCGGGTCGGCTTCGTGTTCCAGCACTACGCGCTGTTCAAGCATATGGACGTGTTCGAGAACATCGCGTTCGGCCTGCGGGTGCGACGCGGCAACGAGCGCTGGGCCGAAGCGCGTATCCGCGCACGGGTGGAGGAGCTGCTGGCGCTGGTGCAGTTGCAGGGCCTGGAGCAGCGCTATCCCACCCAGCTGTCCGGTGGCCAGCGGCAGCGTGTGGCCTTGGCGCGCGCATTGGCGATCGAGCCGCGCGTACTGTTGCTGGACGAGCCGTTCGGTGCGCTGGATGCGCAGGTGCGCCGCGATCTGCGCCGCTGGCTGCGCGAACTGCACGAGCGGACCGGCCTGACCACGGTGTTCGTCACCCATGACCAGGAAGAAGCGCTGGAGCTGGCCGACCGGGTGGCGATCCTCAACCGTGGCCGCATCGAGCAGCTCGACACGCCGGCGATGATCTACGACAAGCCGGCTTCGCCGTTCGTGTATTCGTTCGTGGGGGCGGTGAACCGTATTCCCGGCGTGCTGGCGCAAGGCCAGATTCAAGTCGCCGGGCATGCCTTGCCGGCGGCGAATGCCGCGCTGGCGGCCGGCCCGGTCGAGGTTTACGTGCGGCCGGAAGATCTGGTGCCGGACGATGCCGGCTGGCCGGCCACGGTGGCCTGGTCCCAGCGCAGCGGGGCGCGTCTGCGTCTGCGTGCAACGCTGGAGCCGGCAGGCAACGAGGTGGAAGTGGAGCTGCCGGCATCGGCGGGCAGCTTTCAGCCCGGGCAGCAGCTGCGGCTGGCCGCGCGGCATTACGGGGTGTTTCCGGTCTGATCTAAGCCGGGATTGGGGATTCGGGATTGGGGATTCGCAGAAGCGAAGCGAATCCCTGCTAATCCCCAATCTCCACTCCCGGCCCATCAAGATTCCGCGCCGGCGGTCGATGAGACAGAACGCTAACCGGCGTCATCTGCGCTTGAGCGTGTGCGCTGGGTCAAGCGAGCGCGACGTGTATGTTGCGCTGCAATGACGGTTGGACTAAGAAGTCATGGCAGTCCCGCCTTGCGCAATCCGACCGCCCATCGTTCTAGGAGATGTTCATGAAGCCGTCCTCGCTCGCGTGTTGTCTGTCGTTGCTGCTGCTCGGTGTGGTGCCGTTGGCACAGGCGCAGGACGAACAAGCCCCCGCTTCTCCCTTCAGCGGCACCTTTGCGGTGACCAGCGACTATCTGTTCCGCGGTATTTCGCAGACCAATGAAGAGCCCGCCTTCCAGGCCGGACTCACCTACAAGACGCCGTTCGGCCTGTACATCGGCACCTGGACGTCCAACGTCGACTACGGTGCCGGCGATCCGGATTGGGAAGTGGATGGCTTTGTCGGCTACAACACCGATCTGGGCACCAATTTCAATTTCGATGTGATGGTCAATCGCTACCAGTACCTGGGAGCGGGTGCGTCCAATTACGCCGAGTTGATCACCAAGACCACGTTCCTGAAAACCTATAGCCTCACCGTTGCCTACACCAACGATCTCTACGGCACCAAGACCGATGGCTACTACTACGCGCTGGATGCCAACTGGTCGCTGCCCTACGACTTCACCTTCGGCGCGCATGCGGGGCACAGCGTCTATACCTCGTCGCTGAGTCAGGTGGACCACGACTACAACGACTTCGGCGTGAATGTCGGCAAGGCCTTCGGTCCGCTGGGCCTGAGCGTGGGCTATTACGACACCAGCGAGGCGGCGGAATTCGGCTTCGGTCGGCAGAATTCGCAGAACCATCTGGTCGCGACTGCCACGGTCACCTGGCCGTGATGCCGTGATGGCAATCGCTTGAACAGCGGCTCTAACGACTCGGCCGTGCAGTGGTAGTGGTGAGGCGGTAACAAGAGTCGATGCCTGGGTTCTTCAGTGTCTAAATTTGAAGGACACCGAGGCTCAAATCTCGTTTATTTTGTCTTTGAGTGATGCATCGTGCGGATAGATCACTTGCGGAGCGACTGATCTGCTGCCTGGCTGCAGGGCCCTTGCCCGCCCACCGTCGCGGGACACGCCGCAAGTACGTCCTTGTAGGCTCTTACGCGGCATCCATGCCGCGTAAGGTCCCGCGACGGTGAGCGGGCAAGGACCAGTCGAGATGGTCGGTCGTTGAAGCAGTCGCCGATGCGATAGCTCAATCGTAGAGCGGTTGATCTGCTGCCTGGCTGCAGGGCCCTTGCCCACCCACCATCGCGGGACACGCCGCAAGTACGTCCCTGTAGGCTCTTACGCGGCATCCATGCCGCGCAAGGTCCCGCGACGGTGAGCGGGCAAGGACCAGTCGAGATGGTCGGTGTGCACGGTAGGAGCAGTGCTTGGTGCGCGCTGTTCGACAATGGTGTGCAGGCTCAATATCCAATGTAGGTTGGGCGAAGCGTTTTCTTATGCGGTCACAGACTATTTCTCTGGTGCGGTGTCCTTGCCGGTTGCGGAACCCTTGGCGGCATGGATGGATGCCGCCAAGGCGCCTGCAGGGATGGATCCACCGCGTGTCCCGCGAGCGGCAAGGGCGCCGCGCCCTCAACCAGTAAGTTTTGCCTGCTGCGTAGCCAGTGCTCTGAAGATGGACATGCAAAAGGCGCCTTGCGGCGCCTTTTGCGTTGAAGCGTATTGGCCGATCAGTTCCAGCTCAACACGACCTTGCCGGCCTTGCCTTCTTCCATCAGGTCGAAGCCCTTCTGGAAATCGTCGATCGGCAATTGGTGGGTCAGCACCTTGTGCAGCGGGAAACCCGACAGCACCAGTTGCGTCATCTTGTACCAAGTCTCGTACATCTTGCGGCCGTAGATGCCCTGCACGGTGAGGCCCTTGAAGATGATCTTGTCCCAGTCGCAACCGGCGCCGCGCGGCATGATGCCGAGCATGGCGATCTTGCCGCCGTGGTACATGCAGTCGAGCATGTCGTTGAAGGCGCGCGGGTTGCCGCTCATTTCCAGGCCCACGTCAAAGCCTTCCATGTGCAGGTCGGCCATGACCTCCTTGAGCGAGGTCTTGGACACGTTGACCACGCGCGTGGCGCCCATGTCGGCCGCCAGCTTGAGGCGGAAGTCGTTGACATCGGTGACCACCACGTTGCGCGCACCAATGTGCTTGCAGATGCCGGCGGCAATGATGCCGATCGGGCCGGCGCCGGTGATCAGCACGTCCTCGCCGATCACATCGAACTCCAGCGCACAGTGCGCAGCATTGCCGTAAGGATCAAAGAATGCGGCCAGCTCCGAGGGAATCTGGTCGGGGATCGGCCACAGGTTGCTGGCCGGCATCACCATGTACTCGGCGAAGGCGCCGTTGACATTGACGCCGATGCCGACCGTGTTGGGGCACAGGTGCGGGCGGCCGCCACGGCAGTTGCGGCAATGCCCACAGACGATGTGGCCTTCGGCCGACACGCGTTGGCCGACCTGGTAGCCGGTCACCGCTGAACCGAGCTCGGCCACGCGGCCCACGAACTCATGGCCGATGGTCAGGCCGGGCTTGATGGTGCGCTGGCTCCACTCGTCCCACAGGTAGATATGCAGGTCGGTGCCGCAGATCGCGGTCTTTTCCAGCTTGATCAGCACCTCGTTGGGGCCGGGGCTGGGAACGGCGACCTGTTCCAGCCAGATGCCCTTGTTTGCTTCGCGCTTGACCAGCGCCTTCATCGTCTGCGCCATCTGGCGGGACCTGCTGAGTGAAAGTAAGACGGCGATTATATGCGGCGCGAGGTCGCGGCCATGCGGCGGTGCGGGAAGTGAGTGATGTCGGCTGACCCGGTTCATGGCAGGGTAGGGCCGGTGCCGTCCGTTTCCCCTCGGGAGAAGGTGGCGCAAAGCGCCGGATGAAGGGGCGCCTCAGAGATTTACCAGTACATGCAATGAAAAACGCGTCGCCACGCGCCTTCAGAAGTGACGCGCCGGGTGCCTCGCAGCGTACCCTCACCCCAACCCCTCTCCCGGAGGGAGAGGGGCTTTGATCTTGCTTCTCCCGTCGGGACATTGGCCTCTTTACGAGGCGAAGGTGGCGCAAAGCGCCGGATGAAGGGGCGCCTCAGAGATCTGTCGCCGCCTGCGATGGCAAGCGCGTCGCCAGGATGAATGATCGGCGTCACCCTCACCCTCAACGCCCCCGCTCCGCGCCCCTGCCCGCACCCGCGGCGGGACGCTCCAAAGCACGCGCGCCTGGGTGCGCAAGCTGTGTCTTATCGCCCGAGAGGAGGGGCGGCGGTGGCTCAGAACTTCACATCCAGACTCATGAAATACTGCCGCGGTGCGCCGACCACCATGGTCTGGTTGTAGCCATCCGGATCGGAGGCGACATAGCCGTTGGTACCGGTGCTGGCGAAATAGCGCTTGTCGGTGAGGTTGGTGATGTTGAGCGCCAACGCCACATCGGCCACCCCGCCCACGCGACCGAAGTCGTAGCGCGCGCCGGCATTGAACAGCCAGTACGAAGGCACCTGCGAATCGTTGAGGAAGGTGATGTAGCGCTTGTCGACGTACTTGCCGTCCAGATCCAGGCGCAGGTTGCCGAGCTGGTAACTCGCGCTGGAGGAGAACATCAACGCGGGGATGCCGACCACGTCCTTGCCGGAGGTGGCGACCACGCCGTTGTTGAGGTAATCGTCCTGGTAGCGCGAGCGGTTCCACGACAGCGAGTTCAACCAGCTCAGGCCCTCCACCGGGCGCCACATCAAGGCCAGGTCGGCACCCGCGCTATGCACGGCGCCGACGTTGCTCAGGATCGCCGCGCAGGTCTGCACGGCGGTACATGGTGAGGTGGTCAACAAGCGGTTGGAGAACTTGGTGAAGTAGGCATCGGCCGACAGCTGGAACTGCGCATCCTGCACGCGGTAACCCACCTGCACGGTCTGTGATTCTTCCGGCTCCAGCGTGGAGCGGCTGCGGTCGAACGCCGCCTGCGAGGTGCCGAACGGAGTGAAGCCGAACGCGGCGATGTTCTTGCTATAGGAGGCATACAGGTCCTGGCGCTCGTCCAGCTTGTAGTTCACGCCGACCTGCGGCAGGAAGTTGTCTTCGGCGCGGATGCGACCCTGTGCCAGTGCGGTGGTCGGCACCAGCGATTGCGCGCGCGTGGTGGTGCTGAGCGCCTTTGCGCCGTAGTTGAGGGTCAGCCGATCGTCGAGCAGGCGCACGGTGTCCTGCAGGTACAACATGCGGGTCTGGGTGGTGTAGCGCTGCAGGAAATCGCGACGGAACGGGGTCTGCGCTTCATACACGTTGTACAGCGAGGTATAGCCTTCATTGCCGAGCGCGAAGTAGTTGCGCTGCTGCGTGGTGCGTGCGTTTTCCGCCCACAGGCCCACTTCCAGATCGTGGTTGCCCCACGCCCATTTCAAGGCGCTGGTGCCGCCGAAACGATCCAGGCCGTAGTCGGTGGTGCGCATTGACAGCGGCACCTGCGCAGAGGTGCGTACATACGGCGTCACCCACTGACCTTCGCCACGATTGCCGTGGTAGTAGCCGGTGGCATCCAGGGTGGCGCCACCGAACACGAACGTGCCCGACAGCCCGGCCAGGTTGTCGCGGCGCAGGCCGCCGCCGGCGTAGTAGCTGGCATCGAGCCAGCTGTAATCGTCGGGCAGCCCGGCCAGCGATTGCGGATAGCCGTTGGCCACGCCACTGGTGGCGCCGGTGTTCTGATACGCACGCGCCATCTGCACGGCGGTGGCCCAATCCGGCTGCAGGTAGTCGTAGTCCCAGCCCAGTGCGCGCTGGCTGGTCAACGACAGGTCCATGTAGTCGTATTCCTTGCGCCGCGAGGTGTCCACGAACAGGCTCAGACGGTTGCCGTCGCCCCACTGGTAGACGGTCTTGAGGTTGGCCTGCTCGGACTGCTGGTCGCCGAAGCCCTTCCATTTGTCGGTGCTGGCATTGGCATAGGACAGGTACGCCGACAAGCCGTTGCGATCGCCGGTGTCGCCGCGCACGAAGGTGCGGCGCGTGGCATCGCTGCCGACCGTCTGCACCAGGCGCAGGCCCGGCGTGCTCTGCGGGTCGGCCGAGTAGAACTGCATGGTGCCGCCGAGGTTGGTGTTGGACGCGGTGCCAAGCGCACCGGCGCCTTGCGCGATTTCCACCGAGCCGAGGTTTTCCGAAATGATGGCGCGGGTGATGTGCAGGCCGTTGGTGACGCCGTAGCTCATGTTGCCGAGCGGAATGCCATCGAGCGTGTAACCCAGCCGGCTCTGATCGAAGCCGTGCAGGGTGACCTGCGTGGACCACTCGTAGGTGCCGAACGGATCGGCCGACTGGAACTGCACGCCCGGCAGCTTTTCCACTGCCTTGAAGGCGCTGCTGCCCGGTGTCAGCTGCTCGATGTCCTGCCGGCTGATGCGCTGGACCTGGCGGGTGCTGCCTTGCGACACCACGTTGATCGCGTCCAGCTGGGTGGCGTTGGTGGCGGCATCGGCCACGCTGGCCGGGGCATCGGCTACCGGCGCATCTGCACCGGCAACCGGATCGGCCGCCGGTGTGGCAGCAGAGGCGATGGCGGGGAGCAGCGCGGCCAGGGCAAGCGCCAGCGGAGTGACATGAAAACGGCGAGCGGAAGTCATGGGGGAATCCTGTTCGAGCACGGCTGAGGGCAACGCACGGTGCAGGACCGGCGTTTCGCGACGCAGGGTGTCAACGACGTATGAAACATTGATGACGGTGGCTGTCGCAAAACTGTCGTGCTTGCCCGCTATACGTGTCGTACCCAGCCGCACTGCGCGGCGACGTACGCGTATTTCCTGCAGGTTCCGTAGCCATGACGTCCTCCCCCTCGCGCCGCGATTTCCTCAAGCGCGTCGCCGCGCTGACCGCCGCCGGCGCCATGCCGTCCTCGATCGGCCGCGCACTCGCGTTGCCGGCCAACTCGCGCACCGGCACGCTGCGCGACATCGAACACGTGGTGATCCTGATGCAGGAAAACCGCTCCTTCGATCATTACTTCGGTGCGCTGCGCGGCGTGCGCGGCTTCGGCGATCCGCGCCCGTTGCAGCTGCGCGACGGTCACCCGGTATGGAGCCAGCCGGCCGCCGATGGTCGTCGCCTGCTGCCGTTCGCCTTCGATTCGCAAGACACCTGTGCGCCGTTGATCAAGAGCCTGGATCATTCGTGGAAAGCCGGTCACGGGCAGGACCCGGCGCGCTGGGCCGAGTACGACGCCTGGGTGCCGTACAAGGGCGAATTGACGATGGGATATTTCCAGCGTCACGACATCCCGTACTACCACGCACTGGCCGATGCGTTCACCATTTGCGATGGCTATTTCTGTTCATTGCACGGGCCGACCAATCCCAATCGCATGTATCTGTTCACCGGCACCAGCGGCCCGAGCGTGGGCAATCTCGGCGCGCAGGCGGTGACCAATGCCGACGATGGCAACTGGACCGCCGACATGGTGCGTGACAAGCCCGGTTATGCGGCGATGGACTGGACCACCTATGCGCAGCGCCTGCAGGCCGCAGGCGTGGACTGGCGCGTATACCAGGAGTACGACAACTTCGGCTGCAACTCGCTGGCGTATTTTTCGCACTACCGCGATCTGCACCCGAGCGACGAACGCTATCGACGTGCACGTGCCTGCGTGCCCGGGTCCACTGCAGACAATGCCGCCACCACGCAGGCCGATCATCTGATCGCTGCAATCGCCGCCGACGTGCAGGCCGATCGCTTGCCGCAGGTGTCCTGGATCGTGCCGCCCACCGCGTACTGCGAGCATCCGGAAGCGCCGCCGGCCTATGGCGAATCGCTGGTGGCGCGCCTGATCGATGCGCTCACCGCCAATCCGCAGGTGTGGGCGAAGACTGCGCTGATCATCAACTACGACGAGAACGATGGCTTCTTCGATCACGTTCCCGCAGCGCTGCCGGCACTGGATGCGCGCATGGGGCGCAGCAATGTCGATACGCGCGGGGAGGTCTACGAAGGTGTGCCGATGGGGCTGGGCATCCGCGTGCCGATGCTGGTGATCTCGCCCTGGACGCGTGGCGGCTGGGTCAATTCGCAGGTGTTCGATCACACCTCGGTGCTGCGCTTGCTGGAACGCCGCTTCGGTGTGGCCGAGCCGAACATCAGCCCGTGGCGTCGCGCGGTGAGCGGCGATCTGACCAGCGTGTTCGATTTCCGCAAGCCGGACGACTCGGCACTGCGCGCATTGCCGTCGGTCGACGACTACCGCGCGCGCACCGCCGCGGTGCGCAACAAGCCGCTACCGGTGCCGCCGGCCAAGGCCAGCATGCTGCGGCAGGAGCCGGGACAACGTCCGGCGCGCGCGTTGCCGTATGCCTTGCAGGTGCATGCGCGCGAGCAGGGCGACGGCGGCGTGCAGCTGCAGTTCGTCAACAGCGGCGCTGCGGCAGCCGCGTTCAACGTCTACACCAGCGCTGCGAGTGGGGGCCCGTGGTACTACACCGTATTGCCCGGCACCCGCCTCGACGATGTGCCGGTCGGCGCTGCGCACAACGGCGGCTATGCGCTGAGCGTGCATGGACCCAATGGCTTCTTGCGCGAATTCGCCGGCGACCTCGCTGCGGCCGGGACGCAGTCGGCTGCGCCATGGTTGGAGGCGCGGCAGGACGGCGAGGCGCTGGTGCTGGACATCGGCAATGCCGGGCAGCAGCCGTGCACGCTGCAACTGCGCGCGCTGGACTACGCAGACCCGACCGCGCGCTCGCTGCACCTGGCTGCAGGTCAGCGCCAGACCGTGCGTCTGGCGCTTGCTGCCAGCGATCACTGGTACGACCTGGTGCTGGAACAGCCGGGCGCGGCATTCCGCCGCCGCCTGGCAGGGCATCTGGAAACCGGCAGGCCCAGCCGCAGCGATCCGGCATTCGGGCGCGCCTGAGCCGGCGCCGGGGGCGCACCGGTGATGGACGCGCAGGGGAGGCGGGTTGTTCTGGCCTCGACGGCAACCGAGCGTCGGTGGGCTGCAACGGGCTCTTCGATCCGGCGATGACCCGCACGGTCGCCGTGGATAGCCGGTATTTGCGCTGGGTCATGCCGGAGTCGCCCGGCATCGCAGCTGTTGCCGGAATTCGGCGTGTGCTGACGCGGGCGGCCGGCGCCGCAGCGGGAGGGGTTATCATGCGCTCCCGTTTCGCTGCGGCGAGCCGGCCCCTTCCCCAAGGAATCCCTCGCGCATGCGCATCCTGCTTGCCCGTCACGGCGAGACGCCGTGGAACGCCGAAGGCCGTTACCAGGGCCAGATCGATATCCCGCTGTCGCCGGTCGGCGAAGGCCAGGCCGCCGCCCTCGGCGCGCGTCTGCAATCGTTGGAGATCACCCGCGCGGTGGCATCGCCGCTGTCGCGTGCGCAGGCCACCGCCAGGCTGGCGCTGGGCAGCAACCGCGAAAGCCTGCTGCAGACCGATGCAGACCTGCAGGAAATCGCCCACGGCGAATGGGAAGGCCTGCTGGCCAGCGAGATCAACGACAAGGATCCGGCACGTCTGCGCGCCTGGCGCGACGAGCCCGATACCGTGCTGATGCCCGGCGGCGAGTCCCTGCGGCAGGTGCTGGACCGCAGCTGGCGCGGCCTGGCGCGCGCGGCCGAAGGCCTGGGCGCGGCCGATACCTTGCTGGTGGTCGCGCACGATGCGGTCAACCGCGTGATCCTGTGCAAGATCCTGGGCCTGCCGCTGTCCCGGCTGTGGACCTTTCGCCAGGCACCGACCACGCTCAACCTGCTCGAAGGCGAGGACGTGGATCACCTGGAAGTGGTGCGGCTCAACGACTGCGCGCACCACACGCCGTTTTTTGGTGAAGCCAAGCATCGGGCGCTGTAAGACAACGCCCGGCACGGACGCTGGATGAGACCGTGGCCTGTGATATCGGCACAATTGCCAGGTGGCCCAGGGCGCTTCGCTACGCTGTTTTTGGCAGCGTGTCCGGCCTGTTGGCGCTGGGAGCGTTCTCCGACTTCATTCCCGCGCCTTTCCTGTCCGGTCGGGCCTGGATAGCGCCGATGGTGCTGCTGGGAAGCGGTCTGACGGTATCGATCGTCGCGCCGGCCTATCGCATCGGCGGGTGGAAGGCGGTCGTTGGCAAGCAGCTTTTCAACACCGTGCTGGCGCTCTGCCTGGCGCCGCCGCTCTTGGGATTGCTGTGCTGGCTGGTGCTGGCCAGAGGTGGGCCCTGGGTCTACACCCGCATCGCCGGCGTCGATTTCGAAGAGACGCATGTGATGCAGACCGCCGCCATGCCCGGCGCGCGAGCGTGCAAATACCGGTTGAGTGGCGGGCCGCTCGCGCATCGTTTTCCGGGCCATCTGTGCATCGACGAAGCGCAATATCGGCGTCATCCCGAGCAGCGCGTCTCGGTGCTGTTGCGCGGTCAACGCTCCGTGTTGGGCATGCGCATTGCGTCCATTTCCGATGTCCCCTGACTGCGGGCGACAGCGCTCCTCCAGTTGCTGGCTGAGGCGCGCGCACCCTGTCGGCCCATGCGACGGTGCGCGATCTGCCGGCGTGCCTGGTGATATGCGCTGCGCGCCGGCAAACGGCGATAATGCGCTTCTTCTCGCGCAGCCCTGACCGTGAACGCAACCGACTCCCTCTCCGACTGGCTCGCCTACATCGAGCAGCAGCATCCGCAGAACATCGCCATGGGCCTGGAGCGCGTGCGCGAGGTCGCTGCGCGGTTGCAGATTGAAGCGCCAGCCAGGCATGTCATTGTCGTAGGCGGCACCAATGGCAAAGGCTCCACCGTGGCCTTTATCGAGGCGATCGCGCAGGCCGCCGGCTGGAAGGTGGGCTGCTACACCTCGCCGCATCTGCTGCGCTACAACGAGCGAGTGCGCATCGACGGCAACGAGGCCGGCGACGCGCAACTGGTGGACGCCTTTGCCGCCGTCGAAGCGGCACGTGGCCAGACCGCGCTGACGTATTTCGAATACGGCACGCTGGCGGCGCTGTGGCTGCTGCAGCGCTCCGGGCTGGACCTGGCGGTGCTGGAAATCGGCCTGGGCGGGCGCCTGGACGCGGTCAACATCATTGATTCGGATGTGGCGGTGATCACCACCGTGGATATCGATCACACCGATTGGCTGGGCGAAGACCGCGAGGCGATCGGCACCGAGAAGGCCGGCATCATCCGCGCCTGGAAGCCGGTGGTGCTGGGCGAAATCGACCCGCCGTCGAGCGTGTTACGGCGGGCCTACCAGTTGGGCGCCAATGCGATCCGCGCCGGCAGCGATTATTTCTTCGAGCCGATCGAGGCGCAGCACTCCGACGCGCCGCAGTGGCGCTGGCGCGATGTCGCGGTGACCCTGGAGCTGCCGATGCCGGCCTTGCAGGCGCCGGTGCAACTGGCCAACGCCGCCGCGGCGATCGCCGCGTTGCAGGCCTTGCCGGTGGAACTGCCCGATGCCGCCTGGGCGCAGGGCATTGCCAATGCACGGGTGGCCGGGCGCCTGCAGCGCAGCGACATCGATGGCGTGCAGGTGCTGCTGGATGTCGGCCATAACCCGCAGGCCGCGCGCGCGCTGGCCGATGCGCTGGGCGCGCAGGCGCACACCGGCAGTACCCATGCGATCTACGCCGCATTGGCGGACAAGGACGTGCTGGGCGTGGTGGAGGCGGTGGGCGCGCAGGTCGACCATTGGGTCCTGGCCGGGCTGGACGGTGCGCGGGGGCAGTCGGCGCAGGCCTTGCAGGCCCGTCTGCAGGGCAGTGCCGCAGCGCAGGCGGCCTGCCACGGCGATGTGGCGGGCGCACTGCGCGCGGTGCTGGCGCAGGCCTCACCGGGCGATCGGGTGCTGGTGTTCGGCTCGTTTCATACCGTTGCCGACGCCCTAAGCGCACTTCGTTCAGTCCACCCGGGTCGGTAGCCCGGCTGCGGCCTTATAATCGCCGCGGCACCCCGCCACGCCGCCTCTCGTCTCTCTACGTGGATACTGCTCTGAAACAGCGACTGATTGGCGCCATCGTTCTGGTGGCGCTTGCCGTGATCTTCCTGCCGATGCTGGTCAAGGGCCCTGCGCCGTCGAGCGGCGTGGCCGATGTGCCGCTGGAGGCGCCTGCCGCACCGGCCAATGGCGAGTTCGAAACCCGCGAATTGCCGCTAGTCACCCCGGGCGATGCGCCGGCCGGTGGCGCGCTGGGCATGCGCGGCGCCGGCTCGGCGCCGGCTGCGGTGCAGGACAACCCGGATGCGGCCGATCTGGCCAACCCGTCCAGCGCGCCGTCGGCGCCTGAGGTGGCGGCCGGCAACTATGCGGTCAACTTCGGCGCCTACGCCACCAGCGCCGATGCCGACGCGGTGCTGGCGCGGCTCAAGCAGGCGCAGCTGCCCGGCTTCAGCGAAAAGACCCAGATCAACGGCCGGCCGGCCTGGCGCGTGCGCGTGGGGCCGTATGTCGACCAGGCGCAGGCCGAATCGGCGCGCCTGCAGGCAGTGAAGGTGCGCAGCGACGTCAACGCCCAGGTGGTGACGCTGGATGCCAATGCCGCCGCGCCAGCGCCTGCAGCCAGTACACCGACGCCGGCGCCGGCCCCGGCCGCAAAACCCAGCAGCAGCGTGGCCGCCGCCAGCACCGCCGCACCCACCAAGACCGAAAGCCTGCCGCCGGAGCCGGCCAAGCCGGTGGCCGCCGCGCCCAAGCCGGCCGAAGCGCCCAAGCCCGCTCCGGCCAAGCCGGAGGTGGCGAAAACGGAGCCGGCCAAGCCCGAGCCGACCAAGCCGGTCGTCGCGGCGCCCGCCGCGCCGGCAGCGCCTGCGGCCAGTTCGATCGGCTTTGCGGTGCAGCTGGGCGCCTTCGGGCGGGCCGAAGACGCCGACGCCTTGCGCGACCGCGTGCGCGCCGCCGGTTTCAGTGCCTTCGTCGAACAGGTGCGGACCGACAAGGGCGCGCTCAACCGCGTTCGGGTCGGCCCGGTGGCCAACCGTGGCGATGCCGAACAGTTGCGTGCGCAGGTGGCGGCCAAGGTCGGCATTTCCGGCATGGTGCGTCCGCATCCGTAAACGACTGCGCCGCCAACCGGCGGGCGCGGTACATGCCGGAGATCGGCATGACGGTTGGTTCGCTACGCGCAGTGCGGCCCGACTGCTCGCCGCTTGCGTGGTATCGCCAGCGGCGAGCGGATTTCCTGATCGCCTCACACCCATGGAGGGGAGCGCAATGAACACCGAGCCAGGTTGGACCAGCGGCGCACGCGCCGCGCGGAGAAGTGGGCAATGATCGACATGGTGCTGGGCGTCATCATCCTGGTGTCGGCCCTGTTGGGCCTGCTGCGCGGATTTGTCGCGATCGTGGTCGGCACGCTGTCGTGGTTGCTGGCCGGCTGGGCGACATTCCAGTTCGGCGGCCCGGCCGCGCGCTGGATCGCCGACGGCAAGCATCCATCGGCCACCGAATCGTTCGGCGGCTACGCGATGGTGTTCGTCGGCGTGCTGATCACCGTGGCGGTGATCGGCATGGTGATCCGTGCCGGGGTGGATGCGGTGCGCCTGGGCGGGATGGACCGCATGCTCGGGTTCGGCCTGGGTCTGGTGCGCGGCGGTTTTCTGGCCAGCGTGCTGGTGCTGCTGATGAGCTTCACGCCGCTGCCGCGCGAGCCGTCCTGGCGCCAGTCGATGCTGATGCCGATGCTGTCGCCGGGCGCGAGCTGGATGCGGGCGCAACTGCCGGCCTGGCGGATGCCGTCGATGGACATGCCATCAATGGAACTCGGCAACTTGCCAACGGAGTTGGGGAAGTTGCCCTCGGCAGGCGATAATACGGACCTGGGCAAGGCGCTGTCCGGGTCCGGTCTGAGCGACACCATCACGCGTGCGCTCGGGCAACCCGGCAAAGCTGCCAGCGACGGACGCGATCCGGCGCAGGCGATGCCGGCCAATATCGATCCGGCGCAGGTTCGCGGCGGAGAAAGCGACCCGGCTCGGGTCGAGTCCCAAGGCCAGGCACGGCCCCCTTCACAGTAACGGCGCAAGCCGTAGCGGAGAACGCGCACCATGTGTGGCATCGTCGGTATTGTCGGCAACCAGAACGTCGCCGGGCAGCTCTATGACGGCCTGACCGTCCTGCAGCATCGTGGGCAGGACGCCGCAGGCATCGCCACCGCAGACGGCACGCGCCTGCGTGTGCAAAAGGCCAACGGGCTTGTACGCGACGTCTTCGACGAAAAGAAGATGGCAGTGCTGGAAGGCCGGGTCGGCATCGCGCATTGCCGCTACCCGACCGCAGGCTCGGAAGGCATGGACGAGGCGCAGCCGTTCTACGTCAACTCGCCCTACGGCATCGCACTGGCGCACAACGGCAACCTGATCAACACCGAGGCCTTGCGCCAGCAGGTGTTCGAAGCCGACCGCCGCAACATCAACACCGATTCGGACAGCGAAGTGCTGCTGAACGTGTTCGCCTACGAGCTGGACGCGCAGCGCATGCTCACCCCCGAGGCGGCGATCCGCGCGGTGGCCGGCGTGCACCGCCGTTGCAAGGGCGGCTATGCGGTGGTCAGCGTGGTGCTGGGCCTGGGCCTGGTGGCCTTCCGCGACCCGCATGGCATCCGTCCGCTGGTGCTGGGCAAGCGCGAGCATGCCGAAGGCACCGAATACATCGTCTCCTCCGAATCGGCCGCGCTGGACATCCTCGGCTACCAGCGCGTGCGCGACGTGCGTCCCGGCGAGGCGATGGTGATCACCGCGCGCGGCGAGCTGTTTTCGGAAGTCTGCGCCGCGCCAACCGTCAACGCGCCGTGCATCTTCGAGTACGTGTACTTCGCGCGTCCCGACTCGATGATCGACAACATCTCGGTGCACAAGGCGCGCATGCGCATGGGCCTGAAGCTGGGCGAGAAGATCCTGCGGCTGCGCCCGGACCACGATATCGACACCATCATCCCGATCCCGGACACCTCGCGCGATGTGGCGCTGGAGATGTCCAACGTACTCGGGGTGAAGTACCGCGAGGGCTTCGTCAAGAATCGCTACGTGGGCCGGACCTTCATCATGCCGGGGCAGGGCGAGCGGCAGAAATCGGTGCGGCGCAAGCTCAATCCGATCCACCTGGAGTTCCGTAACCGCGTGGTGCTGCTGGTCGACGATTCGATCGTGCGCGGCACCACCAGCCGGCAGATCGTGCAGATGGCGCGCGATGCCGGTGCGCGCAAGGTGTATCTGGCCTCGGCCGCGCCGCCGGTGCGTTACCCCAATATCTACGGCATCGACATGCCGGCGGCCGAAGAACTCATCGCGCATGGCCGCAGCGAGCTGGAAATCCAGGAATTTTTGGGCTGCGACTGGCTGATCTACCAGGATCTGGAAGACCTGGAAGTGGCCGTGCGCGAGGGCAACCCGGACATCCAGCAGTTCGATTCCTCGTGCTTCAACGGCGAGTACATCACCGGCATCGAACCGGGCTATTTCGAACGCATCCAGCAATTGCGCTCGGACGATGCCAAGAAGCGTCGCCGCGCGTGAGGCTGTGCGGTAGCGCTGCAGCTCGGCGCTACCCAGACGTGGCCTAGAGCCGCTATGCCACGCAGGAGTACCTGCGTGGCGATCGCGCGATTTGATTGCTGCCGATCGACAAATCGGTGCGCTGCGCTGGTTCGATAGTGGCGCCAGCCGCTGGTTGTTCGCAGACCGCACCTACGACGGCTGCGTGGGGGTCTCGCTCGCCGCTGCAGATCGAAGCGCCAGTTGTCGATCTGGCGGCTACCGCAACGATGGAGTGATGGACACGATGGATCTTCTGCAAGCCGCATACGCCTGCCTGCAAGCGGCCGATCCGCTGGAGAAGGTCGCGTTGACGCAGCGACATGCGGCCGCGTTCCGTGCCGGTGAGTTGCCGTTGCCAACGCCGCAGGCGGCGCCTCCGGAGCCGATCCGCATGCCTGGCCGACCTGCAAGGCCGGTGCTGGTGCACCCGCGCGAGGTGCCGCGGCGCGGGCTGGGCAACCCGGAAGGCCGCGTCGCCTTTATCCACGCCATCGCGCATATCGAGCTCAACGCCATCGACCTGGCCTGGGATGCGGTGTATCGCTTCCGTGGGTTGCCGGCGGCGTTCTATGCCGACTGGGTTGGCGTGGCCGACGACGAATCGCGCCACTTCATGCTGCTGCGCGCGCGATTGCACGACCACGACCACGACTACGGCGACTTCGCCGCGCACAACGGCCTGTGGGAAATGTGCGAGAAAACCGCACATGACGGCCTGGCACGCATGGCGCTGGTGCCGCGCGTGCTGGAAGCGCGCGGGCTGGATGTGACACCGGCGATGATCGTCAAGCTGCGCTCGCTCGGCGATACCGCCACTGCCGAGGTGCTGGACACCATCCTGCGCGAAGAGGTGGCGCATGTGGCGGCCGGCTCGCGCTGGTACCGCTGGTATTGCGCGCAGGCCGGCATCGAGCCGCGCGCGCGCTTCAAGGCGCTGCTGCACGAGTACGCCGGTGGTTACCTGCATGGCCCGTTCAATCTGCAGGCACGGCTGCTTGCCGGCTTCGATGAGGACGAACTGGCCGATCTGGTGGAGCAGGCCGGCTGAGCCGCCGGTGGTGAATGTGTGGGCGGGCTGCAGTGCGCGATCTATCGATCACTGTTTGCGGAGCAGATTGAATCGGCCAGTACCGATGCCACGCTGGGTGATGCGCGTTTGCAGCCTCGCTCATGAAGTACCGAGCGCATTGCGCGGCAGAACGATCGCAGCGCACTGGGGCGATGCGCATCGCATCCCTTCGTCATGACATCGTGCCCCGCGCCTAGCTACCGCCAAACGCGACAGGCCATCTGCGCGGTAACGCGCGTTCGATCACCGGACTGTGCGCTGCGTCCTCCCGCACAGCTGCCGGAATCGCATCCATTCAACGGCAGACATCACAAAAACGTAATTTTCTTTTGTAACAACTTGCAATCGGCACGGACCGACGCGCCTTAATGGCGTCCCGGGGGCAGGGGCCCGGTGTTTCACATCCGTTACTTCCATGTCTAAGGAGAGAGAGACGATGAAGTCGAAGTCGATGTGCACCACGGTGGGTCTGATCGCCATGTGTCTGGCCGGTTCGGCCGCCGCTGCCGGCAAGCCGCTGTATCAATCCGGCCCTGCGCTGAGCCGCAGCGCAAGCGCCACCGCCACTGCCGAACCCTCGTTGCAGCGCCTGCTCAGCGCACCGTCCACCGCCAACGCGCAGGTGGTCCAGCTTGACGCCGGTGCCGTCACCGCCTCGGAAAAGCTGCTGGAACTGCAGCTGGATGGCCAGACCGTCACCGCCACCCAGGCCAAGGTCGATGCGCTGGAAGGCGGCGATAGCGTGTGGTACGGCAATCTCGGCCCGCGCGCCGGCACCCGTGCCCGCACGCTGTCGGGTGTGGATCCGCTGAACTCGGCCATCCTGGTACGCAGCGGCGATACCGTCACCGGCACCATCCGCTACGCCGGCAAGCTGTATCGGCTGCGGCCGCTCGCCGATGGCCGCCACGTGCTGGTGCAGGTGGAAGAAAGCCGCCTGCCGCAGGAACACCCTGCCGAATACAGCCTGCTGCCGAAGATCGACATGCCCAGCGACGGGCGCGTCACCGCGGCCGCCGCATCGTCGGGCAGCCCGGCGACCATCCGCGTGCTGGTAGTGGCCACCAATCAGGCGGTGGCCGCCTACGGCGGCAACATGCAGTCGCTGGTGCAACTGGCAGTGGCCGAGGCCAACCAGGGCTACATCAACAGCAATGTCGGCATCACCTTGCAGCTGGCACGTTACGAGACCACCAGCTATAGCGAAACCGGCAATTTCACCACCGACCTGCAACGCTTCCGCGTAACCAACGACGGTTACATGGACAGCATCCACACCAGCCGCAACACCTACACCGCCGATGTGGGCGTGATCGTATTGAACAACAGCAGTTACTGCGGCCTGGCATCGGGCATCGGCTCAACCGCAGCGACCGCGTTTGCCTCGGTGTACTGGGATTGCGCCACCGGCTATTACAGCTTCGCGCATGAAATCGGCCATCTGCAGAGCGCCCGTCACGACGCCACCAACGACCCGAGCACCTCGCCGTATGCGTACGGGCACGGTTATCGCTACGGCAACAGCTGGCGCACCATCATGGCCTACGACTGCAGCAGCAGCTGCCCGCGCTTGAACTACTGGTCCAACCCCAACATCAGCTATAACGGCGTGCCCATGGGCAACGCCAGCACCGCCGACAATCAGCGCGTGCTGGTCAACACCAAGGCCACCATCGCCGGCTTCCGCTGAGGACCAAGCCGATCGTTCCGTCGTCGGGCCCGGCACGCAGGTGCCGGGCCTTTGCCGCTACACGCAGGCGCAGCGATCGCGCAGACTAGAGGCACTGCCGGCAGCTGCCGGCGTGTCCTGCGGAGCGGAGCACCCATGTCCAAGTCCCTGCGTTATGCGGCGCTGTGCCTGGTCGCGCTGGCAGTTGCCGGCTGCAAACAGCAACCTGCCGACCCGGCCCCTGCGCCACCCAAACCGGCGGTGTCCGCGCCTGCAGCCACGACCGCCAACGATGCCCGCGCCCGCGCGCTGGATGTGCTGGAAACCCGCTTGCAGAACGACCATTTCTATCCGGACAACTGCATCAGCATCGTCGACGAAGACGACGCTGAGCCCGCAGCGGATGCGTTCGACTTCGCAGTGCGCGAGCGGCATGGCAACGAGTGCCCCGGCGATCCGCAGACCAACCCGGTGCGCGATCGTTTCCGCGTGCAGGCCGATGGTACGGTGCTCTGGTACGACATAGTCAATGGCGACTTTGTCGACTACGCCGAACATGCGCGCAGCATGCAGTGATGCGTCTGGAGACTGCAGGGACCGTGCGGTTGCGTACATCCCCGTCGCCTTTCGGGACGGTCATAGTCGAGCCGTTTCGTCACCCTTCCATCGATGGGACTGGACCGGTGGTTGACTAGCAGGCTGGCGCGATCAGGCGTGCCGACAACGCGTCAAGCTGCATTCCAGCACGGGTGAACAGCACACCGAGGGCGCGCAGGCATGATCTCGAAATCACGGCGCTCACCTCCATGTGCCCATCGCGGTCTGTCGCTTGCAAACGGGTGCCAGGCGAGCGGCCTGCGCCGAGCTGGCCGCTCGCTAGCTGCTGACAGCCACGTTAAAGCGGCAACTGCTCCAGCGACACGCCGTCGGCATCCACATGCAACACCGAGCCTTGTTCGTACCAGTCGCCCAGCACGATGCGTGTGCAGGTCTGGCCGCCGGCCTGCAGGGTGTGGATTGCAGGGCGATGGGTGTGACCATGGATCAGGCGATCCAGGCCATACCGCACGAAGGTGGCCTCCACCTCGGCCGGGGTGACATCGGTGACGGTCTCGAAGCGCGATTGGTCGCCCTGCTTGAGTTCTGCATGACGCGCCTGGCTGGCAGCGCGCGCCTGCTGCGCGAAGGCCACCCGCGCGGCCAGCGGCTGCGCCAGGAACTGCGCCTGAAAGACCGGATCGCGCGTTTGCGCACGGAACGCCTGGTAGGCGGTGTCGTCGGTGCACAGCAGATCGCCATGCATCAGCAAGGTCGGATGCCCGTACAGATCGACCACGGTGGGGTCGGGCAGGATGCGGAAGCCCGCGCGTTGCGCATACGCCTCGCCGACCAGGAAGTCGCGGTTGCCCGGCATGAAGAACACCGGCACGCCGCTATCGGCCACCGCATGCAGCGCCACGGCCACCGCATCGGCAGCGGTCGATGGCGTGTCATCGCCGATCCAGGCTTCGAACAGATCGCCAAGGATGTAGAGCGCGTCGCTACCGGGCACCTGCGTGCGCAGGAAGTCCAGAAACAGCTCGGTGATCGCCGGCCGGGCCGGATCCAGATGCAGGTCGGAAATGAACAGGGTCGTCATCGCGCCATTGTACGGCGGGAGCGCGGGACGGGAATCGGGAATGGGGAATCGGTGGAGCGCTGCATCGCGGAGCGAGTGCCGGGTGAATGGCCGGCTGCGGCAACGAGAGGATCGCTGGCCTGGTCGGGCCAACGCAGCGATGACAGGGCTTGCTCCTTACCCCAACAACACCGGCAATCCCCACAGCGACAGGCTGGCCAGCAGCACGCCGATCGCAGTGGCAGCGAGGACATCGCTGGGATAGTGCAGGCCCAGCACCACGCGCGATAGCGCCACGCCGGCCGAGAACGGCACCAGCAGGGGCGCCAGCCACGGGTAGTAGGCCAGTGCCACGATGCTGAAGGACACCGCATGCAAGGTGTGGCCGGACGGAAAACTGAACTCGTCCAGCGGCGCCACCCAGGCGCGGATGCGCACGTCGGCCGCGTACGGGCGTGGCCGACGCGTCCAGCGCTTGAGTGATTTGTACAAGGTCAGCGCGAGCACGCCGGTGGCGGCCATGTGCGCAGATGCGCGCACGCCGTCCATGCCGTCGAGCAGCACCAGCAAGCCCATCAGGCTGTACCAGAACACCCCATCGCCGAGCCGGCTGATGGTGGCGAATGCGCGCCGCACCGGGTGGCGCCGGCACCAGTGGTTGGCGCGCCGGCACCAGCGCGCTTCGTGACCGCGCAGAAGTTCAAGCCGCGTTGCCGACATAACGCCCCCGTGCCGCAGTGATGCCCATCAGCAAGGCCTCGAAGTCGGAGACCACGTTGTCCGGATGCAGTTTCTTCATCGCCTGCGCGGCCGCCGCACCCAGGCGCTGGCGCATCGCATCGTCGTCGGTGAGTGCGACGGCCGCCTGGATGAACGCCTCGTCGTTCTCCACTGCCGCACCGCTGTGCCCGCTGCGCAGATACTCGCGTGCGGCGCCGTAATCGAAGGCCACGGTGGCCACACCACTGGCCATCGCCTCCAGGGTCACGTTGCCGAAGGTCTCGCTGCGGCTGGGGAACAGGAACAGATCGCCGCTGGCGAAGTGGCGCGCCAGCGCCTCGCCGCGCTGGATGCCGCAGAAGATGAAGTCCGGATTCTCGTGCGCGATTTTTTCGCGTGCCGGGCCATCGCCCACCCAGACGAAGCGCGCCTTCGGGCGGATCTGCTGCAGCTTGCGGAAGGCGCGAATCGCCAGCGGCAGATTCTTTTCGTTGGCGATGCGTCCGACATAGATCGCGGCGAAGCCGTCGCCCTCGATGCCCCATTCGGCACGCAGGGCCGGATCGCGCCGGGCCGGATCGAACTGCTGGCTGTCCACCGCGCGTGCCAGCAACTGCACGCGCTCGAAGCCGCCGTCGCGCAGGAACTGCTGCAGCTCGCGCGTGGGTACCAGGGTGGCCTCGGCCTGATTGTGGAAGCGGCGCATCCAGCGCAGCGCAGTGCCCTGCAGCCAGGCGGCACCGTAGTCGGGCAGGTACTCGTCAAAGCGGGTATGGAAGCCGGTGGCGACCGGAATGCCGAGCCGGCGTGCGGCACGCATCGCCGACCAGCCCAGGGGGCCTTCCGTGGCCACATAGACCGCATCCGGTTGCGTGATTTGCCAATGACGAACGAGGCGTTGGGTTGCCGGCAATCCGAATTTCAGTCCCGGGTAGCGCGGCAGCGCCGCGCCGCGCACCAGCAGGGCGGTGGCCGCATCGGTATCGCCGCTCTGCCGTGGACGCACCACGTCCACCTGGTGTCCGCGTGCGCGCAGGCCGGTTTCCAGCCCGTGCACGGTCAGCGCAACACCGTTGACTTCGGGGGGATAGGTTTCGGTAACGATCGCGTAGCGCATGCCCGTTCTCCGGTTTTCGCTAGCTTCCGGGAGGGCGATGGCATGGATGTTGCGCGGATAAGTCGCGGCGGTGACAAGTGCGACGGGATTAGGAATTCGGGATTGGAGATTCGCAAAAGCGGTCTTCGCGCATCTGGGCGAGTACGCAATACATCACGTGCCGCGGTCAACGAATCCCGAATCCCGAATCCCAAATCCCGCCTGAGGCCGCAGGCCTCAGGTCACAAACGGTTTGAACGCGATCCCCAGCCCGGCCATGCTCTCGACTTCGCCGATCAGGTCGGCGCGCAGCAGCGGGCGCGAGTCGATCCAGCTTTGCGACAGGATCAACGACAGGCGGGTGTCGTCGGCGGTGAGTTCCAGGGTCGGAATCGGGTCCGATTCGTGGGCGCGATGCAGCAGCACCGCCAGCCGCAGCAGCGCGGCCTTGCGCCGGGTCGGCAGCAGCAGGCGGTCCGGCAGCGCATCGAACGCGGTCTTGGGCACGTTGCGCCGGTGCGTGCGCACCAGCGATGCCAGCACCTGCTGCTCCTGGCGCGAGAAACCGGCGATGTCCGAGTGCTCCAGGATGTAGCTGCCGTGCACGTGATACTGGCTGTGCGCGATGATCAGGCCCAGCTCGTGCAGGCGCGCAGCGCGGCGCAACACCTGCGCGTCGTCGCCATCCAGCTGCCAGGATTCGCAGACCTGGTCGAACAGGCGGCAGGCAGTGGCTTCCACGCGCTGCGCCTGCACTTCGTCGATGCCGTAGCGCTGCACCAGCGAGGCCACCGAGCTGTCGCGCGGGTCGTTCTCGCCACCGCGGCCGAGCATGTCGTAGAGAATGCCTTCGCGCATCGCCGCCTTGCTGACCATCAGCTTCTCCAGCCCCAGGGCCTGGAACGCCGCTTCCAGCACCAGGATGCCGCCAGCGATGATCGGCCGGCGTTCGGCGGCCAGGCCGGGCAACTGGATGTCCTCGATGCGCTTGGCCTTGAGCAGTTCATCGCGCAGCGCCGGCAGCGCCTCGGCGGTGATTGCGCCCTTGGTGAGCTTCATCGCCGCACAGATCTCGCCGATGGCCTTGTGTGTGCCGGACGAGCCGATCGCCTCGTGCCAGCCCAGCGCCTTGTACTGATTGGCGAACTGCTGGAATTCGGTGCCGATCTCGGTCAGCGCATCCTTCCATTTCTTCTTCGACAGCTTGCCGCCGGGAAAGAAGCGGCGCGTGCTGGCGATGCAGCCGGCCTGCAGGGACTCGCGTTCCAGGGTCTGGAATCCGCGGCCGATGATGAACTCGGTCGAGCCGCCGCCGATGTCGATCACCAGCCGGCGTTGATCGGGCTTGGGCGGTTGCGCATGCGCAACGCCGAGATAGATCAGGCGCGCTTCCTCGCGTCCGCTGACCACTTCGATCGCATGCCCGAGCGCGGTTTCGGCCGGCATCAGGAACGCCTGCGGCGAGCGCAGCTGACGCACCGTGTTGGTGGCCAGCGCGCGTACGCGCAACGACGGCACTTCCCGGATGCGCTGGCCGAAGCGCGCCAGGCATTCGAGCGCGCGCTGGCGCGCTTCGTTGGAGAGGCCACCCTTGCCATCCAGGCCGTCGGCCATGCGCACGGTTTCGCGCAGACGATCGACCACGCGCAGCTGACCCATCAGGTAGCGCGCAATGACCATGTGGAAGCTGTTGGATCCTAAGTCGATGGCGGCGAGGAAATCGCCATCGCGCAGGGGCGGGATCGTGGGGGAGGGCATTGGCATGGGCGCATGGTAGCCGATGGGCCGTTGGCCCCGTGAGGGGCCACGCCCGCGCCGCTTTCAGATCCGCTCGAGCAAGGTCATCTGCGCCGAATGGGCCGGCTCGCCAGGGCCTGGTAGGCGTTTGTGATAGACGCCGTCGGCATCCAGCTCCCAGGCGTTGACGTTGTCGTCCAGGTAGTTCTGCAGCACTTCGCGGTAGACGCGCTTGGCCAGATCCGGGTCCAGGATCGGGAAGCAGGTCTCCACGCGCCGCAGCAGGTTGCGCTCCAGCCAATCGGCGCTGGCGCAATACAACTCTGCCGCGCCATCGTTGCCGAACCAGTACACGCGGCTATGTTCCAGAAAACGCCCCACGATAGAGCGCACGCGGATATTGTCGGACACGCCGGGAACGCCCGGGCGCAGCGTGCAGGCGCCGCGCACGATCAGGTCGATCTGCACACCGGCTTGCGAGGCGGTATACAGCGCACGCACGACCTGCGGCTCGTTGAGGGCATTCATTTTGGCGATGATGCGGCCCGGGCGGCCGTTGCGGGCCAGCCGCGTTTCGCGCTCGATCCGCTTCAACACGCCGGCGTGCAGGGTGAAGGGCGACTGCAGCAACTGCTCCAGCTTCATGCGCGGGGCCAGCCCGGACAACTGCTGGAACAGCATGTGCACATCGTTGCCGATTTCCACATCCGCAGTGATCAGGCTGATGTCGGTGTACAGGCGCGCGGTGCCGCTGTGGTAATTGCCGGTGCCCAGATGCACATAGCGTTTGAGCTTGCGTCCCTCGCGGCGCACGATCAGCAGCATCTTGGCGTGCGTCTTGAAGCCGACCACGCCGTACACCACCTGCACGCCGGCTTCCTGCAGCTTGTCGGCCAGGCCCAGGTTGGCCTCTTCGTCGAAACGCGCGCGCAGCTCCACCACCACGGTGACGTCCTTGCCGTTGCGCGCGGCCAGGATCAGCGCATCGACGATCAGCGAGTCCTTGCCGGTGCGGTACAGCGTCTGCTTGATCGCCAGCACGTTCGGGTCGACCGCGGCCTGGCGGATCACGTCCAGCACCGCGGTGAACGCATCGAAGGGGTGATGCAGCAGCACATCGCCCTTGCTGACGATCTCGAAGATGCCGTCGTTGTCGCGCAGGGTGCGCGGATTGAACAACGGATACTTCAGTTCGGGGCGCTGCACCAGATCGTAGACCTGGGTGACGCGGCTCAGGTTGACCGGCCCGACGATGCGGTACACCGCGTTTTCGTTCAGGCCGAAGTTCTGCAGCAGGGTGCGCATGATCGGCGCCGGGCAGTCGTGCGCGATCTCCAGGCGCACCGCCGGGCGATAGCCGCGGGTGACCAGCTCGTCGCGCAAGGCCAGCGCCAGGTTCTCGACCTCTTCCTCGTCCACTACCAGCTCGGAGTTGCGGGTGACGCGGAACTGATACGAGCCCTTGACCTGCATGCCGGGGAACAGCTCGTCGACGAACTCGGACAGCACCGAGGACAGGAACACGAAGCTCTGCGCGCCCTCCGGCGACAGGCTCGCCGGCAGCTGGATGATGCGCGGCAACGAGCGCGGCGCACGCACGATGGCCAGATGACCGGCGCGCCCGAATGCGTCCTGGCCCTCCAGCACCACCACGATGTTCAAGGTCTTGTTGAGGATCTTCGGAAACGGATGCGCCGGGTCCAGCCCCAGCGGCGACAGCACCGGCATGATCTCGTTGCGGAAGTACGCCCGCAGCCAGCGCTTCTGACGCGAGGTCCAGGCCGTGCGGCTGAGCACGGCCACGCCGGCATCTTCCATCGCCGGGCGCAGCACTTCATTCCACGCGTGGTACTGCTGTTCGACCAGCTTGGCGGCGCGGTCGTGCACCGCGTTGAGGATGGCGGTCGGGCTCAGGCCATCCGGCGCCGGCGGCAGGCCGAACTCCTGCGCATGCCGCACGGTGGCGGCGCGGATCTCGAAGAATTCATCCAGGTTGGTGCAGGAAATGCACAGGAACCGCAGCCGTTCCAGCAATGGCACCTGCTCGTCCAACGCCTGTGCCAGCACCCGGAAATTGAAGTCCAGCTGCGACAGTTCCCGGTTGATGTACAGCGCCGGATCGCGCAACGGATCGGTGGCGATGTCCTCGGAAGGTGTGACGTCGTGCAGTTCTTTGGCGTGGCCCATTGGAATCGGTCATCAAGACGGAGATGGTGTGCGGCGTGGCAGCGCGCCAGAGGCAGCGCAGGCGATGCAGCGCGTCGTGCGCGCGTGCATCGCACCGCGGTGCGGCGCGCACCTCTTACATATCACGCCGAACGTGACAGTGGCAGGGACTGATCGCGCTGCACGACGCGCGCAGCGACAAAATGGCATGAGAATTCGCTCCCGCGTCCGACTTCGCTTTCGATTTCCAGACGCGCCTGGTGCAGTCCCAGGATGTGCTTGACGATCGACAGTCCCAGCCCGGTGCCGCCGCTCTCGCGCGAGCGGCTGCTGGAGACGCGATAGAAGCGCTCGGTGATGCGCGGCAGATGCGAGGCGGGAATGCCGTAGCCGGTGTCGCGCACCGCCAGGGCCGCGCCATCGCCTTCGCGCACGAAGCGGATCGTCACCGTGCCGCCGCCGGGCGTGTAGCGCACCGCATTGGTGACCAGGTTGGAGAAGGCGCTATGCAATTCCTTGTTGGAGCCGAGCAGGTCCACGCCGGCCTCGTCGAACACCTCCACGGTGTGGCGGCCCTGGCTGTGCGCTTCGGCCTCGCGCCGCAGCGTCGACAGCATCGGCGCCATCGCCACGTGTTCCTCGCCGAGTTCTTCCTGCGATTCCAGCCGCGACAGCGTCAGCAGGTCTTCGACCAGCTGCGCCATGCGCTGCGACTGCTTGCGCATCTCGGCCAGCATCGGGCCCGAATCGGGAAAGTCTTCCGGGTCGAGCATGTCCAGATAGCCGTGCACCACCGTCAATGGCGTACGCAGCTCGTGCGAGACGTTGGCCACGAAGTCGCGGCGCACCTGCTCCAGTCGCAGCAGTTTGCTGACATCGCGCGCCACCAGCAGCCAGTAATCGTCCGAGTAGGGGATCAGGCGCAGATTCAGGCGCAGATCCGGATCCACCGGCGAGGCGGCGTCGAGCATGGGCTCGGCATTGCGGCCGGCCGCCAGCCAGTGCGCCAGCGGCAACGGCTGCAACCGCTCCACCACCGACACGCCCATGTCGCCCGGATGATGCAGCCCCAGCAGTCCGCCCGCGGCGCGGTTGAACCACTGCACGCGCTGGCTGTTGCGATCCACCACCACCACCGCATCCGGCAGTGCCTGCGCGGCGGCGCGGTAGGTACGCAGCATCTCGATCAGGCGACGCTTGCGCCCGCGCATTTCGGCCTGGCTGCGATAGAGCAGGCGATCCAGCTCGTTCCAGGCGCCGATCCCGGCGGCGGGCTCGGCGCGCTGGCGCGCGGTCAGGCGCTGCAGCACCTGGCGCAACCGCCAGTAATGCCAGGCCAGCACCCCCAGCGCGGTCAGCGTCAACGCCATCCACACATGCTCGATCAGCACGCCGACCAGCACGGCAGCGCCCAGCAACAGCGCGAGAGTGCCGAGCGTCTTGAGCCAGGCGGAACGGATATGTTGAGGCATGGAAGGCGTTACCACGGAGCGTCAGGTGGGCGTGCGAGCCAGCCCAGCGGCAGGGCCGACCGGCTGTGCGGCAAGCACTAGGTTGCCGAAGAGAAACGGTAGCCCGAGCCACGCACGGTCTGCACCATGTTTTCCAGGCCGAACGGTTCCAGCGTCTTGCGCAGGCGGCGGATATGCACGTCGATGGTGCGCTCTTCCACATACACGCTGCCGCCCCAGACATGATCCAGCAGCTGGGTGCGGGTATACACGCGCTCGGGATGTGTCATGAAAAAGTGCAGCAGGCGGTACTCGGTCGGGCCGATCGGCACCGGCGCATCGCCGGCAAACACCCGGTGCGCGGCGCCGTCGATGCGCAGGCGGCCCACGGCCACGCTGCCGTCCTCGTCGTCCTCGCGGGTGCGGCGCATCACCGCGCGGATGCGCGCCAGCAACTCGCGCGCCGAGAACGGCTTGACCACGTAATCGTCGACCCCGGCTTCCAGGCCACCGACGCGGTCGTTCTCTTCGCCGCGCGCGGTCAGCATGATGATTGGAATCTCGCGGGTCAGCTGTTCCTTGCGCCAGCGCCGTGCCAGATCCAGCCCGCTGGTGCCTGGCAGCATCCAGTCCAGCAGGATCAGGTCCGGCACGCGGTCGGCGATGGCGGTCTGCGCCTCGCGGGCATCGCCGGCATGGATGGGTTCGAACTCGCCTTTGCGCAGCGCGAACGCCACCATGTCGCGAATCGCGGGTTCGTCGTCGACGATCAGAATGCGTTTTTGCACGCGGGGCTTACCGTCTGGCTTTAGGTTGATCGCCAGTAGACTACGGTTTTGTGACTCTAATGTGACATGCCTGAGGGCTGCCGCCGTGGTCAAAGCGGCCTGTGCCACTGGCAGGCGCGGTGCTGAACCCCTCGGCACACACCTAAATGACCGCTGCGCCAACCGTCACATGCGCTAGCGCGTCGACAGATCCGGGTCGCGGATGCCTTGCCGGCGCAGCTCCAGCACGGTCGGCGTGATCGCCGCGATGCGTGCATCCACCCGCGCCCGTGTCACATAGTCGAGATCTTTCTTCTTCAGCGCTTCCAACTGGATCAGCGCCTGTTCCGGGCGTCCGTTCAAGTACGCAGCTTCGGCATAGGCCTCGCTGGCACGCAGATGGTCGCCGGACAGCTCGCAGGCGCGAGCGTAGGTCTGTTGCAACAGGGGATCTTCGCTGCTGCGATGCAGGAGCGGCTCCAGCACCTGACGCGCGCGCTGGCCGGATTCCTTGCTGGCCTGCTCGTTGAGCGCGCCGGCATAGGTCAGCGCCACCGCGCGGTTGTTCGGCAGTTGCTTGAGCAGCGCGTCGAAACGCGCATTGGCCACCTCGCGCTGGCCCACCCGCGCCTGCGCCTCGCTCAGCCCCAGCGTCAGCCACAGGTTGTCGGGGTGCGTTTCCAGCAGGCTGGTCAGTTCGGCCACCGGTTCACTGGGCCGGCCGCCGCTGTTGCGCAGGCGTGCCAGCGCCAGCCCGTAGCGCTGCGCATCGGTCAGGCCGTGCTTGGCACTGCGGCGCAGGGTCTCGTATTCGCGGATGGCCGCATCCGGCGTGGTGGCGCTGAGCACGCGCAGGCGTTCCTTGGCCCAGTCGAAGTTCTGCTGGTCGCCGCTGCGGCTCAGCGCATCCACCGGCAGCCGCAGCGCATACGGCAGCAGTGCGTTGCCGTTGCGGCTCAGCGGTTCGGACAGCGACGGGTCGGCCGGGTCCACCCGTTCCTGGCGCGTGCCGCCCGGCACCGAGGTGGTCAGCACCACGGTGTTCTTCTTCATCTGCTCGGCGCGCGCCTTGGCCTCGCTGATGCGGGTGACCGTGACCGGGTGGGTCTGCAGAAAGTCCGGCGCGCTGTAGCCGCCTTCGTTGGCGCGCATCGCCACCGACATGCGCTCGAAGAAGCCGGCCATCGCATCCACGTCGTAGCCGCTGCGCACCAGCGTGCGGATGCCCAGCCGGTCGGCCTCGGATTCGTTGGAGCGGGTGTAGTCGATCTGGCGCTGCTGCATCAGCCCCATCGCACTGGTGATGCCGGCCATGGTGGCATCGCCCTTGGAATTGCCGCCGGCCTGTTGCGCGGCGACCACCGCCGCCAGCATGCCGAGCAGGATCGGGATCTGGTCGCGCTGCGCCCGTTCCACCCCGCGCAGCACATGCTGCTGGGTGACGTGGGCGATTTCGTGCGACAGCACCGCGGCCACCTCGTCCTCGCGCTCGGCGGTCAACACCAGCCCGGCATTGACCGCGATATAGCCGCCCAGCGTGGCGAAGGCGTTGATCTGGCGGTCGCGCAGCATGAAAAACGTAAACGGCTGCTGCGGCTGGTCGCTGTTGGCGCCGAGCCGGGTGCCCATGGTCTGCAGCCAGTCGGTGATCAGCGGGTCGTCCAGCACGTAGTCGTAGTTGCGCAACTCGGCCAGCATCATCTTGCCGTACTCGGCCTGGCGCGCCGGGGTCAGCAGCTCGCCGGCAGACGAGCCGATGTCGGGCAGGCGGTTTTCCTGCGCGGGTGCCACCCCCATGGCAACGGCCAGCGTGAGGGCGGTGGCGAGCGGTAGCAGGCGCAAGTGGAACTCCCAGGTGGTGCGCGGAGCATGCAGGCAGCACGGCGCGATGGCGTGAATCATCGGTTAATCCACAGTGTTGCGGTGACGACATGGAAATTCCAGTCGCCCGGTACCATTGTCAGACCTCAGACCAACCACGGAGTTTCCCGTGAGCCAAGACACCAACGTGCAGGATGCGGCCAGCGGCCCGCAGATCACCCTGTATTCCTCCGCCATTTGCCCGTACTGCGTGGCGGCCAAGAACTTCCTCAAGAGCAAGGGCCGGACCTGGACCGAGGTGCGCATCGACCTGGATCCGGCCGAGCGCAACAAGATGGTTGCGCTGGCCAAGCGCACCAGCGTGCCGCAGATCTTTGTCGGCGACGTCCATGTGGGCGGTTACGACGACATGATGGCGATGCACCGGGCCGGCAAGCTCGAGCCCTTGCTGGCCGGCAACACAGGCGGCCAGGCATGAGCGAGACCGGCAGCGGCAGCGACGACCGGCTGCGCGAGTTCACCGAATTCCGCCAGCGCATGAACCAGCGCATCCTGGCCGAGCCCAACCAGGTGGTGCGCCGGTTCTTTGCGCTGGACACCCAGACCTACCAGGCGGGCGCGCTGGATGTGAAGACCAAGGAACTGCTCGGCCTGGTCGCCTCGATGGTGCTGCGCTGCGACGACTGCATCAGCTACCACGTCGCCCAGTGCAAGGAGGCCGGCGTGACCCGCGAGGAATTCTTCGAAACCTTCTCGGTCGGCCTGGTGGTCGGCGGCTCCATCGTCATCCCGCATCTGCGTCGCGCGGTGGACTTCCTCGACCAGCTCGACGGCGGCGCCCCGGCACCGGAGCAGCACGCGCACGGGTGAGTGGGTGGGAGGGGGAGAGGTGATTCGGGATTCGTAACGGCGGGCGAGGGCGCGTGCCGCCTGTTGTTGGCGGCTTTGCGTTGAGGTGGTCCGATTTGGGCACCGGCCGCTGGCTGGGACGGCAGGTGCTTTCAGGCAGCTGCACTGAAGTTGTGCCTGCAGGCGGTGGTACGCGCGGCCGTTCGCTGCACCGAATGGCTGCCGTGCGCATCCGGGGGCTCTTAGACCAAGGTCGGTTTGGGCGCCTTCACCGGCATCGGGCATAATTGCCTGTGAAACCTCCTTGCGCCGCTCTGCCGGGTATTGCGGCTGGCGCTCCCCCCTTCAAGTTCGGAAACCCAACGTTATGACGCAGACAATCACGGTCATCCGCGGCGACGGTATCGGCCCGGAGATCATGGATGCCACGCTGTTCGTGCTCGACGCGCTGCAGGCTGGCCTGACCTACGAGTACGCCGACGCTGGCCTGGTCGCGCTGGAAAAGCACGGCGATCTGCTGCCCGAGTCCACCCTGGCCTCGATCACCAAGAACAAGGTGGCCCTGAAAAGCCCGCTGACCACCCCGGTCGGCGAGGGCTTCAGCTCGATCAACGTCGCCATGCGTCGCAAGTTCGACCTGTACGCCAACGTGCGTCCGGCCAAGTCGTTCCCCAACACCAAGTCGCGTTTCGCCGATGGCGTGGACCTGATCACGGTGCGTGAGAACACCGAAGGCGCCTACCTGAGCGAAGGCCAGACCGTGTCCGAGGACGGCGAGACCGCGTTCTCCGGCGCCCGCGTCACCCGCAAGGGCTCCGAGCGCATCGTGCGCTACGCCTTCGACCTGGCGCGCGCCACCGGCCGCAAGAAGGTCACCGCGGTGCACAAGGCCAACATCATCAAGTCGACCTCGGGCCTGTTCCTGAAGGTGGCACGCGATGTGGCCACGCAGTATCCGGAAATCGAATTCCAGGAAATGATCGTCGACAACACCTGCATGCAGCTGGTGATGCGTCCTGAGCAGTTCGACATCATCGTGACCACCAACCTGTTCGGCGACATCATCTCCGACCTGTGCGCCGGTCTGGTCGGCGGCCTGGGCCTGGCCCCGGGCGCCAACATCGGTGTGGACGCGGCGATCTTCGAGGCCGTGCATGGCTCGGCGCCGGACATCGCAGGGCAGGGCAAGGCCAACCCGTGCGCGCTGCTGCTGGGTGCCGCGCAGATGCTGGACCACATCGGTCAGCCGCAGAACGCCGAGCGCCTGCGCGAAGCGATCGTGGCCACCCTGGAAGCCAAGGATTCGCTGACCCCCGACCTGGGCGGCACCGGCAACACCATGGGCTTCGCCAAGGCCATCGCCAGCCGCCTCTGAGCGACACGGCGACAGCAAAAAAAGGGCGCCCAGGCGCCCTTTTTTTTGCGTTGAGTCCAGGGATTTGGGGAGTCGCTCTTACGAATCCCCAATCCCGACGCTCGATTCCCCGCTCAATTCCGCGACTGCAACTTCGACAGCAAGCGCAGGAACTCGATGTACAGCCACACCAGCGTCACCATCAGGCCGAACGCGCCATACCACTCCATGTGCTTGGGAGCGCCCTGTTCGACACCGCTTTCGATGAAGTCGAAGTCCAGCACCAGGTTCAGTGCAGCCACCACCACCACGAACAGGCTGAAGCCGATGCCGATCAGGCCAGAGTCGTGGATGAAAGGGATGCGCACGCCGAACAGGCCCAGCACGATGGTCGCCAGATACACCAGCGCAATGCCGCCGGTGGCTGCCACCACGCCCAGCTTGAAGTTCTCGGTGGCCTTGATCATGCCGCTGCGATAGGCAAACAGCAGCGCGAACATGGTGCCGAAGGTCAGCAGGACCGCCTGGAACACGATGCCGTTGAAACGCGCCTCGTAGACTGCCGAGATCGCGCCCAGGAAGAAGCCTTCCACCAGCGCGTACAGCGGCGCGGTGACCGGGGCCCAGGTCGGCTTGAAGCTGGTCGCCAGCGCGAACACCAGCCCGCCGATCGCGCCGGCGATCATGTACAGCCGCGCGGCAGGCAACGGAGCGCCATCGGCCCCGATCGACTGCGACCAGGCGAAGGCGGCGGTGACCACCGCCATCAGCAACAGCAGGCCGGTCTTGTTGACGGTGCCGTTGAGCGTCATCGCCTGACCATCGCGGGTGACTACCGAGCCGGAGCCGAGGTCGAGGAAGGTGGATTCCCGAAGGGCGGGATTGCCGCTACGCATGCGTGTTCTCCATGAAATGTAGATGCCTGCCGACTTGGCGAGCGATGCCGCGAGGATACCGGATCGTCCGATTTACACAGAGTGATTGACAGCAAGGCCAATCATTCCCAAAATAGCCGACCTTTCCAGCCTTCGGGATTGAAAGGTCCCGCCGGGGTATAGCGCAGTCTGGTAGCGCGCCTGCTTTGGGAGCAGGATGTCGGGGGTTCGAATCCCTCTACCCCGACCATTCCGAGCTCTTGACGGCGTGGGAATGCAAAGTTCGGTCCGGGCGCCCGTAGCTCAACCGGATAGAGCACCGGCCTTCTAAGCCGGCGGTTACAGGTTCGAGTCCTGTCGGGCGCGCCATCGGCGGTGCGGTAGGAAGTAGGTTTCAGTGGTGGCTGTAGCTCAGCTGGTTAGAGTACTGGATTGTGATTCCAGATGTCGGGGGTTCGAGTCCCCTCAGCCACCCCACTGATTGCAGGAAAAGTTGGACCCGATGCATCGCGGGGTGTTGCAACGACGCAAAAACGCGCATACAATGTGCGACCAGTTTCAGGGCCGTTAGCTCAGTTGGTAGAGCAGTTGACTCTTAATCAATAGGTCCAAGGTTCGAATCCTTGACGGCCCACCAAACAAAAGCACTTAGGCATCTGCCTAGGTGCTTTTCTTTTTGTGCTGAGGAAAAGATGACGCAAGGAATCGGCTGCAGCTTCGCTGTCGTCTCGGTCGGCGGCCGCGGCAACGCAGTGCTGATCTCGGCCGGGCACGATGTCTGGCTTGTGTCAGGTGCGCAATCGCCACCGGTCGTCGCTGCCCGGTCGAGCGAGCGCACATGAGGCCTGCTGTGTCCGGAGCATTGCGGCATTCGATCCTGGGCCAGGTTGGCGTCTTCGCGATCGTCGGTCCTCCGCTCGGCGGGCTGCTGGGCCTGGTGCTGTTGACCCGGTTCGACCTGCTGACCGCGTTGTTGATCGTTGCCTGGTCCTACGGCCTGGTGTTGCCGGTGATTGCCTGCGCCGCGGCGGGATGGCTGTGTGCGCGCATCTGTGCCTGGCGGTACCGTGGGCGCCCGCCAAACCTGCTGGTCCACGTTGGCATCGGTGCGTTGAGCGGTCTGCTCTCGACCGGGGTGATCGTGCTGCTGCTGGCGATCATCGGCGGCTGGTCGATGATGGCCGACCGCACGGTCATGCTGACGCTGCTGCAGTGTGGGTTGGCGGCAGGTGGCGCCTGCGCCGTGCTTGTCTGGCTGATGTGGTCGCGCCTGGCAGTGTCGCCTCGCGCGAGGTGACGGGCCGTCAGGCAACGTCCATCAGCACGCGCAGGAAGAGGTTCTTTGCTGCCCTGGATGGCGCTGACGGCCCCGAAGCGATGCGCTACGCCGGATCGGCGATGGGCAACTGCAGCCGTGGCCGCTTACGGCGCTGCGGCGGGCGCGGGCGCCGCGCTCTGCTGCATGCGTGGGAACGCCAGCGTAAAGCATGCGCCCTGGTCGGGCGCCGATGTCACTTCGACAAAGCCACCTGCCTGACGGACCGAGCTGTACACCTGCGCCAGCCCCAGGCCCGCGCCTTTGTCGGCATCCTTGGTGGTGAAATACGCTTCGAACAGGTGCGCCTGCACGTGCGCATCCATGCCATGCCCGTTGTCGGCCACGGCGATGGTGACGTAGCGCCCGGCCGGCCTGGCCAGGCTGGCCTGTTCTTCAGCGACCACGGCGTCGCCGGTCTCCACGCGAATGACGCCGCCACCCTGGCAGGCATCGCGGGAGTTGATCACCAGGTTCAGGATGGCGCGTTCCACCGTGTGGCGATCCACCATTGCGCAGCATCCACCTTCGGTGGTGCGCAGCTGCAATTGCAGATCCGCGCCGACCACCTGTTCGAGCAGGGGGCCGAGCTGTTCGGTCAAGGCAGCCAGGTCCACCGATTCCGGGCTGTACGGATATTGCCGCGAAAACCCGACCAGGCGCTGTGCCATGACCGAGCCATGTTGAAGCGCCGCGTCGGCCACGCTCAACAGCTTGGCATCGTGCGCATCGATCCTGGCGCGCTGTACCACCAGTTCGATGGCCGAGGTTGCCGCCTGCAGCACGTTGTTCAAATCGTGCACCACGCCGGCCAGCAGTTGTCCTACCGCTTCGCCCTTTTGCGCCTGCTCGGAAATCTTTTCGGCAGCGCTCTGTGCGGCGCGCGCAATGTCCAGGTCGCCTTCGATTCGCTCTTGCAGGTCGCGCAGGCTGTGCAGTTCGCTCGACAGCGAATGTTCGCGCGCGCGCGCCATGCGCAGCACGCCGCTGGAAAACGCGCGCTCTGCGGCCAGGGTCGAATCCAGTGTGCGAAACGCGGTCTCCAGCGCGCGGCGGTCGGAAATGTTCCTGCTCACCGCCAGGATTGCTTCGACCTTGCCAAGCGCATCGAACAGCGGGCTGGTGACGACCTGCCAGATCTGGCGCACGCCGGCGAAGTTCACGCCGGCGGCCTCGAATTCCTGGATCGAACCGGCACGGGAGCCGGCGATGGCCGCATCCACCAGCCCGGCTGCCTCCGCTGGCCACAGGTCGCGCCACTTCCGCGCGATCAGTTGATCCTGATGACTGGCGCCAAGCTCGGTCAGGCCATTGACGTTGATGGCCGTAATCCGCCCATCGAGGTCGATCTCCTTGATGCAGTCGCGGGACAGGGCCACGATCTGCCGATACCGATCTCTCATCGCGATGACTGCCTCTACTGGTGTTAACGGAATTTTAGCGAACCTAGGCTTTACCCAGCGCTAGCGGGGCGGAAGGTACGCCGCCAGGCCGGGTGGCATGATGAATGCATTTACCTTTAGTGTGTCGGATTCAGGGCCGCCTTGCATCGTGCTGCCCGTGCGGGCGGCAGGCACGCAAGCCGGCTCCTGTTTCTACCAGCCGCATCGCCCTCGCGATGCTTTTTCTTTCCCGGCATCCCTGCAACAATGGCCGGGCTGGCAGCATCGCGAAAGTGGCGGAATTGGTAGACGCACCAGATTTAGGTTCTGACGCCGCAAGGCGTGGGGGTTCGAGTCCCCCCTTTCGCACCAATGCAGTGCGGCCGTGCGTGTTCCGGCCGCTTCCCGCCGCAGGCCTGGGGGCTTTCCATTGCGCGGCGCAGTGACGCGTATTCCGCTGGCAGCGGCCGCCGTTATCGGCGAAACTACAAGGCTCGGCGGCTTTCTCGCCATCCGTCAACCCGCATCTTCCATCTCGTGCCGACGCTTGTGCAGTCGGTGGCAGGAGTCAACATGCAAGCATCGATCGAATCCACCGGCAATCTGGAACGCCGCCTGACCTTCACCCTGCCGCAGGAGCGCCTGGAGACGCATGTCGGTGGCCGCCTGCGCGAACTTGCGCGGACCACGCGCATCAAGGGTTTCCGCCCGGGCAAGGTACCCACCAAGGTCATCGAGCAGCGCTTCGGTCAGCAGGTGCGTGCCGAGGCGATGGAAGGCCTGCTGCGTGAGACCTTCGATTCGGCGGTGCGGGAGCATTCGCTGCGTCTGGCCGGCAACCCGCGTATCGACCAGGGCGAGAGCGATTTCGACTTCGTGGCCACCTTCGAAGTGGTGCCGGATTTTGGCGATATCGATGTGGCCAAGCTGTCGGTGGTGCGTCATACCGCCGAAGTGACCGATGCCGACATCGATCAGATGATCGAGAACCTGCGTTTGCAGCGCCGCACCTGGAACCCGGTCGAGCGCGGCGCGCAGGTCGGTGACCTGGTGGCACTGGAGACCTGGTCGCAGGCCGGCGACGAGCGTCTGCCCGCCGAAGGCGTGGAGACCGGCAGCAGCGTGCTGGGCTCGGGCGTGATGTTCGACCAGATCGAAAAGGGCCTGGAAGGCCTGGTCAAGGGCGAAGACAAGACCCTGACCATCGACTTCCCGGCCGAGTGGCGCGTGCCGCAGCTGGCCGGCAAGACCGTGCAGGTGCACGTCAAGGCGGTCGAGGTCTCCGAGCCGGTGCTGCCGGTGGTGGACAAGGAGTTCATCAAGAGCTTCGGCGTGAAGAGTGGCGATGCCGAGCAGTTCCGCGCCGACATCCGCACCAACCTGGAGCGCGAGCTCAAGGGCGCGCTGATGAACCGCCTGCGTCGCGAAGTGGGCGAGCAGCTGATCGCCGCCTATGCGCACGTGGAAATGCCGCCGCGTCTGGTCGAGAACGAAGCCCGTTCGATGCTGGCGCAGCAGGTCGAGCAGGTCCGCCGCAGCGGCCGCAACCCGGGCGAGATTCCGGCCGATGCCCATCAGGGTTTCATGGACGCGGCTGCCAAGCGCGTGCTGGTCGGTCTGCTGGTGGGCGAGGTGGCCCGTCGCAACGAGCTGCGCCTGGAATCCAAGCGCGTCAGCGAAACGCTGCGTCTGATCGCCTCGACCTACGAAGAGCCGGAGCAGGTCATTGAGATGTACCGCAACGACCCCCAATTGATGAGTGGACTGCAGAGCCGTGTCATGGAAGAGCAGGTGATCGACTGGATCGCCGAGCGCGCACAGCACACCGAGCAGTCGCTGTCGTTCCAGGACGCCATTCGGGTCTAAGGTAAGCGACCGCGTGACACCAACCCGCATCCCGATGGCTGGGATGCGGATGTCAAACCCGGGCATCGGCGCAAGCCGCTGCCACTACAGGAAGACTGATGAGCATTGTGACCAAAGCCCTGAACCTGGTGCCGATGGTGGTCGAACAGACCAGCCGCGGCGAGCGTGCGTATGACATCTACTCGCGTCTGCTGAAGGAGCGTCTGATCTTCCTGGTCGGTCCGATCGACGACCACATGGCCAACGTGATCGTGGCCCAGCTGCTGTTCCTGGAAGCGGACAACCCGGAAAAGGACATCAGCATCTACATCAATTCGCCGGGCGGCGTGGTCACCGCCGGCATGGCGATCTACGACACCATGCAGTACATCAAGCCGGACGTGAGCACCATCTGCGTCGGCCAGGCCGCCTCGATGGGCGCGCTGTTGCTGGCATCGGGTGCGGCCGGCAAGCGCTATGCGCTGCCGAACTCGCGCGTGATGATCCACCAGCCGCTGGGCGGCTTCCAGGGCCAGGCCACCGATATCGACATCCATGCGCGTGAGATCCTGACCCTGCGTTCGCGTTTGAACGAGATCCTGGCCAAGCACACCGGCCAGTCCCTGGAGACGATTGCGCGCGACACTGAGCGCGACAACTTCAAGAGTGCGGTCGATGCGCAGGCCTATGGCTTGGTCGACCAGGTGCTGGAACGCCGTCCGGAAGAGTCGATCCAGCCGTCTTGATCGCCAGATTGCTGAAATTGCAGGAAAAACCGGCAGGGTCGGGCTGGGCGGATGTCCTCCCGACCCTGTGCTATTCTCGAAATCGAACCCCCGTGCATCGGGTGGGGTAACTGGGTAACAGAAGCATGAGCGAAGACCGCCAAGGTCGTTCCGGCGACAGCAACAAGATTCTCTACTGCTCGTTCTGCGGTAAGAGTCAGCATGAAGTCCGCAAGCTGATTGCCGGTCCCAGCGTATTCATCTGCGATGAGTGCGTTGAGCTGTGCAACGACATCATCCGCGAGGAACTCGAAGAGAAGGCGCAGTCGGCACGCTCCAGTCTGCCCAAGCCGCGCGAGATTCTTGAGGTGCTGGATCAATACGTGATCGGGCAGTTGCGCGCCAAGCGCACGCTCGCCGTGGCGGTGTACAACCACTACAAGCGTATCGAGAGCCGCAGCAAGAACGATGACGTCGAGCTGGCGAAATCCAACATCCTGCTGGTCGGTCCGACCGGCTCGGGCAAGACGCTGCTGGCCGAAACGCTGGCGCGCCTGCTCAATGTGCCGTTCACGATCGCCGATGCCACCACGCTGACCGAAGCCGGCTATGTCGGCGAGGACGTGGAAAACATCATCCAGAAGCTGCTGCAGAAGTGCGATTACGACGTCGAGAAGGCCCAGCAGGGCATCGTCTACATCGACGAAATCGACAAGATCTCGCGCAAGAGCGAGAACCCGTCGATCACCCGCGATGTGTCCGGCGAAGGCGTGCAGCAGGCGCTTCTGAAGCTGATCGAAGGCACGGTGGCCTCGGTGCCGCCGCAGGGCGGTCGCAAGCATCCGCAGCAGGAATTCCTGCAGGTCGATACCAAGAACATCCTGTTCATCTGCGGCGGCGCGTTCGCCGGGCTGGACAAGGTGATCCAGCAGCGTTCCAACGATGCTGGCGGCATCGGCTTCGGTGCCAAGGTCAAGAGCAGTGAGCGCAAGCAGGAAGTTGGCAAGATCCTGGCCGAGGTCGAGCCGGAAGATCTGATCAAGTTTGGCCTGATCCCCGAGTTCGTCGGCCGCCTGCCGGTGGTCGCCACGCTCGAGGAACTGGACGAGCCGGCGCTGATCAAGATCCTGACCGAGCCCAAGAACGCCATCACCAAGCAGTTCAAGAAGCTGTTCGACATGGAAGGCGTGGAGCTGGAGTTCCGCCCCGATGCGCTGTCGGCGATCGCCAAGAAGGCGCTCAAGCGCAAGACCGGCGCGCGAGGTCTGCGCACCATCGTCGAATCGGTGCTGCTGGATACGATGTACGAGCTGCCCTCGCAGGAAAATGTCAGCAAGGTGGTGGTGGACGAGTCGGTGATCGAGCACAAATCCGAGCCGTATCTGATCTACCAAGCGCAACCGGCGCCGGCCAAGGCCGCGTCCGGCGACTGAGGCCTGGATGCCGTCGCGCCGGGCCCCGGCCTCGCTCGCGGATAAAGGGTTTCCGAACGCTACTTGCAACACCTGGCCGATGGCCCCATAACGGGGCCATCGGCTTTTTTTACGCCCCAAAACCCCCATTCCTGCGGAGCGCCCCATGGCCCAGTCCCAACCAGAAGTTCTCGATCTGCCGGTGTTGCCGCTGCGCGACGTGGTGGTGTTTCCGCACATGGTGATTCCGCTGTTCGTCGGCCGTGACAAGTCGATGCGCGCGCTGGAAAAAGCCATGGAGGCGGACAAGCGCATCCTGCTGGTTGCGCAGAAGTCGGCCGAAACCGACGACCCGACCGCCAGCGACCTCTATACCGTCGGCACGCTCGCGCAGGTGCTGCAGCTGCTCAAGTTGCCCGACGGCACCATCAAGGTGCTGGTCGAAGGTCTGTCGCGGGTCACCGTCGACAAGGTCGTCGAGCTGGATGGCGCACTGCAGGGCCAGGGCATCGAGATCGAAGCCAGCGACGCGCGTGAGCCGCGCGAGGTGGAGGCCATCGCACGTTCGCTGATGTCGCTGTTCGAGCAGTACGTCAAGACCAACCGCAAGCTGCCGCCGGAGCTGCTGCAGACCCTGGCCGGCATCGACGAGCCGGGCCGTCTGGCCGACACCATCGCCGCGCACATTGGCGTGCGCCTTGCCGACAAGCAGCGCCTGCTGGAAATCACCGAGATCGGCGAGCGGCTGGAGCTGCTGGTCGGGCTGGTGGACGGCGAAATCGACGTGCAGCAGCTGGAAAAGCGCATCCGCGGCCGCGTCAAGTCGCAGATGGAAAAGAGCCAGCGCGAGTACTACCTCAACGAGCAGATGAAGGCGATCCAGAAGGAGCTGGGCGATTTGGACGATGCGCCGGGCGAGCTGGAGGAGCTGGCGCGCAAGATCGCCGAGGCGGGCATGCCCAAGCCGGTCGAGACCAAGGCCAAGGCCGAGCTCAACAAGCTCAAGCAGATGTCGCCGATGTCCGCCGAGGCGGCCGTGGTGCGCAACTATCTGGACTGGCTGCTGGGCGTGCCGTGGAAGAAGCGCACCAAGGTCCGCAAGGACCTGAAGGTCGCGGAGGACACCCTGGACGCCGATCACTACGGACTGGACAAGGTCAAGGAACGCATCCTCGAGTATCTGGCGGTGCAGTCGCGCGTGAAGCAGATGAAGGGGCCGATCCTGTGCCTGGTCGGGCCGCCGGGCGTGGGCAAGACCTCGCTCGGGCAATCGATCGCCAAGGCGACAAACCGCAAGTTTGTGCGCATGAGCCTGGGCGGTATCCGCGATGAGGCCGAGATCCGTGGCCATCGCCGGACCTATGTCGGTTCGATGCCCGGCCGCCTGGTGCAGAACCTCAACAAGGTCGGCAGCAAGAATCCGCTGTTCCTGTTGGACGAGATCGACAAGATGTCGATGGACTTCCGCGGCGACCCGTCCTCGGCGCTGCTGGAGGTGCTCGACCCCGAGCAGAACAACTCCTTCAACGACCATTATCTGGAAGTGGACCTGGACCTGTCGGAGGTGATGTTCGTCGCCACCTCCAACTCGCTCAACATTCCCGGTCCGTTGCTGGATCGCATGGAAGTCATCCGCATCCCCGGCTACACCGAGGATGAGAAGCTCAACATCGCCATGCGTTACCTGGTGCCCAAGCAGATCAAGGCCAACGGCCTGAAGCCGGAAGAGATCGAGATCGGCAGCGATGCGATCCAGGACATCGTGCGTTACTACACGCGCGAATCGGGCGTGCGTAACCTTGAGCGCGAAGTGGCCAAGATTTGCCGCAAGGTGGTCAAGGAGATCGCGCTTGCCGGCCCGCAGCCGGATGCCAAGAAGGTGGTCGCCAAGAAGGGCAAGCCCAAGGCCCTGGTCACGGTCAACGCGAAGAATCTCGACAAGTATCTGGGCGTGCGTCGCTTCGATTTCGGCCGTGCCGAAGAAGAGAACGAAATCGGCCTGGTCACCGGCCTGGCCTGGACCGAAGTCGGCGGCGAGCTGCTGCAGGTCGAGTCCACGCTGGTGCCGGGCAAGGGCAACCTGATCCTGACCGGTCAGCTCGGCAACGTCATGAAGGAATCGGCATCGGCCGCCTTGTCGGTGGTGCGTTCGCGCGCCGAGCGACTCGGCATCGACGTGGATTTCCTGCAGAAGCAGGACGTGCACGTGCATGTGCCCGATGGCGCGACACCGAAGGATGGCCCGAGCGCCGGTATCGCGATGGTGACCTCGCTGGTGTCGGTGTTGACCAAGGTGCCGATCCGCGCCGATGTGGCGATGACCGGCGAGATCACCTTGCGTGGTCGCGTGTCGGCGATCGGCGGCCTGAAGGAGAAGTTGCTGGCAGCGTTGCGCGGTGGCATTCGCACCGTGTTGATCCCCGACGAGAATCGCAAGGATCTTGCCGACATCCCGGCCAACGTCACGCGCGATCTGAAGATCGTGCCGGTCAAGTGGATCGACGAAGTGCTGGATCTCGCGTTGGAACGTCCGTTGGCACCGAAGAAGGCGGGCAAGGAAAAGGCCCGCAAGACGGCTTCGCGGGTTGCGGTCCGCGGCAAGTCGCGCACTACTCCCGGTACCCGCGTCAAGCACTAAAACCGCTTGTCTAAACCCAGGCAAAACAAGCCAAAACCCGCGTCGTTATTGGGTTTTGGCTTGCGTGCGGTTGGGGGCGCTGGTATAAATGCACGACTCGTGGGCGCGGCAAATTGTGATGCGTCATGCGATACCACTTGTGTCGGGTTCTTCGCTAACGGCAAGAGCGCCGATTGTCGATTCCGCGGCATCTGCCGCAAAGGGAGTTTCAAGAATGAATAAAACCGAATTGATCGATGGCGTTGCCGCTGCCGCTGACATCTCCAAGGCTGAGGCCGGCCGTGCTGTTGACGCGGTTGTGAGCGAAATCACCAAGGCGCTGAAGAAGGGCGATGCCGTCACCCTCGTCGGCTTCGGCACCTTCCAGGTCCGCGCGCGCGCTGAGCGTACCGGCCGCAATCCGAAGACCGGCGACAGCATCAAGATCGCTGCTTCGAAGAATCCTGCATTCAAGGCTGGCAAAGCCCTGAAGGATGCAGTAAACTAATCGACTCGCTAGGGTGCTTAGCTCAGCGGTAGAGCGTCTCCCTTACACGGAGAGGGTCGGGGGTTCGAAACCCTCAGCACCCACCATTAAGCACCAGGCAAATGTTTCAAGCGCGGAGCGGTAGTTCAGCTGGTTAGAATGCTGGCCTGTCACGCCGGAGGTCGCGGGTTCGAGTCCCGTCCGCTCCGCCAGTTATACCGAAGCCCCTGAGCGATTGGGGGCTTCGTTTTCTCCACCGGATTCGCATTGCGGAAATGGTGGAGAAGCAGCAGTCCAAGTTTGAAGCGGAGCGGTAGTTCAGCTGGTTAGAATGCTGGCCTGTCACGCCGGAGGTCGCGGGTTCGAGTCCCGTCCGCTCCGCCAGTTATACAAAGCCCTCGGCTCCGTGCCGGGGGCTTTTTTTTTGGCCGCTATGGCGGCAATTGCGCGCCGAAAGCCATGTCGGATCCGGTGCGGTGCGGGATTGGGCTGGGTGCCCGGCGTCAGGCGCGTTACACTGCGCGGCTCGCCCACAGGCCGTGATTTGCCAATGCTGCAGAAACTTCGCGACAAGACGTCAGGCTGGATCGCTACCGCCATCCTGGGGTTGCTGATGATTCCGTTCCTGTTCGTCATCGACAACAGCTACCTCGGCGGCATTGGCGCCAATAACGTGGCCAAGGTGCAGGCACCGCCGACATGGTGGAAATCGGCACCGTCGTGGTGGCCGGTCTCGCTGCTGTGGCAGCACCATGAAATCAGTACCCAGGATTTCCGCGCCCGCTTCGAGCAGGCACGCATGCAGGAGCGGCAGCGCCAGGGCGAGAATTTCGATCCGCGCACGTTCGAATCCCGCGAAAACAAATTGCAGGTGCTCGACCAGTTGGTCGACGAGCAAGTCGTGCGTCTGGGTGCCGAAGATGCCGGCATCGTGATCGGCGATGCGACGGTGCGCGATTACATCGCCGGCATTCAGGCGTTCCAGGTCGACGGCAAATTCAGCCCCGACCAGTACCGCGCTGCACTTGCGCAGGGCACGCCGCCGCGCACGCCGGCGCAGTTCGATGCGTTGGTGCGCGACAGCTTGCAGCAGTCGGTGATTCCGCAGGCGATTGCCGAGTCGGGCTTTGCCACCAAGGCCGAGTTCGAGCGCTTGCTCAAGCTGATGGGCGAAACGCGCGACGTGCAGCTGGCCATGCTGCCGCCACCGGCCGCCGATACCGCGCCGGTCAGCGATGCACAGATCAAGCAGTGGTACGACGGGCATACCCAGGATTTCCGTCAGCCGGAGACGGTGACGATCGAGTATGTCGAACTCGATGCCGCCAAGTTGCCGCCGGCAACCGCCGCTGACGAGGCGACGCTGCGCAAGCGCTATGACGAAGAGAAGGCGCGTTTTGTCGAGCCGGATCAGCGTCTGGCATCGCACATCCTGATCACCGCCGGTAGCGATCCTGCCGCGCAGAAAGCCGCCGAGGAAAAAGCGGCCAAGCTGGCTGCGGAAGCCAAGCAGCCCGGCGCCGATTTCGCCGCATTGGCCAAGGCCAATTCGCAGGACCCTGGTTCCAAGGGCGCTGGTGGCGATCTTGGCTGGGTCGAGAAGGGCACGATGGTCAAGCCGTTTGAAGATGCCTTGTTCTCGATGAAGGCTGGCGAGGTGGTCGGCCCGATCAAGAGCGAGTTCGGTTACCACGTGATCCAGCTGCGCGAGGTCAAGGGCGGCCAGGGCAAGTCGTTCGAGCAGGTGCGCGATCAGCTCGCCGCCGAGCAGCTCAAGGCCGATGCCGACAAGGCATTTACGGATGTGAGCGGCAAGCTGGTGGATCAGGTCTACAAGAATCCCACCGCGCTGGAGCCGGCAGCCAAGCAGGTCGGTCTGCCGGTGCAGACGTTGGGTCCGTTCTCGCGCGCCGATGCCAGCGGTATTGCGGCCAATCCGGCGGTGCTGCGTTCGGCATTCTCCGAAACGCTGGTGCAGGACGGCACGGTGAGCGATCCGATCACCATCGGTCCGAACCACAGCGTGGTGTTGCGTGTGACCAACCACACCGCCGAGGCGGCCCTGCCGTTGGACAAGGTGCGCGAGAAGGTGATCGCCGCCGTCCGCGCGGACCGCACCGAGAAGGCCGCCGCAGCGGCTGCCGACGCGTTGCTGGCACGTGTGCAGAAAGGCGAGACCCTGCAGGCGCTGGCCGCCAGCGAGAAGTTGCAGGTGCAGCCGATTCCGGGCTTGCCGCGCACCGCGCCGATTCCGACGCCGGCGGCAAACCGCGCCATCTTCAGCGCGCCGCGTCCGACCGACGGCAAGCCGTCGGTGGGCAAGGTGGAGCTGGATGGCGGGCGCTTTGCGGTGTTTGTCATCAACAAGGCGACCCCAGGCGACCTGAAGCAGATGCCGGCCGAGCAGCAGACCATGCTGCGCGAGCAGCTGAGCCAGATCGACGGCAACAATGCGGCGCAGGCGTACGTCAAGGAAATGCGCAAGCGCTACAAGATCCAGATCGAAGAGGCGCAGCTGTAACCGCTGCTGTTCGACTGGTGGAGAAAGAGCCCGGGGAACCGGGCTTTTTCTTTGGCCGATGCCGTCGTGGGCAGGTGCCAGCGTTCGTGTGGGGTATCCCGCCGCTGGCGCTGCGGCGAGTCTGTGGTCGCGTGGACCAGGCACTGGATGCCCGCAGCAACTGGCACAGGCACTGCGATGGCCCGCCGCAACTGATCTGACGTCGTGCGTATTGCCATCCGTTTGGGATAGGTCTGCCGGGGTTGCGGATTTCGCGCGTCATGCTTGCAGGCGTGCGGTCGCAAAGACGTGCGTCATTTAGCGCGCTGATCTGCCAGGCCAATCTGCCAGGCCAGAAAAGCCAGTCTCGGGTTGCGCGTTTGGTGCGCCTACGGGTGGCTGCCTGTCGGTTGGCGGCAGACGCTGCAAGCGCGCTCGATCAACTGCGATGTCGGTCGGCTTGCAACGATAGCGGGCCAATCGGCTGCGAGTACGCCCGTTTCCGATTCCATACGGCGTCGCAAGCAGCGCACGCAAAAGGTAAGTGTCAGGCGCTCTCTTCGCAGCCGACCTACGCCTGCGCAGCGCGGCGCTCAACTTCCCCGTGCAAGGTCGACGAAAAGCATGCCGCTGTGGTGTCAGCGGCGCCGGAACGGCGCCGGAGGCAGGCGGCTTAGGTCAGGGTGTGTCGTCGAACGACAACACCATGCCGGGCTTCAGCACGGCACGCTTGTCCAGGCCATTGCTGGTCAGCAGTGTCGTGACTGTCACGCCATAGCGGCGTGCGATGGCCCAGGCGGATTCGCCGTTGCGGACCGTATGCGTGGTGCGCGCCTGTGGCCTGGAGGCATCCGTCGTCGCGGCGGCAACGACCGTGGGAGTGGCAGCGCTGTTGTCCGCAGTGCTGCCCGTGTCGGCAGATGCGACCGCGGCACCTGTAGCACCTGGCTGCGCAGGCGCGATCGGGGCGAGCACATGCACGCCGCGCGGTGCGGCGCGCGCGCTGGCCAGCGCCGGATTCAGCCGGGCCAGCAGCTGCGGCTCGATGGCGCGTTGTCCGGCGAAGGCGTTGAGGCTGGTGCCGGCCGGCAATGCATGTTCGGTGAGTACCGGTACCGGGCGGTCGAGCGAGGTCAGCAGATTGCCCTGCTGCTGCGCATGGTCCAGCACACAGGCGAGCGCGTGCAGCTTTTCCACGTACTCGTAGGTGACCTTGGACATGCCGGGCAATTCGGACGGGCGAGCGTTGTGCGCGTTCATCCCGGCCGTGCGCATGGCCTGCAGCACGCGATACTCGCCCGCGTTGTAGGCCATCAGCGCCAGGCGCCAATCGCCGCCGAACATGCCATACAGCGTCTTGAGATAACGCACCGCCGCCGTGGTGGAGTCCACTGCCGAGAGGCGTCCGTCGTATTGCGCGCCAACCGGCACATGGTGGTTGCGCGCAGTGGTAGCGATGAACTGCCAGAGGCCGGCGGGGCCACTGCCGTTGCGGGCGCCCGGGCGGTAACCGCTCTCGACGAACGGAATCAGCGCAAATTCGGTCGGCATGTCGGCTTCGCGCAATTCATCGACCACGTAGCCGAACAGCGGCAAGACATCCTGTGCGTCGTCTGCCAGACGGGCCGGCGCGCGCGAGAAATGTTGTTCCCAGCGGGTATCGCTATGTTCGCTGTCGCAGCCTGGATCGGCGCGACCGTCCAGGAACGACGAAAAGATCTCCCGACCGTTGCGCACCTGGGGTGTGGCGGTCTGGGCGATCGAGCTCTCTGCGGGTTTGGAGCGGCTTGCGTCGTTGGACGATGCGGCTGCGGGTGCGATGACCGCTGATGCGGTCAGCACTGCCAGAAGCAGGCGCCTCATGCGCGAAATTCGTCTTTCCAGCGCCGAAGTTCGGCGAAAACGTCAACTTCAGAGGAAATTGCCCCACCTGCGCGAGATGCCACCGCAGCGCGGATTTCGGGACTGCTGGTGCGTAAGAACGGATTGGTGGCCAGTTCACTCTTGAGCGAAATCGGCAGGGTAGGACGGGCTGCATGACGCATGGCCTGGGCTTCCTGTTGACGGCGCTGCAAGGCAGCGTTGGTGGGATCGACGTGCAGCGCAAAGACCGCATTGGCCAAGGTGTATTCATGGCCGCAACACACGAGTGTTTCGCCAGGCAGGGAGGCCAGGCGCTGCAACGCGTCGAACATCTGAGGAGCGGTACCTTCGAACATCCGCCCACAGCCTAGGCTGAACAGGGTATCACCGCTAAACAGATGGCGTTCGGTGACGAAGGCGATATGGCTGCTGGTATGGCCGGGCACTTCCAGCACATCGAAGCTGTTGCCAAGCAGGCTCAAGCGATCACCCTGGCCCACCCGGTGGGCATCTGCCGGGATGCGTTGGTCGGCCGGACCGTACAGTGCAAGGTCCGGCCAACGCTGCTGCAGCGCTGCCACGCCGCCAATGTGGTCGGCATGGTGGTGGGTCAGCAGGACGGCGCTGGGGCTGAAGCCTTCGCGCTCTGCGGCGGCGAACACCGGCTCGGCTTGGCCCGGATCGACGATGACTGCGCGGCCATCGCTGGCGACCAGCGCCCAGATGTAGTTGTCGTCGAATGCGGGCAGGGCGGTCAGTCGCATAGAATTGGGACCATGCCTGCCACGCCATTCTCCCGTCAAGCTGGCGTCTCATCCTGGTTTGAAACAGGTGCAGGGCGCAGCCTGCTCCTGCTGGAGCGCAAATTGGCGCTTGCGGCGTTGCAAACGCGTCCCTCGCAGCCCTGGTTGTGGCTGACGCCGACGCCCGAGCTGCCGCCGCGCGAGCTGCTGCAAGGGCGCGGGCTGCGGCTGACTCGCAGCGCTGGCCGCTTTGCGGGCGATGCGCGTTGCGCCATGCCGTTTCCGTTGCCGACCGAAAGCCTGCAGGCCATCGTGGTGCAGCATGCGGTGGTGGGCGGCGCGGCGGAATTCCTGGCCGAATGCGAGCGGTTGCTGATGCCGGGCGGACGGCTATGGCTGTTCACGCTCAATCCGCTGAGCCCGTACCGCTTTCGCTGGGCGCGGCGCGGTCCGGTGGCGCTGCGGCCGGATCGCTGGCGGCTGCTGGCGCAGCGTGCGGGGCTGCAATGCGTGGAGACCGAGCGCTACCTGGGGCCGATCTGGCGCACCGGGCGTGGCGTTACCGGCACCGATCGCGCACCCTGGCGCGCGGTGTATCTGCTCGAAGTGGAAAAGCGCGCCGCCGCTTCGATCGGGCCGACCCCGATCGCGATGCCCTCGCGCTGGCCGCAGCCTGTAGCCACGATCTGACGACCGACCACTTTCCAAACACCAGAAGCTGATGAAATCCATTGAAGTGCATACCGACGGCTCCTGCCTCGGCAATCCCGGGCCGGGCGGTTGGGCGGCCCTGTTGCGTTACAAGGGCCGCGAGAAGGAATTGTCCGGCGGCGAAGCCACATCCACCAACAACCGCATGGAGTTGATGGCGGCAATCATGGCGCTGGAAACGCTCACCGAGCCATGCCAGATCGTGCTGCATACCGACTCGCAATACGTACGCCAGGGCATTACCGAGTGGATGTCCGGCTGGGTGCGCCGCGGTTGGAAAACCGCCGGCGGCGACCCGGTCAAGAACCGTGAACTGTGGGAGCGCCTGCATGCGGCCACGCAACGCCACAGCATCGATTGGCGTTGGGTGAAAGGCCACAATGGCGACCCGGACAACGAGCGCGTCGACGTGCTCGCCCGCAATCAGGCCATCGCCCAGCGCGGTGGCAGCGCAACCGCGTAAGCAATCAGCAAGAGGATTCATGCGTCAGATCATTCTCGATACCGAAACCACCGGCCTGGAATGGCGCAAGGGCAACCGCGTCGTCGAAATCGGTGCGGTGGAGCTGCTGGAGCGGCGCCCGAGCGGCAACAACTTCCATCGCTACCTGAAGCCCGATTGCGATTTCGAACCGGGTGCGCAGGAAGTGACCGGGTTGACCCTGGAGTTCCTGGCCGACAAGCCGCTGTTTGCCGATGTGGTCGAGGAGTTCCTGGCCTACATTGACGGCGCGGAGCTGATCATCCACAACGCCGCGTTCGATCTGGGCTTCCTGGACAACGAGCTGTCGCTGCTGGGTGACAACTACGGCCGTATCGTCGAGCGCGCCACCGTGGTGGATACCCTGATGATGGCGCGCGAGCGCTATCCGGGGCAGCGCAACTCGCTGGATGCCTTGTGCAAGCGCCTGGGCGTGGACAACTCGCATCGCCAGTTGCATGGCGCCTTGCTCGATGCGCAGATCCTGGCCGATGTGTACATCGCGCTGACCTCGGGCCAGGAAGAGATCGGCTTTGCCAGCGCCGATACCGGCCAGCGCAGCGAGCATGGCGAGGGCATGATCACCTTCGATCCGGCGTTGCTGTTGCCGCGCGCACGGGTGGTGGTGACCGCGTCGGAGTCGCAGGCGCATGAGGCGCGTCTGGCGTACCTGCGCAAGAAGGCCGGGCGCGCGCTGTGGGATGCGCCGGTTGAAGAGGTGGCTGCTGCCGGGTAGTGCGGCTGTCGGCAACGGGTGTCCGGCTGTCGCGTGGGGCGGCGATGTGGTGGGAGTGGTGCAGTGCGCCGCTGAAGCCTGGCGATTCTGGGCGTGAGTAGCGCGCTGCCGTGCAGGTTCGATGTCAGCGCTTGGCGCGGCTAACAGCTACTTCGATCCGGTCTATTGCGGAGCGCGATGAGCTTGCTCTTGGCTGTAGGCCGGTGATCTGCGGCCTGGCTGCAGGGCCCTTGCCCGCCGACCCTCGCGGGACACGCCGCAAGTACGTCCGTGTAGGCTCTTACGCGGCATCCATGCCGCGTCAGGTCCCGCGACGGTGGGCGGGCAAGGACTTGTCGAGATGGTCGGTGTGCATGGTATTCAACTAGGCAGCCGACTCACGCTCTGGTGCAGTGCTCTCGACGCCTCCGGGATCCTTGGCGGCCTGGATGCTGCCAGGAAGTCTTCAGGGCTAGATTGACGGCGTGGTCCGCAGGCGGTGAGGACATCGCGCCCTCGACCGACCAGGCGTTTGTCTGCATCCAACCATATGCGGCCAACGAAATTCTGCGCTCACCGCCAGCCGGGCGCTCGCTAGGCCTTGTTGGCCGCTTTCAGTAGCTGCGCACCAGGATCGCAGTGATGTTGTCCGAGCCGCCGCCATCGAGTGCGGCGGCGACCAGGCATTCGACACATTCCTGCGCGCTGCAATCGGCCTGCGACAGGGTCGCGGCGATCGCGGCATCGTCGACTTCTTCGGTGAGACCGTCGCTGCACAGCAGCAGTTGCATGCCGGATTTGAGCTCACCCTGCATGGTGGCGACATTGAGGTGGACCGGATCGGTGACGCCCAGCGCCTGGGTCACCACGTTGCGATGCGGATGCGCGCGTGCCTGCTCGCTGGTCAGCGTGCCCTGGGCGATCAGTTCCTGCACATAGCTATGGTCCTGGCTCAGCTGCGCCAGCCGGCCGTCGCGCCACAGATATGCGCGGCTGTCGCCGACCCAGGCCACTTCGAAGCGCTGGCCCAGCACGCGCGCAGCGACGACAGTGGTGCCCATCGGCAAGGTGTCGTTGCAGCGACGCGAGGTCTTGATGATCTCTTCGTCGGCGATGCGTACCGCCTGGGCCAGCGGGGTGCCGGCGCGCACCTCGCGCACGATGGTTTCGCGCGCCAGGGCGCTGGCCACTTCGCCGCAGGCATGCCCACCCATACCATCGGCCACTAGCCACAGCCCCAGCTCGCTGTCGCCGTAGTACGTGTCCTCGTTGAGGTCACGGCGCAGGCCGACATGGGTAAGGTGTCCGAATTCGAGCATGGGGGCGGGTCGCCAAGGAAGGAGGTGCGTGACCATCATCGCGGCGCGGCCGGCCCGCAGCAACACGCCGATCGCCGGTGCCGCAGGGCGGGTTCACGCCCGGACCTTCGATCGTGCCGGCGATGCCGGCCCGGGCCGCTTGTGGCTGGGCGCCGGTGCCCGTATGATGCACGGCCCCGGGACACTGGGGACCATCTGGAGAGGTGGCAGAGCGGTTGAATGTACCTGACTCGAAATCAGGCAGGCGTTTATAGCGCCTCGGGGGTTCGAATCCCCCCCTCTCCGCCAGATTGAGGCGAGCAGTTGTGCCAGTGCCGCGTGAGTTTCGCCGGCGGCATTGGGGGGTGAGAAGCCCCGGGTTCGACAGACAGCAGCGCTGTCTGCACGGCGAAGCCGCCCGCAGGGCGAAGGCACGAAATGCCGAGTGAATCCCCCCTCTCCGCCAGATTCGCATCAGCCCCCGCAAGGGGGCTTTTGTTTATGTGTCGCCGCCGCGCGCTGCTGCGCTGGCTACAATCCGCCCGATATCCGTTGGAGGCCTGTCATGTCCGAGATCCTGGTGCCCGTGTCCTTTGGTGAGCTGCTCGACAAGATCGCGATCCTGCAGATCAAGTCCGAGCGCATGAGCGACCCCGTCAAGCTGGCCAATGTGCGCAGCGAGCTGTCCGCGCTGGAGACCAGCTGGATGGCGCATCCGGCCGCCGGCCACGACATCGTGCGTCTGCGTGCTGCGCTCAAGGCCGTCAACGAGCGGCTGTGGGTGATCGAGGACGACATCCGGCTCAAGGAGCAGGCGCAGACCTTCGACGACAGCTTCGTGCAGCTGGCGCGCAGCGTCTATATCGAAAACGACGAACGCGCGCGCATCAAGAAAGAGATCAACCTGGCGCTGGGTTCGTCGTACGTGGAAGAGAAGTCGTATCAGGACTACCGCGCTAGCGGTGTCTGAGAGCCGCTGACTGCAGGTCTGCGTAACCGATACACGTGGTGGTCGGTGGGTGCGCGGCGCTTTCTGGTGCGCCGCCACACTTCGAGTCGGCCGGCACCGCGGTGATTGGCTGCCGCGGACGTGAGCCGGCGGTGTTTGGCTCCTGCTTCCCGGCTGTCCTGGGCGTCTGCACCGCGGCGCAGCGCGCAGCTGCGCCGCGATTGAACGCCTGTTCGAGCGACGATCCGACGCCGATTCTCAGCGCGGATGATCGCTGCGATAACGCTCGAATGCGGCGATTGCATCGTCCACAGTGATCAGCGCCATCACCTGGTCGAATTCGATCTTGGTGCCCCATTTCAGTTGGTCGGCCGGCTTGCCCAGGTATTTGCGGGCGGCCGCGTCGTAACGGTCTACGCAATAGCGCACGTCCGAGTACGGGCCGCTGCGCAGCGGGTTGCTGGCCGCATGCAGGCCCAGCACCTTGGTGCCCATCGCGTTGGCGATGTGCATCGGCCCGGAATCAGGGGTGACCACCAGATCGGCGCGGGCGAGCAGGGCGGGGAGTTGTTTGAGCGTGTCCTTGCCGACCAGGTCCAGCACCGGCGTGCGCGCGGCCGCGACGATGGCATCGGCGGTGCTGCGTTCCAGCTCGCTGCGGCCGCCGCACAGCACGACCCGCCAGCCTTGCGCTGCGGCATGGTCGGCCAGCGCGGCATGGCGGTCGGGATACCAGTTGCGGCGTGCGTGGCTGGAGCACGGCGAAATCATCAGCACCGGGCGGCTATCGTCGTCCCATTGCGCGCGTGCCCAGCGATGCGCCTCGTCGGGGACCGGCAAGTCCCAGCGCACCTGGGTCTGGGTCAGGCCGAGCGGCTGCGCGAAGCTGCCGATGGCGTCGAGTACGTGGATGCCAGGGCGGTCGGCGATGCGTTCGTTGACGAACAGGCCGTGCAGGTCCTTGGAACGGCTGCGGTCATAGCCGATCCGTCGCCGCGCCGGCACGAAGGCCGACAGCACATTGGCGCGTAAGGCCACCTGCATCTGCAGCAGCGCGTCGAAGCGACCCAATGGCGCCAGCGACCGGCGGAGCGCGCGCATACCGGCCACGCCGGTGCGCTTGTCGTAGGCATGGAACTGCACGCCGGGCAGGCCGTCGAGCAATTTCAGCCCGGCCTTGTCGATGATCCAATGCAGCTGGCTTGCCGGAAACCCCGCCTGCAAGGTGCGCACCAGCGGCACCACATGGGTGACGTCACCCAGGGCGGACAGGCGCAGCAGGCATAACGAGGCGGGCGTAGAAGCCATGGTGTTGTTAGACTCGATAGATGGTTTCTTTCGACGCCACTGAAGCGCTGGCGCCGTACCGCGAAGGCCGCGGCTATGGCGCCATTCTGTTCGACCGCGAACGGCTGCGGCAAGCCGATGCCGGGCTGTTTTCGCCGCAACGCTGGGGTGACAGGGCACGGCCGGTCGACGAAGGCGGACGGGGTGGGGCGTGGTTCGTGGATGCGCCGTTCGGTCACAGCGTGTTGCGGCAGTACCTGCGCGGCGGCATGGCCGCGCGCGTGAGCCGCGATCACTATATGTGGAAGGGCGCCGGGCGCACGCGCAGCTTTGCCGAGTTCCGGCTGATGCGCGAACTGCTCAAGCGCAAGTTGCCGGTGCCGCGCCCGTTGGCGGCCTGTTATCTGCGCGAGGGGCTGAGTTATCGCGCTGCATTGTTGATGGAGCGCCTGGAGAACGTGCGCTCGCTCGCCGATCATGCGCAGGTCGCCGGGCGCGGTGCGCCGTGGGAAGAAACCGGGCGGCTGATCGCGCGCTTTCATCGCGCCGGCCTGGATCATGCCGATCTCAACGCGCACAACATCCTGTTCGATGCCGGCGGGCATGGCTGGTTGATCGATTTCGACCGCGGCGTGTTGCGCATTCCGGCTACGCGCTGGCGCGAACGCAATCTCAAGCGCCTGCATCGCTCGCTGCTGAAATTGCGCGGCAACCGCAGCCGAGAAGAGGTCGACAAGGATTACGAACGCCTGCACCGCGCGTACGAACTGGCCTGGGGCCGGGGCTACTGATGAACTGGGCATTGCGGGTGCAAGGGGTCGGCAATGCGTCAGCGGTGGCGCTCGGTTCGCCGATGGCCACCATCGAGCGCGCCGGCGCGCCGTGGCTGACCATCGATTGCGGCAGCGAAGGGCTGACCGCCTACCAGGCCCAGTACGGTCATCTGCCGCAGGCGGTCTTCATCACCCATGTGCACCTGGACCACGTCGGCGGGCTGGAACGGCTGTTCGTGGACAGCTATTTCTCCCAACGCCGCGGCCGCACGCGCCTGTACGTGCCGGCGCCGGTGGTGCCGTTGCTGCAGCGGCGGATCGCCGACTACCCGAACGTGCTGGCCGAGGGCGGCGCGAACTTCTGGGATGCCTTCCAACTGGTGCCGGTCGGCGACGCGTTCTGGCACGACGGGGTGCGGCTGGAAGTGTTCCCGGCGCGCCACCACTGGCCGGAGACCGCCTACGGGCTGCGGCTGAAGGGGGCGCTGGTCTGGAGCGGCGACACCCGGCCGATCCCGGAAATGCTGGCCCGGTATGCCGATGACAGCGAGCTCATCGCGCATGACTGCGGCGTTCACGGCAACCCGTCGCATACTGGGGTGGACGATTTGGAGCGGGAATACCCGCAGGACCTGTTGAGCCGCATGCTGCTGTACCACTACGCCAGCGACGCCGACGGCGACGTGCTCCGCGCACGCGGCCATCGCGTGGCCGTGCCTGGTCAACATCTGCCGCTGGCGGAGCCGACTGCCGCCATGGTGCCCTGATGAGCGCCCTGCTGTTGCCGAACCTGACCGCCGCGCCGATGCAGGACCGCTATGGCCGGCCGCTGCGCGACCTGCGTCTGTCGGTCATCGAGGCCTGCAATTTCCGCTGCGGTTACTGCATGCCGGCCGATCGCGTGCCCGACGACTACGGATTCGATGCGCAGCAGCGCCTGAGCTTCGATCAGTTGGAAACGCTGGTGCGTGCCTTCGTCTCGGTCGGCGTCACCAAGGTACGCCTGACCGGTGGTGAGCCGCTGTTGCGTCGTGATCTGCCCAGCCTGATTGCGCGCCTGACCACGATCGAGGGCATCGAGGATCTGGCGCTGACCACCAACGGCACCTTGCTCGCGCGTCAGGCGGTGGCGCTGCGCCAGGCCGGGCTGCGTCGGATCACGGTGAGCATGGATGCGCTGGATCCGGAGCTGTTCAGACGCATGAGTGGCAACCGTGGCGAGATCGCGCAGGTACTGGCCGGTATCGCCGCTGCCGAGCAGGCCGGCTTCCAGCGCCTGAAGATCAACTGCGTGGTGCAGCGCGGCGTCAACGAAGATCAGGTGCTGCCCCTGGTGGAACACTTCCGTGGCAGCGGCCATGTACTGCGCTTCATCGAGTTCATGGATGTGGGCAGTTGCAATGGCTGGACCGCCGATGCGGTGGTGACTTCGGCGCAACTGCACGCGCGCATCCACGCGCGCTGGCCATTGCTGCCGCTGGATGCCAATTACACCGGCGAAGTGGCGCAGCGGCATGCATTTGCCGATGGCGCCGGCGAGGTGGGTTTTGTCAGTTCGGTCAGCGTGCCGTTCTGCGGTGATTGCCAGCGCGCACGCGTGTCGGCCGACGGGCAGTTGTACACCTGCCTGTTCGCCAGCCAGGGCCATGACCTCAAGCCGGCCCTGGCCGAGGGCGAGCATGGATTGTCCGAGCATCTACGTGCGCGCTGGAGCATACGTGGCGACCGCTACAGCGAGGTGCGCGCATCGACACCGCGCCGTGGCAAGCCGGTGGAGATGTTCCTGATCGGCGGGTAAGGCACTGCTGTTCCATCCAGGCGCCCCGTTCACCGAGAATGTCGCATCCTGAGCGCCTGTCATCGTGTCGTTTCCCATGCCTGCAAAATCCCGTTCCGCACGCCTGACCCACCTGGACGATTCCGGACTGCCCACGATGGTGGATGTCTCGGACAAGGCGGTCACCGCGCGCAGCGCCACCGCGCAAAGCCGGGTGCGTTTTCCGGCCGCCGTCGCCGCGCAGTTGCGCGCCAACGGCTTGCGCAGCGCCAAGGGCGGCATCGTGGAAACCGCGGTGATCGCCGGCACCATGGCGGTCAAACGCACGCACGAGTTGATTCCCTTCTGCCATCCGTTGCCGATCGATGCCTGCCGGTTCGAGATCGACTGGGCGGGCGAGCAGCTGCTGGACATCCGTTGCACGGTGCGCTGCGTGCATCGCACCGGTGTGGAAATGGAAGCGCTCACCGGCGCCAGCGTGGCGGCCCTGACGGTCTACGACATGTGCAAGGCGTTGTCGCACAGCATGAGCATCGGCCCGACCAGGCTGGTGTCCAAGCGCGGTGGCAAGCGCGATATCGGAGCAAACCAATGAGCACGACAGTGACGGTGCTGTATTTCGCCAGCTTGCGTGAGGCAGCGGGCATTGCCAGCGAGCAGGTGCAATCGCAGGCGCAGGACCTGCGCGCGCTATATGCCGAACTCGATACGCGCCATGGCCTGCGCTGGATGCCGGCGCAGCTGCGCGTGGCGGTGGATGGCGCGTTTGCGCGCTGGGAGGACGGCGTGCGCGATGGCAGTGAAATCGTGTTTATTCCGCCGGTGTCGGGAGGTTGAGCATGAGCGAGCAGACTTCCGCCCTCTTTGCGCTTTCCGACGTGCCTTTGCCGGTCGACAGCTTGCGCGCTGCGCTGGAGCACCCGCATGCCGGCGCATTCGCCAGTTTCGAAGGCTGGGTACGCGACCACAATGAGGGCCGCAGCGTGGCCGGGCTGCGTTACGAGGCCTACGCCGCACTGGCGCAGGCCGAAGGCCAGCGCGTGCTCGACGAGGCAATGGGTCGGTTTGCCATCGTCAACGCCTACTGCGTGCACCGCGTGGGCGAGCTGCGCATCGGCGACATGGCGGTATGGGTCGGCGTCAGCGCGGCGCATCGCGGCGCCGCATTCGATGCCTGCCGCTTCATCATCGACGAGGTCAAGGCGCGCGTGCCGATCTGGAAGCACGAACATTACCTGGAAGGCGATGCCGGCTGGCTGCATCCGGAGTCGCAGACGCAGTAGCGCGTCTTGCAGGTCAGGCGCTGCGGGAACATCAAGAGATCAGTTGGTGTCCGCCGGTTGAGCGCGCCGGAAAGTGCCTGACGCTGCGCATATTTCCGAGCCATCGCTGCAGCCGGTGCAAATCACTGGCCAGCCTTGAGCATGGCCGCGAAGTGCCGCGTCGCAGTGGCGGCTTCACACCGTCAGCATTACGCGCCGAATGCGTGCGGCATCTGTCGATGCGCCATCAGTCTGGGTTGGGGTGGTGTCCCCGCCGGTTGACCTCGGCGCCCGCATCAATCGATACCGTTGCTGCCTTCCGGCCCTGGCGGGATTTTCGATCTAGCGTCGCGAGGGACCGACGGGGCCACCATAAGACGTGGGTCACTGGCGTGACCCTGGATCCATGCAATCGCATTGCAGGATCATGAAACTGGCGGAGAGAGGGGGATTCGAACCCCCGAAGCGCGGTTTAGACGCTTACACACTTTCCAGGCGTGCTCCTTCAACCACTCGGACACCTCTCCGTACCTGCCGTGCGACCAGGTCGTCGGCAGGAGCGGGATTCTAGCCGCCACGGGCGCCATTAACAAGGTAAAGGATCTGCCGGTCGGGCGTGACGGTGCCAGCGCAGGTGTCTGGCCGGCCCCCGACGCTGTCCGGCAGTCCTCCGGTGGGTGGCGACGCCGGGGCGCACGGCCGCTGAACGATCCACTTGACGTGCCGTGGCACAATATCGGTTCAGAGGAAGCTGGTTGCCCGATGTCTTATCTTGTTCTCGCCCGCAAGTGGCGCCCGAAGCGTTTTGCCGAACTCGTAGGCCAGGAACACGTGGTCCGCGCGCTCAGTAACGCGCTCGACAGTGGGCGTGTGCACCACGCATTCCTGTTCACCGGCACCCGCGGCGTGGGCAAGACCACAATCGCGCGCATTTTCGCCAAATCGCTGAACTGCGAGACCGGCACCAGTGCCGATCCGTGCGGCCAGTGCCCGGCCTGCCTGGATATCGACGCCGGCCGCTACATCGACCTGCTGGAAATCGACGCCGCGTCCAACACCGGCGTGGACGATGTGCGCGAGGTGATCGAGAACGCCCAGTACATGCCCTCGCGCGGCAAGTTCAAGGTCTATCTGATCGACGAAGTGCACATGCTCTCCAAGGCGGCGTTCAATGCGCTGCTGAAGACGCTGGAAGAGCCGCCCGAGCACGTGAAGTTCCTGCTGGCCACCACCGACCCGCAGAAGCTGCCGGTGACCGTGCTGTCGCGCTGCCTGCAGTTCAATCTCAAGCGGCTGGACGAAGACCAGATCCAGGGCCAAATGACCCGGATCCTGGCCGCCGAGCAGATCGAATCGGATCCATCGGCGATCGTGCAGCTGTCCAAGGCCGCCGACGGCTCGCTGCGCGACGGTCTGTCGCTGCTCGATCAGGCCATTGCCTATGCCGGCGGCGCGCTGCGCGAGGACGTGGTGCGTACCATGCTCGGCACGGTCGATCGCACCCAGGTCGGCGCGATGCTGCAGTCGCTGGCCGACGGCGATGGCGCGCGCCTGATGCAGGTGGTCGCCGCGCTGGCCGAGTTCTCGCCCGACTGGAGCGGCGTGCTGGAGGCGCTGGCCGAGGCCTTGCATCGCATCCAGGTGCAGCAGTTGGTGCCGTCGGTGGCATTCGTCGGTGATGGCATCGACCCGACCGCCTATGCCGCGCAGCTGCGGCCGGAAGTGGTGCAGCTGTGGTACCAGATGGCGCTCAACGGCCGTCGCGATCTGTATCTGGCGCCGAGTCCGCGCGCCGGTTTCGAGATGGCGGTGCTGCGCATGCTGGCCTTCCGCCCAGCGGCGGCAGTGCCGGCTGGCGGCAGTGACGATGGACGTGGTGCCAGTGCCGGGGGGCATGCGCGTTCTACGGCAACCGGCGTGCAGGCCGCCGCACCGGTGGCAGCCGCGCCCGCACCCGCAGCGGTGGCGAAACCGGCCGACCTGGAGGCCGCGCCTGCTGCCGTGGCTGCGGTCGCCGCGCCGGCGCCGGTCGCTGCTGCGCCCGCTGCGCCCGCGCCTGTCGTGGTGCTGCCCGCTGCGCAAGCATCGACCGATAGCCGCCCATCGACAGCTCCCACGCGCAGCGACGACACGCCGCCCTGGGCGATGGACGATGCGCCGGTGCGCGCCAACGCTGCCCCCGTCGCTGCGGCGACGCCCGTGCTGGCGCCGGAAGCGGCAATGGCGCCACCCGCAGCAGTCGATGCGGCGTTGCCGGCCGCGGTCGCGCCCGAAGCGGCAGTGGCAGTTGCCGCAGCGGCTGAGGTACCTGCATCTGCAGCGGCGGTGCTGTCGATGCCATCGGTTGCCGCACCCTCCATATCGGCACCGGCACAGACAACCGATCCATCGCCCCTGCTCGACAATGGCCACATCGACGATGCCGAGCAGTGGCTGGATCTGGTCACCCGCAGCGGCTTGAACGGCCCCTCGCGACAGCTCGCCGCCAATGCGGCCTTCATCGGCCATCGCGACGGCGTGCTGCGCCTGGCGCTGGCACCGGGCTTCGAATACCTCAATTCCGAGCGTTCCATCGCCAACCTTGCGCAGGCACTCGCGCCCGAGTTGGGAAATACGCCGCGCATCGTCATCGAGACCGGCAACGCCGATGTCGAGACCCTGCACGAGCGGGCCAGTCGCCAGAAAGGCGAGCGCCAGAGCGCGGCCGAAACAGCGTTCATGAACGACCCGAACGTGCAGCAGCTGATTCAGCAGCAAGGCGCGCGGGTCGTCCCCGATTCCATCCGCCCTTACGACGAGTAACGACACATGCGTGGGAACATTGCCCAATTGATGCAGCAGGCGCAGAAGATGCAGGAAAACCTGCAGCGCGCCCAGGAAGAACTGGCCAAGCTGGAAGTCACCGGCACCGCCGGCGGCGGCATGGTCAGCGTGACGCTGACCGGCGCCAAGGAGTGCCGCAAGGTCCGCATCGACCCGAGCATCCTCTCCGACCAGGAAATGGCCGAGGACCTGATCGCCGCCGCCTTCAACGACGCCTCCAACAAGATCGACGCCGAATCCAAGGACCGCATGGGCTCGGCCACTGCCGGCATGCAGCTGCCGCCGGGCATGAAGTTGCCGTTCTGAGCGAGGGGATTCGGGAGTCGGGATTGGGGATTGGCTGGAAGCGAGATCCGCTTCTGCATTTGCGAATCCCAAATCTCCAATTCCCAATCCCGGCCACCCAATGTCCTCTCTTCTCGAACAACTGATCGAGGCCTTCCGGGTATTGCCGGGTGTGGGCCAGAAATCGGCCCAGCGCATGGCCTACCACGTGCTCGAACGCGAGCGCGAGGGTGGCCGCCGCCTGGCCGCGGCGCTGGCCAATGCGGTGGAAAAGGTTGGCCATTGCGTGCAATGCCGCGACTTCACCGAGGCGGAGATCTGCGCGATCTGTGCCAGCAGTAGCCGCGACCGGCAGCAGCTGTGCGTGGTGGAATCGCCGGCAGATCGCCTGGCGATCGAGCACGCCACCGGCTACCGCGGGCTGTACTTCATCCTGCAGGGCCGGCTGTCGCCGCTGGACGGCATCGGCCCGCGCGAGCTGGGCCTGGACCGGCTCGGCGAGCGTCTGGCCACCGGCGAGGTCACCGAAATGATCATCGCCACCAATGCCACCGTGGAAGGCGAGGCAACCGCGCATTACCTGGCGCAGCTTGCCCGCCAGCATGCGGTGCGCCCGAGCCGGCTCGCGCAGGGCATGCCGTTGGGCGGCGAGCTGGAATACGTCGATCGCGGCACCTTGTCGCATGCCTTTGGCACCCGGGGTGAGGTGCTTTGAGGGCGGGGATTGGGGATTCGTAGAAGCGAAAAGCGGAGGCATGCGCGGTAAGCTCTTGCCAATCCCTAATGACCAATCCCCAATCCCCACCCATGACCGACACCATCTTCGGCAAGATCATTCGTCGCGAAATCCCGGCCAACATCGTCTATGAAGACGACGAGGTGCTGGGCTTTCAGGACATCGCACCGCAGGCGCCGGTGCATGTGCTGTTCATTCCCAAGCAGCATGCGATTCCCACGCTGGACGACGTGCCGCCGGAGCAGGCGCTGTTGGTGGGCAGGCTCGCACTCGCTGCAGCATCGTATGCACGCGAGCAGGGGCTGGCGCAGGACGGCTATCGCATCGTGATGAACTGCCGTGAGCATGCCGGCCAGACGGTGTTCCATATCCATCTGCATCTGCTGGCCGGTGCGCCGCTGGGACGGTTCGGCACGCCCTGACCTGGTTGCGCGATCGAGCGCATCAGCGCCTGGTCGCATCGCATAAACAAAAACGCCGCTCCCTGCGAGCGGCGTTTTTGCGTGTCACTGACTCAGCGGTCGATTACCACCAGCCGCGGCCCCAGCCCCAGCCGCCGCCCCAACGCGGGCCCCACGGGTCGCCCCACGGGCCGTACGGGTAGGCCGGCACCACATCCACCTCGCGCACGACCGGCCACAGGTAGACCACGTCGGCATTCACCTTTGGCAGCTTGTAGTCGTACTCGCCGATCTTGGTGGTTTCGTAGCCTTCGATCTTGCCGATGAAGGTCACTTCGCGGCCGGGCTCGAACACGGCCGGGTCGTAGAAGCCCGAGCGGCAGGCCAGGAAGCGGCCATCGCTGGCGTCCACGGCGTTGCGGTCCGGACGGCCACTGGCATTGAGCGGACGCGAGATCAGCTCGAAGCAGGTCTGGCCCTGCCCGGGCTTGGTCTGGATGATCTTGCCGCCCCAGCGCACCGACGTGCCGACCTGGGCGCTGGCGGTGGAATCGCTCGGACTGACCGTAGGGAACTGACCCTGCAGCGGCTTGGGCGCGGTGGCGCAGGCGGCGAGCCCGAGCACGGCGACAATGGGAAGAAGAAAGCGGGTACTCATGAGGAAGCTCCGGTTCGCGGGCGATGCTGCTGCAGATCTTTGAGGAGTGAGGCGCTGTCCGAATCAGCGCCAGCGTAGCGCGCGGCAGCGAAACGTTGGCTGAGTGCCAACAATGCCGGATTCGGGTGTGAACGGGCGACACGTTGCGCCCAGGCGATGGCCGGTTCGTGCGGTTCGCGGGCCAGGCCGAGCTTGCCGTAACGGCGGCCCAGGCGATGCCAGGCGCGCAGCAGCGGGTCGCGTTCACGCTCGCCGCGCGCCAGCAGCCAACCCATCCACGCCAGCGCGCTGACCGCAAACACGCCGAAGATGGCGGCCAGCTGCGAGCTGTCCAGGCGATCGATGCCGAAGGGTTGCAGCAGCCGTTGCTGGCGGTCGGCATCGAAGGACAGCACCAGATCGTTCCAGCCGCGACGCAGCAGGTCACTGACCTGGCCCAGGCTGGCCCACACGCCGAGCTGGGCGAAATTGTTGCCCGCGCCGACCTGCACGCGGTCTTCCAGCGTGTCGTAGATGCGTTCCGGCGCCACCGCAGCGGTGGGGTCCACCCGCACCCAGCCGCGCCCGGCCAACCAGACTTCGGTCCAGGCATGCGCATCCATGCGCCGCACCACCCAGTAATTGCCGAAGCCGTTGTAGGTGCCGCCGGCATACCCGGTGACCACGCGCGCCGGGATGCCGGCCGCGCGCATCAGCACCACGAACGAAGAGCTGAAGTGCTCGCAGAACCCGGCCTTCTGCTGGAACAGGAATTCGTCGACGCTGTTGCGGCCGAGCAGGGGGGTATCCAGGGTGTAGGCGAAGTCGCGGGTGATCCACTGCAGCGCGCGCTGCACCACGGCATCGTCGTTGCTGCCGGCTTCCGCGCGCCATTGCCGTGCCAGCGCGAGCGTGCGTGGATTGAAGCCCGGCGGCAGGGCGAGGGCGCGCTTGCGCAACTGGTCGGGCAGGTCGGTGTCGAAGCGTGCCGGTGGCGCCGATTGCAGCTCCCAGCGGGTCAACGCACTCAATGGCCGCTGCGCGAACAGTTCGTAGTCGGGCGACAGCTCGGTATTGGCCACCGCCTGCGTGGGCAGGTCCAGCGACACCAACTGGCGACGATCGGTGGGCTCGTAGTCCAGGCGATAGCGATAGCGCTGCGGCCCGGCGGTGACCGAGGCGGGTTGGCCGCGGCCGGTCCAGCGCGCGCGCTGCCAGGTCCGGCCATCGAAGTCCCACATCACCGGCCCGCGCCAGTAGCGTTGCTGCGGCGGTGGCGCGTTGCCGGTGAACTGCACGCGCAGCGCCGGGCTGTCGTCGGCCATCAGGTCGATCCATTCGCCCGGCGACATGTTGTCCGACAGGCCCGGCCGCGACAGCGCGCGCTCGGGCACGCCCCACAGCGGCGAGCTCAGGCGCGGCAGCAGCCAGAACGTGGCCAGGGCCAGCGGCACGCCGATGGCGACCAGCTTGCCGATGCCGCGCAACTGCATCCGCAGCGCAGGCGTGGCGGTGCGGTGTTCCTCGTCGGCCAGCCGCTGCATGCTCAGCAGCGCGCTCACCACCGCCAGCAGCGCCAGCCCCATCGTCGCCGGCCCCTGGTCGAGCAGAAATGCCGCAAACGGGGCGAACAACGCAAAGCCGAGCAGGCTGCGCGCATCGCGCAAGGTGCGCAGCTCGGAGGCCTTGATCGCCAGCATCGCGGCCAGCACCGCGCAGCCGGTGTCGCGGCCGAAGCGCATGCCGATCTGCCAGTACACCGCGCCCAGCATTGCCACCACCAGCAACAGCCGCACCGGTGCCATCACGGTGCCGCGCCAGCTCAGCACCCCGACCAGCACGGCGGCCACGGCAATGGTGCCGGCGAGCGGGCCGGGCAGCTGCAACAGCAACGGCGCCAGCGCCAGCCAACTGGTGACCAGCACCCAGGCGCGGCTGGCCTGGGTGATCGGGACGGACGGCTCAGTCATGGGGAAGCAGGGCCAGGGCGCGCAGACACAGGTGATGGTGGGCCGGACCTTGTGCAGGCCCCAGCGGCGGTTGGCCCGGCAACAACAAGCGGTAGCGCCGCCCGTCGCGCTCGGCCAGGTTGACCCAGCTGGCAAGCCGCGCGATGCGGCGCTCGTACGGCAGCGCATTGAGCGTGCGCCAGTCCAGCGTGACTTCGATGCCCAGCGGTTGCTCGTATTCGCGCACCAGCAGGCTGTCGCGGCGTGCCGAGTGCTTCCAGGAAATCGTGCGTGGCGCATCGCCGGCGCGATACGGGCGCAGTTGGTGCAGCTCCTCGCCTTGCGGGTGCAGGCGGGTCTGGTTGGGCGAACCGGCGCCCTCGGGCAATGCCGGCCCCTGTTCCTCGGGCCTGGGATACGCCAGCAGCGGTGTCTCCGGCCAGACCCACGACCAGGCGCGCACCAGCCCCAGCGGCTGGGTGCTGGACAGGCGGATGCGTTCGATGTCCTGCCAGCCGCGCCGCTCGGTGGGCACCGGCAGGTCGACCTCGGCCATATCGTGCTCGAGCAACGCACAGAAGCCGCTGCTGTCCAGGTGATCCAGGCGCAGCCCACGCCGTACGCGGCTGTCGCGGCGTGCCAGCGACACCCGCATGCGCAACGGTTCGCCGGCGACCACCGGTTCGGCCGACACCGCCTCGACGCGCAGTGCCGACAACTGCAGGTGCGCCATGATGCTGCTGGCAATCCCGGCGGTGGCCAGTAGCAGCGCCAGCAGCAGGGCCGGGTTGTTGTTGTAGTTCAAGGCGCCCAGCAGCATCGCCAGCAGCAAGGCGGTGACAAACAGCCCGAAGCGCGTCGGCAGCACGTAGATACGCCGCCGATCCAGCACGATCGGCAAGGCCTCCGCGCCCCGCGGACGCGCCAGCAGGCTGAGTCGGCGACCGATGCCGCGCACGTGCGCACGCACCTGGGTCAGTCCACCGGCACGCTGTGCAGCAGCGCCTTGGCCAGCGCCGGCCCGGACGAGGATTCGGCCTCCGGCACCAGCCGGTGCCCGGCCACCGCCACGAACAACGCCTGCACGTCTTCCGGCAGCACGTGCTCGCGCCCGAGCAGCAGCGCGTAGGCCTTGGCCGCGCGCAGCAGCGCGATGCCGGCACGCGGCGACAGCCCCACGCGCACTCCGGCGTGCTGGCGGCTGCGCAGCAGCAAGGCCTGCACATAGCCGATCAGCGCATCGCTGGTATGGATCTGGCCCACCACCGTGCGCAGCGCCACCACGTCGGCGTCGCTGAGCTGCGGTGCGGCCTGGGCGATCAGTTCGCGCCGATCCACGCCCGACAGCAACGCGCGCTCGGCGTCGGCGCTGGGATAGCCCAGGCTGAGCCGCAGCAGGAAGCGATCCAGTTGCGAGTCCGGCAGCGGAAAGGTGCCGGACAGGTCGACCGGGTTCTGCGTGGCGATCACGAAGAACGGCTCCGGCAACGCATGGGTGACGCCGTCGAGCGTGACCTGCTGTTCGGCCATGGCCTCCAGCAGCGAGCTTTGCGTACGCGGTGGCGCGCGGTTGATTTCGTCGGCCAGCAGCACGTTGGTGAACACCGGGCCGGGATGGAACTGGAACTGGCGCGAGGCGGCGTCGTAGACCGATACGCCCAGCACGTCTGCCGGCAGCAGGTCGGAGGTGAACTGCACGCGCTGGAAGCCCAGCCCCAGGCTGGAGGCCATCGCGTGGGCGAGAGTGGTCTTGCCCAGGCCGGGCAGGTCTTCGATCAGCAGATGGCCGCCGGACAGCAGTGCCACGAACGCCAGGCGCACTTCCTGCGCCTTGCCCAGCAGCAGCGAATTGACCTGGTCCTGTGCGCGCCGCAGCGATTGGCGCAGCGCATCGGTTAGCATTTCCGTGGAACGCAGCGGTGTCGACATCACAATTCCGTAGGTGGAAGAAGAGTGCACAGGGCAATGCAAGGGGACCAACGCGCACATCGCACCTTCGTGATCCTGTGGACACTGGCGACGGCCGTCAAGCTGTTGATCGCCGCGCGGCTGCCGCTGTTCGTCGACGAGGCGTTCTACTGGCAGGAAGGCCAGCATCTGGCCGCCGCGTATTCGGATCTGCCGGGCATGACCGCCTGGCTGGCGCGGCTGGGCGTGGAACTGGGCGGGCATCATCTGCTGGCCCTGCGCCTGCCGTTTCTGGCCATTGCCGCGCTGATTCCCTGGTTGATCGCGCATATCGCCACGCGCTGGTTCGGCTCCACGCTGGGCTGGCAGGCCGGCAGCCTGACCCTGCTGATGCCGCTGTCGGCCACGCTCGGCATCCTGGCGGTGCCGGATGTGCCGATGGCGCTGGCGGCGGTGCTGTGCATGGATGCCGGCGCGCGGCTGCTGCGCGAGGTCGATGCCACCAGTGCGCTCGAGCTCGCCATCGGCCTGGTGATCGGCGCGCTCAGTCATTACCGCTTTGCCGGGGTGATCGGGGTGGGCTGCATCGCGCTGCTGTGCATTCCGCAGGGGCGCGCGGTCATGCGCGACCCGCGCATCTGGATGGCGCTGACGGTGGGTGCGGTGAGCTGGCTGCCGCTGCTGTTCTGGAATACCGAGCATGACGAGGCCGGGCTGCGCTTCCAACTGGTCGACCGGCATCCCTGGCGCTTTCAGATCACCGGGCTGTGGTTCTTGCTGATACAGGCGGTGCTGGTGACCCCGCTGCTGGCCTGGGCGATGCTCAAGGTCGGCCTGGCCGGCACGCGCGCCGGTGGCGGTTCGCGTGCGCAATGGCGGTATTTCGGCCTGCTGGGCGGGATTTCGACCGTGGCGATCTTCGTGCTCGGCTTCTTCAGCGATGCCGAGCGGATCAGCTTCCACTGGCCGCTGCCGGGCTACCTGGCCTTGCTGGTGGCGGTGCCGGTGATCCTGATGCGTTGGCCGCATACGCTGCGTCGCGCGGCCTGGGCGATTGCGCTGCTCGGCACCCTGGGTGCGTACGGCTATTACCTGGCCGTGTCGGTGCCCTCGATTCGCGCGCATGCGGCCGGCGAAAAATACTATCCGCGCAACTTTGCCGGGTGGAAGGACCTGGCGCGCGCGGTCAAGCTCCGGCTTGCGCAGATGCCGCCGGGCACGCGCGTGCTGGCGGAAAACTTCAAGGTCGGTGCCGAGCTTGGCTTTCAACTGCACGATGCCAACGTGGAAGTGCTGCGCGCGGAGTTGAACGACAAGCACGGGCGCAGCGCGCAGTTGCAGCAGTGGGGGCTGCTCAGCGACGGCACGCGCGCCGGGCCGCGGCTGCTGGTGCTCTCGCCCAGCGATCAGCGGTATCGCGACCTGTTGAAGCGCTACCACGACATCTGCGAGATGGTCGGGCCGCTGCCGCCGCCCACCGTGGTGTCCACCGATCACGGCTACCAGCGCTTCCTGCTGTTTGCGCTGCCGGCGCAACGCCAGCCCGGGCCGTGCATCGCTCCGGCGATGGCCTGGATCGACACGCCGCTGCCGGACGTGCGCGTGGCCGGGCAGGTGCAGGTGCGCGGCTGGGCATTCAAGGACGGCGTCGGGCTGTCGCAGGTGGAGCTGCTGCTGGACGGGCGCCCGGTCGCGCAGGCCGAGTACGGCACGCCGCTGGATGTGCGCCCGTACTGGAAGATCTCCACCGACCCGCAGCACCCCAACGTCGGTTTCAACGCCACCTTCGACACGCATGCGCTGCCGCCGGGCACGCATTGGCTGGGACTGCGCCTGCATGGCCACGACGGCAGCGTCGAGGACTGGTGGGAACAGCCCATCACCGTTTCCGCACCTTAGATCACGCAATGACCGACGCCATGACTGTTGTCTCTCCCGTGCCTGTGCCCGGGATCCGAATCGCCGTGCTGGTGCCCTGCCATAACGAGGCGGCGACGGTCGCCTCGGTGGTCGCTGCGTTTGCCGCTGCCCTGCCGGGCGCGGCAATCCATGTGCTGGACAACAATTCCAGCGATGCCACCGCGACGATCGCCGCAGCGGCAGGCGCGCAGGTGTGCCGCGTGGCGCTGCAGGGCAAGGGCAATGTGGTGCGGCGTGGATTTGCCGATGTGGAAGCGGACATCTATGTGCTGGTCGATGGCGATGCGACTTACGATGCGGCCGCCGCACCGGCGCTGGTGCGCAAGCTGATCGACGAGCGCCTGGACATGGTGGTCGGCGCGCGCCGCGAGCAGCAGCAGGCCGCGTATCGGCCCGGTCATCGCGTCGGCAACGTGTTGCTGACGCGGTGCGCGGGGCTGCTGTTCGGCCGCAGTTTCGACGACATGCTGTCCGGCTATCGGGTGTTCTCGCGGCGCTATGTCAAATCCTTCGCTGCGCATGCGCAGGGATTCGAAACCGAAACCGAACTGGCCGTGCACGCATTGCAGTTGCGCATGCCGGTGGCCGAGGTCGAAACCGCCTACGGTGTGCGCCCGGAGGGCTCGCAAAGCAAGTTGAATACCTGGCGCGATGGCTGGCGCATCCTCACCACCATCGCCAAGTTGTTCAAGGCCGAGCGGCCGTTGTTGTTCTTCTCCATCGGCTTTGTGCTTAGCGCCACGTTGTCGATCGTGCTGGCGATTCCATTGTTCGAAACCTATTTCCAGACCGGGCTGGTGCCGCGGTTTCCCACGGCGATCCTGTGCGTGGCGCTGATGCTGCTGGGTTTCCTGTTGCTGGCGTGCGGGCTGATCCTGGATACGGTCACGCGCGGACGCGTCGAGGCCAAGCATCTGGCGTATCTGGCCGAGCCGGGCGTCGCCACTGTTGTCGCTGCGCGTGCACCTAGAGCCGCCCGCTGATGGCAGCCATCGCGACATCGACGCCGGTGGGCCGGCGACAGCGGCTGTTGGGCTGGGCCGATCGCCGTTTCGGCTTTCATTCACCACGCCAGATCGCCGCGGCGGTGACGGCGGTCGTGCTGCTGGGTGCGCTGCTGTCGCTTGGGCTGGGCCAGGACGCCAACTGGGACCTGCGCAACTACCACCTCTATATCGGCGATGCCTGGGCGCACGACCGGCTGGGCGTGGATCTGGCGCCGGCGCAGATGCAGAGTTACTTCAGCCCATTGCTCGATGTGCTGCATGCCTGGCTGATGCTGCAGCTTCCCGGGCCGGTGGCCGGGCTGCTGCTGGGCGGCTTGCATGCGCTGGTGTTCGTTCCGGTGGCGGCAGTGGCATGGCGCGTATTGGCCGGGCAAACGCAGCGCGCGCAGGGGGCACCGCTGCTTGCAGTGGCCGGCATGTGCAGCGCGGTGTTTCTGTCCGAGCTCGGCGGCACCATGGGCGACACCGCTAGCGCGATCCCGGTGCTGGCGCCGCTGGCGCTGGTGTTGTCGGCGCAGGCGCGGGCGCGGCAGGGCGCGCATGCGGTGCATCGATGGGCCATCGCCGGCGCACTGATCGGCCTGGCCGTCTCGCTCAAGCTCACCAATGCGCTCTACGCGTTGGCGCTGGTGCCGGCGGTCCTGTGCGATGGCGGGCGCCTGCGCTCCCGCGTGCTGGGCCTTGGTGTGCTTTCCGGCGTTGCGGCGCTGGTGTTGGTGCTGGTGGCCGGGCCCTGGTATTGGCAGGTCTGGCAACACCTGGGCAATCCGCTGTTTCCGCAGTTCAACGGAGTCTTCAAATCGCCGCTGGCGCAGCCGGTGTCGATCGCCGATGTGCGGTGGTTGCCACGCAATCTCGGCGAGCAGCTGATCTGGCCGCTGCTGTTTACCTTCAAGCCGCAGCGGATCGGCGATCTCGGTCTGGTGCAGGCCGGTTGGGCGGTGCTGTATGCGGTGACGCTGGTCGCTGCAGGGCGCGGGTTGCTGCGTCGGCCGGTGCGACAGGTCGGGCTGGATCGCTCGGCCGTGGTCCTGCTGGTGTTCTTCGGCGTTGCGTACGCGCTGTGGCAGGCCATTTTCAGCATCCATCGCTATCTGGTGGTGCTGGAGCTGCTTGCGCCGTTGGTGCTCTGGATCGTGTGCCGGCATGCATTTGCCACACAAGCCGATCGCAAGGCGGCCTGGTTGATCGGGCTATGTGCCCTGGTCGCGGTGGCCGGGTGGAAGGATTGGGGGCATGAAGCCTGGGCGCGCGACAGCTTCCAGGTGCAGCAACCGGCGATGGGCGAACCTGCCGCCTCCACGGTGTTGCTGGTCGGCGACGAGCCGCAATCCTGGCGGGTGCCGCTGCTTCCGCGGCAGGCGCGTTATATCGGTGTGGCGACGAATATCGCCGAGACCGACCAGTACCGGCAGCGCGTGCGCACGCTGATTGCCGAGCGGCCGCAGCTCTACGCCATGCTGGGCGCGGCGCGCGACAAGCAGCAGCTGCGGATCGACCGGATGAATCGCTGGGCGCAGCAACTGGGCTGGAGCGTGCAACCGCAATGCACGCGCCTACGCTGGTTGATCGCGCGCGGACTGCGTGCCGAACTGGATGCATCGCAGCCGGGCCGCTGTGTACTCCACGTTGCCAAGGGCAGGGCGCTGGACATCGCCGCCGCCGACCGTGCCGTGCGCGAGGCCGCGCAGCAGCGCCTGGCCGCGTATGGGCTGACGCTGGACCCTGCGCGTTGCCGCACGCTGTCCTCGCGCGTGGGGCAGGCTGATTATCCGTATCAGTTCTGTGAGTTGACTCGGCCCGGTTAGGGCTGCGTGCCTGGGTGCAGGGATTGGGGGTTGGGGATTCGAGATTCGAGATCGGGGAGTTTTGCTCGTGCCCGATCTTTTCCGTGCGTGCGCGGCCTTCACTCCTGGTCGCACGGCAATTCTTACGGAATCTCGAACCCCGCCTGGCGCAGCAGCCGTGCCAGCGCGATCAGCGGCAGACCGACCAGGGCAGTGGGGTCCTGCGAGCGAATGGCGTCGAACAGGCTGATCCCGAAGCCCTCGCACTTGAAGCTGCCGGCGCAATCCAGCGCTGGCTCGGCGGCCAGGTAGCGGTCGATTTCGGCGGGCATCAGCGGGCGCAGCTGCACCTCGGTCAGGTCCAGCGCGTGCGCGGTGCGGCCAGGGCCGACCAGGCTCACTGCCGTATGGAAGCGCACCACGCGGCCGGACATCGCGGTCAGCTGCGCATGCGCCCGCTCCAGCGTGCCTGGTTTGCCCAGGGCCAGGCCATCCAGGTCGGCGACCTGGTCCGAACCGATCACCCAGGCGTCGGGCGCCTGCGCAGCCACCGCTGCTGCCTTTTCGGCAGCCAGCCGGCTGGCCAGCGCGTCCGGGCGCTCCCCAGGCTGCGCCTGCTCGTCGACCTCCGGCCGGGCGGTGCTGAACTCCAGGCGCAGCCGGCCGAGCAGCTCGCGTCGATAGACAGAGGTGGAGGCAAGAATCAGGCGTGGCATCATGGGGCGCTGCACAGGACGGGCAGGGAAGTCTGCCAGCGTTGGCGCCTTGCGAGGCGCGTGAATAGGGGTATTTGACAGGGCGTCGGCGGGTCTTTAACATTCTGCGGCTTATGTCCGCGAACGTACCCGAAATGCTGGATGCTTGGCGGATGGTCGTAGCGCGCAGGCGCTTCGATGGCCGCATCCCGCTCTCTGCGATGACCCGCCTGCAAGGGAGCTTGGTCGATACCGAGGGCGAGTGTGTCTATTCGCTCCAATTCGATCATGACGACCTGTTGAAGGTCGCCTATGTCGAACTCAGTGTCGATGTCGAGCTTCCGCTGGCCTGCCAGCGCAGCCTGCAGCGTTTTCTGTATCCGGTGCAAATCAGACAGCGTCTTGGTTTGATCCGTGACGAAGCCGACGAAGCTGCGTTGCCGGCCGAGTACGAGGCCTTGCTGGTGCCGGAAGATGGCATGCTGCGGGCCGCGGATCTGGTCGAGGACGAACTGGTGCTGTCGATACCGGTGGTGCCGATGGCGCCGGGTAGCGAAGCCGTCGAGGCCGAGTGGGTTCCGACCCAGGAAGAGCAAGACAAGGCCAGTCCGTTCGCGGCACTGGCAGCGTTCAAAAAACAGTAACCGCCGCTGTGAAGGGCGGAAAGACAGGTCGGCGCGGGCGTGAAGCGTCCTGTTCGACTCGACAGACAAGTTATCGAACTTAAGTTGGAGCAATCCCATGGCTGTGCAGAAATCCCGAGTTACCCCGTCGCGTCGCGGCCAGCGTCGTTCGCACGATGCCCTGACCGCCAAGCAGCTGTCGACCGATCCGACCAGCGGCGAAATCCATCTGCGCCACCACATCACCGCTGACGGTTACTACCGTGGCAAGAAGGTGATTGCGACCAAGTCGTCGGCCGTCCAAGAAGATTGATTCGTGGCACCCGGCGCGTTCGACGCCACCGGGTGACCCTCGCTTCTTCCGGAGCCGCCGACCACCGCGGCTCTTGCAACAGGGAACAGTATGAGCAAGCGGATCTATTCCAGAATCGCGGGCACGGGTAGCTATTTGCCCGAAAAGGTGTTGACCAACGACGACATGTCCAAGATCGTCGACACCAGCGATGAATGGATCTTCTCGCGCACTGGTATCCGTGAGCGTCACATCGTCGCCGACGACCAGACCACCAGCGACCTGGCGTATTTCGCCTCGCTGAAGGCGATGGAAGCGGCCGGCGTCACCGCCGACGAGCTCGATCTGATCGTCGTCGGCACCACCACTCCGGACTTGATCTTCCCGTCCACTGCCTGCCTGTTGCAGGCGCGGCTGGGCAATGTCGGGTGTGGCGCGATGGACGTCAACGCCGCCTGCTCGGGCTTTGTCTACGCGCTCAGCGTGGCCGACAAGTTCGTGCGCAGCGGCGACGCCAAGACCGTGCTGGTGGTGGGCGCAGAAACCCTGACCCGTATCGTCGACTGGACCGACCGCACCACCTGCGTGCTGTTCGGCGATGGCGCTGGCGCGGTCGTGCTCAAGGCCGACGAAGACACCGGCATCCTCAGCACCCATCTGCATGCCGATGGCAGCAAGAAAGAGCTGCTGTGGGATCCGGTCGGCGTGTCGGTGGGCTTCGGCGAAGGCAAGAACGGCGGCGGCGCCTTGCTGATGAAGGGCAACGACGTATTCAAGTACGCGGTCAAGGCGCTGGATTCGGTGGTCGACGAGACCCTGGCCGCCAATGGCTACGACAAGCACGACCTGGACTGGCTGATCCCGCACCAGGCCAACCTGCGCATCATCGAGGCCACCGCCAAGCGGCTGGATCTGCCGATGGAGCAGGTGGTCGTCACCGTGGATCGCCACGGCAATACCTCCTCGGCCTCGGTGCCGCTGGCACTGGACGAAGCGGTACGCTCCGGCCGCGTGCAGCGGGGTCAATTGCTGCTGCTGGAAGCGTTCGGTGGTGGATTTACCTGGGGCTCGGCGCTGCTGCGCTACTGAGTTCCGCAGGCAGCGCCGCGTCCGCCGGCGATGCCTGACAGCGTCAGGGACGGACCCGTTATGGCAGAACCCATCGTCATCGCCGGACAGCGCGTCTGGCTGAAGCAGTACCGCCGCGACAGCCGGGCGGTCTCGCTCGGAGCACTCAACTTCGTCGCCCGCCGCTGGGGCCTGGACGCCTTGCGCCCACCGCCGCACCGTGGCGGCGATGCCGCGCGCGATCTGGAAGCGCGCCGGCTCGGCGAACTGCAGGCGCAGGCGGTGAATGTGCCGCGCGTGGTCGGTTGCGGGCAGGCGGTCCTGGTGCTCAGCGACAACGGCCGTTCCTTTGCCAGCTGCCTGCGCGAGGCCGACGCGCCCGAGCGCGACCGCCTGATCGCGCTGGCGGTGGCGGCCATTGCCGCTGCCCATCGCGATGGCGCGTATTTCGGCCAGCCGCTTCCGCGCAACATGACCTTCGACGGGCAGGCGGTCGGCTTCATCGATTTCGAAGAAGACCCGCTGGAAGTGATGGACCTGGCCCAGGCCCAGGCGCGCGACTGGCTGGTGTTCGGCTACGGCGTGGCCAAGTACTACCGCGGCCGCCGCGAGGTGCTGCAGCGGTTGATGACGGGCGCCTTCGATGCGGCCGGCCCGGCGGTGGCGGCGCATGCGCACGTGGTGACCGGGCGCCTGCAGCGGTTTGCGCAGCTCACCGGTCGCCTGGGGCGCTCGGCCGGGGCGCTGGCGCGCGCCATCCTGGCCATCCACGCGGCGACCTCCCTGGCCGTGGTGCTGGTACTGGTGATGTGCGTGGACTGGCTCGCCGATGGCGAAATGGACCTGCTCAACGCCTTGCTGTAAGTGTGCCGGCGGTCGCGCCGGACGGGCCTTGCATACGCGGCAGTACAGACGCCGGGGCGATTTCGCACGTATCATCCCGGCTCGATTTTTGTAGGCAGCAACGCGTGACCGAATCCACTCTCGCCTTCGTGTTCCCCGGCCAGGGCTCGCAGTCCCTGGGCATGCTGGCCGAACTGTCCGAGCTGCATCCGCAGATCCGCGAAACCTTCGCCGAAGCCTCCGAAGGCGCCGGCGTCGACCTGTGGGCGCTGTCCCAGGGCGGTCCGGAAGAGATGCTCAACCGCACCGAGTACACCCAGCCGGCCTTGCTGGCCGCTGGCGTGGCGGTGTGGCGGCTGTGGAATGCGCAGCGCGGGCAGCGCCCGGCGGTCCTGGCCGGGCACAGCCTGGGCGAATACACCGCGCTGGTCGCTGCCGGCGCGCTGTCGCTGCACGACGGCGCGCACCTGGTCCGGCTGCGCGGCCAGTTCATGCAGGCCGCTGCGCCGGCCGGTGTCGGTGCGATGGCGGCGGTGCTGGGCGCCGAGGATGCGCTGGTGCTGGAGGTCTGTGCCGAGGCGGCAGGCAGCCAGGTGGTGGTGCCGGCCAATTTCAACTCGCCCGGTCAGATCGTGATCGGCGGCGATGCGGCGGCGGTGGATCGCGCGCTGGCCCTGCTGGCCGAGCGCGGCGTGCGCAAGGCGGTCAAGCTGGCGGTGAGCGTGCCCTCGCATACCCCGTTGATGCGCGATGCCGCCAACCAGCTCGCCGAAGCGATGGCCGGGCTGAGCTGGCACGCGCCGCAGATTCCGGTGGTGCAGAACGTCGATGCGCGCGTGCACACCGGCAGCGATGCGATCCGCCAGGCGCTGGCCGAGCAGCTGTACCTGCCGGTGCAGTGGACCGGCTGCGTGCAGGCGCTGGCCGCCCAGGGCATCACCCGGGTCGCCGAATGCGGCCCCGGAAAGGTGCTGAGCGGGCTGATCAAGCGCATCGACAAGAGCCTGGACGCCCGTCCGCTGGCCACGCCTGCCGATTACGCCGGCGCGCTCGAGGCGTGGACGCACTGATTCGACGCACCTGCCGGCGCTGCCGGCAGCCCTCACCGTTCGCGGCTGCGGTCGCGAGCTCCCCACTCGAGGAACAGCATTCATGAGCAAGCCTCTGCAGGGCGAGATCGCCCTCGTTACCGGTGCCAGTCGCGGCATCGGCGCGGCCATCGCCGATACGCTGGCCGCCCAGGGCGCCACCGTGATCGGCACCGCGACCTCGGCCTCCGGCGCTGCGGCGATCGGCGCGCGCCTGGCTGCCCAGGGCGGCCACGGCCGCGAGCTCAACGTCACCGACGCCGCGGCGGTCGATGGCCTGATCGATGCGATCGGCAAGGAGTTCGGCGCGATCTCGATCCTGGTCAACAACGCCGGCATCACCCGCGACAACCTGTTGATGCGGATGAAGGACGACGACTGGCAGGCGATCATCGACACCAACCTGACCAGCGTGTTCCGCACCTCCAAGGCGGTGATGCGCGGCATGATGAAGGCGCGCAAGGGCCGCATCGTCAACATCGCCTCGGTGGTGGGCGTGACCGGCAACCCCGGCCAGACCAACTACGCCGCGGCCAAGGCCGGCATCATCGCGTTCTCCAAGTCGCTGGCCAAGGAAATCGGTTCGCGCGGGGTCACCGTGAATGTGGTGGCGCCCGGCTTCATCGATACCGACATGACCAAGGCGCTGCCGGAGGAGGCCAAGGCCGACCTGCTGCAGCAGATCGCGCTCGGGCATCTGGGCGCGCCGGAAGACATCGCCAACGCGGTGGCATTCCTGGCCGGCCCGAGCGCCGGTTACATCACCGGTGAGACCCTGCACGTCAACGGCGGCATGTACATGCCGTGAGCGTGCGGCGCCGGGAGGCGCTAAGTGGCTGATCGGCCGGGACTTGTGATGCAATGCAAGGCTCGGTCGCTTCCACTACACTATCCAACGCGGCCATCGCAGCCCGATGGCGTTTTTTTCGTACCACCACTACTCCATCTGGAGCGATATCCCCAATGAGCACCATCGAAGAACGCGTCAAGAAAATCGTCGTCGAACAACTCGGCGTCAAGGAAGAGGAAGTCACCACCAGCGCATCGTTCGTCGATGACCTGGGTGCCGACTCGCTGGACACCGTCGAGCTGGTGATGGCGCTGGAAGAAGAGTTCGAGTGCGAGATCCCGGACGAAGAGGCTGAGAAGATCACCTCGGTCCAGCAGGCGATCGACTACGTCAAGGCTCACGTCAAGAGCTGATGCGTTGTTCCTGACGGCGGTGGCGTGCGTCAAGCCGCTGCTGCGTCAGACATTCCATGGGGCCGCTGATGCGGCCCTGTGTTTTTCAAGCGTCATCCGCAAACTGCAAGCACCGTCCGTTCCGTGGTGAGGAGATCTGCAATGAGTCGTCGTGTTGTCGTTACCGGCATGGGCATGGTGTCGCCGCTGGGCAATGATCTGGCCACCAGCTGGGATGGAATCATCCACGGGCGCTCAGGCATCGGCCCGATCACGCAGATCGATGCCTCGCAGTTCACCACCAAGATCGCCGGCGAGATCAAGAATTTCGACCCCACGCTTTTTGTGTCCGCCAAGGACGTCAAGAAGATGGATTCGTTCATCCATTACGGTGTCGGTGCCTCGTTCATGGCGCTGGACGACTCCGGCCTGGAAATCGACGAAAGCAATGCCGAACGCGTTGGTGCCATTCTCGGCTCCGGCATCGGCGGGCTGCTCGGTATCGAAGAGCAGACCATCAAATTCCACGAGGGCGGCGCGCGCAAGATTTCGCCGTTCTATGTGCCCAGCACCATCATCAACATGCTGCCGGGCCAGGTGAGCCTGATCAAGGGCCTGAAAGGCCCGACCTTCTCGGCCGTATCGGCCTGCGCCACCTCCAACCATTCGATCGGCACCGCGATGCGCATGATCCAGCATGGCGACGCCGATGTGATGCTGGCCGGCGGCGCCGAGCGCGGCTCCTCGCCGAGTTCGGTGGGCGGCTTCTGCGCGATGAAGGCCATGTCCACCCGCAACGACGACCCGACCGGCGCCTCGCGTCCGTGGGACAAGCAGCGCGACGGCTTCGTGCTGGGCGACGGTGCCGGCGTGCTGGTGCTGGAAGAGTACGAACACGCCAAGGCGCGTGGCGCGCGCATCTATGCAGAACTGGTCGGCTTCGGCGCCAGCTCCGACGCCTTCCACATGACCGCGCCCAGCGAAGACGGCGAAGGCGCGGCGCGCAGCATGGCTGCGGCGATGCGCGATGCCAAGCTCAATCCCGAGCAGATCGGCTACCTCAACGCGCACGGCACCTCCACGCCGCTGGGCGATCTGGCCGAAACCCTGGCGATGAAGCGCGCGCTGGGCGACCACGCCTACAAGACCATGGTCAGCTCGACCAAGTCGATGACCGGCCACCTGCTCGGCGCGGCCGGCGGCGTGGAAGCGATCTTCTCGGTGATGGCGCTGCATACCGGCATCATTCCGCCGACCATCAATCTGGAAGAGCCCAGCGAAGGCTGCGATCTGGATTACGTGCCGAACGTGGCGCGCGAGGTGCAGGTGGATGCGGTGATGTCCAACGGCTTCGGCTTCGGCGGCACCAACGGCACGCTGGTGTTCAAGCGCGTCTGACGTCCCGGCGCTGGTGTACCGCGAACAATGCTTCGCGGTACACGCCGCACCCAGGTTACGGCGGTCGGACAGGGCGCGTGTACGCGGCCGAACGTCGCTCCGCGAGCTGATCCTTCTCTTCATGTGTGCCCTGCCTCTCTCGCAGGGCGGCGCCTCTTAGCACCCCACGCCCAACCGGCCGATGACGCTCACCAGACCCCTGCACGCCGACATCGACCTGCTGGCGCTGCATCGGCTGGCGCCGCAGCGGTATCCGGCACTGCTCGAATCCACCGCCTCCGGCACCGCGCACGGTCGCTGGGATGTGCTGCTGCTTGCAGACGGCGCACGCCTGCGGCTGGATGCTGATGGGCGCACGCGCGACGGCGATGGACGCGTGCTGGACGGCGGCTTTCTGCAGGCACTGGATGCGGCCTGGCAGGCCGAGCGCGTGCCGCACGATGCGACCAGCCCCTGGCCGTTTCGCGGCGGCTGGGCGGTATTGCTGGATTACGAACTGGCCGCGCAGGTCGAACCGATTCTGCAGTTGCCCACGCGCAGCGATGGCTTGCCGAGCGCACTGGCCTTGCGCGCGCCTGCCGCGGTGCTGCGCGACCGGGTGCAAGGCCGCTGCATCGCGCTGGCCGAGCCGGGCCGCGAGGATCTGCTGACCCGCATCGTCGAGGACATCGCCGCCTGCGCCGCATTGCCACCATTGCCCGGCTGGGTCGGGCCGCTGGCTGTCGATGAGGACGCGCCGGAGCGCTTCACCGCTGCAGTGGAGCGCGTGCTCGATTATCTGCGCGCCGGCGATGTGTTCCAGGCCAATATCTCGCGCGCCTGGCATGCGAGGTTCGCCGCGGCGGTCGATCCGGCGGCGTTGCATGCGCGCCTGCGCGCTGCCAATCCCGCCCCGTTTGCCGGCCTGTTCGTCGCGGCAGGACGCGCGGTGGTGAGTTCCTCGCCGGAGCGGCTGGTGTCGGTGCAGGGCGATGTGGTGCAGACGCGCCCGATCGCCGGCACCCGCGCGCGCTTTGCCGGCGACGACGATGCCGCACGCATCCGCGAGCTGGTCGGCCATCCGAAGGAGCGCGCCGAGCACGTCATGCTGATCGACTTGGAGCGCAACGACCTGGGACGCATCTGCGCGCCCGGCACGGTGGAGGTGGACGAGCTGATGGGCGTGGAAAGCTACGCGCACGTGCACCACATCGTCAGCAATGTACGCGGCCGTCTGCGCGCCGACGTCACTCCGGGCGAGGCGATCGCCGCGGTGTTTCCCGGTGGCACCATCACCGGTTGCCCGAAGGTGCGCTGTATGCAGATCATCGCCGAGCTCGAACGCACCGCGCGGGGTGCCTATACCGGCGCATTCGGCTGGCTCAATCGCGACGGCGACATGGATCTGAATATCCTGATCCGCACCGCCGAGGTGGCCGGGGAGCAGGTGCATTTCCGCACCGGCGCCGGGATCGTGGTGGATTCGGACCCGCAGCGCGAACTGGACGAGACCCGCGCCAAGGCGCGCGGCGTGCTGCGCGCCTTGGACCAGGCATGAGCGCTTCAACGGGACATCACCGGCGCGCGGTATCCTGCGCGGCGCTGGGGCAATGACGAGGTGCGTGTGGCGGTGACTGGCAAACGTGGATGTCTGGCTGTGCTGGGCACGGCCCTGTTGCTCGTGGCGCTGCTGGCCATTGCGGGGCTGGTGGCGTGGCGGCATTACCTGCACTTTGCCGAGACACCGGTGAGCGCGAGCGCGCCCAGCGTGGTGATTGCGCCCGGCGATTCGCTCAAGGCCACGTTGCGCAAATTGCGCGCCGCCGGCGTGGCGCAGGGCACCGATCTGGAATGGCAGTTGCTCGCGCGCCAGGTCGATGCGGCCGGCAAGCTCAAGGTGGGCGAATACGCGCTGGCGCCGGCGCTGTCGCCGCGCGAGCTGCTCGAACGCATGCGCCAGGGCCGGGTGATCCAGTACCGCTTCACCATCGTGGAAGGCTGGAACTTCCGCCAGCTGCGCGCCGCGATCGCCACCGCCACGCCGCTGCAGCAATCCATCGCTGCGCTGGACGATGCGGCGTTGATGGCGCGGCTGGGGTTCGCCAACCAGCACCCGGAAGGGCGCTTCCTGCCGGAAACCTATCTCTACCAGCGCGGCGACAGCGATCTGGACGTGCTCAAGCGTGCCCACCTGGCCATGGACAAGGCGCTGGCGCAGGCCTGGGAGCAGCGCGCGCCGGATCTGCCGCTCGGCTCGCCGGAACAGGCCTTGATCCTGGCCTCGATCATCGAAAAGGAAACCGCGCTGGGCTCGGAGCGCCCGTTGATTGCCGGCGTGTTCCTGCGCCGCCTGCAGCTGGGCATGAAGCTGCAGACCGACCCCACCGTGATCTACGGCATCGGCAGCAGCTACGACGGCAATATCCGCCGCCGCGACCTGACCACCGATACGCCGTACAACACCTACACCCGTACCGGCCTGACCCCGACGCCGATCGCCATGCCCGGCCGTGAGGCCTTGCTGGCGGCGGTGCGTCCGGCGCCGGGGAATGCCCTGTACTTCGTGGCGGTCGGCGATGGCACCGGCGCGCATGCGTTCTCGGCCACCCTGGCCGAACACAATGCCGCGGTGGCGCGTTACCTGCAGCGCCGTCGCCTGCCGCAACCGGAGTCCACTCCATGACCACTGCGTTTTCACCCTGGCAGCAGCGCGCCTACGACCAGACGCTGGCGGCACTGGACGCCGGCCGGCTCGGGCACGGCCTGCTGATCTGCGGGCCGGATGGTCTGGGCAAGCGTGCGGTGGCGCTGGCGCTGGCCGAGCATGTGCTGGCCAGTTCGCCGGACCCGGCGCTGGCGCAGCGCAGCCGGCAGCTGATCGCGGCCGGAACCCACCCGGACCTGCAGCTGATCTCGTTCATTCCCAACCGCACCGGCGACAAGCTGCGCACCGAGATCGTGATCGAGCAGGTACGCGAAATTTCGCAAAAGCTGTCGCTGACCCCGCAATACGGCATCGCCCAGATCGTGATCGTCGACCCGGCCGATGCGATCAATCGCGCCGCCTGCAACGCCTTGCTCAAGACGCTGGAAGAACCCTCGCCGGGGCGCTACCTGTGGTTGATCAGCGCGCAGCCGGCGCGCCTGCCGGCAACCATCCGCAGCCGCTGCCAGCGTCTGGAATTCAAGCTGCCGCCCGCGCACGAGGCGCTGGCCTGGCTGCTGTCGCAAGGTGTCGACGAGCGGGCTGCACAGGACGCGCTGGATGCCGCACGCGGTCATCCGGGGCTTGCGGCGCAGTGGCTGCGCGAGGACGGCCTGGCGGTGCGCCGTGCGGTGGCGCAGGACCTGGAGCAGATCGCCGCCGGGCGCGCCAGCGCAGTGGATATCGCGCAGCGCTGGACCAACGACGGCCAGGCCGACCAACGTCTGCGCCACGCGGCAGACCTTGCACTGGCACAGGCATCGGCCGGCTTGACCGATCCATCGCGGTTGCACAAGCTGGCGACCTGGTTCGACGCCGCCAATCGCACCCGCGACCTGCTGCGCACCACCGTCCGCGCCGATCTGGCGGTGACGGAATTGTTGCTGGCCTGGCGCGAGGGAGAGCGTCCGGCACGTTCTAGGGGAACTCGATGAGTGCAATGAATGCACGCCAGGGCATCTTGTCGCTGGCGTTGAAGGACAAGCCGGCGCTCTACAGCGCCTACATGCCGTTCGTGAAAGGCGGCGGCATCTTCGTGCCCACGCCCAAGCGCTACATGCTCGGCGACGAAGTCTTCCTGCTGCTGACCCTGCCGGACTCCAGCGAACGCCTGCCGGTGGCCGGCAAGGTGGTCTGGACCACCCCGGCTGGCGCGCAGGGCAACCGCGCGGCCGGCATCGGCGTGCAGTTCCCGGACGGCCCGGAAGGCGAGGGCGTGCGCAACAAGATCGAGATGTTGCTGGCGGGCCTGACGACCTCGGACAAGCCGACGCATACGATGTGAGGCGGGTGCGGGTGCGCGCGATCGCAACCGTGTTGGACGCGGGACATCGAAGCTGCGCATCGGGCGTTTGAACGGCGCCGAATCGAACGCCGCGTCATCGCTGCCAGCTAGCGCGAATGCCGCGCCCGGTCATCGGAGCGCGGCGTTTTCGACCGCATCATCGTCGCAGTGGATGAACCTGTTGACGATCGCCACAGCTGCCCTATAATGTGCGGCTCGCGTCATCGGGCGGTTAGCTCAGCGGTAGAGCATTGCCTTCACACGGCAAGGGTCACAAGTTCGAACCTTGTACCGCCCACCATCGAAACCCAGCAACAGCAAGGGTTTCAGCGCGAGAAGAAGAGCCGGCCATGGGCCGGCTTTTTTGTTGTCCTGCAGTGTCCTGCAAAGCCTGGGCACCTGGCTCGGTTGAAGTGCTGGTATGGACGTGGCCGATGCCGTCGAATCGTCGTTGTCGCCGACATCCGTGCGAGTCGAGTGCATGGCCTGTTGATTCAGTGATTTGTTCAAGTCGCTGACAGCCGTGTTCATCCGGTTGTGCCTGCTTGTTGCAGGCTCGGGAACGAATCGCCATCCTGCAATCCCCCGCGTTGAAGAAGGAGTGGCGATGAAGGCGCTGCTTGGAAGTGCTCTGGTTGCAATGATGCTGCTGGCGGGCTGTGCCCGTGACGTGGGCGAGCAGTACGTGGGCAAGTGGGTCAACATGAAGTCGGAGAAGAACGTGCTCAGCATCGAGCACAACGGCGAGAGCTTCATCATTCGCGACACCACGCCGGAGCTGCTGGGCGGTGGCGTCAAGACAAGGAATCATCCGGCGATCTTGAACAAGGGCGTGCTGCAGGTATCCAACGCCGATGGCACCGTCAACTACGCGATCGACCAGGCGACCGGGCACCTGAGCACGGGCGATACCGAATACACGCGGGTCAAGTGATCGCTGCGCGCTCGCTCACTAGGTGAGTGCTGGGTGGCGTGCTGCATCTGCGGCGGGATCGCATCACCAACGTCGCGCCGACCCTGTCGTGTGATCGTGTCGCATGACCGGTCGCCGCCGACCGCCAGTCTTGCGTGCTGACGACTCGCCGACCAACCTCTGCGCTTGCGGCCCGAGCGCGCAAGCCAAAGCCCGCAGCTGCATCTCAAGCAGGCGATGCCGACGCGTGCGCCTGCATCCAGCGCCACAACGTCGTGCGCGAGACGCCGAGCGCCTGGGCGGCGAGGGCGCGATTGCCGTTTGCGCGATCGAGCGCGGCGCGGACCGCTGCGGCAGTGAGTTGCATGCGCGAGGTTGCAAGATCGCTGTGTTCGGGGGGCGCCACGCTGCCGCCAATGCGCATGTCGAACAGCTCGGGTGCCCAGCGTTGCAATTGATCCAGGTCCAGGCTGTCGTGCGGTTGGGCCTTCCAGTGGATGCACAGGCGTTCGACCAAGTTGCGTAGTTCGCGCACGTTGCCCGGCCAGGTGTGCTGTTGCAGCCGCTGCAGCGCTGCTGGAGACAATGGCGACGGCAGCGCGCCGAGTTGCTGGAAGTAATGTGCCAGCAACAAGGCGATCTCGTGGGGGCGATGACGTAGCGGCGGCAGGGCGATGCGTAACGCTGCCAGGCGATAAAAAAGGTCGCGGCGGAAGCGCCCCTGTTCGACCAGGGCCTGCAATGGTTGCAGGCTGGCGGCGATGACGCGTATGTCGACGGCGACCGGCAGTGTGGCGCCGACACGCAGCACTTCGCGCTCTTCCAGCACGCGCAACAGGCGTGTCTGCAGCGGCATCGGCAGTTCGCCGATCTCGTCGAGAAACAGCGTGCCGTCCTGCGCGGCTTCGATCAGGCCGACATGGCCGCCGCGGCGTGCGCCGGTAAAGGCGCCGTCGCTGTAGCCGAACAATTCCGCTTCCAGCAGCGATTCGCTGATGGCGCCGCAGTTGATGGCGACGAAACGGCCGCGCCGTCGGCTGCCGGCATGCAACTGGCGCGCGACCAGTTCCTTGCCGGTGCCGGTCTCGCCGCTGATCAATACGGTGCCCGGATGCGGGGCGTACAGCTGCACCAGCTCGCGCACATGCACGATTGCGGCGTCTTCGCCAAGCAATGCGTCGGTGCGCCGCACCCGGCGCGTGCCGGTGCGGCTGCCGCCGCGCTCGTTGCCGGGTGCGGTACCCAGCGCGATGGCGTGCTCGAGCGCCAGGCGGACCGAATCTGCCGAATACAGCAGCACGCCGGGCAGGCCAGCCTGCTCGGCGAAATCGATCGCCATGCCGGTGCCGACGATGACCTGGATGCCGCTGGCGCGCAGGTCGGCAATGCAGTCGCGCGCGTCTTCGGCGGTGACGAAGCGGCGGTGCTCGATGTCGAGGTCGAAGCTGTCCTGGAAGGCGCGGAACGAGGGCACGTCGGTGGCGTGGGTGACCACGCCGATGCGCGGTGCGATGCGGCGTGCGCGCGCCAGCGCTTCCATCAGATCGAACCCGGTGGCCTGGATCGGCGCCAGTGGCAGTGCGAGCCGGCTACGCAGATAGGCGGCATTGGAGCCGCCGGCGACCAGTACGTCGCAGCGCTCGCGGCGCAGGCGCTGGCCGATGACCTCCACCGCCTCGGCAAAACCGAGGTTGACCTGCTCGATGCGCGCGCGCTGGTCGAACTCGGGGATGACGTCGGCCAGCAGGCCGGTCAGGCGAGAGACGCTGACGGTCCAGATGACCGGTGGAGAGGGCTCCATCGGCTCGGTAAACCTGGGGCTGCGCATCGTTGGTGCCACGTTGCAAAGATGTTGCATGCTGCGCGCTGCGTTTCGGGTTTGCAACAAATGGTTTGCCCTGGCCGAATGAAATCAATGGCTTGGCGTTGGCATGCCATTTGCGCCTAATCCCGTATCCCACCTCTGGAATCGCCATGACGTCCTCACCCACCGCTTCCGCCGGCACGCGCTTCCGCGCTGCGCTGGCTGCCGAATCGCCGCTGCAGGTGATCGGCGCGATCAATGCCAACCATGCGCTGCTGGCGCAGCGTGCCGGCTACCAGGCCATCTACCTGTCTGGCGGCGGTGTAGCGGCCGGTTCGCTGGGGCTGCCGGACCTGGGCATCAACACGCTGGAAGACGTGCTGATCGACGTGCGCCGCATCACCGATGTCTGCGAGCTGCCGCTGCTGGTGGACGTGGACACCGGCTTCGGGCCGAGCGCGTTCAACATCGAGCGCACCATCAAGTCGCTGATCAAGGCGGGCGCAGCCGGCTGCCATATCGAGGACCAGGTCGGCGCCAAGCGTTGCGGGCATCGGCCGGGTAAGGAGATCGTCAGCCAGGCCGAGATGGTCGACCGGGTCAAGGCGGCGGCCGATGCCAAGACCGATGCGGCGTTCTTCCTGATTGCGCGCACCGATGCGATCCAGATGGAAGGCGTGGATGCGGCGATCGAGCGCGCGATCGCCTGCGTGGAAGCCGGTGCCGACGGCATCTTTGCCGAAGCCGCGTACGACCTGGACACCTACAAGCGTTTTGTCGATGCAGTGGGCGTGCCGGTGCTGGCCAACATCACCGAATTCGGCAAGACACCGCTGTTTACGCGCGACCAGCTTGCGCAGGCCGGTGTGGCGATCCAGCTGTTTCCGCTGTCGGCATTCCGCGCTGCCAACAAGGCGGCCGAGGCGGTCTATACCGCGATTCGGCGCGATGGCCATCAGCAGGCCGTGCTGGACACCATGCAGACGCGCGAAGAGCTGTACGAGCGCATCGGCTACCACGGCTACGAGCAGCGCCTGGACGCGTTGTTTGCACGCAAAGGCGCATGATCGCGCCTTGCTGCGTGCAGGTTTGGCCACTTCATCCGTGACACCGCAACACGACACCGTTTGGGAGCGCATCGCATGAACGACACCGTCAATCCCGGCTTCAAGCCGAAGAAATCCGTCGCACTGTCCGGCACTGCTGCAGGCAACACCGCGCTGTGCACGGTGGGCCGCAGCGGCAACGATCTGCATTACCGTGGCTACGACATCCTGGATCTGGCCACCACCAGCGAGTTTGAGGAAATTGCCTATCTGCTGGTGCACGGCAAGCTGCCCAACGACGGCGAACTGCGCGGTTACAAGGCCAAGCTGCGCTCGCTGCGCGGCGTGCCGGCGGCAGTGAAAACCGCACTGGAGCAGCTGCCGCCGTCGGCGCATCCGATGGATGTGATGCGCACCGGGGTGTCGGTGCTGGGCTGCCTGCAGCCGGAAAAGGACGATCACAATCATCCCGGCGCGCGCGATATCGCCGACAAGCTGATGGCCTCGCTGGGATCGATGCTGCTGTACTGGTACCACTACAGCCACAACGGCAAGCGCATCGAGGTGGAAACCGACGACGACTCGATCGGCGGGCACTTCCTGCATCTGCTGCACGGGTTCGCGCCGAAGGACTCGTGGGTGCGTGCGATGCACACCAGCCTGATCCTGTACGCCGAGCACGAGTTCAATGCCTCCACGTTTGCAAGCCGGGTGATCGCCGGCACCGGCAGCGACATGTACAGCGCCATTGCCGGCGGCATCGGCGCGTTGCGCGGGCCCAAGCATGGCGGCGCCAACGAGGTGGCCTTCGAGGTGCAGAAGCGCTACGACACCCCGGACGAGGCCGAGGCCGACATCAAGGCGCGTGTGGAACGCAAGGAAGTGGTGATCGGCTTCGGGCACCCGGTCTACACCGTGTCCGATCCGCGCAACAAGGTGATCAAGGAGGTGGCGCGCGAACTCTCCGATGAGCAGGGCAGCCGCAAGATGTACGACATCGCCGAGCGCCTGGAGACGGTGATGTGGGACATCAAGAAGATGTTCCCCAACCTGGATTGGTTCAGTGCGGTCAGCTACCACATGATGGGCGTGCCGACGGCGATGTTTACGCCGCTGTTCGTGCTGGCGCGCACTGCCGGGTGGAGCGCGCACATCATCGAGCAGCGCATGGACGGCAAGATCATTCGTCCCTCGGCCAATTACACCGGCCCGGAAGATCAGGTCTTCGTACCGCTGGATCAACGCTCCTGAGGACGCGCCAGCGGTTGGATTGATCCACCACGATCGCCTTCGCTCAACGAAGGCGATCAGACGATGGCAACCGCAACGAGAGATGGCAGTCCCCCCCACGCCGGAAATCCTGAATCCGATTCCCGATTCCCGATTCCCGATTCCCGATTCCCGAATCCCGAAATACCCCCCGCCCGCTTCGATATCGCCAGCCATGAACAGCCAGTACCGCAAGCCCTTGCCGGGCACCTCGTTGGACTACTTCGATGCACGCGCCGCCGTGGATGCGCTGCAACCCGGCGCCTATGCAACGCTGCCGTACACCGCACGTGTGCACGCGGAGAATCTGGTGCGGCGCGCCGAACCGCAGATGCTGGAGGCGTACCTGCGCCAGCTGATCGAGCGCAGGCGCGAACTGGATTTTCCGTGGTTTCCGGCGCGGGTGGTCTGTCACGACATTCTGGGGCAGACCGCGCTGGTCGACCTGGCCGGGCTGCGCGATGCGATCGCCGAACAGGGTGGCGACCCGGCGCAGGTCAACCCGGTGGTGCCGGTGCAGTTGATCGTCGATCACTCGCTGGCGGTGGAATACGCCGGTTTCGACAAGCAGGCCTTCGCCAAGAATCGCAGCGTGGAAGATCGGCGCAACGCCGACCGCTTCCATTTCATCGAGTGGACCAAGCGCGCATTCGAAAACATGGAAGTGATTCCGCCGGGCAACGGGATCATGCATCAGATCAATCTGGAGAAGATGTCGCCGGTGATCTACACGCTCGATGGCGTGGCGTTCCCGGATACCTGCGTAGGCACCGACAGCCACACCCCGCATGTGGATGCGCTGGGTGTGATCGCAGTGGGCGTGGGCGGGCTGGAAGCGGAAAACGTGATGCTGGGGCGCGCCTCGTGGATGCGCCTGCCCGACATCATCGGTGTGGAACTGCTGGGCCGGCCGGCGCCCGGCATTACCGCCACCGACATCGTGTTGGCCCTGACCGAGTTCCTGCGGCAGCAACGTGTGGTCGGTGCCTATCTGGAGTTCTACGGGGCCGGCGCCAGCGCGCTGACCATCGGCGATCGCGCGACCATCTCCAACATGACGCCGGAGTTCGGTGCCACTGCGGCGATGTTCTATATCGACCAGCAGACGTTGGATTACCTGCGCCTGACCGGGCGCGAGGACGCACAGATCGCCTTGGTGGAGACCTACGCACGCCACACCGGCCTGTGGGCGGATGACCTGGTCACAGCGCAGTACGAGCGTGTGCTGCAGTTCGACCTGTCGAGCGTGGTGCGCAACATGGCCGGGCCATCCAATCCGCACAAGCGCGTGGCCACCAGCGAGCTGGCCGAGCGCGGCATTGCCGGCGTCTGGGATGCCGTGCCGGGCCAGATGCCCGATGGCGCGGTGATCATCGCCGCGATCACTTCGTGCACCAATACCTCCAACCCGCGCAACGTCATTGCCGCAGGCTTGCTGGCGCGCAATGCGAATGCACGCGGATTGACGCGCAAACCCTGGGTGAAGAGTTCGCTGGCGCCGGGTTCCAAGGCGGTGCAGTTGTACCTGGAAGAGGCCGGGTTGCTGGGCGAGCTAGAACAACTGGGTTTCGGCATCGTCGCGTTTGCCTGCACCACTTGTAATGGCATGAGCGGCGCGCTGGACCCTGCGATCCAGCAGGAGATCATCGACCGCGATCTGTATGCCACCGCGGTGTTGTCGGGCAACCGCAATTTCGACGGGCGCATCCATCCGTATGCGAAGCAGGCGTTTCTGGCATCGCCGCCGTTGGTGATTGCCTATGCCATCGCCGGCACGGTGCGCTTCGATATCGAAAAGGATGTGCTGGGCATCGATGCCGATGGCGTGGCGGTGACGCTCAAGGACCTATGGCCGAGCGATACGGAGATCGATGCGGTGGTGGCGCGCAGCGTCAAGCCGGAGCACTTCCGCAGCGTCTACGACCCGATGTTCAAGCGCAGCGCGGGGCAGGGCATCCGCGTCAGTCCGTTGTACGACTGGCGACCGGCCAGCACCTACATCCGGCGCCCGCCGTACTGGGAAGGCGCTCTCGCCGGTGCACGCAGTTTGCAGGGCCTGCGCCCGTTGGCGGTGCTGGGCGACAACATCACCACCGACCATCTGTCGCCGTCGAATGCGATCCTGGCCGGCAGCGCGGCAGGCGAATACCTGGCGCAGATGGGCGTGCCGGAGGAAGACTTCAATTCCTACGCCACCCATCGCGGCGATCACCTCACCGCGCAGCGCGCCACGTTCGCCAACCCCAAACTGGTCAACGAAATGGCGGTGATCGATGGACAGGTCACCGCCGGTTCGTTGACGCGGCTGGAACCGGAAGGGCAGGTGCTGCGCATGTGGGAGGCGATCGAAACCTACATGATGCGCAAGCAGCCGCTGATCATCATTGCCGGTGCCGATTACGGTCAGGGCTCCTCACGCGACTGGGCCGCCAAGGGCGTGCGTCTGGCCGGGGTGGAGGTGATCGTGGCCGAAGGCTTCGAGCGGATCCACCGCACCAACCTAATCGGCATGGGCGTGTTGCCGCTGGAGTTCAAGCCGGGCACCGATCGCAAGACGCTGGGCATCGACGGCAGCGAAACCTTCGATGTGGTCGGCGAGCGCACGCCGGGCGCCACGCTGACGCTGTCGATCCATCGGCGCAACGGCGAGCAGGTGCAGGTGCCGGTCATCTGCCGCCTGGACACCGCCGAAGAAGTGTCCATCTACGAGGCGGGCGGCGTGCTGCAACGGTTTGCGCAGGATTTTCTTGAGAGCCGGGAATCGGGAGTCGGGAATCGAGATTTGTTGAAAACGACATCAGTACCGCAAGCGCACTAGCGTCCATGGCCCTTGCCGTGGGTCTGCCACCCAACCCCATTCTCCAATCCCCAATCCCGGCCCTCCCATGACCCCGCTCCCCCAACTCCGCATCCCGGCCACCTACATGCGTGGCGGCACCAGCAAGGGCGTGTTCTTTCGCCTACAGGATCTGCCCGCCGCCGCGCAGCAGCCCGGGCCTGCGCGCGATGCGTTGTTGCTGCGGGTGATCGGCAGCCCCGATCCGTATGGCAAGCAAATCGATGGCATGGGCGGGGCGACCTCCAGCACCAGCAAGAGCGTGATCGTGTCGGTCAGTGCGCGTGCCGGGCATGATGTGGACTATCTGTTCGGGCAGGTGTCCATCGACAGCGCGTTCGTGGACTGGAGCGGCAACTGCGGCAACCTGTCGGCGGCGGTGGGGCCGTTTGCGATCGCCAATGGCCTGATCGATGCCGCCCGGGTGCCGCGCGACGGCGTGGCGACGGTGCGGATCTGGCAGGCCAATATCGGCAAGACCATTGTGGCGCATGTGCCGATGACCGATGGCCAGGTGCAGGAAACCGGCGACTTCGAACTGGATGGGGTGACCTTTCCTGCCGCCGAAGTGCAGCTGGAATTTCTCGACCCGGCCGACGATGCCGAAGGCGAGGGCGGGGCGATGTTCCCCACCGGCCAGCTGATCGATCAGCTGGAGATTCCCGGCCTGGGCACGATCGCCGCAACGCTGATCAATGCCGGCATCCCGACCATCTTCGTCAACGCGCGCGACCTGGGCTATACCGGTACCGAGCTGCAGGAAGCGATCAATGGCGACCCGCGTGCATTGACGATGTTCGAGACCCTGCGTGCGCACGGCGCGGTGCGGATGGGCTTGATTGCGAAGGTGGAAGACGCAGCGACGCGGCAGCACACGCCGAAGGTGGCGTTCGTGGCGCCGCCGGCCGATTACACCGCCTCTAGCGGCAAGTCGGTACATGCCGCCGAGCTCGATCTGCTGGTGCGCGCGATGTCGATGGGCAAGTTGCATCACGCCATGATGGGCACCGCCGCGGTGGCGATCGGCACCGCGGCCGCGGTGCCCGGCACCCTGGTCAATCTGGCGGCGGGCGGCGCGGCGCGTTCTGCGGTGCGCTTCGGGCATCCCTCCGGGACCTTGCGCGTCGGCGCCGAGGCGCAGCTGGTGGACGGCCAGTGGCAGGTAACCAAGGCGCTGATGAGCCGCAGTGCGCGGGTGCTGATGGAAGGCTGGGTGCGGGTGCCGGTCGACGCCGCCGGGGTCGGCTAACTGCCCGCTGAGACCGGGCAGGCCCCAACGCACAAATTGCATGCGCGTGTTGCATTAATTCGAACGCCTTTTCGAATTCGGAAAACTTTTTCGCACGCGCTCTGCCAAATTTGTGTAAATCGTGTTAATTCTGTTGCAACGCGGCATGCAGATCAGGCCGCTCCGCCAACCGAATTCGGAGTCTTCCCATGTCCGCCAGCCGGTCGCTCAAGATCAGCGCGCTCGCCGTTGCCGTTGCTTCCCTTCTCCCGCTCCATGCCGCTGCCCAGCAGGCGCCCGGCGACGACGGTGTCGTGCGCCTGGACGCGGTCAAGGTCACGGTCGAGCGCCGCTCGGAAGATTCCAAGGACGTACCGGTCTCGGCATCGGTGCTGCGTCCGGAGTTCCTGGATGCCATCTCCACCAGCGGCTCGGATATCCGCGTGCTCGCGGGCAAGGCGCCCAGCCTCAACATCGAGTCGTCCAACGGCCGTGTGTTCCCGCGCGTGTACATCCGCGGCTACGGCAACACCGACTTCAACACCTATGCCTCGCAGCCGGTGTCGCTGATCTATGACGACGTGGTGCAGGAAAATGCATTTCTGAAGGGCTTCCCGATCTTCGATCTGGAAGGCCTGGAAGTGCTGCGCGGCCCGCAGGGCACGCTGTTCGGCCGCAACACGCCGGCCGGCGTGGTCAAGTTCAACTCGGTCAAGCCGGCCATCGGCGCCAATGACGGCTACGCCAGCCTGTCCTACGGCACCTACGGCACCATGACCCTGGAAAGCGGCCTGAGCATCGCCATGGGCGACCATTGGGCGGCGCGTCTGTCCACGCTGGGCCAGCGCCGCGACGACTGGGTGGAAAACCGCGATGGCCGCGATCTGGAAGGCTATACCGACTCGGCCGTGCGCCTGCAGCTGCTGTACCAGGCCAGCGACGATTTCAGCGCCTTGTTCAACGCGCATGCGCGTCACCTTGACGGCACCGCGCGGCTGTTCCGCGCCAACATCATCCAGCCCGGCACCAACCAGCTGGTGGACGGCTTCGACGAAGAGAAGTCCTTCATCGATGGCGCCAACAACCAGGAACTGCAGACCTACGGCGGCAGCGCCAATCTGACCTGGGACCTGGGCGACATCGCGCTGCACTCGATCACTGCCTACGAGGGCATCGGCAAGTACTACAGCCGCGGCGATATCGACGGCGGCTTCGGCGCGGTGTTCGCACCGCCGTCCGGCCCGGGCGTGATTCCGTTCCCGGTGGAAACCGCCGGCGGCATCAAGAGCCTGGACCAGTACAGCCAGGAACTGCGTGCCGAATCGCAATACGAAGGCCCGCTCAACTGGCAGGCCGGCCTGTACTACTTCCACGACGACGTGGAAGGCGAAAACTACACCTACAACACCTTCAGCGGCGGCGATCTGGCCAGCTACCAGCTGACCCGCCAGCGCAATACCTCGTGGGCGGCATTCGGCTCGTTGAACTACGCGGCCACCGATCGCCTGAACCTGCGCGCCGGCATCCGCTACACCTACGACAAGAAGACCTTCGACGTGCTGGCGCTGGACCGCGTCACGCTGGTCGAGCCGTCCAGCGGCGAGACCGACAACTCCAAGGTCACCGGCGATCTGGCCGCCACCTTCGCCATCAACGACGACGTCAACGTGTACGCCCGTGCCGCACGCGGCTTCCGCGGCGCCAGCTTCGGCGTGCCTTCGGGCACCGCGCCGCTGACCGTGGCCGAGCCGGAGACGGTGGATTCGTTCGAGATCGGCATCAAGTCCGACCTGTTCGACAACCGCGCGCGTCTGAGCTTTGACATCTACGATTTCCGCGTCAAGAACCAGCAGCTCACCGCAGTGGGCGGCGTCTCCAACGACGTGCGCCTGCTCAACGCCGACAAGACCAAGGCGCGCGGCGCAGAGTTCGACTTCGAAGCGCTGCTCACCCAGAACCTGCGCGTCACCGCCGGCGGCGCCTACAACTGGACCCGCATCGACGACCCGACCCTGTCGGTGGGCGTGTGCCGCACCTGCACCGTGACCGACCCGCTCAATGCGGCCGGCAACGCCATCATCGACGGCAACGACCTGCCGCAGGCTGCCAAGTGGATGGCCAACGCCACCCTGCGTTACGGCATCCCGATGGGCAACGACGGCGAGCTGTTCTTCTACACCGACTGGTCCTACCGCAGCGAAGTGAACTTCTTCCTGTACGACTCCAAGGAGTTCACCGGCCAGCCGCTGGTCGAGGGCGGCGCCAAGATCGGCTACAACTGGGGCGCGGGCGCGTACGAGTTGTCGGTGTTCTGCCGCAACTGCACCAACCAGATCCGCGTGACCGGTGCGATCGACTTCAACAACCTCACCGGCTTCATCAACGACCCGCGCATCGTCGGTGCGCAGTTCCGCGCCAACTTCTGATCGGCGTCGTGGTGTAGCACTATCGAACCGCCGGCCAACATGCCGGCGGTTTTTTTTATGGTCGCAGGAGTGGATGCATGCAGCGCAGATGGCGAAACATGTGGTGGATGCTGGGGCTGTGGTGTGCGTCGGCAGTGGCATGGGCGCAGACGCCTGCCGCCACTGCGGCGCAGCCAGCGCCCACACCCACGTCGACGTCTCCCGAGTTGCTGGTGGTCTCCACCGATATCGGCGACGACATCGACGATGCGTTTGCGCTCGGGCTGTTGCTGCGTAGCCCGCAGCTGCATGTGCTGGGCATCGCATCGGCCTGGGGCGACACCAGCGTGCGTGCGCAGCTGCTGCAGCGCCTGTTGCAGCAGGCCGGGCGCAGCGAGATTCCGTTGGCGGTGGGCGCACGCACCACCAGCGCGATCCCCTTCAGCCAGGAGCGCTGGGCCGCCAGGGGACAGTTGCCCGGCAAGCTGCCGGATGCGGCGGCGATGATCCTGCAGCAGGCGCGCCTGCACCCTGGCAAGGTGACCTTGCTGATGTTGGGGCCGATGACCGACGCCGCAATGGCGCAGCAGCGCGACCCGGCCGGCTTTGCCAAGCTCAAGCGCATCGTGGCGATGGGCGGGTCGGTGCGCGTCGGCTATGGCAAGTCGGCCTATCGTCCTGCCAGCGCGCCGGCGCCGGAGTACAACATCCTGGCCGATGTACCGGCGGCGCAGCAGGTGTTCGCGGCCGGCGTGCCGATCGTGTTGCTGCCCTTGGACGCCACCCAGATCACGCTGGAAGAACCCGAGCGCATCGCCTTGTTTGCACATGGCGATGGGCTCACCGATGCGCTCACCCAGCTGTACTACCAGTGGCGCAATACCGACCAGCCCTGGGCCAGCGCCACGCCGACCCTGTTCGACGCAGTGCCGGTGGCCTGGCTGCTGCGCCCCGACCTGTGCCCGACCACGCCGCTGCATCTGGACGTCGATGCGCAGGGCTACACCCAAGAAGGCGCAGGCACACCGAACGTGCAGGCCTGCCTGCGTGCGGACAAGCCGGCGTTGATCGACCTGTACATGCGCACGGTGCTGCAGTTGCGCTAGGAGCGGCTGTCAATAATGTGGTGAGTGCCGGCTTGGTGGCGAGTGAAGTGCTTCATCGGCCGCACTTTGGGATGCAGTCAAAAGCCTGGTTGGTCGTGTGCGCGATGCCCTCACCGCTCGCGGGACACGCCGCAAGTACGTCCTTGTAGGCTCGGTGGCGGCATCCATGCCGCCACACGGTCCCGCAATCGGCGAGGACACCGCACCAGAAAATGCGTCGGTTGCTTGGTTGAACGCCTGCTTGTTGCTCTGCTTGTGATGGAACGGTTGTTGGACGCACCATCCTCCGAACAATGCACGCCATGCCCTGTGTGCGCCCCTGCACACCGACCATCTCGACTGGTCCTTGCCCGCCCACCGTCGCGGGACCTTACGCGGCATGGATGCCGCGTAAGAGCCTACATGGACGTACTTGCGGCGTGTCCCGCGATAGTGGGCGGGTAAGGGCCCTGCAGCCAAGCCGCAACTCAGCGCGACCTGCCATGGACCGTCGTCAAACCAGTGCGCTCACCGTCGGTAGGGCACGCAGGTGCCATCGCAGCGCTGGCCCGGTGGCGCGTCATCGCCGCCCATCGGCAAGTCCTTGCGTCGCCCCATGCCAGCATCGGTGACGTGAACGGCATCGCTATACTTGCGTCCTCAGTCATGGGGTAGTGCGAATGGATAGCCGGGAATCAGGGATGAAGTGGTCGGGCACGCGGCGCATGTTGCTGTGGGTGGTCTTGCTGAGCGTGGCGATCGGCGCGGTGGCGTGCAAGCGCAACGAAAGCGGCCAGCTGCCTGTCGCCAGCGGCGAGGCGATCAAGGCCGACAAGCAGGCCATCACCGGTTTTGCGCTGGCGCGCGCCTATCCCGACCAGACCAGCGACGGCCTGTCGCTGGCGCTGGAATTCTCGCGGCCGTTGGTGGGCACGCAGGACTTCGATGCGCTTGTGCGTTTCGAGGAGAAGGTCGGCACCGGCGACAGCAGCTGGACGCTGTCCGACGACGGCAAGACGCTGCGCTACCCGTACGTGGAAGCGGCCAAGGACTACACCGTGCTGGTCGACGCCAACCTGCTGGCCGCTGATGGCAGCCGCCTGGGCAAGCCGCTCAAGCAGAAGGTCTACACCGGCGCGCTCAAGCCGGTGGCCGGGTTCGCTTCGCAAGGCAGCGTGCTGCCGGCACGCGAGAGCCGCGGCCTGCCGGTGGTGTCGGTCAACGTGCCGGAAGTGGACGTGGAGTTCCTGCGCGTGCGCGAGAAGTCGCTGCCGGCGTTCTTCCAGCAGTTCCAGCGCGGCGGTCGTCGCGGCAGCTGGGAGCTGGAGAGCGAATATAACGACAAGCAGCCGTTGTCCAAGCTGGCTGACCCGGTCTACGTCAATCGTTTCATCCTCGGCGGCAAGCAGAACGAGCGCGTGCTGACCTACCTGCCCACGCAGGACATCAAGGAACTGCAGGAGCCGGGCCTGTACTTTGCGGTGATGAAGCGTGCCGGCAGTTTCGACAATGGCTTCGACACCGCGTTCTTCACCGTCAGCGACATCGGCCTGCACACGCGCGCCTACAAGGACAAGCTGTTCGTGCACACCGCCTCGCTGCAAAGCGGCGAGCCGATCAAGAACGTGGAAGTGCGCGTCCTCGATGCCAAGGGTGAGCTGTTCCTCAAGGGCGCCACCGACGGCAACGGCAATGCGCTGCTCAACTACACGCTCGATGCCGGTCACGTGCTGGTGGCGCGCAGCAAGACCGATATCTCGGTGCTGCCGTTCAACCAGCCGGCGCTGGACCTGAGCGAATTTGCGGTTGCCGGGCGCGAGAGCGCCTGGTTCGACGTGTTCGCCTGGGCTGGTCGCGACCTGTATCGCCCCGGCGAGACCATGCGCGTGTCGGCGATCCTGCGCGACAACGACGGCAAGCCGACCAAGCCGCAGCCGGTATTCCTGCGCCTCAAGCAGCCGGACGGCAAGACCTTCCGCGAGACCAAGCTGCAGCCGGGCGAGCAGGGCTATTTCGAGTTCACCCAGCAGATTCCGGCCGATGCGCCGACCGGCCGCTGGCAGGTGGAATTCCGCACCGATCCGGCCAGCAAGGACGCCGTGCAGGGCATGACCGTGCGCGTGGAAGAGTTCCTGCCCGAGCGCATGAAGCTGGATCTGGACAGCACCCAAAAGACCCTGAGCGCCGGCCAGCCGTTCACGCTGGTCGCCAATGCCGCGTACCTGTATGGCGCGCCGGCCGACGGCAACCGCTTCACCGCCAAGCTTGCGGTCAGCGTCGAGCAGCATCCGCTTGAGTCGTTGCCGGGCTGGTTCTTCGGCGACCCCACGCTGGAGCTGCCACGCGAAGCCAAGGACGTGATCGACACCGAGTTCGGCAGCGATGGCGTATTGCGCGAAGACATCGCGCTGCCTGCCGAAGCCAAGCCGGTCAGCACGATTGCGGCGGTGGTCTCGGGCAGCGTGTACGAGACCGGCGGGCGCACCGTCACCCGCAGCGTCAAGCGCGTGCTGTGGCCGGCCAAGGCGCTGGTCGGCGTGCGCCCCCTGTTCGACGACAAGGACGGCACCGACGCCAACGGCACCGCGCGCTTCGAAATCACCCGCGTGGATGCCGATGGCAAGCCGCAACCGGCCAAGGGCCTGAAGGCCACGCTGGTGCGCGAGCTGCGCGATTACCACTGGAACTACACCGACGACCATTGGGATTACGACTTCACCCGCCGCTTCGAGAACAAGGACACGCGCACGCTCGACATCGCCGGCGGCAACGCCAAGCTCGAGGTCCCGGTGGAGTGGGGCGAGTACCGCCTGGATGTGTTCGACCCGGCCACCGGGCTGACCACGCGCTACCCGTTCCGTGCCGGCTGGAGTTGGAACGACGAAAACCGCGGCCTGGACGCGCGCCCGGACAAGGTCAAGCTGGCCTTGGACAAGACCGCCTATCGCGCCGGCGACACGCTCACCGTCACGCTGACCCCGCCGCATGCCGGCAAGGGCGTGCTGCTGGTGGAAAGCGACAAGCTGCTGTACGTGCAGGACATCGACGTCAAGCCGGGCAGCAGCTTCGAAATCCCGGTGACCGACGCGTGGGAACGCCACGATGTCTACGTCACCGCGTTGGTGTTCCGCGGCGGCAGTGCGCCGAGCAAGATCACCCCGGCGCGCGCGGTGGGCGTGGCGTATGTGCCGATGGACCGCAAGGCGCGACGCGTGGCGGTGGGCCTGGCTGTGCCCAAGCAGATGCGCCCCGAGCAGGCGTTGCCGGTGACGGTGAGCGTGCCGGAGCTGGCCGGCAAGGCGGCGCACGTGACCATCTCGGCGGTGGACGTGGGCATCCTCAACATCACCCGCTTCCCGGTGCCCGATGCCAATGCGCAGTTCTTCGCGCAGCGTCGTCTGGGCACCGATGCCTACGACATCTATGGGCGCGTGATCGAGAGCTTCGAAGGCGCCAGCGGCAAGCTCAAGTTCGGCGGCGACATGGCGCTGGAAGCCTTGCCGCAGGCCAAGCGCCCGACCGCGCGCGTGCAGACCGTGGACCTGTTCTCCGGCTCTGTGAAGCTCGATGCCAAGGGCAATGCGCGCGTGCAACTGCCAGTGCCGGATTTCAACGGCACGCTGCGGGTGTCGGCGTTGGTGTATTCGGATACGCGGTTCGGCAACCACGCGGTGGAAACCGTGGTGCGTGCCCCGATCCTGGCCGAGGCCAGCATGCCGCGCGTGATGGCACCGGGCGACCGCAGCACGGTGACGCTGGATGTGCAGAACTTCACCGGCAAGCCGGGCGAGTTCAATGTGCGCGTGGACGGGATCGGCCCGCTGGCCATCGCCGAGGCGGCGCGCAGCGTCAAGCTCGGTGTGGATGCCAAGCAGACGCTGAGCTTCCCGCTGAGCGCCACCGAAGGCTATAGCGTGGCCAAGGTGCGCGTGCGTGTGGACGGCAACGGCTTCAAGGCCGACCGCAGCTACGACCTGCCGGTGCGTGCCGGCTGGCCGCAGGTGTTGCGTGCACAGACGCGCGTGCTCGATCCGTTGGCGCCGATCACCCTGGACAGCGGCTTTGCCGATGGCCTGATGGCTGGCTCGGTGACCGCGCGCATGGTGGTCAGCCCGCTGCCGCCGATTCCGTTCGCCAGCGCCCTGCAGGGGGCGTTGGACTATCCGTATGGCTGCGCCGAGCAGACCACCAGCAAGGGCTACGCCGCACTCTTGCTCGACGATGCCACCGCCAGGGCACTGGGCACCAAGGGGCTGGAGGCGGCCAAGCGCCGCGAGCGCATGGAAGGCGCATTCGGTCGCCTTGCCTCGATGCAGATCGCCAGCGGGCATTTTTCGATGTGGGGCGACGACGGTTACGTCAATCCGGGCCTGACCCCGTACATCGCCGAGTTTCTGCTCGACGCCAAGGACGCCGGTTTTGCGGTGCCCGACAACGTGCTGCAGAAGGCGCTCAATCGGCTCAGCGAGGACCTGCTGTCCGGTGGCAACGAGTTCTACGGGCAGGACCGCCGCGATAGCCTGAAGTTCGCCAACCAGGCCTGGTCCGGCTATGTGCTGGCACGCGTCAACCGCGCCCCGCTGGGCACGCTGCGCGCGTTGTACGACAACCAGCGCGACAAGGCGCTGACCGGTTTGTCGCTGGTGCATCTGGGCGCGGCGTTGTCGCTGCAGGGCGACACCAAGCGTGGGCAGGCGGCGATCAAGGCGGGTTTTGCCAAGGACAGCAGCGAGCGCCCGCCGTACTTCGCCGATTACGGCAGCGCGATCCGCGACGATGCCTTGATGATGGCGCTGCTGCACGAGCGTGGCTTGTCCAAGCCCGAGTACGACACCCGCGCAGTGGCATTGGGCCGCGCGCTGGATGCACGCCGCGCCACCGGCTGGCTGTGGCTGAGCACGCAGGAGCAGGTGGCGCTGGCGCGCTTGGGCAAGGCCTTGATGGTCGGGCAGGGCAAGCAGGTGTCCGGCACCTTGACTGTTGGTGGCGAGACGCAGGAGATTGCGCCGGCACGCCTGTTCGGGCGCAGTTTCGACAGCGCCGCCCTGGCGCGCGGCGTGCAGTTCGCACCGCAGGGCGAGGCACCGATGTACGCCAGCCTGGAAGTGGCCGGCATCCCGCGCAGCGCACCGGAGCCGGACACGAGCAATCTCAGCGTGGAGCGCAGCTGGTACACCACCGATGGCAAACCGTGGACCCCGCGTGCATTGAAGGAAGGCGAAGCGCTGATCGTGCGCGTCACCATCACCGCCAACAGCGACATGCCGGACGCGCTGCTGACCGACCTGCTGCCGGCCGGCCTGGAGATCGAGAACTTCAATCTCGGCGATGCCAAGCAATGGGCCGACGTGGTGGTGGACGGCATCGGCATCAGCGAGCGTTCCAGCGCCGCCGACGTCAAGCACGAAGAATTCCGCGACGACCGCTATGTGGCCGCGCTGGCGCTGTCCTCGGGCAGCAAGGCGCAGCTGTATTACCTGGTGCGCGCAGTCACCCCGGGCACGTACACGGTGCCGCCATCGTTGGTGGAAGACATGTACCGCCCCGAGCTGCGCGGCGTGGGGCGCAGCACGCCAGCGACGATGACGGTGGTGCAGCCGTAGGGCGACAAAGTAGGAGCGCGCTCGCGCGCGATGGGGCG